>JAJTGR010000051.1 GCA_021299375.1 Gemmatimonadota bacterium
CCGCGCGAACGCTCGCGGCGGCTGTCCGGCGGGCGTTCACGGCGTTCTGCAGGGTGGGGTTATTGCGGCGCGCGAGGGTCAGCGCATCGGCAAGCGACAGGACGGTGCCCTGACTCGGGCGGGGCGTCTGGGCCACGGCAAACCGTGGGGCCAGGGCCGAGGCCGCGGCGCCGAACGCAAGCGCGAGTGCGTGAAATCTCACCGAAGGTGTCATGAGCAAGAGCGCGGAGAAGGAGAAGGGACTGGGGGCATACGCGGAGTCCGGACCTACGGTTTCATTCAGGGTGACATTCGCTCATCTGGGCACATCGTCGCGGAGGGCCTCGAGGCCGCGTCCCGGGATCCGGATGCGCAGCAGTTGCCCGTCCCGCTCGGCCCAGACCAGCCGGAGCTCACCGCTGGCGGTCACGATCCGCCACCGTCGCGCCGGTCGGCGGGTTCCCGCGATACTGACCTCGTCGGCCTCGGCCTCGAGCACGATGCGCACGGCGCCCTGGGCATTGGCCACCGGGGTGAGGCTGGGGAGCGTGACCCCGCTGTCCACGGCGAGCGCGCGTGCCCGCACGAGCAAGGTGTGCTGCACGAAGCCGTCGTCTTCCACGACGACCGCGCCCGGGCGCAGCAGGTACTCGCGGGCCGCCTCCCCAGTCACACTGCGGGCAAGGGTGGCGAAGCGTCCTCGCACCCGCTGTCCCCCGAGGCGCAACAGCAGCTCGGTGCCGCGCCGCTCCTCGACCGAATAGCGCACGGGTGTCCCGGCGGAGTCGGCTTCGAGTCGCATGGCGCTGCGGCGATCACCGATCGACGACTCGGCGCGCAGCTCGAGCGTGGCGCCGTCGCCCGCGTCTACGCGCTGGACCGAGAACTGCTCGCGCCCCACGCGCTGCCCATTCAGGAGGATGGTGAAGCTGCCGACGTCGAGGCGGGCCGGCGGCTGCGCGACCGGGACCCGCTCGGCGATGGCGGTCGCCATGGCGAGTGTCGCGGGCAGGAGCAGCAGGCGGTGCGCAGCGGGCCGGATCATCTCCGCAAGATAACGCAGCGCGAGCGAACCCTTCGCCTCCGGGAACCCGCTGGGGTATTGTGGGGCCATGCCATCACCTCGCGCGCCCGCCGTCTCCGATCGTTGGCCGACGGCCTGGGTTCTCAGCACATCCGCCGCCATCGTGGCGCTGGCCTACTGGCAGCAAAGCCCGGAGTGGGGGCGCCTCGCTGCCGTCGGCCTGACGACCGCCCTGTCGGCGTGGTTTACGGTCAGGGTGCATCGGCCGCGCGCCATGGCCATGGTGACCGTGGCCGCGCTGGCCGCCGCGCTGCTGCTCGCCGCGTCGGACACCGCCACCCTGGTCTCGATGCGACGCAACTGGCCCGCGTGGTCGGCCGCGGAACGGGAGGCGCGCGCCCAGCGGGTGGCGGAGAGCCTCACCGAAATCGCGGACGTGCTGCGGGCCGCCGTGCAATCGCCCCTCACGGATTCGGCCTTCGTGCGACAGGTGGCGTCGGGGGGCGCCGCGGCGGTGGCGCCGCCTCTCCAGCGCGGGATCGAGTCGGCCTTGCTGCTCTTTCGCCGGGACACCCTGGTCGCGCGCGCCGGGCAGTTGCACACCCCGGTCGCGCCCCTGGCGGCGCCCGGCCTGCGGTTGGTGGACGGGGCGTTCCACACATCGCTCGTGGCCCGGGCGCGATCGGCAGATGGGCGCATCGAACTGGTCGCCACGGCGTTGCTGGCGTCGGCCCCGCCCGCCGATCGGTTCGCACGGAGCCTGCTGCAGGCGCTGCCCGGCGACGTCGACGGTGCCCATACGATCATCGAATCGCCGGACAGCGTGCACGTGGATGCCGGGACCACGGTCGTGGTGGTGCCGGATGGGCCGCGCCGACTCGCGCGCGTCCGCGCCACCACCTACACCGAGGGCGAGGCGCGGCTGGCCCTTGAACAGCGGGCGCGACTTCGCGCCAGCCTGGTGCTGGCCTTCGCGGTCGTGGCGTACCTGACCGTGGCGTGGCGGCGACCGGCGCGCACCGTCCAACGGTGGGCGGCCGCCGGGGCCGTTCTGGTGGCGGTGGCGTTGGCCCCGCTCTCCGGTCTGTCGAATCTGTCCTTGCTCTTCGACCCGGCCAGCTACTTCGCGCCGATGGGCGGCCCACTGACGTCGACCGTGGCGGCGCTGCTGGTGACCGCCACGCTCCTGCTGGCCATGTTGCTCTTCATGCTGCGGACGCCGTTCCCGCGGCGCTCGCGCCTCACGACCGTCCTGCTCGTACTGCTGGGCGCCGCGTTGGCGATCGGGGGGCCGTACCTGCTGCGCGATCTTGCGCGCGGCATCGCGGTGCCGGCGGCCGGCGCGGGCTTCGGCCTCTGGATCGCGTGGCAACTCGCGCTCGCCCTGGTCGCGGCGACGATCCTGCTGGCCGGCGCCGCGTCCGGCCAGGCCGCATTGGGCGCCCGGCGCGGGGTGCCACCGGCGATCGCGCCGCTCATCGCCCTGAGTGCGGCGGTTCTCGCGCCGGTGTTGCTCGATGCGCCGGGCGTCTGGCCCTCGTGGTACCCGCTGCTTTGGGTGGCCGCCATCGCCGCCCTCGCCGTGACGCGCCGCGGATTGCCGCAGGTGGTGGCGGCGGCCGTGGTGGCGGGCACGGGGGCCGTCACGCTGACGTGGGGGGCCACGGTCCGGGCGCGGACCGCACTCGCCCAGTACGATCTCGAGCGTTTGCCGACCGTCGATGAAAACGCCCAGCGCCTCCTGGACCGCTTTGCCATCGCCCAACGCGACGAGAGGCGCCCCGCCCAGAGCGCCGGGGCCCTGCTGCGTCGCTACGCCGCGAGTGAACTCGCGCAGGCCGGCTACCCCGCGCGTCTGGCTCGCTGGGTACCGGACTCGGACACCGCCGTGTCGGTGCTCGCGCTGACCCCCGTGGCGGACTCGCAGAACCAGCAGGCGTATCTCGCCACCGTGGCACGCACGAGCGGCCAGGTGGAGTTGGGGTGGGTCAACTACGGCTTGGAGAGCTTCCTGCTGGCCGCGGTCCCCGCTCCCGATGGCGTCGTGACCACCATCGCGGTGCCACCGCGCACCCGGCTCCTCCAGTTCGATCCCTTCGCCGCCATCACCGGCGTCGCCGGGACCCGTGTTCGTGAAGACCCGTATCGGCTGAGCATTGGCGCGCCGATGGGCGCCGTTGACGGCCCGGCGAGCATCACGTGGCGCCGGCGCGCGGATGCGCTGCACGGCGACGGTCTGGCAGGTGACCGACTGGCCCCGCAGCGGGTGCACGTGGAGATCGATCTCGGACGCCTCGAACGGCTGTTGCCCCGGGGCGCCCTGCTGGTGATGCTCGATGTGGTCGCCGTGCTGTGGCTCTGGTCGGTGACCGCGCTGGCCGACGGCGCGCTCGGGCGTCTCCTGCAGGTGCGTCGCGCACGCTGGTCGCGCTCGTATCGCGTCCGGCTCAGCGGTGCCCTGCTGACGTTCTTCATCGCGCCAGCGGCCATCTTTGCGCTGTGGGCATGGTACCGCCTGCAGGACGACGATCGCGCCGCACGCGAACTGCTTGTGCGTGAGACGCTGCGGGTGGCCGCCGCTGAGCAGGAGCAGCGCGTGCTTGGTACGGCCCCCTCGAGCACCGGCGCCCCGTTGTTCCTGTATCGGCACGGACTGCTCGCCACGGCGAGTGATCCGCTGCTCGACGCCCTCGCCCCCCTCGGGCGTCTGCTTCCCGGGACGCTCAACGGCGAGGACTTCGGGGCGGATGACATCTTCGCCACGCGCCGAGTGCAGGTGGGCGCCGTGCGCACTCTGGTCGGCTTTCGCCAGCTCGGGCGGACGGGGCTGGAGGGCGCGCGCGACGGCGTACTGGCCACGCCGGCCCGCGGCGATGAGTTCGCCCTCGATGCGCGACGGGAAGACCTCGGCATCCTGGTGCTCTTCGCCACGATGCTCGGTGCCTTGGCGGCGATCTGGTCGAGCGGCGTCGCGGCCCGATCGCTGGCCCGTCCCGTCGGTGCCTTGCGCGAGGCGGCGTTGGCCATTGCGGCTGGCCGGGAGGCGCCGTCGCTGGGCACGGCCCCCGCCACCGAGTTTGCGCCCGTGTATCGCGCCTTCGGGCGCATGGCGAGTGACCTGGCCACCAGTCGCCGCGCGCTCGAAGCGGCGCAGCGACGCACGGCCGCCGTCCTGCAGCACGTGGCGAGCGGTGTCCTGGCTCTGCTCGACTCGGGCGCCATCAGTCTCGCCAATCCACGCGCCGAGGCGCTGCTGGGGCGCGCGGTGCGCGCGCCTGACGCCGGGCTGGACGCGCTGCCGGCCACCTTGCGACCACTCGTCGAACGGTGCCGCGCGTTTCTTGCCGGAACTGAGGACGAGCAGGCCTTCGAGCTCACCCTGCAGGGCCGCCAGCTGCAGGCGCGCCTCACGCGGCTGCCGTCCGGCGCCGTGCTGACGATCGACGACATCACGGACCTCGCGTCGGCACAGCGTGTGCTCGCGTGGGGCGAAATGGCGCGGCAGGTCGCGCACGAGATCAAGAACCCCCTCACGCCCATCCGGCTTGGCGTCCAGCACCTGCGTCGCGCCTACCGCGATGGTCGCGGCGACTTCGCGCAGATCCTTGAGACCAACGTCACGCGTGTGCTGGCCGAAATCGACCACCTCGATCAGATCGCGCGCGCGTTCAGCCGCTACGGTACCGCGCCGGCCAACCGGACGCCGGCCGTGGCCGTCGACGTGCGGCAAGTGGCGCGCGATGTGCTGGCGCTGGAGCGCCTCGGCGATGGCGACGACCAGCGCGCGCCGGTCCATTGGCTGCTCGACGCGCCGGAAACCGGCGGGGCCACGCTACGGGCGTTGGCGCAGCCCGACGAGTTGCGCGAGGTGCTGCTCAACCTCCTCGAAAACGCCCGCCTTGCCGACGCGACGACCGTTCGGGTGCAAGTGCGGGACGAAGCCGGGCAGGTGCGCATCGACGTCATCGACGACGGCACGGGGATCGCCGCCGACGTGCTGCCGCAGATTTTCGAACCTCACTTCTCCACTCGGACCAGCGGCAGTGGGCTCGGGCTGGCCATCAGTCGACGCCTGATTGAAGGGTGGGGCGGTACCATCGACGTGGCGAGTCGCGTCGGAGAGGGTACGACCGTGCGCATCGGACTCCGAGTGGCCGTACAGCGCGAGGCGGGAGCGGACGACGCGGCAGGACGGGACGTCTGACGTTAGACTACGGCATGGCCCAACGCACGCCCACGACCGACCAGATCAGCACGCCGTCGCCGGCGCTCCATCTCGAGTCGTGGACGCTCCCCCCGGGATGGTCGTGGGGCGATGAGGCCATTCAACGCGAACATCGGCACTATCAGGAAGTCGTGGACGCGCTGGGCCGTTCCTTGTCGCTCGTGAGCGTACCAGATCCGCGGCACGGCGACTGGCTGAAGAACGAAGCCCGCGCACTGGCGCACCGGAACCACCCGTCCATTCCCACGACCTACCACTTCTGGGCCTCGTACGAGGAGAGCCGGCGCGGCCCCGGATACCTGCGACGCTGGATCTCCGGGGAAACGGTGTATTCGCGGGTGACCCGCCTCGGGCCCGACGCCATCCAGTTTGCGTTTCAGGTGCTCCGCGAGGCTGGCAGCGCGCTCAGCTACATTCACGACACGGCCGCCGCCCATGGGGCCGTGTCGGCCAGCACGGTGTGGCTGACGCCGGGGGGGCGCCTGTGGTTGTTGGGGTGGGAGTGGGTCCTGCCGCGTGAACAGCGCCCGGCCGGATTCACGCCCGACCCGCAGTTCACGCCCCGCGCCCCGGAGTGGGCGCCCGGCGAATGGCGTCCGACGCCGGCGTCCGACCAGTGGCAGCTCGCGGCGATGCTCTTCCTGATGCTCACCGGCGAAACACCACCGGAAACGGACGTGCCACCGCTTCCGCTGCTGCGATCCGATTGTCCGCAAGCCCTGTCGACCGTGCTCGAACGGGCGTTGTCCGCCAATCCGGCCGATCGGTATCCGAGCGTGGCGACCATGCTGCGTGAGCTCGATCGGCACGTCTCGGTGCGCCCCGTGCTCATTGCGCCGGAGGGCGACGAACTCCCCAAGGCCCTCGACTCGGCCGAGGCCCGTCTGCGGTGGGCCACGGCCGATGACTACGAAATCCTCTCGCCGCTCGGGCGCGGCATGTTCGGCAGCGTGTGGCGCGCCCGCGATCTTTCGTTGTCGCGCGAGGTGGCCATCAAGGTCCTGCATCCGCACATCGCCAGGGACGACGTGGCCGTCGCACGCTTCCGACGGGAGGCCCGTCTGGCGGCCCAACTCGCCCACGCCGCGATCGTCCCGATCTACGACAGCGACAGCCGCGGGGGCGTGGTCTGGTACACGATGGAGCTGGCCGAAGGTGGCTCGGTGGCCAATCTCGTGTCGCGCAGCGGCCCGCGCCCGTTCGAGGAGATTGCGCCGCAGGTGGACGAGGTGCTCGAGGCACTGCACGCCGCGCACACGAGCGGCATCATCCATCGCGACCTCAAGCCCGAGAACATCCTGATTGACCGATATCGGCGTTGGCGCATTGGTGACTTCGGTATCGCCTACGCGCTTGGCGACGACAAGGCCGGTACGTCGGGGACTCCATCGTTTGCCGCGCCCGAGCAACTGCTCGGTGAGGCGCAGGGGCCCGCCACCGACTGCTACGCGCTGGCGAGCATCGTGTATTTCGTCCTGACCGGGCGCCCGCCCTTCGGTGACGGGGCGGCGGAACAGATCCTGGCCCAGCAGTTGTCCGACACGTTGCCGGCGCGGCTGCACGACGCCGGAATCAGCGACGCCTTGGGATCGTGGCTCGTCCGTGGTCTCGCTCAACGGGTCGAGGATCGCTTCGAGGACGCCCAGGCGATGCGCGCGGCGTGGCGGCAGGTGGTGCGCGCCACCCGGCGGGCGGAAGACCAGCGGCCGTGGTGGCGTCGCCTCATCGACGGCTTGCAGGAGGACGAAACCCCGCAGGCCACGCCCGACTGGTAGTCGGGCGTGGCCTGCGGGGGCGCGCGCACCTGTGTCGACTCAGGCCGCCTGGGTCGGCGGGCGCGTTCCCGGCACGGGGGCGATCGATGCGCCCGACATGGTGCCTGGCACGGGGGCAGCGAAGCCGCGTGACGACGCCATGGCGGCGGCGACCGCGGCGACACTCGCCGGCACGGCCGTCGGCGCGAGCGTCGCCGGCTGACGCACGGGGCGGCTGGCCGGGGCGGTTGGCACCATCCGCATGACCTGACGCCGGCGCTTGCGAGCGTACAGCAGCTGGTCGGCTCGCGCGAGCAGCTCACACACCGTGGCCGGGTCGTTGGGCCGAACGCGCGTATGACCGATCGTCAGCGCCAGCGGCGTCGGCAACTCGCCGGATGCGTTGAGAATCGCGAGCCGTTCCTCGATCCGCCGCTGGATGATCCGGGCGCCGACGCCGTCGGCATCCAGCGCAAGCACCGTGAACTCGTCGCCGCCCAGCCGAGCGACCACGTCACAGTCGCGCACGGTGGACTGCAGCACACGCGCCACGGCCACGAGGGCGCGATCGCCGACCGCGTGCCCATAGGTGTCGTTGAGCTGCTTGAAGCCATCCATGTCGGCGTACATCACGACGGCGTCCTTGCCCTGGCGTCGGGCCAGCCGCAGTTGCTGGTCGGCGAGGGCCATGAACCCGCGGCGGTTGTAGAGCAGGGTCAGGTCGTCGGTGAGCGATGCCCTGCGGAGTCGCACCTCCTCGCGCTTCCGGATGGAGATGTCACGCACCGTGACGGCCACCCCGTCGCTGGTGGGCGTGGCCTGATGCAGAATCCAGCTGGCCGCCAGGCGTCGACGGTTGACCCGCACCTCCTCGACAAGCGGCGCGCCGACCGAGATCGCCTCGGCGTACCGGCCGAAGATCGTCTCCCCATTCCGGTGGCTCAGATCACGGCGGAGGCGCTGGCCGATGAGCGTTTCGCGATCGCCGTAGAGCAGATCGGCGCCCCGGCGATTGACATCGGTGATCTCGAGATCCCGCACGTGTCCGTCGCGGTCGCGCACGGCACGCAGCAGAAAGACGCCGTCGACACTGGCCTGCATCGCTTCGTCCAGTCGACGCATGCGCTCCCGCAGGCTGGCGTCGGCCGCCGTACGACGCTGCAGTTCACCGTGCAGTCGGCGCCAACCGGCGACCGTGACGGCGAGCGCCAACGCCGACAGCAACGGGGTCGCACCGATCCCACCGTGCTGCTGCAGCCGCACGATGGCCGAGCCGACGATGACGGTGATGAGCGTGACGGCGACACACCAGAACGTGGTGCGTAGCGTGAGTCGGTCGAGCATGGAAGGTCGGGAGTGGCCGGTGAGGATCCCCGCGTCGTCATCGGGCGGATCGATCCGCCACCACGGGCCATCCGCTGGTGGCGCCGTCTACTGGTGCAAACCTCATGCCAAACTCACAGCGCGGTGCCGCCGGCGGGCGGAACAGGCTCGCCGTGATGCTTCAAGATATTGATTTGCAGTAGCTTAGCTGACGTCTCCGACACCTCCTCCCGGGTGAGAGAACGCAAGCAGCTTTGTGATTGGCGTCGGCGGCGGCGGTACGCGGCCGGGGCAAATCGACCGGGCGTACCCACGGCCTGGCTCGGCAAGAATGTCCGGGCACAGCAGGCCGACGTCGCCCGCTGTCACTCCGCACCAAGCAGCAGGCGCGCCTCCAGGGCGGCGTACCGGGTCTCGGACTCCCGGTCGGGCTTGAGCCGCGACACCAAGACGCCCGTGAGGAACGAGAGGGGAATGGTCACCAGCGCCGGGTTCTTGAGCGGAAAGATCGCGCTCGCCTTGTGCAGCAGATCGACCTGCACTGCTGGCGAAAGCGCGATCAACGCCAACGTGGTGGTGGTGCCCACCACCATGCTCGCCGCCGCGCCGGCGGTGCTCGTACGACGCCAGAACACGCTCAGCACTAGCGCCGGAAAGTTGGCACTCGCCGCAATGGCAAAGGCCAGCCCCACCATGAACGCCACGTTCTGCCCCTTGAAGGCCACGCCCAGCCCGATGGCCACCAGCGCGAGGCCGATGGTGGCCAGTCGTGCCACCTGCAGTTCTTCGCCGGGCTTGGGGTGCCCCCGCCGGATGACGCTCGACCAGAGATCGTGCGAAATGGCCGCCGCGCCGGAGAGGGCCAGTCCGGCCACCACGGCCAGAATCGTCGCGAAGGCCACGGCGGCAATGAACCCGAGGAACGGACGCCCACCGAGTAATTCGGCCAGCATGGGTGCCGCCATGTTGCCGCCGGCGTCGATGCTCCGGATGGCGTCCGGCCCGACCAGTACCATGGCCCCGAAGCCCAGAACGAACGTCATCAGGTAGAACACACCGATCAGTCCCGTGGCGATGAAGACCGACGTGCGTGCGGCGCGCGCATCGGGCACGGTATAGAAACGCATGAGGATGTGAGGCAAGCCGGCGGTACCGAACATGAGCGCCAGTCCGAGGGAAATGGCGTCCCACGGGTTGGAGACCAGCTTGCCGGGGGCGAGCACGCCGGCGCCGTGCTGCCGGGCTGCCTCGGCAAAGAGCGCGCGCGGATCGAAGCCGAACTTCGAGAGCACCAGCAGCGCCAGGAGCGCCGCGCCACCGAGCAGCAGCACCGCCTTCACGATCTGCACCCAGGTGGTGGCGAGCATGCCGCCGAAGAGCACATAGGCCATCATCGCCGCGCCCACGATCATGACGGCCGTTTCGTACGGAATGCCGAAGAGCAGGCGGATGAGGCTGCCGGCCCCCACCATTTGCGCGATGAGATAGAACGCGATGGTGGCGAGGGTGCCGTAGGCGGCGCTGATGCGTACCGGCACGGGATTCAGGCGCGCGGCCACCACGTCGGCGAAGGTGTAGCGCCCGAGGTTGCGCAGCGGCTCCGCGATGAGGAACAGCACCACGGGCCACCCGACCAGCCAGCCGGTGGAGTAGATGAGGCCATCGAACCCGCTCGTGGAGACGAGGCCGGCGATGCCGAGGAACGACGCGGCGCTCATGTAGTCGCCGGCGAGCGCGAAGCCGTTCTGCCCGGCGGTGACGGAGCGGCCGGCCGAGTAGAAATGGTCGGCAGTCTGGGTGCGCCGGGCGGCCCAGTAGGTGATCCCCAGCGTGATGGTGATGAACACGCCGAAGAAGGCAATCGCCACCGGGTCGGGCGTACCGAAGCTGGTGGTCGGGGCGGCCGCGGCGGCGCCAGGCTGCCCGTTCACAGGCCTTCCTCCGCGTGGTGCACGCGGAGCGCAGCGAGGGCGGGGTCGTAGACCCGGTTGGCCCAGTGCACGTAGGTGTAGGTCAGGCCCCACGCGGCCACGATGACCAGCGCGCCGAGCACGATGCCGATGGACAGGCCGTCGGTTACGAGCCGAGCGAGGAACGCGGGCCGGAACGCCACGAGGGCGATGAATCCGAAGTAGACCACGACCATGGCCGCGGTCAGTGCGGCGGCGACGCGCCAGCGATGGACGGCGACGCGCCGGGTGGCACGAAGGGCGCTGGCGGAAGGCGCCGGGGACTCGGAGGGAACGGTCATGGCGCGCGAAGGTACGGGCGGGTGATCTTATCCGGTAGTGTCGTTGGCGCGCCCCGGTCCAAGCGCTGCGCCGTTCTGCCTCTCCTCCGCCCCGTCGTCACACCCGTGAGCCGTCGCCAGTTCATCGCCGTCGCCAGTCTCGCCAACGCCCTGGTGGCGCTATACCTGCACCTGTGGAAGCTCGGCCTCACGGGCACCCTCTCCTGCTCCGGTAGCGGAGGCTGCGCGTACGTGCAGGGCAGTCCCTACGGGTGGTTTCTCGGTATCGACGTGGCGCTCATCGGCGCCGTGGGCTACACGCTGCTGTTCGTGGTCGCCACCATCGGCTCGCTGCCCGCGTTCGAGCAGGCGCGCTGGCCCACGCGGGCACTGCAGCTGATGGTGTGGCCGGCGGTGCTGTTCACCCTGCGCCTGAAGTACGGCGAGTTCATCGTGCTCAAGAGCTTCTGCCAGTGGTGCGCAATTTCCGCCGTGACCATCACCGTGTTCGCGGTGCTGGTGACGCTGGAGGCGCGGGCAGAGCGACGGCGTGACGCAGTGGCCTGAGGGCGGCGACGTGCGGCCACCCGGGGGTTACGGCGCCGCCGCCTCGCCCGCCATGACGGCGTGCCAGCGCTTCATCTCCTCGTAGATCGGGTAGCCGGGCATCGTCTGCAGGATGCGGCCGTTGCGATCAACGGCGATGAAGGTGGGCGTGCCCCGGAACTGAGCGGTGAGCCGTTCCCGCTCGGCGTCATCCGATGGGCCGACGAGGCGGGCCCCGGTGATCTGCTCGCCGTTCACCATCGGTACGCCGGCCTCGGCCCCTTCCAGGGTGAGCAGCGTGAGCCGTGGCAGCGGGCGGCCGGCGGCGAGTTGCCCGAGGTCGCGCAGCGCCTTCTTGCACCAGGGGCAGGTGCGCGAGTTGATCATGACGATGGTGGGCTGCCCGGCCGGGGCGAGGGGCACCGTCTTGCCGGCCAGGTCGCGCACGGTGGCGGTGCCGAACGCCTGGCGCACGGTGGGCGCGGTGGACGGCGCGGTATCGGTGCCGGCCACGACGCCGTGATCGACCGATAGATTGCCGGTATCCTTCTCGGCGAGGGCCCGATTCGCGACCAGCGCAGTGCAGCCCACGATCACGGACCCCAGCAGCCACGTGCTGACGGGCGTTGCACCGCGGCGCGAGATCGGGACTCGGTTCGGCATACGCACAATATACCCCGCCCGATGTCCCATGCGCCTTCGTGATCCTGCGCCCGTCGTTCCGGACGGCGGCCCCACGCGACTCGGCGACCTCGACGTCGACGCGCACCTGCGCGACCCGGCCCGCAAGCAGGCGTTCGTCACGCCGATGTTCGACCGTATTGCGCCGC
Source organism: Gemmatimonadota bacterium (assembly GCA_021299375.1). Lineage (GTDB taxonomy): Bacteria > Gemmatimonadota > Gemmatimonadetes > Gemmatimonadales > Gemmatimonadaceae > Gemmatimonas. Next base: position 11,912 of record JAJTGR010000051.1, read on the forward strand.
GCTACGATGCGTTCACGCGCCTCTTCTCGTTCGGCATGGACGCGGCCTGGAAGCGCGAGGCGGTGGCGGCGGCGCGCCGCGATGGACATCCGGTCACGGCGGTGCTCGACCTCGCCTGCGGCACCGGTGATCTCGCCGTCGCGCTGGCCCGCCAGTGGCCGGCCGCACAGGTCGAAGCCCTCGATGCCTCGCCGCGCATGATCGACGCCGCCCGCACACGGCTGGCTCGGCAGGCGGCCGATGCGGCGCCGCGGGTGACGCCCATGGTGGGCGACATGATGCAACTGCCGCAGGCCACCGCCAGCGTGGACGTGGTGACGGCGAGCTACGGCGTACGCAATGTGCCCGATGCGGCCGGTGCGGTGCGCGAGATGGCGCGGGTGCTGCGTACCGGCGGCGTCCTGGTGACGCTCGATTTCTACCGGCCCACCGGCGCCCTGTGGCGCGCGCTCTTTCTCGGGTACCTGCAGGTGGCGGGCAATCTCGTGGGCTGGCTCTGGCACCGCGATCCGGTGGTGTACGGCTACATCGCGCGGAGCATCGACCACTTCATGAGCGACGAGGCGTTCAGCGCCCTGCTCGAACAGGAGGGGTTCCGCGTGCAGTCGGTGCGGCGGTATCTGCTCGGCGGCGTGGCGCGGCACGTGGCGGTGCGGCGGTAGCGCCGGCTACGGGCTTCAGCCTTCCCGGCTCGTCGCCGTGGCCACGATCCACTCGTCTTCGAGGGTCCAGCGCGCCTCGACCTGTACGCGCCCGTGGGCGAGTTCGGGGAGCAACAGGCGCACCGAGGCCTCGCCCTCGTCGTCGAGCGTCAACTCCACCTCGGTGAAACGCACGTAGCGTTCCACGAAGGGGTCGATGGCCTTGTACACCGCTTCCTTGAGCGAGAAGTACACCAGCGTCCGCTCGCGCACCGCCATGGCATCACGGTCCAGCACCGCGAGCGCCGCCGCCTCGCGCCCGGTCAGGATCTTCGGGGCGATCGAAGGACGGGTGAGGTCCGCCTCGGTGGGCCGGCGTTCGAGGTCGAGGCCGAGGTGCAGCACGTCGGCCGTGCGCGGGGCAACGGTTGCCATGGCCAGCGTGCGCTTGTGGGTGACCGATCCGGTGAGTTCGGGGGGCAACAGCGGCGCCCCTCGCGGTGTCCGCAGCACCGGGACCTCGTGGGCGCTCCGGTGGTCGGGCAGCTGTCGGACGGCATCGCGCAGCGCCTGACGTCCGGCCACGAAGGTGGCCCGCCGCGGGGCGGGCAGGGTGCGGGCGAGCGCGGCCTCTTCGGCGTGCAACGTGCCGTCGTCCACCAGGCGCTGCAGCAGCACCCCCCCGTCGTCGTTCACCGGAAGGGCGGGCACCGGTACGCGAGCCGTGACACCATGGGGGTATGCCATGTCCGGAAAGTTACGGTACCCCGGTGCAAATGCGTGAGCGCCTGTCCAGCTTTCAGGCGTGACCGTGCACTCATCGACTCGTGATGGCGCCCGCGACCCGCTCGCTGCGGCCGCCGGGTCCCGTGCCTCCGCCGGTGACGCGGGCGGCCTGCGCCCCGTGCATGCCTGGGGCACCGTGGCGATCCTCACCCTCGCCAACGTCTTCGGGTTTCTCGACCGGATAATCCTGTCGTATCTGGTGAAACCGCTCCGGCGCGACTTTGCGCTGACCGACACCGAGGTCAGCCTGCTGATGGGGCTCAGCTTCACCATCTTCTACTCGCTGCTCGGCCTGCCCATTGGCCGCTGGGTCGATCGCGGGTCGCGACCGCGCATTATCGCGCTCGGCGTTGCGGTGTGGAGCCTGCTCACGGCGGTCACGGGCTTTGCCCGCAGCTTCGCGCAGCTGTTCGCGGCGCGCATCGGGGTGGGGGTGGGCGAAGCGACGCTCGGGCCGGCGGCCGTGTCGCTCATTGCCGACACGTTCCCGCGCCGCGGGCTGGCTATCGCCATGAGCGTGTACCAGATGGGCTCCTTCACCGGTGCGGGGCTCGCCTACGCCGTCGGGGCCTTTGCGGTGGGCCGATTGGATGTCCCTGGACGGCTCGTGCTGCCATGGGGCGCCGAGATCTACCCCTGGCAGACGGTGTTCTTCTGGGTCGGCCTTCCCGGGCTGCTCGTGGCGTTGCTCGCGCTGTTCATCCGCGAACCGCGGCGCGAGGCGGCCAGCGCCCAGGCCCGCGAGGTGCCCGTTCCCGTGCGCGAAGTGCTGCGCTACATGCGGGCGAACGGGCGCACCATCGGCGCGCTCTCGTTCGGCTTCGCCTGCTCGCTGAGCGTGAACCTCGGGGTGGCGTCGTGGCTCCCCACGTTCCTCGACCGCACCCACGGGTGGACCATCGCCCAGGCCGGCCTGCTGCAGGGGGCGCTCACTTTCTTCATCGGGCCGATCGGCGTGCTCGCCGGCGGTCGCCTGACCGACGCGTGGGGCAAGCGTGGCATGGTCGACGCCCCGTTGCGCGTGGGCATGGTGGGCGCGCTGGGCATGCTGGTGTGTGCCGGGATCTATCCGCTCGTGCCGGCGGTGCCGGTGGTCGTCGCGCTGCTGGTGGCGGTCAACGTGTTCGCCGCCCTGCCATGGGGCGCCGCGAGTGCCGCCGTGGCCGAAGCCATGCCGCCGCGCATGCGTGGTCAGGGGAGTGCCGTTTATCAGCTCATCGTCAACCTCGTGGCCGGCGTGCTTGGCCCCACAGCCGTGGCGCTGCTCACCGACCGGGTGTTCGGCGACCCGCAGGCCATCCGCTACAGTTTGTCGGTGCTGGCCGTCGCGGCCATGTCGTGCACCCTGCTGCTGCTGGGCTGGGCGCGTCCGGCCTACGTGCGCACCGTGCAGGCGATGCGCGACGCCGGGTGACGGTGCCTACCGCCGCACGCGGTTGGCCGCCCGGGTGACCACGTTGCCGGCGAGCAGGCCGGCGGCCAGCGAGATGCCCACGATGGCCACCCGGAATGCCGTCGCAATGCCGGTCTCGACTTCCTGTCCCAGCAGCGACGTCACGCTGCGGAAGCCGATGCTGCCCGGCACGAGAATGAGCAGCCCGGGCACCTGCGTGACCATGGCCACGCGGCGCTTCACCACCGCGAGGACGTTGCTGCCGGCGCTGACCACCAGCGCACCGAGGAACGCGCCCAGCTCCTCACCCACGGCGGCGCCGGCGAACTTGCTGGTGAGATAGGCGGCCGCGCAGGCCACCACGATCAGCGGGGCGTCGCGCGGCGGGCCGTTGAGCAGCACCGTGAACGCCAGCGGCGCCACGAGCAGCGCCACCCATTCGCTCCACGCCGGCAGCACGTCGCGCGACGAAAACTGGGCCAGCATGGGCCACGTCTCGCGCAGCGTGTCGCCCAGCGCCGCGCCCGACTTGGCGCCCAGCGCCAGCCCGAACCCAAGTCCGAGGAACACCACCACGGCGCCGCTGAGGCGGGCGGTGCCCGACGACAGATGCCTGGTGGACAGTTCGGTGAGCGCGACGGTGAACGTGAGCCCCGGCAGCAGAATCACCAGGCCCGCCAGCGAGGTCGCGTACCCCGACGTCGTGCGCAGCACGCCGTCCAGCGCGAAGGCGATCGTGGTGACCACGAACGCGGCCAGCGGTTCGGTGATGGGCCGCGTGGTCGCCCACCGCGCGGTGGTGAGCGAGATGACCGCCGTGACCAGCCCCAGCAGCGAGGCCACCGCCACGTCGCCGGTGCGGACCTTGAGGAAGCTGGCGACCGCCGCCGACGACAGCATGAACGCCACGATCACCAGCCACCGGGCATAGGTGGGCGGTTCCCGGTCCATGGCGTCGATCAGCGCCAACCCCTCCGCCGGGCCAATGTCTCGCTCGACCACGCGGCGCGTGATGTCGGCCAGCCTGGTGAGCTGGCCGAGGTTGGGCTCGCCGGGTTCGACGCGCAGCAGGTGGACCCGCTGCTGTTCGAGCTCGCCGATGCCCACCATGATGCTGGTGGGCGTAGAGAAGAACTCGGCCTGAAGCCCGAGCTGGCCGGCGGCCGACGTGAGCGCCGCTTCGAGGCGGTGCGCCGGCGTGCCGTGCTGGTGCAGGGCACGCGCGAGCTGCAGCACGAACCGCCGCGCGGCGAGCGACTGGCGATCACCCGGCATTTCCGCGGGCACGCCGGCAGACGCCGACCCGCCATCGGGGATCGCGTCGACGGGCAGCACATTTACTGGAAGCCGACCCGCGGAGAGGTCGGGGACCCCATCGGGAGTCCGACGCACGGCGCACATGTCCTGCGCAGCGTAGGGGCCGTGGAGGCGACGCGCAACCGTCGACGGGATATCTTTCCGGTCATTGCCCGCCCGGTGTCCGCATCCGGCGGCCGTTTCCCTTTCCACGCCAGACCATGTCCCTGTCTCTTCGCACGATCGCCCGTCGCGTGGCGCCGCTCCTCGGCGCTGCCGTGTTCATGACTGCCTGTGGCAGCGACAACGAGGTTCCGGATATTCCTTCCAATCCCGCCGTCGAGACCTACGCGGCATCGCTGGGCGTCAACATCGCCCAGATGACCCGGCGCAGCGAGAACCTGTACATCCAGGACCTGCAGGTCGGCACCGGTGCCGACATCGTGGCCGGCCGTACCATTCAGGTGCGCTAAAGTGGCTGGCTCATCAACGCCAACCGCTTCGATTCGGGCACGATCGACTTCTCTTTCGGCGTCGGCCAGGTCATCCCCGGTTGGGATCAGGGGCTCGTCGGCATGAAGGTGGGAGGCAAGCGCAAGCTCGTGATCGGCTCGGCGCTGGCGTATGGCCGCAGCGGATCGGGCCCCATTCCGCCCAACTCGACGCTGGTGTTCGACGTCGAGTTGCTGGCCGTGCGCTGATGCGCGCCGCCCTGCTGTTCGGACTGCCCGTCGGCCTTGTGGCCGGCGGGTTTTTCGTTGGCGCCCGTGAGGTGGCCGGGCCGCCACCGGCGGTGCGTCCCACGATGGCCACGTCGCAGAGGCAGACGTTCGACCTGCTCCTCGCGGGCGGCACGGTGATCGACGGCACCGGCGCGCCCGGGCGCCGCGCCGACGTGGGCATTCGCGGTGACCGCATCGTGGCGGTGGCGCCGTCGCTGCCGCGCGCCGGCGCCACGCGGGTCATCGATGCTACGGGGCGCATCGTCGCTCCGGGCTTCATCGACCTGCACGCGCACCTCGAGCCGCTGCTGCAGCTGCCACTCATGGAGAGTGCACTGCGACAGGGCGTCACGCTGGCCGTGGGCGGGCCGGATGGCGGCTCGCCCTTGCCGCTCGCGCCGTACCTCGACTCGGTACGCACCACCACGCCGGGCATCAACGTGGCCTATCTGGTGGGGCACAATGACATTCGGCGGGCCGTACTGGGCATGGCCGACCGGGCGCCGAGCGCCGCCGAGCTGGCGCGTATGCAGCAGTTGGTGGCCGTGGCCATGGGGCAGGGCGCGTTCGGGCTGAGCACCGGGCTGCTCTATCTGCCAGGCACGTACTCGAACGTCGAGGAAGTCATCGCCCTCGCCCGGGTGGCGAGCGACAGCGGCGGCATCTACACGAGTCACCTGCGCAAGGAAGGCCTTGGCCTGCTCGACGGCGTGGGGGAGGCGCTCGAGATCGGCCGGCGCGCGAAGATCCCGGTGGTGCTCACGCATCACAAGGCGGTCGGGCGGCAGATGTGGGGCAAGAGCGTGGTCACGCTGGCCATGGTGGACAGCGCCCGGAAGGCCGGCACCGACGTGATGATCGACCAGTACCCGTACACGGCCACCCACACCAACCTGGGCGTGCTGGTGCCCAGCTGGGCGATGGCCGGCGGCAACGCCGAGTTTCGCACACGGCTGGAGAACCCCGCGCTCAAGGACAGCATCGTGCGGGGGATCATCTTCAACATCCTCAATGATCGCGGCGGCGGCGACCTGGCGCGCGTGCAGTTCTCGCGGGTGTCGTGGGACACGAGCCTCGAGGGGAAGACGCTCAAGGACTGGGCCGTGCGGCGCAACCTCGCGCCCACGCCGGAAAACGGCGCCCAGCTGGTGCTGGAGGCGATGCTCAAGGGCGGGGCCAACGCCATCTACCACGTGCTTGACGAAGGCGACGTGCGCCGCATCATGACCTCGCCGTACACCATGATCGCCAGCGACGGCCGCCTCTCACGGCCTGGCGACGGGCACCCGCACCCGCGGGCGTACGGCACGTTTCCGCGCGTGCTGGGCGAGTATGTGCGCACCCAGAAGTTGCTCACCCTGGAAACCGCGATTCACAAGATGACGCAGATGCCGGCCACGCGGCTCGGCCTGCGCGATCGCGGCGTGCTGCGCGACGGGGCCATGGCCGACGTGGTGGTGTTCGATGCCGCCACCGTGAAGGATCAGGCCACGTTCACCGAACCGCACCAGTATCCGGCCGGCATCGGCACCGTGATCGTGAACGGCACGGTGGCGGTGGCCAGTGGGAAGGCCACCGGTGTACGGGCCGGCCAGGTGCTGACGCGCCGCTGATGGGTGGCGCCGCTCAACGGCGTCGTTGAGCGGCGCGCCGCCCTTTGGCGTACACTTTCCGTACACTCACGAGCCCTCCGGGTCCGATCCGGACCCGGACCCTCCCACCTCGAGCGGGTCCCCGCATGCCCTCCCTCCTGACCCCCCGACGCTCGGCGCCGCTCGCCGTGCTGGCAGCGTTCGCGACGCTCGCCCTGTCCACGACTACTGCCGCGCAGCCGCGCGGCCTCGACGACGCCGACATCATGCGCCTCAGGGCCGTGGGCGGCGTCGCCCTGTCGCCCGATGGCAGCAAGGTGCTCTACACCGTGTCTGCCTGGGAGCACCCCAATGCGCGGGGCGACACGGCGCTTGGCGATCGCCACGAGCGCCGCTCGCACGTGTATCTCGTGCCAGCCGCCGGCGGTACGCCGCGCCAGCTCACGTACGGCGAACGCGGCGAATCGCAGCCGTCGTGGTCTCCCGACGGCAAGACCATCGCCTTCGTGGCCGCCCGCGGCAGCGGCACTGGCGACGACGCGCCGCGCCCGCAGCTCTGGCTGCTCCCGGCCGAGGGCGGCGAGGCGCGCCAGCTCACCACGCTGCGCGAGGGGGTGAGCAGCTACGTCTGGTCTCACGATGGCGCGCGAGTCGCCGTGGTCTCGCGCGATTCGCTGTCCCGTGACGAGGAAGCGCGGCGTCGTCGCCGCGACGATCCCCAGGTGTATGAGGGGGACCTGCGCATGAACCACCTGTGGGTGGTGGACGTGGCCTCCGGCGCTGCCACCAAGGTCACGTCGGGTGCCTTCACGGTGAGCGCGCCGCCGAGCTGGTCGCCCGACGGCGCCAGGCTGGCCTTTCAGGCCTCGCCCACGCCGCTGGTCCGCGATGAACGGCACGACATTTACGTGGTGGACATCGCCTCGCAGCAGCTCGACCGCATTACGACCGGGAGCGACGGCGAGTCGGCGCCGGCCTTTTCGCCGGACGGCAAGACGCTGGCGTTCACGCTGCTGCCGCACGAGTTTGTGCCGCACAAGGACGGCATCATGCCGCGCACGCTGCGCAACGCCCGCGTGGTGACCTTCGACCTCGCCACACGCACGCTCACCAATCATGCCCGCGCCGACTTCGACGTGACCCCGGGCGCCGTACGCTGGTCGCCGGATGGCAAGGCGCTGTGGTTCACCGCCAGCGATCGGGTGTACCAGTCGCTGTATGCGTATGACATCACGGCGAAGCGCTACAGCAAGCGCTCGCAGAACGTGCTGGTGGGTGGCCTGTCGTCCAGCGCCGACGGGTCGCGCCTGGCGCTCGTGCTGGACACGCCCGACTGGCCGGCCGAGGTGTACGTGCAGGAGGGGGCTGCGTGGGCGCCCACGCGCATCACCACCACCAATGCGTGGCTCACCGAGCGGGCCCTGGGCCAGTCGCGCGTCCTGACGTGGAAGTCGAAGGACGGCCGTGAGGTGGAGGGGGTGCTGCTGCTGCCGGTGGGCTACACCGAGGGCACGAAGGTGCCGCTGCTCGTGTCCGCGCACGGCGGCCCCACCGGCGCGCACACCAACGGCTTCAAGGCTGGCACCAGCCCCGGCCAGACCTGGGCGGCGCGTGGCTGGGCGGTGTTCTACCCCAACCCGCGCGGCTCCACGGGCTACGGCGAATGGTGGATGCACGCCAACACCGGCGACTGGGGCGGCGGCGACTACCGCGACATCATGACCGGCGTCGATGACCTCATCAAGCGCGGCATTGCCGACAGCTCGCGCATGGCCTTCGAGGGGTGGAGCTACGGCGGCTACATGACCAGCTGGGTCGTGTCGCAGACGGGGCGCTTCAAGGCCGCCATGATGGGCGCCGGCCTGCCGTCGCTGCTCAGCATGGCGGGCACCACCGACATCCCGGGCTACATCAACACGTTCTTCGGGCAGCCGCAATACGACGGCAGCATCGTGAACCCGAACATCCGCAAGTTCCTCGAGCGGTCGGGTATCTCCTATAGCGACAATGTGACCACGCCGCTGCTCATCCTGCACGGCGGGAACGACGAGCGCGTGCCGATCGGCCAGCCCATGGAGTTCTATCGGGCGCTCAAAGACCGTGGCAAGACCACCGAACTGGTGTTCTATCCGCGCGAGGGGCACGGGCTCACCGAGTACTATCACCAGCTCGACCGGATGAAGCGCGAGTACGAGTGGATGGCGAAGTACACGCTCGGCAACAGCGGCCGCACGGCCATGTAGGGGCGTGCGTCGTTCCGGTCACACGGGCACGATTTCGATGACAGGGCGGCGCGTGTCGGGGCCTACGTTGTCCCCATGCTCGCCGCCGCGCCCTCCGCCGCCGTCCTCGGCATCGATGCCCTCGATGTGCTCGTCGAGGTGCACGTAGCCAACGGGCTACCTCAGTGGACGCTCGTCGGATTGGCCGCGACGGCGGTGAAGGAGAGCCGCGACCGCGTGCACGCGGCGCTGGCCAACAGCGGGTTCACGGTGCCGCCGCGGCGGGTCACGGTGAACCTGCAACCTGGAGATCTCCCCAAGACCGGCACCGCCTTCGACCTGCCCATTGCCCTGGCGCTGCTGGCGGCCAGCGGGCAGGTACCGGCGGAGTCGCTCGCCGGCCTCTGTGCCGTGGGGGAGTTGGGACTCGATGGTCACCTCCGGGCGGTGCGTGGGGTGCTCGCTGTGGCGCGGCATGTGGCCGCGACCAGCGGCGCCCTGCTCATTGTCCCGCCCGATAATCTGGCGGAAGCGCTGCGCGTTCCGGGCGCCCGGGCCATGGCCCCGCGCACCCTGGCCGCCCTCGTGACCGCGCTGCGCGACGGCTCCGCCGGCAGCGATCCCCGTCCGCACGCCGACGTCGGCCTACCCGCCGACATGCCGGATCTTGGCGACGTTGTGGGACAGGACCTCGCCGTGCGGGCCCTCGAGATCGCGGCCGCCGGCGCCCACAACCTGCTGTTCGTGGGGCCACCTGGTGCCGGCAAGACCATGCTCGCGCGCCGCCTCCCCGGCATTCTGCCGCCGTTGGGGGAACAGGAAGCCCTCGAGGTCCTCGCCATTCACTCGGTGGCGGGACTGCTCGGGCCGGCACCGCAGGCGCGGTTGTCGCTCGATCGGCCGTTCCGCGCGCCACATCACTCCATCTCCACCGCGGGTCTTGTGGGGGGTGGCGGCTGGCCGCGCCCGGGTGAAGTGAGCCTTGCCCATCACGGCGTGCTTTTCCTGGACGAACTGAGCCTGTTCCCGCGACACACGCTGGAGTCGCTCCGGCAGCCGCTCGAGGATGGGCATGTGGTCGTCTCCCGCGCCGCGCGCACCCTGCGCTTTCCCTCGCGCTTCATGATGATCGCCGCCAGCAATCCATGCCCGTGCGGCTACGCGGGTTGTCATGACAAACCATGCCGCTGCTCGGTGGCCGACCTCGAACGCCATCGCGCCCGTCTCTCGGGGCCACTGGCCGATCGTATCGACCTGCACGTGCACGTGCAGCGCGTGCCCCCCGCTGACCTTGCGCAGCACTCCACCGCCGAACGTTCCGCGGAGGTGCGCGAACGCGTACGCGCGGCCCGCGCGCGGCAACAGGTGCGCTATGCCCACACCGGCGTGGCGCCCAGTGCCGGAACGACGGGGCCGGTCCCCACGAACGCCGCCGCGCCCTCCCGCCTCATCGCGCCTGCCGCCCGGCTCGAGCCCGAGGCGCGCGCCCTCATGGTGCGCGCCGCCGATCGGCTCATGCTGTCGGCGCGCTCCTACCACCGCGTGCTGCGCGTCGCCCGCACCATCGCCGACCTCGACGACAGCGATGTGGTCTCGAAACAGCACCTGGGCGAAGCGTTGCGGTTCCGGCCTGCTGACAACGCCGAGGAGGGGACCATGGCCTCCACAACGGTGGCGTGATGCGCGCCGCGCCAGCGGAGGGCACGCCCGGCGCCCGGCGTGTGACCGCGCGGTTCGTGGCACGGGTTGCCAACACGTACCGCCCCACGGCGAGACGGCCGCCGGTGCCGTAATGCCGAAGGCTCTTGATAGCGCACTGGCAAAGATGCTGACACTGTGACGCAGAAGGTTACGTGGGCTCTTTGGGGTTGCTGGTGGGGTGGCGTTCCGTTGGGCGGCGCCCGGAATCGAGCGCCCTCCGGCCGTCGGGGGCGTCAGGCGCCACGCCGGCATCACGCGCCGTGCGAATCGCGCCCGGTCGTGCGGGCCCGGCGCGATGGCGTCCGGACTTCCCTGCGGCGGGCGATCCACGACGGGAGGCCCCACCGGATCACCCCGGGTACTCCACCCGCGGCGCGCGCGTGGGTGTCCTGTTGAGCAGTCGATCCTGCCGTTCTCCCGTTGTTGATCGCGACGCCTCACGGCGCCCGCCTCACGGCGCCCGCGTCGGGCGGCCGCCGCGCGCCCGACGACGGCAGGACGCCACGGCGTACGGCTCACCCTGCCATTGCCGGTGAGCCGGGCGTAGCTTCCGCACGTCACCGGTTGGGCTGTGCCGTGGTCTGGAACGGATGCAACCGCCGGACGTCGTCGGTCCTCCTTCCTCGCCATCGCCTGTGGGCTGTCTCACTCGAATTGGCTGTGCCGTAGTGCTTGTGGTTGGCGGTGCAGCCGGCTACTGGCTGTACGGCGATCGCTTTCCTTCGGTCCTGTCACGGGCCGCCAGCGGCGCCGCCGACAAGGTCACCGATGTTGCCGTGCGCACCAGCGAGCGGCTGGACAGCCAGGAGGGGGCGCGTATCGCGGAAGAGGAAGCGGCCCGCCGGCAGGCCGCCCGCATCGCCCGCGACAGCGCCCTCGGCTGGGTAACCATCCGGACCGGCAACGCGAACGGCCGCTCGCCGGCGACCCGGACCGCGAACCCGCTGGCGCCGCTGCGTCGTCGCAATGGCCCGGCGTACGTATCGCTCAGCGCTGCCGATGCGGCCGGCGTGCTGGCACCGTTGCTGCAACAATTGCCGCCATCCGCGGGTAGTGCCGACGTGGCCTTCGATCGCGACCAACTGCTCGTGCGCGCCGCCGTGGCGTGGCGGGACTTCACCGGGGAGTCGGCGTTCGGTGCGCTGCTCGGGCAGTCCCTGCTTGGCACGGATACCCTTCTGCTCGCGGGGCCGGTGGAGCCGGTGCGCCCGGGGTTGGCGCAACTCCGCATTCGTGACCTGCGCATCGGGGGGCTCGACGTCCCCCCGCGCGCCATGTCCTCCCTCGTCGAGGCCTTGCGGCGCCACGCCGCCGTCGCCCCCGTCGAGCTCGACCTCACGGGGCTCGCCGCCGATGCGCTCCCCGTTCCGTTACCCTCCATCGTGAGCGACGCTCGCGTCGTGAACGGCAAGCTCACGCTCTACCGCGCCGTGCCGGCCGCCTCCTCGACCCCCGCGAAATGACGCGACGCATCCTCGTCATCGACGATGAACCGGGCATCCGTCAGGCGTTGGGCCAACTCCTCGAGTACGAAGGCTTCGAGGTGAAGGTGGCCAGTGGCGGGGCCGAGGGCATGGCACTGTATGGCAGCTTCCGGCCGCAGCTGGTGTTTCTCGATGTGAAGATGGCCGGGCTCGACGGGCTCGAGGTGCTCAAGCGCCTGCGGCAGGCCGACCCGAATGCCACCGTGGTCATGATCAGTGGCCACGCCACCATCCAGACGGCGGTCGAGGCCACGCAGCTGGGCGCGTACGACATTCTCGAGAAGCCGCTGGATACCGACCGCGTCCTGGTCCTGCTGCGCAACGCCTTCGAGAACCGGCAGCTCACCGAGGAGAATGCGCGGCTGCGGGAGACGATCGAGGCGCGCTACGAGATCGTGGGGCGCAGCTTCGGCATTCGCGCGTTGCTCGAGCGCATCGAGAAGGTGGCGGCCACGCCGGCGCGGGTGCTCATCACCGGCGAGAATGGTACCGGCAAGGAACTCGTGGCGCGCGCCATCCATCGTGGTTCGGCACGAGCCAAGAAACCATTCGTGGAAGTGAACTGCGCGGCCATTCCGGCCGAGCTCATCGAGAGCGAGCTGTTCGGGCACATGAAGGGCTCGTTCACCGGCGCCATCGCCGACCGGGCCGGCCGGTTCGAGCAGGCCGATGGCGGGACGCTGTTCCTGGACGAAATCGGTGACATGTCCGCCAGCGCGCAGGCCAAGGTCCTGCGCGTGCTCCAGGACGGCGTCATCACGCGTATTGGCGGCAGCAAGCCGGTGCAGGTGGACGTGCGCGTACTGGCGGCCACCAACAAGCATCTCGACGAGGAGATCGCGGCCGGGCGTTTCCGCGAGGATCTCTATTACCGGCTGAACGTCGTGCCCATCACCGTGCCCCCGCTTCGCGAGCGGCGCGAGGACATTCCGCTGCTCGTGATGCACTTCCTGCAGCAGCTGGCGCTGCGCGATGGGTTGCCCGCCCGCGGCATCACCGACGAGGCGCTGCGGCGCCTGGCGGAGCTGGAGTGGCTGGGCAACGTGCGCGAGTTGCGCAACACCATCGAGCGGTTGGTGATCCTGGCCAGCGGAGCCACCATTGGCGCCGCCGACGTCGAACGGCTCGTTGGGCGCCGCGCGGCCGAACCGGCAGGGTTGGGAAGTCTGCTGGAGATCGCCACGTTCGAGGAGTTCAAGCAGGCCGCCGAACGGGCGTACCTGCTGGCCAAGCTGCGGGCATTCGACTGGAATGTGTCGGAGACCGCGCGTGTCCTCGACATGCCGCGGTCGAATCTCTACAAGAAAATCGAGCGCTATGCGTTGCAGCGGGAAACGGTGGAATAGGGGCGCGCATGACCGACTGGGACAAGGAACTCGCCAAGATCGACAAACAGCTGGCCTCCATTTCGGACGAGCAGCTGCTGGCGTCCTCCGCGCCTGCGCCGGCCCCGGCGGGCGGTGGCAAGGGGGCGACCAGGACACTGCCCACTGGCCGCCCCGGGGCGCCGCCGTCCACGCCGATGCCGTCGGTGGCCGCCGGCAGGCCGTGGGTGGCGTGGGGCAAGGTGCTCGTGGCCGTCGGCGCCGCGGCGGGGCTCATGGTCTGGCCGTGGCCGGCGCGCTGTGGCGTGCCGCTGGTGGGCTTCACGGCCGCGACGGGGGGCGTGGCGCTCCTCGGCCTGTGGAGTGCCGTGGGCACGTGGCGGCATCGACTCGGCCTGGCGCACGTGGCCTCGCTGCTCGTTGCCGCCTGGGGGCTTGCCCTTGGCGCCCGCGAAGTGCTGCCGCGCGTGGGCTACGCCATTCCCACCGTCGAACGGACCGCGAGTTGGTCGTGCGACGGGTTGCCGCCGGCTTCCACGCCAGGCACTGCTCCAGGCACTGCCCCGAGTGTGGCCCCCGGAGCCACGCCCGTTGCGCCGGCCCCCGCCGCCGGTGGCATCACCCTCTAGATCTCATGGCTAGCTTTCTCCGATGACCACCACCTTCAAGAATTTCATCGGCGGGCAGTGGATTGCCCCGGCCACCGGCGAGCACTTCGAGAATCGCAACCCGGCCGATCGGAACGACCTGATCGGTCTGTTCCCGGCCTCCGGCGTGGCCGACGTGCATGCCGCCGTGGCGAGCGCCCGGCGCGGCTTCGAGCGCTGGAAGCGGACCCCTGCGCCGGCCCGCGGCGACGTGCTGCGCCGTGTGGGCGACCTGCTGGCTGCGCGTAAGGAAGCATTGGCCGATGCGATGACGCGCGAGATGGGCAAGCCGCTCGCCGAAACGCGCGGCGACGTCCAGGAAGGCATCGATACCGCCTACTACGCCGCGACCGAAGGGCGCCGGCTGTTCGGCCACACCGTGCCCAGCGAACTGGCCAACAAGTGGGCCATGAGCATGCGGCGCCCCATCGGCGTGTGTGGCCTCATCACGCCGTTCAACTTCCCGCTGGCCATTCCCACCTGGAAGGCGTTCCCGGCGCTGCTCTGCGGTAATGCGGTGGTGCTCAAGCCCGCCGAAGACGTGCCGCACACGGCCACGCTGCTGGTGGAGATCCTGCTCGAAGCCGGCCTGCCGCCCGAGGTCATCCAGCTTGTCCATGGCCACGGGGAGGTGGTGGGCAAGGCGCTCGTGGAGCACCCCGATGTGCCGGTCCTCTCGTTCACCGGCAGCACCGAGACCGGGCGCTTCGTGGGCGAAACGTGCGGCCGCATGCACAAGCGTCTGTCGCTCGAGATGGGCGGCAAGAATGCCCAGATCGTGCTCGACGATGCCAACCTCGACCTCGCGCTCGATGGTGTGCTGTGGGGCGCCTTCGGCACCACGGGGCAACGGTGCACGGCCACCAGCCGTCTCATTCTGCAGGCGGGTATTCACGACGCCTTCGTGGCGCGGCTCGCCGACCGTGCCCGCGCGCTGCGTCTGGGCGATGGACGCGCGGCGGGCACCGACGTCGGCCCACTGGTGCACGAGGCGGCACGCGACAAGGTCGAACGCTATGTGGCCATCGGCCACGAGCAGGGGGCCACGCTCGTATGCGGCGGCCAGCGCGCCATCGGCGACGTGCTCGACCACGGCTGGTTCTTCCAGCCCACCATCTTCTCTGGCGTCACGGCGGGGTCCCGGCTCGAGCAGGAGGAGATCTTCGGCCCGGTGCTCTCCGTCATTAAGGTCGCCACGGTCGACGAGGCGTTCGCGGTGAACAACGGGGTGCGCTATGGCCTGTCCAGCTCGGTGTACACGCAGGACGTGAACGTCGCCTTCCGCGCGCTGCAGGAACTCGACAACGGCATCACGTACATCAACGCGCCGACCATCGGGGCCGAGGCCCACCTGCCGTTCGGCGGGGTGAAGGAAACCGGCAACGGGCACCGCGAAGGTGGCTGGGAGGTCTTCGAGTTCTACTCGGAGACCAAGGTCGGCTATGTCGACTACTCCGGGTCGCTGCAGCGGGCCCAGATCGACAACTATTGACGCGTGGCGCGCCCGGCAGGCGCTCTGGTGGCATGGTATCCTGGAGGGAGCGGGTCGTGCCGTCGGTGACTCACGACCGCCGAGAGGCCGCGTTGCGTGCCGCCAACCGCGGCCGGCGGGTGACGGGCGGACGGTGGTGGCGCGGCGGGCTGCGCATTCTCCCCGCCGCCTTCGTGCTGTTGCTGGCCATCCGGACCTTCGTGGTCGAGGCGTACCGCATTCCATCGGGGAGCATGGAGCGCACGTTGCTCCCCGGCGATTTCCTGCTCGTGAACAAGTGGGTGTATGGCGCCGAGGTGCCGTTCATGGGCCGGCGGTTGCCCTCGGTACGCCCGCCACGGCACAATGACATCATCGTGTTCGACTGGCCGGTCGATCGCACACAAGCCTTCGTGAAGCGCCTTGTAGGCCTACCCGGCGATACGGTCGCGATGCGCGACGGCTTGCTCCTCCGCAATGGGCGACCGCAGCGGGAACCCTTTGTGTCGGGGCGGGGCGATGCGGTGGAGGCGGAGCGTGACACGTGGGGGCCGCTGGTGGTGCCGGCCGGCCACTACTTTGTGCTCGGCGACAACCGCGGGCAGTCGCTCGACAGCCGGTCGTGGGGGCTGGTGCCCGACAGCCTGTTGCGCGGCACCCCGTGGCTGGTCTACTACAGCTTCACGCCGGACTCCAGCGCCGCGGCGCCGTGGCTGACCCGCATTCGCTGGGATCGCATTGGCAACACGGTTCGGCCGTGATGCCCACGGGTCCGTCGCCGGATTCCGGTGTCGACGCGTTGACGAATGGCGCCGCATCGATCAGCGTTAGGGCAGTGCAGTCTCGTGGACGCCGCGTATCCCTCCCACGCGGTCGCATGGATGGGCCCTTCAGCACCCGAGCCGGTTGACCATGGCCGTCACCCCCCCGAAAAAGAAGGCGACGTACGAGGAAGGCTCCCTCGATCAGTACCTGCGCGACATCAGCGCCTACCCGCTCATCTCCCGGGAAGAAGAGGCGGAACTCGCGCGACGTATTCGCGTGGGAGACCAGGATGCGCTCGACAAGCTGGTGCGGTCCAATCTCCGCTTCGTGGTCAGCGTCGCCAAGAAGTACCAGAATCAGGGCGTGTCGCTTTCCGACCTGATCAACGAAGGCAACCTCGGCCTCATCCGCGCGGCCCACAAGTTCGACGAGACCAAGGGCATCAAGTTCATCTCGTACGCCGTGTGGTGGATTCGCCAGGCCATCCTGCAGGCGCTCGCCGAGCAGTCACGCATCGTGCGCGTGCCGCTCAACCGCGCCGGGACGCTGCACCGCATCGGCAAGCGCGCCAATACGCTGCTGCAGGAGCTGGGGCGCGAGGCCACCCACGCCGAAATCGCCGAGGGGATGGACATCACCGAGGAGGAAGTCGCCAAGACGATGTCCATCTCGCAGGTGCACCTGTCGCTCGATGCGCCGCTCACGCCGGGTGAAGACAACCGCCTGCTGGACTACCTGCCGGACACGATTCACCCCAATCCGGAAGACCAGACATTCGACAAGGCCCGCACCGAGGCCATCGAGGAGTCGCTCTGCGGGCTCAAGGAACGCGAAGCGAAGATCCTGCGCCTCTACTTCGGCATGGACGAGGCGGAGCCCATGACGCTCGAGGAAATCGGAGCCCAGCTCGGCATCACCCGCGAACGGGTCCGGCAGATCAAGGAGAAGGCACTCTCGCGCCTGCGGCATGTGAGCCGCTCCAAGTCGCTCGAAAGTTTCCTGGGCTGACTAGATTGCTCGCAGACCGGCCTCGGCGTTCCGCCGGGGCCTTCTGCTACCGAGACCCGTCCTCATGGCTTCCACCTATTCATTCGACGTCACGACCGGCTGCGACTTGCAGGAGGTCGACAACGCGGTCAACCAGGCGCAGAAGGAGGTTGCGCAGCGCTTCGACTTCAAGGGGTCGGAGGTGCTCATCGACTTCAAGCGCGCCGAGAACCTCATCAAGCTCGAGGCCGAGGGGGAAATGCGGCACACGGCCCTCATCGACGTGCTGCGCGGCAAGCTGATCAAGCGGGGCGTGTCGGTGAAGAACCTCGAGTTCACCGACCCGAAGCCGGGGAGCCACGAGATCCTGCGCTCCGAGATCAAGCTCAAGATGGCGCTCGACACCGAGACCGCGAAGAAAGTGACCGCTGCCATCAAGGACGCGAAGCTCAAGAAGATCACCGCCAGCATCCAGGGCGAGCAGGTGCGCGTCTCGAGCCCGGACAAGGACGCCTTGCAGGAATGCATTGCCCTGTTGCGCAAGGGCGACTACGGCGTGGAACTGCAGTTCGGGAACTTCCGGTAGCGGCGCAGCGCGGCCCCGTACCGGGCCCTCGCCGCCGGGGCTAGCTTTTGCGGATGCTCAAGTTCGGCTTGGTCACCCTCGGGTGCGACAAGAACACGGTGGATTCCGAGCGGTACCTGGCCGACCTCGTTGCCCATGGGGCCGAGCCGGTGCAGGACCTCGGCAACGCCGACGTCATCGTGGTGAACACCTGCGGCTTCATCGACGCCGCCAAGGCAGAGTCCATCGAGGCCATTGTGGACGCCGCCCGCCTCAAGGACGAGGGGCAGGTGAAGGCGGTCTTTGCCATCGGTTGCATGGTGGAGCGCCACAAGCGTGAACTGGTGGACGCGCTCCCCGAGGTCGATGTCTTCCTCGGCAACTCCGAGACCGACCGCCTGGTGCCGGAGCTGGTGGAGCGCGGGCTGCTGGGCGGATCGCTGGTGGAGCATCCCGGCGTACGGCTCTTCGGTGGCGACCTGCCGCACGTGCGCTACCTCAAGATTTCCGAAGGGTGCGACCACGGCTGCGCCTTCTGCGCCATCCCCCTCATGCGGGGCAAGCACCGCAGCTTCGCGCTGCCGGACCTCGTGCGCGAGGCGCAGCTGCTGGAGGCGCAGGGGGCGCGCGAGATCAACCTGGTGGCGCAGGACCTCGCGCACTACGGGCGCGACCGCCGCGACGGCAGCGCGCTCCCCGAGCTGCTCGAGGCGCTGGTGCGCGAGACCACCATCCCGTGGCTCCGCACCATGTACCTCTACAGCACCGGCATCACCCCGCGCCTGCTGGAGGTCATTGCGGCAAACGATCGCATCGTGCGCTGGCTCGACACGCCCATGCAGCACGGCAGCGACGCGGTGCTCGCGCGCATGCGCCGCCCCGAGCGGCAGAAGACCATCCGCGAGCGCCTCGCGATGTACCGGGCCATTGTGCCCGACCTCGCGGTGCGCACCAGCGTGATCGTGGGCTTCCCGGGCGAGACCGAAGACGACTTCCTCACGCTCTGCGATTTCCTGGAGGAGATGCAGTTCGACCGCGTCGGCGTGTTCACGTACTCCCCGCAGGAGGGCACACGGGCGTACGGCATGGACGACGACGTGGCCGACAGCATCAAGCAGGAACGCAAGGAGCGACTCGAGGAGCTGCAGCGGGCCATCACGGCGGTCCGCTACGAGCGCTTTTCGGGCCGCGAAGCGCGTGTGCTGGTGGAGCGTGCCGGTGACGCGCCCGATGTGTGGACCTGCCGCGCCCCGTGGCAGGCCGATGACATCGACGGCCTGATGCACGTGACGGTGCCCGAGCCGCTGCTTGCCCATGGCGTACGTGTGCTGCCTGGGGCCTTCCTCGACGTGCGGGTCGACCGCGTGGTCGATGACTACGACTTCACCGCCACGCTGCTGCGGGTCGCTGACCTGCCGGTGGCTGCGGCCCCTACGCGACCGGCTCGCGCCCTCCCGCTGGTCGGCATCGATTCCACCACTGCAGGGAGCTTTGGCCGATGACTGCCTCGCCTACGCCGCTCACGACCCGGAACGCTCGCTCCGCCGAGATCATGACGCGGGCGCGCACCCGCTTCCCAGGGGGCGTGAACTCGCCCGTCCGCGCCTTCCGCGGGGTGGGGGGCGAGCCGTTCGTCGCCGCCCGCGGCAAGGGCGCGTGCATCTGGGACGCCGATGGCAACGAGTACATCGACTACGTGCTCTCGTGGGGGCCGCTGGTGCTGGGGCATGCGCCCGACGTGGTGCTGCAGGCGCTGCAGCAGGCCATGCACGACGGCACCAGTTTCGGGATGCCGACCGAGCGGGAGGTGGAACTGGCCGACGCGATCGCCGACCGTATGCCGCACCTCGAGATGGTGCGCTTCACGAGCAGTGGCACCGAAGCGGCCATGAGCCTTGCGCGGCTGGCCCGGGCCATCACCAAGCGGGACCACATCCTCAAGTTCGAGGGGTGCTACCACGGCCATGCCGATGCGTTTCTCGTGCGCGCCGGTAGCGGCGTGGCCACGCTCGGGCTCCCCGATTCGCCGGGCGTGCCGGAGGCGCTGGCCAGGCTTACCATCACCTGCGAGTACAACGACCTCGAGGCGGTGGCCCGCATTGCCCACGAGGTACCACTGGCGGCCATCATGCTGGAGCCGATCGTCGGCAACAGCGGCTTCATCCAGCCCGACCCCGGGTTCATTCCCGGGCTGCGCCGTCTTGCTGACGAAACAGGGGCTTTGCTCGTCTTCGATGAAGTCATGACCGGATTCCGCATCGCGTACGGTGGCGCTGCCGAGCGCTTTGGTGTCACCCCCGATCTCACCGCCCTGGGCAAGGTGATCGGGGGGGGGCTGCCCGTGGCCGCGTACGGTGGCAAGCGCGAGTTCATGGAGCACGTGGCGCCCACCGGTCCGGTGTACCAAGCCGGAACGCTGTCGGGTAACCCGCTGGCCATGGCGGCCGGGCTGGCTACCCTCGGCGCGCTCACCCGCGCGGTGCACGACAGCATCACCGCGCAGACGGAGATGCTGGTGCAGGGGCTGCGCGACATCGCCACCCGGCACGGGGTACCGTTCACGGCCGCCCATGCGGGGTCCATGTGGGGCTTCTTCTTCCGCGACGGCGTCGTGCGCACCTACGACGATGCCAAGCAGTCCGACGTGCCGCTCTTCCGCCGCTTCTTCCACGCCGCGCGGCGCCGTGGCGTGAGCCTCGCGCCGTCGGCGTTCGAGGCGGCGTTCATGTCGGCGGCTCATGGGCCGAGGGAGATCGGCGAGACGCTGCATCGCCTCGACGAGGCGCTCGGCGCGGCGCTGGCCGAACGCGACTGACCGTGCCATGACGCCGGCATGACCACACTCCGCCACGCCGTTCGGCGTCATTGGGCTCCCGTGGTGTTCGGGAGTGTGGTCGCGCTGGCCGCCGTCGTGGTGGCCTGTGCACCGACGCGTCCGGCACCCGCGCCGCCCACGCCGGCGGTGTCGGGTCCCATCGTGCGCGAGGAGGCCAGCGGGCGCCTCGCCAGTGATCGGGTGGCCATGGTCGCGCTCGAGGGGCGTGCCGTCGCCGCGCCGGTGAGCGCTACCGGGCGCTGGCGTATCGACGAGCAGGGGGGACGCCAGGCGCTGGTGCGAGGCGAGGGGGGTGAGCCATGGCGCGTGGAGCAGCGCGGGCGCCTGCTGCGCGTGGCCGGTGACGGCGACGATGCGACGCCGTGGCGCGAGGGCCCGTTCGTGGCCCGCCCGGCGGGGGGGGCGGTGTTCCTGCGCTATGGTGCGCGGCGCTACCGCGGCGAGCTCTGGTTCACCCCCACCGATAGCGGGGTCATGGTGGTCAACCGGTTGCCGGTCGAGGACTACCTGCGCGGGGTCGTGCCGCTCGAAATCGGCACCCGTCGCGCCGGCGATCAGGCGGCGATCGAGGCGCAGGCGATTGCCGCCCGCAGCTACACCTACGTGCGTGTGCCTGGCGGCCTGGTGGACGAGCCGGTGACGGGATGGAATCTCGTGGCTACCGTCCAGCACCAGGTGTACGGTGGCGTGGATGCCGAACACCCCGAGGTGAACGCCGCGATCGATGCCACGGCGGGGCTCGTGCTTCGCTACAACGGCCTGCTGGTGGATGCCCCGTACTTCGCGTCGTGCGGCGGTCGCACCGCGTCCCCCCGGGAGGCGTGGCGGGGCGCGGCTGACCAGCCGTACCTGCAGCCGGTGGACGACATCGATCCGCGGACCGGCAAGCCGTACTGCGACCTGTCGCCGCGCAATCACTGGCACGCCGAGTTCGACGAGGCGCAGCTGGCGGGGATCGTGCGGCGGGCCCTGCAGGCGGCCGGGGCGCCGGATCCGAAGCCGTCCGCGGTGCTCGGTCTCACGGTGGGTGAGCGTGGCCCGTCCGGGCGGGCGGCCGCACTGGTCGTGCGCACCGCGCGCGGTGATGTGCGCATCGCGGCGCGGGACATTCGAGACGTCTTCCGCGATGCGCGTGGCGCGATCCTCTCCAGCACGTATTTTTCCGTGGATCGCGAATCGCGTGGGGGCCGACGCCTGACGGGCGTGTCCCTGCGCGGCGCCGGCAACGGCCACGGAGTGGGCATGTGTCAGTGGGGAGCGATCGGCCGGGCGCGGGCAGGTGCCGATGCCCGGGCGATCCTGCGCCATTACTATCCGGGGACCGTCGTCGGCTTCGCCGACTGATCTGTCACCCCCGGAGGCACGAATGAAGGACGGCGTTCGGATCGCCGTCGTCGGTACGGGCGCGATCGCCCAGCTGACGCACATCCCTGTTCTCTCCAAGCTGCGCGGTGCCCAGCTCGTTGCCCTGTGCGACAACGATGCTGCCAAGGCGCGCGCGCTGGCCGACCGGTTTGGGGTACCCGACGTCTTCACCGACTTCGAGGAGCTGCTCGACAGCGACGAACTCGATGCGGTGATCATCGCCACGCCCAATCACCTGCACGAGCCGCACGTGCTGAGCGCGCTGCGCAAGAAGCTGCACGTGCTGTGCGAACGGCCGCTGGCGCTGTCCTCGCGCGGTATCGAGCGCTGCCTGGCGGCGGCCCAGAAGGCCGACGTGCGGCTGGTGGTGGGACACAATCATCGCTTCCGCTCCGACGTCCAGGCGCTCGACCAGTTCATCCGCAATGGTGAGCTGGGGCAGGTGACGTCCATTCGCGCCGGGTCGCTGCTGGTCAAGAAGTCCACCGACGGCTGGCGCAATCGCCGCGCCGAGTCGGGCGGTGGGGTCTTCCTGGAGCAGGGCTTCCCGTTACTCGATCTGGCCCTCTGGCTGGCGAATGGGCCGTCGCCGGTGCGGGTGGTGTCGAGTATGCGGCGAGGCCGGGCGGCAGGCGCCGTGGAAGATGCCATGCAGCTGTTCCTCGAGTGCGACAACGGGATGATCCTCAACATCGACGTGTCGTGGGCCTATGTGGGTGACGAGGATCGTTGGTGGTTCGAGGTGCACGCCACGCGGGGGTCGGCACGACTGGCACCGTTGCGGGTCACCAAGGAGCTCAACGGGCGTGCGGTGGATGTGTCGCCCAGCGGCGCCGGCGTGCGCGAAAGCCCGTTCCTGCAGAGCTACCGGGCCGAGATCGCACACTTCCTGGCGGTCATCCGCGGCGAGTCGCCGTACGAAACCCCCACTGATCAGGTGCTCGTGCAGAAGATCGTGGAAGCGATCTACAAGGCCGCCGACGACGGAAAAGAAATCCGGTTCTGACCAACGTGATGACGCGTGTGAACCAGTGGACGCGCCGTGTTGCCCTCTCAGTTGGCGTGGCAGCCGGCGCGCTCTGCGTTGCAGCCCCGGCGCTGGTGCAGGCACAGGCTGCCGCGCCCATGCCCGACAACGTGGCGCAGACGCCGCCACCGCCGGCGCCCGGTGTGGACGCGCGGCTCGACAGTGCGCGGGCGGCACGCGGGCAGTCCCTGTCGGTTGCGATCTACACCTATGGCCCCGGCGACGAAGTGTTCGAGCGCTTCGGTCACATCGCGCTCGCCGTCGCCGACGCCAACACCGGTGAGGACATCGCCTTCAACTGGGGGATGTTCAACTTCAATCCCATAACGACGTTTGTGTGGCGCTTCCTGACTGGCGACACCCGTTACTGGATGGAAGGCTATCGCACCTTCGAGTTCAACGCCGCCTACCAGGCGCAGAACCGCACCATCCGCAAGCAGGTGCTGAACCTGTCGCCGGCCGAGCGCGGGGCGCTGTACGACCTCATGGCGTGGAACGCGCAGGAACAGAACAAGTTCTACCGCTACGACTACTACAACGACAACTGCAGTACGCGCGTGCGTGATGCCCTCGACTGGGCGCTGGGCGGCGCGCTGCGGCCGGCGCTCGACCGCGTGAGCGGGCATCACACGTGGCGCGATGAAACGGCGCGCATCACGGCCGATAATCTGCCCGTGTACGCCGGCATCCAGATTGCACTGGGGCGCAACGCCGACGTCCACCTCACGCAGTGGCAGCTGGCCTTTCTCCCCGAGTATCTGGCGCGCGACCTTGCGGCGGTGCCGATCGCCGGCCGGTCGCTGGTCACCACCGACACGGTGCTCTTCACCGCGCAGCGGCCACCCATGTCCGCGACGGCCCCCGATCGCATCCTGCCGGCGTTGCTGCTAGGGCTCGGGCTGGCTGCGCTCGTCGTCGGGGTGGCGTGGCGCTCCGGCGCCGCGCTCACGCTGGTGGGCATGTCGTGGTACCTGCTGGGCGGCGTGATGGGCACGGCGCTGCTGCTGGCGGGCACGGTCACCAAGCATGTGCCCTACATGGGGAGCAACATGTCGCTCACCGCGCTCTCGCCGCTGCTGCTGCTGGCGGCGGTGGGGTGGGCATGGCGCCGCGAGTCGTCGCGGCGCGGACGCGCGGCGCGCGGTCTGGCTGCCGTGGTGGCGGTACTGGCCGTGACCGGGCTCGCGCTCATGCACGTGCCCGGCTTCTCCCAGCAGAGCATGATGGTGATGATGACCGTGGTGCCGGTGCACGTGGCGCTGGCGATGGTCGCCGCTCACCGCGCACGTGCCGCCGGCGCGGGGGCCTCGTGAGCGCTGCACCGCGCGTCGCCGTCGGCATCGACGTCGGCGGCACCTTCACCGACCTCGCCGCCCTGCATGACGACGGCACGGTGCACACCACCAAGGTGCTGAGCGAGCCCGCCGACCGGGCACAAGGCGTGCTGAACGCGCTCGCTGCCGCTGCGCTACCCGCGGGGCAACTCGCCTACCTGGCCCACGGCACCACGGTCGTCACCAACCTGCTGCTCGAGCGGCGTGGCGCGCGCGTGGTGGCCGGCGCGACGGCCGGCTTCACCGACCTGCTCGAACTGCGGCGACAGGAGCGGGCCGCGCTGTACGACCTCACGCGCCATCATGTGCCACCGCTGGTACCGCCCGACTGCATCGTCCCCGTGCGCGAACGGCTCGTGCCCGACGGCGTCCTCACGCCACTCGGCGACGACGCGCTCACCGAGGCCGTCGATGCCGTGTTGGCGCTTGCGCCGGAGACCGTCGCCATCACGCTGCTGCACGCGTACGGCGATGCGTCGCACGAGCAGCGTCTGGCTGAGGCGCTGCGCGCGGCCATTGCGGCGCGCGGGTTGGCCACCGACGTCGTCACCAGCCACGATGTGCTCCCCGAGATTCGCGAGTACGAGCGTATGGCCACCACCGTGGCCGAAGCGTATGCGCGGCCCGCCGTGCGCCGGTACCTCGACGGGTTGACGGCGCGGCTGGCCGAGGCGGGCTTTCCCGCGCCGCGCGTCATGACGTCGGCGGGCGGCACCCTGACGGCCTTCGAGGCGGCCCACCACGCAGCGGCGCTGGCGCTCTCGGGCCCAGCGGGTGGTGTCACCGGTGCGGCGGCCATTGCCCGCGCCCTTGGTGTGCCGCGTGCGCTCACCATCGACATCGGCGGCACCAGCGCCGACGTGGGACTCATCGATGACGGAGAGCCGTTGGTGGAGCGCGGCGGCGGGGTGGCGGGCATACCCATCGCGCTGCCGCGTGTGCTCGTGGAGGCCGTGGCCGCTGGCGGCGGCAGTCTCGCGTGGATCGACGACGGGGGAGCGGTGCGGGCCGGACCGGAGAGCGCGGGGGCCTTGCCGGGACCGGCCGCCTACGGCCGTGGTGGCACCCACCCCACCGTCACCGACGCCCATGTCGTGCTTGGGACGATTGCGGCTGGCGACTGGAACAGTGGGGTGCACATCAGTCGCGAGCGCGCGGCGGCCGCCGTCGCCACCATTGCCGACCCACTCGGCGTGTCGCTGGAGCGTGCCGCGGAGGCCATCATCGCCACCGCCGACGCCACCATGGCACGGGCGCTGCGCCGCATCTCGGTCGAGCGCGGCATCGATCCGCGCGGCATCCCACTCATTGCCTTCGGTGGGGGCGGGCCCCTGCATGCGTGCGGGCTGGCTGAGCGCCTTGGCATCCGGCAGGTCATCGTGCCGCCGCATGCGGGTGTGCTGAGCGCCGTGGGGCTGGCGCTCGCGCCCGAGCGCCGAGAGCGGCTCACAAGCTGTGTGATCACCGCCGAGGACTGGAGCGATGGCGCGCTGGCCACCCTGCTGCAGGACTCGGCACACGACCTCGCCGGCGGCGCCACGCACCTCGAACCCCGGTGGTGGGTGCGGGCGCGCTATGTGGGGCAAGGGTATGAGCTCGACGTGCCGGTGGACCCCGGTGACCGCGTGGCCCACGTCGTGACGCGCTTCGCGGCGCGGCACGAGGCACGCGCCGGCTTCACGCTCGATCGCCCGGTCGAGTTCATCAGCGCGCGCACGACCCTGAGCAGCAGCCCGTGGCCCGTGCGGTTCGTCCGCCCCCAGCGTACCGGTCCGCTCGCCGCCGACGCCGATGACGGGCGCGCGATGTCGCGGGCAATCACGGGAGATGCGGTGGTGCGGCTCCCCGACGCGACATTGCGCGTGGCGCGCGGATGGCACGCGCGTACGCTCGAGATTGGCGGGTGGTTGCTGGAGGCCCAATGACCCTGCCGTCTGCACAGATCGGGCGTATCCTCGGCACACCGGTCCCGCTGTTGCTCCCCGTCAGCGGCCCGGTGCACGTGCTCATCCTTGGCGAGGCACCGGGGCCGCGCGGTGCCGACAAGAGCGGTATCCCGTTCTTCGGCGACGCCGCCGGACGCCACCTGTACACCGTGCTCGAACGATTGGGCGCCGTGCAGATGCCACCCGAGGTCAGCCAGCTCGCGTGGGATGGGGCCACGTTCACGGCGCAGGGGCTCGCGCCACTGGCGCTTGGCGTCGCGCTCGGCAACGCGTGGAACCGGTGCCCCACCGATGATGGCTCGTCGTTCCGCGCGCCGCTGCGTGCGGAGTTGGAGAGCGCGGCGAACTTCACGCGTCTCACCCGCGACATCACGCAGTTGCAGACGCGAGGGTTGCGCGGGATTGTCACGCTCGGCCGGGTAGCCACCCGCACTGTTGTCGCCCTGTTCCGGAAGTATCCCCAACCCGACCTCGCTTGCCGTGCGCTCCCGCATCCGTCGGCGCAGGGCCTGTTGTCGATGGCGCCGAACCGCGGTAAAGGCGCGAAGATGGCCGATCTCCAGGACGTGTGGATGCTTCGGTGCCAATACGCGCTCATCCAGGCGGGATTTCCCGCCATGGCCGGGGAGGCGTGATGGCGTCACCGGCGTTCGATGCGCTCGAGCTGACCGTGTTCTCCCAGGGGGTGGCCATGCTTGCTGAGGAGATGGGCGGCCTGCTGGAGCGCAGCAGCATTTCGCCCAACATCCGCGAACGGCGTGATGCGTCGTGCGCGCTGTTCGATGCGGCCGGACGCATGGTGGCCCAGGCGGCGCACATTCCGGTGCACCTCGGTGCCATGCCGGAGGCGGTAGCAGCGGTGCGGGCGGCCGGCGCTGGTGCGGGCGACCTGTTCCTGCTCAACGATCCCTCCCATGGCGGTTCGCACCTGCCGGATCTCACCATGGTCGAGGTGATTGCCCATCCGCACGAGCCCGATCGCATCATCGGCTATGCGGCGGTGCGGGCGCATCACGCCGACGTGGGCGGCATGAGTCCGGGGAGCATGCCCTTCGGGGCGACCGAGTTGTTTCAGGAGGGGCTCATCGTGCCGCCCGTGCGCCTCGAGGTGCGAGGGGTGCCGCAGTCCGACGTGCTGGCGCTGGTGCTCGCCAACGTACGCACCCCAGCCGAGCGCGAAGGGGATTTACGGGCACAGCGGGCGGCCTGTGCGGCTGGTCGGAGGGGCTGGCAGGCGTTGGCCTTGCGCATGGGCGAGGCCGCGCTGCACACCGCCGTCGAGGCGCTGCTCGATTACACCGAGCGTCGGGTGCGGGCGCGGCTCGCGATACTCGAGGGGGCGGAGGGCCATGCGGCCGATGCGCTCGAGGGAGACGGCGTCAGTGAGATACCCATTCCCGTGGTGATCGCGGCGCGCGTGCGCGAGCGGACACTGCACCTGGACCTGACCGGCACCTCGCCCGCCGTGAAGGGCAACGTGAATGCCCCACCCGCGGTGGCGCGCGCCGCGGCGGTGTTCGTGCTCCGGGTGCTGTGCGACGACGACGTGCCGGTGAACGACGGTGTAGCACGGGCACTGGCCCTCACCATTCCCAACGACTGTGTCGCCAACGCCAAGCGCCCGAGTGCCGTGGCCGCCGGCAACGTCGAGCTCTCGCAGCGCCTCACTGACGTGTGCTTTGCCGCGCTCGCCAATGCCGCGGCGTCGATCGGGGTCGCCGACCTCGTGATTCCCGCGTCGGGGCAGGGCACCATGAACAACGTGACGCTCGGTGGGCCGGGGTGGAGCTTCTACGAAACGCTGGGCGGTGGGCAGGGCGCGAGCCTTCGCGGCGATGGGCCGACGGCGGTGCACGTGGGCATGAGCAACACCCGCAACACGCCCGTGGAATCCCTCGAGCGTGCGTACCCGCTGCGTGTGGTGGAATACGCGGTGCGCCGGGGCAGCGGCGGGCCAGGGTGGCATACGGGCGGTGACGGCGTGGTCCGGCGCTATCAGGCGCTGGGGCCATGCACGGCCACGCTCCTCACCGAGCGACGGCGGGTTGCGCCGCCAGGCGCGAATGGCGGGGGCGAGGCGAAGGCCGGCATCAATCGCCTCAACGATGATGTCCTGCCGGCAAAGACGCGGGTCGCCATGCAGGCTGGTGACGTGCTGACGATCGAGACGCCCGGTGGTGGCGGGTGGGGCGTAGCCGGCGAGGCGTAGCCGGCGAGGCTTCGCGGAGGGGAGGCGGGCTGCCGCAGCCGGCTCCGCGGCCGTCCGGCATCGTGATCGCCAGCCCCTCACAAGCCGCCAGCCCCGTCAGCACGCTGCCCGCGAGACGCACCCGGTCGCGGGCCTCGTCGAGCACGCGGTCAATCGTGGCGATCGGGGTGGTGGTGGAAGCGGACCAGCGTCTCCGGCTCCCGTGCGACGCCGCACCGCGCGATCTCGCGCGACGACGTGACGAGCGGGGCAGAGTGGGTCAGCCCCATCCCGTGGTTGCTGTGCCAGTGGGTCAGGAACAGCGGCGGCGGCCGGTCATCGTCAGTCTGGGCGCGCGATTGGCCGAGCTGCTGCATGCCGGTACCGGCATCGAGGATGATCGGCGGGGCGTCGCCGATCCGTACTCCGCGCATGGCGTGTTGCCACCATACCACACCACACGGTATCGCGGGCCAGGGACCGGGCAGGTGCCGCGTGGACCCCAAGGCCGGAGAGGCGCCCGCGGGCGCGGCGCCGCTGGGTGGCGGCGGTGCACACCCCGCCGATCAGAGGCCCGGACGCGCGCGGGCCTCGAGCGCGGCACGGTCGGTCACCGTCACCACGCGCCGCTGCACCGCAATGATCCCCTGGTCCTGAAAATCCGCCATCGCCCGTGACACCGTCTCTCGGCTGGAACCGACCATCTGCGCCATGGTCTGGTGCGTGAGGTGCTTCACGAGCACGGCGGGCTCACCTGCTGTCGCGTGTTCCAGCAGCACCCTCGCCACGCGCCCCGGCACATCCAGCAGCACGAGGCTGCCAATGGTGCTGTCAGCCTGACGGAGCCTGCGGGATAGCTCCACCAGGAGTCCCCACGCCACCGGGGGACTCTGCTCCACCTGCCGGCGGAAGTCCGCGCGCCGCAACACCAGGAGGCTCGATGCCTGAGTGGCGACGATGTGCGCCGACCGCGGGCGGCCGTCGATCAGGGCCAGCTCCCCGAAGTGATCCCCCACTCCCAGCACGTTCAGGAGCACCTCACGCCCATCCTCGCCGACCAGGACCACCTTCACTTCACCCGAGCGCACGACGTACAGGGCATCCCCCGCGTCGCCCTCCGCGACGATGCGCGCGCCCTTGGCGAAGCGCTGTTCCCGCGTGAGTTCGGCGAAGCCGCGCACCGCCATCCGCTCCAGCGCACGGAACAGGGGCACGGTCGACAGGAAATCCGCGATGCGGTCGAGCGACACGCTCATCGTATTGGGGGTGAATCGGCGTGGCGAGGTGTCGCGCGTAACCATAGAGAATCCCCTCCGCTGGTGTATGTTGCGTCACGAAGCCTAACGGCGCGCGGACCCCGGCCGCCGTGACCCACATCACGAATTTCATCCCAGATCGATGCTGAGCCACCTTCGCGACCGCATGGCCGAGGCGCTGCAGCGCGCCGTCGAAGTGGAGCAGTTGCTGGCCGATCCCGAGACCACGAAGGATGCGTCGCGCCTCGCTGACCTTGGCCGCGAGCATCACCGGCTGGCCGAGGTCGTCGCCAAGGCGAATCGCCTGGCCAAGGCCGAACAGGAACGGGACGAGGCGCGGGAGATGGCCGCTGGCGACGACCCCGACTTCGCGGCCGAGGCAAAGGCGGAGCTAGTGCGGCTCGAAGCCGAGTGTGCCGCCCTCGAGAAGGCGCTGCTGCCGCTGCTGATCCCCCGTGATCCTCTCGATGATCGGCCGGCGATCGTCGAGATCCGGGCCGGTACCGGCGGCGACGAGGCGGGGCTGTTTGCCGGCGACCTGCTCCGCATGTACACCCGCTTCATCGAACGCCGTGGCTGGCGCATCGAGCCGATTTCCTACTCCGAAGGCACCCTTGGTGGAGTGAAGGAGTCGATTTTCAAGGTCGTGGGCGACGGCGCGTTCGGCCTGCTGCGCTGGGAATCGGGAGTGCACCGCGTCCAGCGTGTGCCGGCCACCGAGTCGCAGGGACGCATCCATACGTCGGCCGCGACCGTGGCGGTGCTGCCGGAGGCGGAAGAGGTGGACATGAAGATCGAGGAGAAGGACCTGCGCATCGACGTGTTTCGCTCGTCGGGACCGGGCGGCCAGAGCGTGAACACGACCGACTCCGCCGTGCGCATCACGCACCTCCCCACGGGCATCGTGGTATCGCAGCAGGACCAGAAATCGCAGCTGCAGAACAAAGCCAAGGGCATGGAAGTGTTGCGCGCCCGCCTGCTCGACCTGCGACTCTCCGAGCAGGAGGCGGAGCGTTCGCGCATGCGCAAGTCGCAGGTCTCCACCGGTGACCGATCGGCCAAGATCCGCACCTACAACTTCCCGCAGGGTCGCGTCACGGATCACCGGGTCGGGCTCACGCTGTATGACATCGACGGGGTGATGAACGGGGACATCGCGCCGTTCCTCGAGGCGATCGCCCTGGCCAGTGCTGAAGAGAAGCTGAGTGGTTGACCGGTCGGGGCCCATGACCCTGCGCGACGTGGTGACGCGTGTGGTGGGGCTGCTGGCCGAGGCGGACCGTCTCGAGCCGGAGGTCCGGCAGGATGCGGCGCGGGAAGGGCGTCTGCTGGTGGCGGCGGTCCTGGGCCTTTCACCCGGGGAGCTCGCGCAGCGGCTGGTGCTCCACCCGGTGATCACGCCCGCCGAGATGGCGTCGGTCGAGCGGGCGCTCCACCGGCGGCTGCGCGGGGAGCCGTTGGCGTACGCCGTCGGGACTGCCGCGTTTCGGGACCTCGTGCTGCAGGTCGACGCGCGGGTACTCATTCCGCGCCCCGAAACCGAGGTGGTGGTCGGGGAGGCGTTGCGGGTGACGGCCGACCGCGTGGGGGGCATCGCGGTCGACATCGGGACTGGCTCGGGCGCGATCGCGCTGAGTCTGGCCATGGAGGGCCACTTCGCCCGGGTGATCGCCACCGATATCTCGGCGGATGCGCTGGCCGTGGCGTCGGCCAACGCCGAGCGCTTGTGGCGGGGCGGGGCGCCGGTGGAGTTCCGCATGGGCGCCGACCTGGCGCCCATCGCCGGTGAGCGGGCGCGTGTACTTGTCGCCAATCCTCCCTACATTGCGTATGCGGAAGCCACGGCGTTGCCGGCGTCGGTGCGTGACTGGGAGCCGCCGCTGGCGCTGTTCGCGCCGGACGACGGCCTGGCGCGGTACCGGGCCCTGATCGCCGGGGCTTCCGCCGTACTCGAGCCTGGCGGATGGTTGGTGTGCGAAGTCGATACCCGACGGGCAGCGTTGACCGCCGAGCTTGCCGAGTCCGCCGGGTTGCAGCAGGTGCAGGTGGTGCAGGACCTCTCGGGGCGCGATCGGGTGCTGGTGGCGCAGACGCCATCGGCAGGCAACTGATCGGCGCGTCGATCGAATTCCATCCAGCGGCCGGGAGGCCGACGACATGCTCGAAGACAAGGCGAAGGATCTTGGCCGTTCGATCGGCCAGAGCGAGGAATACAAGGCCGTCAAGCGGTCCAGCGAGGCGCTCAACGCTGATCGCGAAGCCACCACGATCCTTCGGCAGATGGAGCAGATCCGGCAGGATGCGCAGAGCATGATCGACCGCGGCGACGAGCCGACGCCGGCCATGGAGCAGCAGCTCGACGCCCTGCTGCAGCAGGTGCAGGGCAACCCGGCGTATCAGCGCGCGATCGCGGCCCAGGACAACTTCGACAAGCTGATGCTGCGGGTGAACCAGTGGATCGCCGATGGTATCCGCGCGGGAGCCACCAGCTCGATCATCCTCGGTTGATCGAGGGCATGGACCGATCGGGGACGGCGGAACCGGCCGAAAGGCGGTGGCCCGGACTGTTCGTCGTCCTGGAGGGCGGCGAGGGTGTGGGCAAGACGACGCAGTGGCAGCGGCTGGCCGACACCTTGCGCGCGGTGGGGCAGGATGTGGTGGCGGTGCGCGAGCCTGGCGGCACGCCGGCCGGTGACGCCATACGGGCGCTGCTGCTCGACCCCGGGTCGACCTTGGCCCCTGCCACCGAAGCGCTGCTGTTTGCATCGTCGCGGGCGCAGGTGGTGCGCGACGTGATCGAACCAGCCCTCGCCCGCGGGGCCGTGGTGCTCGTGGATCGGTTCTTGCTGTCCACGTACGCTTATCAGGGCGCGGGCCGCGGCCTGCCGATGGACGCGCTGCGGGCCATGAATGCGTTCGCCACCGGTGGCCGCGCGCCCGACCTCACGCTGCTGCTGTCGGTGCCGTTCGCGCAGGCGCAGGCTCGCGCGTTGGCTCGCGGCGCCGCCGACCGTATGGAGCGGGAGGACCTCGCGTTTCATGCCCGGGTGCGCGACGCGTTCGACCTGGCGCTGTCGGCCACCTGGCAGGCGAGACATCCCGAAGTCGGCCCCGTGACGGCCGTGGCCGCCGACACGGCGGTCGAGGCGGTGACGGTCCGGTGCCTCGAGGCGCTCGTGACCCGCTGGCCTCAGCAGTTCGCGGCCGCGGCGTCGGCGGCACTTCAGCGCCTCTAGCCACGTATACCACCGTATGCCCGAACTTCTTCCCGATGCTCCGCGGCCCTCGCGCGGTCGTGCCCGCGCCGTCGTTGCCGCGACCGTGCTGGTCGGCCTGCTGACGCTCGGTGGCTGGTGGGCCGGCCGTGACCTCACCGCCGCGGTACCGCCGGTCGGACCGGCGCTGGGCGGAGCGCGGCTCTTCGATCAGGTGGTCTCGGCCGTGGCGCAGAAGTACGTCGATTCCCTCGACGCGAGTGCCATCTACGACAAGGCCGTGACCGGCATGTTGCAGGAATTGCGCGATCCGTTCACGTCCTTCCTCACCGACGAGCGTCTGCGGCGGCTCAACGAGGCGATGAGCGGCACCTACGCCGGCGTGGGACTGCAGGTCGATATCCGTGACGGATGGCCCGTGGTCGTTGAGCCGATCATCGGCGGACCATCGGAACGCGCTGGCCTCCTGCCAGGGGATCGGCTCATCGAGATCAACGAGGAGTCACCCAAGGGGTGGCAGCGCGAAGAAACCTCGCGGGCGCTGCGCGGGCCGCCGGGATCGACCGTGACGCTGGTGGTGGCGCGCGGTGACCAACGGCTGACGTTCTCTCTGGTGCGCGACAAGGTGCACATTCGGGCCGTGCAGCGGGTGGTGCTGCTGCCGAACGGCGTTGGCTACGTTGACGTGAACATGTTCAGCGCGCAGACGGCGACGGAGCTCAGCGCCGCCGTCGATTCGGTCGTCAAGCTGGGCGCCCGCTCGCTGATCATGGACCTGCGCGGCAATCCCGGGGGCCTGCTCGAACAGGGCGTGGCGGTGGCAGAGCTGTTCCTCGACCGGGGGCAGACCGTCGTGCAGCTGCGCGGGCGGGCCGGCACGGCGCCGCAGGTGTACACCGATTCCACGCCACAGCGCTGGCCCACGTTGCCACTCGCGGTGCTCATCGATCGGGCCAGTGCCAGTGCCTCGGAGATCGTGGCTGGCGCTCTGCAGGACCACGACCGCGCGCTGGTGCTCGGCGTGACGAGCTTCGGCAAGGGCAGTGCCCAGAACGTGTACCCGCTTTCGTCGGGGGGCGCCTTGCGGCTCACCATTGCCCGGTGGTACACGCCCGTCGGGCGCGGGATCAATCGCCCGCCGGCCATCGACCCGGAGGCCGACGAGGAGCACGCTCGCGATGTCACCCTCCCTGACACCATCAGGCCGCGTTTCCGCACCGATGCCGGGCGCACGGTCATCGGTGGCGGTGGTATCACGCCCGATGTGGTGGTCGGGGATACGATCACGCCGCTTCCGGTCCAGGCGCTGGCGCGTGCCATGGCGGAGAACAGTCGGGCGTATCGCGATGCGCTGTCTCGGCAGGCGCAGCTGCGCAAGCAGACGATGGCCACGGCGACCGATCCGGTCTCGCCTGCGCTACTCGATGCCCTCTTCGACGATCTGGCGAAGCGAAACGCCGCCCCGCCGCGTGCGGTTTTCGATGCGGCTGCGCCGTGGATCGCGCGCTCCCTCGGGTACGAAATGGCCCGCGTGGCGTTCGGCGCCGAGGCTGAGTTCCTGCGCCGCGCGCAGGACGATGCGCCACTGCAGCGGGCGGCGCAGGTGCTGCGGGAGGCGCGCATGCCGCGCGACGTCTTTGGCGGCACCGAACGGCGCACGGCGACGGCGCCGCCCGCTGCACCGTGACCGTACGCCCGCGCCGTTCCCGGGTCAGCGGCCCGGCAGCGTTGTCGAGACCTTCACGCCCTTCGGCACGGTGAAGGCAAACGCGTCCTTCGGCAACGTTGCGCCGGGGGTCCAGGTGGTGAGCGAAATCGTGCGATCGACGCCCTGCCCGTCGATGACCTGGACCCGCATGGGGCGTGGCTCCTGTTCGTCGATCCAGAGCACCGCCCGCTGGAATGGGACGGCCCCGGGGCTCTTCGGCACGAGCTGCACACGGCGAGTCGGGCGACCATCCACGGGCTGCATCTCGCCCCCGCTGATGGTGAACGCCTGCCGTGGCGTCTCGAGCAACTGACCGAGCAGGTCGGCGACGACGGCCCCGTCGGCGTCGGCGGGCAGCTTGAGCACCTGACCGGGCGTACTGCTGGGCAGGTACACCCAGAGCGACGTACCGTCACCGACGATGCGGTCGCCGGCCGGCTGCGTGAAGGTGATGGCAACCTTTCCCGGCCGCTCCTGCAGGAACACGCCGCGCGAGGTGACGGAGCGCCCCAGCAGCGGATTGATGATCGTCTGCTGGAAGGTGGCCTCGAGGGTTCTCGTGCCACTCCAGGCGCGGGCGACGCGGGTGTAGGCAGCCTCGGCGCCATTCTGCGCCGCGAGTGGTGCGGCGCCGAGGACGGCGATGGCGATGGCGAGGGCGAGGGCGGCGCGTGGTGTCGTGTGCATGGTCTTCGTACCCGTGGTCGAACCGCAAGGTGCCGCAAGGCCCCGCAAGGCCCCGCAAGGCCCCGCAAGGCCCCGCAAGGTGCCGCAAGGCCCCGCAAGGCCCCGCAAGGCCCCGCGAGGCCCCGCAAAGCCCCGCAAGGCCTCGCAAAGCACCGCAAGGCACCGCTGCCTCGAAGGAAACCGCCGGTCGGAGATTGCGGAGGACGCAGCCGCGGGAGACCCCCCGCACGCCTGATCCGCCCGAAGCCCTCCCCTCCCTGGGCCTCCGCCACGCTGGGGCTGTGCGTCCGACCGCGCGGTCGAGGGTCAGCGTGACGTGATGCCCCGCCCGATGGCCTGCGCGATGGTCCGCAGTTGCGCCACGAGGTCCCCGAACTGCTCGGGATACAGCGACTGCGCCCCGTCGGAAAGCGCCTTGTCGGGCGTCGGGTGCATCTCCACGAGAATCCCGTCCGCTCCGGCGGCTACCGCCGCGCGCGCCATCGGCGTCACCTTGTCACGCAGTCCCGTGCCGTGGCTCGGATCGGCCACGATGGGCAGGTGCGACAGCTTCTGCACCACGGGGATGGCCGTGAGGTCGAACAGGTTGCGCGTGGCACTGTCGAAGGTGCGCACACCGCGCTCGCAGAGGATCACGTGCGGATTGCCTTCGGCAAGGATGTACTCGGCACTCAGCAGCAGGTCGTTGATGGTCGCTGCCATACCGCGCTTGAGCAGTACCGGCTTGCGGAGTGTGCCCACGTGTCGCAGCAACGAGTAGTTCTGCATGTTGCGAGCACCGATCTGGATGCAGTCGGCATACTCGGCCACGAGGTCGGCGCCGCGCTCGTCCATGGCTTCGGTGACGATGGCCAGCCCGGTTTCACGGCGTGCCAGTGCCAGCAGTTCGAGCCCCTGCTTGCCGAGCCCCTGGAAGGCGTACGGCGACGAGCGCGGCTTGAAGGCGCCACCGCGCAGCGCGACACCACCGGCGGCCCGCACCTGTCGCGCCGCCGTGAGGATCTGCGCTTCACTTTCCACCGAGCATGGCCCGGCGATTACCGGCACGTCCGAGCCACCGATGCGCACACCCGGGGCGATCTCCACGACGGTCGTCTCGTTCTTCCACTCGCGGGACGCCTGACGGAACGGCTTCTGGACGATCAGCACACTGGCGACGCCCGGCAGCCCCTCGATGTACGACCAATCCACCTTGGCGTCGTCGCCAAGGAGACCGATCGCCGTGCGGACTTCGCCTGGCAGGGGCAGGGGCTTGAAGCCCTGACGCACAATCTCCTCGCAGACGCGATCGATGTCCGCGGCGGTGGCGTTGGGCTGCATCACGACCAGCATGAGACGTCCTCAGAATTCAATGGACCAGCCGTCGGTGGCGAGCACCGTCGGGCCGGCAAAGTGCTCCGCCACCTCACCGTGGATGTCCACGGCTTCGACGGGCGGATAGAAGTGCGTGAGCACCAGGCGTCGTGCCTGGGCCTGCGCCGCCAACGCGCCTGCCTGTCGCGGTGTCAGATGCTCGCGAATGGCCATGGGGTCGGGAAGGGAACACTCGGCCACGAGCACATCGCAACCGTGCGCCCACGCCCCGAGCGCCTCGCTCTCCCCGGTATCGCCGGTGTAGACGAGCCGCCGCGCGCCCTCGGTGATGGAATATGCTACGCTCTCAGCGGTGTGTGGTACCGGAAGCGTACGCAGCGTCACCTCGTCGGCCAGCCGGATGATCTCGTCCGCACCGAGCTCGCGCACCGTGAAGGGGAAGCCGGGGGCCAACAGCCACGCGCCGTACACCGCCGCCATCCGTTCCAGCAGCGCACCGGTTCCCGGTGGGCCATACAGCGTCACCGGCGCCGATCGCGCGGGCCGCTGCCCCCAGCGCCACCCCATGACCAGTAATGGCAGATCGGCGAGGTGATCGGCGTGGAAGTGGGTGAGGGCCACGTGGGTGATGTCGCTCCACGCCACCCCCAGCTGCGCCATGCGGTGCACCGCGCCACTGCCGCAGTCGAGCAGCAGCCGGACGCCACCCGCCTCCACGAGATGGGCGGCACTGACGCGCGTGGGGTGCGGTGCCGCCGTGCCGGTGCCGATGGTGGTGAGCTTCACCTGACCCGCGCGCCGTCAGCGGCCGAGGAACACGATGCGCCGAAAGGTCGGCGCCGCGGCGCCCGCCCGGAATCGCGCGAGATACACGCCCGGCGCCACCGTGCGGCCATCGCTGGCCGTGGCGTCCCAGACAAAGCGGTTGTCGCAGTTGCTGGCACTGCCGGCGAGCCCGCGCCCATACCGACCCGGGGCGAAGTCCCGCACCCCATCGCTGGCCGGTACAATCGTCTTGACCAGATTGCCGCGTAGGTCGAGCACGTCGAGTGACACGGTGGCCCCCGCTTCTCCGACATCGAACCAGAAGCAGGTCGCGAAGGCGCTCTCCGACGGAAACGGATTCGGGAAGTTCTGGTACAGCAGCGTCGTCGTCGGGAGCGGCGGGTCGGTGATCACGAACGACCCGGCGCTGCCCACGCGGATCGACTCGCCGTTTCGCAGATAGGCGCGCACACTCCAGCGGTACGACGTGTTGGCCTGCAGGTCAATCGTCGGACGGAAGGTGGTATCGCTGAGTCCGGACACGCCCACCTCAGGGCGCCCGGCACTCGTCAGTTCCACATCGTAACGCCACGGACCCGTTGCCGCCGTCACCCGGGCGCTCCGCCAGACGAACTGCGGGCGGCGCAGGTCGAAGCTGTTGCCGGTCGGCGAATTGGGCGTCACGAGCTGCAGCCACGGTGGGACGGTCCGCGGTCCGGTGATGGCCGACTCGTACACCAGCCCGGCCAGCGCGCGGGCGCGGGCCCGCCAGTACACCGCGCCCTCACTTGGCAGCAGGCGCGTGACTTGCACGGTGAAGGCCGTGTCGGTGCTGGTGATGATGCTGTCGAGTACGAGCCCGACAAAATCCGGCGTGGTGGAGATCTGGATGCGCACCTCGAGGGGGCGCGCCGGCCCGAGCCCACTCGCCCGGAACTGGAGCGTCGGGGTCGCACTCGGCAAGTCGACGCCGGTCGGCCCGTCTAGCACGACGATCTGCGCCCGCACCGCGGCAGGGGCGACTCCGGCGGCAAGCAGCAGGAGTGCCCCCAGCGCCCGCCGGAGCCGACGGGATGACACACGCATCAGGCGGGCGACGGCTCGGCTTCCGTGTCGTTCACCGCGTCTGCCGACTCGGCGCCGCCGAGCTCGGCGGCGCCGATCTCGGCCGTGTCACTCAGGGGCTCGTCGACGGCCGGCCCGTTGCGCAGCCGGACGCTCACGATACTGGACACGCCGGGTTCCTGCATCGTGACGCCGTACACCGCGTCGGCCGCTTCCGACGTGGTGCGCGGATTGTGGGTGATCACGATAAACTGCGTCCGCGACTTGAAGTCGTTCAGCATCTTCACGAACCGGCCGATGTTCTGATCGTCGAGCGGCGCGTCCACTTCGTCCATCAGGCAGAAAGGGCTGGGCTTGGTGAGGAAGATGCCGAACAGCAGCGACAGGGCGACCAGCGCCCGCTCACCGCTGGACAGCAGGTGGATACGCTGCGTCTTCTTGCCGCGCGGCGAGGCATGCACTTCGATGTCGCAATCGAGCGGCGCCTCCGGGTTCTCGAGCCGCAGGTCGCACTCGCCACCGCCGAACATGCGCAGGAAGATCTGTCGGAAGTTTTCGCGCACCTGCGAGAACGTCGCCAGGAACAGCTCACGCGCCGTGCTGTCGATTTCCCGGATGGCCTGGTGCAGCGACTGCTTGGCCGACACCAGGTCGTTTCGCTGCCCGGTGAGGAACTCCAGCCGGCGCTGCTCTTCCTCGTGCTCTTCGATGGCGAGCGGATTGACCGGACCGAGTTCGTCGAGCGACGCGCGGAGTGTCTGGGCCTCGGTGCGCAGCTCCTCGGTGGGGAGGTCGAGCTCCTCGAACCCGGCCAGCAGGTCGTCCAGCGACCGACGCCATTCGGTTTCGAGCCGCTGCCGGATGGCTTCACGTCGTCCGGACAACTCCGTGTGTCGCAGCTGCGCACCATGCAACTGCTCACCCAGCGCCGATGCGCGCCGGCGTACGTCATCGAGCGCCGATTCGCAGGTATCCGACGCCGCCGTCGCAGCGGCCACGGCCGACTCGGCGGCGGACAGGCGCCCTTCGGCGTCGGCCAGGGTCTTCTGCTGCGTGTCCAACTCGGCGCGCCACTGAGCGAGCTGCTGGGCCAGATGCTGATCGGCCTCCGACAGCGTCGACAGCTCGTTCGCCAGCGACTCGAGGCGGGCGGCGGCGGTGCTGTCCTCCTCCAGCAGGCGCTTTTCGCGATCGACGGCGACCGACAGGCGCGCCTGCGCCTGCGCTTGCGCCACCTGCCAAGTGGCGCGACCTTCGCGCGCCTGCTCCTGGTCGCGCTCGGCGAGCGAGAGCGCCTCGCGCGCGGTGGCGATATCCGAGTCGGCTTCGCCCGCCCGCGCGTACAGCGCCTCGGCCTGCTGCGCGAGCTGCTCGGTGCGCTGCGCCAGCTCCGCCAGGCGCGTCACGAGCCGCTCGGCCAGCGCGCTCGACTGCCCCAACTCGCGCTCGGCGCGCTCGCGACGCCGCTCCACTTCGGTCTGCACTTCGAGCGCCCGTCGCGACTCCTGCTGGGCGCGATTGTTGGCTTCCACGGCCAGCTGCTGCGCGCGTTCCGCCTCGCCCAGCGCGAGACGCGCTGCCTCGGCCGCGAGCGCCGCGTCGTCACGGCGGGCAGCGGCCGCCGCGAGGTCGCTCTCGAGGCGCGTGAGCTCGGCGCGCCGCTGCAGCGGACCGGGGCCACCGGCCGTGCCTGGCAGATACACGGCGCCCCGCTCGTCCACGAACGCATCCCCGCCGTCGAGCGCCCGCACCTTGCCCAGCAACGCGCGCACCCACTGCGACGCCGGGCCCGACGCCTCGACGCTGGTCGCCAGCGCCTGCGCCTCAGCTGTCGCATCCAGCACGACGTCCAACGGCAACAGCAGCAAGGGACCGGGCTGCGCACTGGCGTGCCACTTCCGCACCTGTACGGCCGCCTCGCCATCGCGCACCACGATCGCGTGCATCGTGGCGCCGAGGTAGCGCTCCACGAGCTTTGCCGAGTCGCCATCCGCCGAGACGAAGTCCGTGAGCGGCCCGAGCACGGCGCCCTCTCCGAAGCGTTCCCGTTCCTTCAAGAGCTTGGCCGCTGACGGGGCGAGCCCCACGCGCTCCCGCTCGAGCGCGGCGAGCGCGTTCATCTTGCCCTCGAGGTTCGTGCGCAACTCCACGGCGCTGGCCAGCATCGCCCGCGCCTCGGCGTCGGCCGTGCGTGCCGCCGCGGCCGCCACGCGGGCGCCTTCGAGATCGTGCAGGGCCTCGAGCGCGGCCTCCTCGGTACGCTGGACCTGCTCCCGCGCGGCCTGCAGGTCGCGCTCGATGGTGCTGAGCGCGTCCGACAGGGTCTGCCGTTCCACCTCCAGCGCCTCACGCCGCTGCTGCGTGTCGGCGAGTTCACGGGCGGCCCCATCCCGGTCGAGTTCGAGCCGCCGGGCCTGATCGCGATGCTCACGCACCTGACGCTCGAGCTGGTCGAGCACGGCGCGGGCCCGCTGTACGCCCTCGCGCGCCCCCTGTTCGGCGGCCAAGCGCTGTTGCAGGGCCTCGCCGGCATCGGCCAGCTCCTGTTCCAACGTCGAGCGATCGGTGATGGCGCGTTCGCGATCCTCGCGCAGTCGGCGCCCGAACGCCTCGTTCTCGCGCCGCTCCTCCTCCGCGCGCTGCTTGCGCAGCGTGGTACTGCGCTGCCGCTCTTCCGAGACGGCGAGCTCGCGCTCCAGGTTCCTGGTGCGGTCGCGTTGCTC
This sequence comes from Gemmatimonadota bacterium, assembly GCA_021299375.1. GTDB lineage: Bacteria > Gemmatimonadota > Gemmatimonadetes > Gemmatimonadales > Gemmatimonadaceae > Gemmatimonas. Next base: position 52,938 of record JAJTGR010000051.1, read on the forward strand.
ACTCGCCAGCCGAGCGAGTTCGATGCGACGCGCCTCCGCCGTGGCGCGAGCGGCGTGGGCTGCCTCACGGTCCGCCTCGGCCCGGGCGATCAGCTCGTCGGCCCCGGGTACCTCGCCCTGCAGTTCGGCCAGACGGCCGTCGAGCGCTTCGAGCTCGTCTTTCCACGCCACCATCTCGCGTGTGGCCAGTGAAATCTCCACCGCGAAGCGCCGCGCCATCAGCTCGGCGTGCCGTTCGGCGCGGCGACGCTGGCGTGCGAGGGAACGCACCTGACTCTGCACCTCGGTGATCAGGTCGTCGAGGCGACCAAGATCGGTGGTGGTTTCTTCGAGCCGCCGCTCGGCGCTGCGCCGGCGGTCGCGATAGAGCCCCACGCCGGCCGCTTCTTCGAACAGCTCGCGTCGCTCGTCGGGGCGGTCGGAGAGCAGGGCATCGATCATCTTGCTTTCGATGACCACACCCGAATCGGCGCCAAGGCCCGTGCCGCGCATGAGGTCCTGGATATCGCGGAGGCGACACGGTGCGCGGTTGAGCAGGTACTCACTCTCCCCCGAGCGCAGCAGGCGCCGTGTGATCACGACTTCCTTGAACGGGATGGGCAGCTCGCCTTCGGTGTTGTCGAAGTGAAGCGAGACTTCGGCCATGTTGACCGGCTTGCGGGCCGACGAGCCATGGAAGATCACGTCCTCCATCTTCGCGCCGCGCATGGCGCGCGCGCGCTGCTCACCGAGCACCCACCGTACGGCATCGGAGACGTTCGACTTGCCGGAGCCGTTTGGGCCGACGATGGCCGTCACGCCCTTCTCGAACTTGAACTCCAGATGATCAGCAAAGGCCTTGAAGCCATGCACCTCGAGCTTCGTCAGACGCACTAGAACGCTCTCCCCGTACGGTATGCCAGCACTGGCGCGACGCCAACGACGCGCAAGGAATCCGCAAGCGCCGTCGCCTGCGCCGGCGACTCGAACGCGCCGGTGTAGATGGTCGCGCTGCCATCCGATTGACGCAGCGCGTACCCCAGAATGCCACGAGTGGCCAGCGCGTCGAGGCGCGCCTTGACCATCGGGGCCGTCACCTTCGACTCGAGGCGCAGCGCGAACGGCACTGACACAATACTGCCGGCGCCGATCAGCTTCTCGGCCCGCAGCTTGCTCAGCAGCGCTTCGGCCTCGGGTCGCGACGCGGATGCGCCGACGGTTACCCGGAACCATCGTTCGGTGCCATCCAGCACCGGGGACAGCGCGACCGCCTCGAGGGCGCGAACGCGCGCATCGGGCATGGCCGCCGCGCGCGTGTTGGCGGTGGCGAAGTACACGGCGAAGCGTGCCGCCACGGTCGAGTCGGCAGGATTGTCCACCGTCAGCGGCTCCCTCGCGGCGGTGGCCACGGCGCTGTCACCGCGCGTTGTCGCACCGCCCGCCGGCGTCGCAGTCGAGTCGGCGACCGCGGTGTCGCGCACCGGCGTCGTGTCCATGGGCGTGGGGGGGACCACCAGCGCTGCCGTATCGGCGGGCGGGCGTTCGAGCAGCGCCGCGATCGGGGCTGGGAGGCGCGTGAGGATCTGCGGCCACATGGCGCCGACGGCGATGGCGATCGCACCGAGCACCAGCACCACCGCCAGCAGCTTGGAGCGGCGTCCGGTCTCGTCCTGCTGGGCCGCCTCGCGCGCGCGACGCGCGGTGTTGCTCGTCGGGGTTGTGGTGGGCTCCGCCGGTGGAGGCGGCGCCGCGGGCGGCGCGATCAACGGAACGCCCCCTGGCATGGGAAAGGTCGTGTCGCCGACCGGCATCAGCGAGCCGAGGTGCGCGCACAACTGGGCAAAACCCGGGACCGAGGGTCGCGCGACCACGATCAGCAAGGCGCCCACCTGGTGAAAGCCCGCCGCGAGGCGCCGCCACCGCTCATTGGCGTAGACGCCTTCATGGTCCACCGGCTCGGTGCCGCTGGGCATCAGGAACACGTTGTCAGCCTCGCGCATCGGACGCGCGATCTTGTTCAGCGACACGCCATACAAGAAGCTGTCGGCGATACCGTGCGGATCATCCCCGGTGAGCAGCGCCTCGATGGCCGGAGCCTCGCCGACCAGGTCGGCAACCGCAACCCGACGTCGTTGTCCCTGCATCCGTGCCACCCCGATGGCGGCGGACGCCGCCGCCGCCGGATCGTTGCCGGCGATGACGACCGCGTCGACACCGTCGAGCAGTGGCGCGAGGCGACGACCTTCGACTTCCCACGAATTGGGCACGATGCCTGGGGTGGTCACGGGGCTCCCTCGAATATCCAGTAGCTCTGTCCCGAAGCCTTGCCCACGCGCTCCGCTTCGGCGCGGGTGGGGTAGGGCCCGAGGACCACGCGGAACAGCGTCTTGCCGCCGCGTTCGGACGTCGTGATGCGCGGGACCTGCCCGTCCACGCGGATGCGGCCGGCCACGCTGCGCGCCTGCGGCTCGTCGAGCACCGCCGCGAAGGCCACCGTGAACTGCCCGATGGCGCTGCCGGCGCTGTCCGCGACGGTCGCGGGGCGCACCGTGTCGTTCGGCGTCACGGTGAAATCGGCACTGTCGCGCGGCGCACTGGTGCGGAACTGCACCGGCTGATCGAGTCCGGCCGCCCGCGGGCGGAACCCGTTCCAACGGAGCGTGTGCCACACGTCGCGCGCGCCGCCCGCCACGGTGCGCATGTCGGCCAGCGTGGTCGGGTGGGCGAAGACCACGTCGTCGCCGCGAGCCGTCGCAATGGCCGCGTCCGGGAGCACCAGCGGCAGGTCGCCACGCCAGGCGCTACGCACCACGCCGATCACCGCATCGCTGGCCAGGCTCACCACGTAGACCGAGTCGCCGCCACCGCGCGCCAGCAGCACGCGACCCATGGGGTCCATCCGCAGGGCGCGGGCGGGCCCGGGCAGGTCGATGGAGCCCTTCTCCGCCTCGTCGAATCGGTCCACGATGCGCAGCGCGGCGTCTCGCTCGAGCGCAACGAAGAGGCGGTCGCCACTGGGGGTCGCCGCGATGGCCTGCACCGGATCACCCAGGTCGAGCTGCAGGGCCTTGGTGAGGTCACGCGAGCGCACCACCACCACCTCCTCATTCGCGCCGAAGAACACGCGGTCCCCCAGGGCGCCGGCGGTCCGCTCAAGCGAGCCGCGCAGGGTGGCGGGCGCGCCGTCAATCTCGAAGGAGAGCGAATCGGCCACCGACTGGTTGGGCGGGCGGACACGCCACACCAGGGCGCGATCACCCGAGGCGCCGGCCACGATGAGTGAACCGTCCTGCTGCGCATAGAGCGCGTGGGCCGGGAGTGCCGGCCGGAAGCGCCAATCGCCGCCGCTCGGCGTGTAGCGCGTGAGCTCCCCGGACGCCGTGAGCGCGTAAATGGCGCCGCCGTCGGCGGAGGACACCGCCACCACCGTGTCCCCGCGCGCGGCGGACACCGTGCCCACGCGGAGGTCCACCCGCACGGGCGCGCCGGCCGTGTCCGCGGCCGCGAGATACCCATCCTCGGCGCCGAACGCCAGCACACGCGCCAGCGCCGGCAACCGGCCGCTCGACCTCCAGACCACGGAATCGAGCGCTGGATACCGGACAGCCGTGAGGATCCCACCGCCGCGCGGCACGCGCAGCACGATCGGGTCGGGACCGGCGGGAATGACGGGAGGGGCACCGGCTCCGGAGGGGCGGGACGAGCGATCGGCACAGCCGCCGGCAACGCCGCACGCGAGGAGCACGAGCGCCGACAGCAGGGGCGTGCGCACGCGCGAAAACTACCCGGGCAGGGCAGGGGCGGGGAGGGGTTGCGCCCCGGGGGGCCACTCCCGGCGGCCGGCCTCCCTGCAATCCCCCGATCTTTCGGTACAGTCACCCCATGACCCCGTGCCGAGCGACATGTCTGGCGCCGCCGAAATGAGCCCCCCGTCGGATGAGCCATCGCTCACCGAGCTGCCGCGCGCTGCCCAGGCGGGCGACGCGGCTGCCGCCGAGGCCGCCGGTCGGGTCGTGTATGCCGAGCTGCACCGGCTCGCGTCGCTGTTTCTGCGCCGCGAGCGTGACGATCACACGCTGCAACCCACGGCGCTCGTCAACGAAGCGTTGCTCCGACTGCTCGGCCAGGACGCGCCGTGGACCAGCCGCGGCCATTACTTCGGCTTGCCGCCGAGGATGGCGGAGAGGCCGGCGCCGGGTGCAGCGATGTCGAAACTCTCGATGCGCGGCGATACGAACAGCCCTGTAGTGCTGCTGAATCCGGCGCCGGTTCCGTACCGGGCAGAAAGCGCCGGGGTGCTGTTGTCATTGCCAGCGAACAGGTTCACGAAGATGTTCTGGGTCGCCGACGTTGGCTTGAACACATTGGCGACCCCCCAGAGCGTAGAAGGTATAGAGGCCGGCCGTCAGGTTCTGGTTCGGGAAGAACCCGAGGGCATTGCCATTGTACAGGAATGCATCGGTCGTCGGGTTCGTCCCTGCCGTGACGTAGACGTTCGAGATTCCTCCCCCATCAGCCGTGTCCAGGATCCCGCCCGGCCCGTTGCCGGTAATGCCAGTGATCGTTTGGGCCTGCGCCGCGGTCGCGGCGGCTGCGGACAAGACCCCAAGGGCGGTGACGACGTGGCGCATGGTGGGAAACATGCGGTGCTCCTGGCTGCGAGTGGTTACCCGTCGGGCCCGCACTCACGGGCCACGGGCCACGGGGCACACGCGCAGGCGCCACGGAAACCACCTCACCCCGCTCTGGAGCCGGCTGCCCGCCCTAGTAGCTCGCCCCGAAGAACCACGTCCCGAAGCCCCTGGCACCAGGACGGCTGTTCGGCACCGCCCAGTCCCACCGGATGATCGCGATGTTGAACAGGTTCATGCGCAGTCCGAACCCGTAGCTCGTGAGCAGGGCCCGCTGCAGGTCGACGTTGTAGTTGGCAGGGCGCGTGAGTGACACCGACTGCCCCTTGGACCACGCCACGCCCCCGTCGTAGAAAAACAGGCCGTCGATCGGCGGCAGCCCGCCCAGCAGGTTCGTCCGGGCGCCGTAGCGCCGGATGATGGGGAAGCGCAGTTCGGCGCTCGCAAAAGCCACCCGGCTGCCGATCAGTTCGGCCGTGCTGCACGTCGACCCATCGTCGCTTGGCAGGCCGGAGCACCCGACCGTCCCCAGGTCTTCACGGTTGTAGCCGCGCACGAAGTCGGGGCGACCGATCCACTTGGGGAAGCGCTGCTCGTCACGCCCCACCGCCATGCTGCTCGTCAGGCGCGTGGCGAAGGTGATGTAGTTGAACAGGATCGGAATGTATGAGCGGGCGTCGATGAGGTACTCCGTCCACCGCCATGTGCCGATGCTTGGCTCGACCGACAGGCGCGCCCGCTTGCCGGTGATGGGGCCGGTGTAGCCGAAGAGCGTGTTGTCGGTGACCCACGCCAGATAGGGCGTGACCGTGTTCGCCGAGGCCACATTGCGCGAGGGGCCACGCTCGAAGCCGGTGGCGTACCCGAAGCTGTAATCCACCAGCCGGTTGAAGGTGAACACCTGCTGGTCGACGTTCTGGAACCGTGCGCCCAGTTCGAAGCGCGTGAATCGGTTGAGCGGATAGAGACTCGCCGCGAACATCTGACGCACCACGAGGCGCGTGATTTCCTGCGACTGAATGAACTGCCCGCCGCCCTGCGGCAGCTCCGTGAAGTTCGAGATCAGGTACAGCGGCTGCTGGATGACGCCGGTGGTGTACTGCAGGCGCCGCCCGAGGCTGGTGTAGCCCACGAAGACCTGCGCATCACTCAGCTGCCCGTTGATGGAGCCCGATAGCGCCAGACGGCGGTCGCCGAGCAGGTCGCTGAGCACGATCGTCGTGCCGCCGTAGGTGCCCTGTCCAAAGCCGCCCTGCTGGAAGCCGATGCTGGGCTGGGCCACGTACTCCGGTACCAGCTTGGCCCGATAGCGAGTGTCCTGGAAGCGCGTGGTGTCCGGCAGGTTGAAATCGAAGCTGTCGAGCAGCGCGTCGACGCTGACCGTTTCGGCCATGCGGGCCGCCGCGCTCACCGGCAGCTCGGCCGAGGCCCGCGCGACTACGCCCGTGATCGGTCGGTAGAACGACTGCCGCGCCGCCGCGGTGTCCTGTACGGTGGCGCGCCGCAGGTGCGCCGTGGGATCCAGTACCGCCGGCGGGGTCACCGGCACCACCGCGCCCGGTGTCACTGCTGCCTGCGCCACCACGGCGGCATCACGGAACGGCGCGTTCTTCAGCGCCCGCGGGTTCGTGATCTTCCAGATCGCGTGGTCGGTCTTCTCGTAGTACACGAACGCCAGCACGTCGGCATCGCGCGCCCAGCTCATGGCCGGTGACTGTTCGGCAATCGCGGTGACCGCCCCCAGCACGTTGGTCAGCTGGTAGTGCGCCTTGTCCGCGAAGTCGTACAGGAAGATGTTGGCCGTGCCGGTACGGTCGGAGATGTACGCCAGCGACCTGCTGTCTGGCGCCCACTGCGGATTGCTCGTGCGCCCGCCCTGGCCAGGCAGCACGCTCACCTGCTGCGTCTCCAGGTCGTACAGCGCCAGCTTCCACTTTCCGATCTTCAGGATCTCGATGTCGAAGTCGTCGCCGCGCTCGCTCACGAAGGCGATGGTCCTGCCGTCCGGCGACCACTGGGGCTGCAGGTCGCCATAGGTGTCCTTGGTGAGCTGCGTGTACCCCGGCGCATCCATCGACACCACGTAGAGGTCACTCGTGCCGTGTCGCATGCCGCTGAACACGATCCGGCGCCCGTCGGGGGAGAAGCTGGGGCTCAGCACCTGGTCGAGCGCGAAGTCGAAATCCTTGATGACGTGTCGCGACTTCATGTCCATGACGTACAGCACGTCACGGCCACCGCGCTGGCCAGTGAACGCCAGCAGGTCACCGTTCGGCGAGAACGCCGGCTGCGAGTAGATGAACCGCAGCTGCTCGTAGTCGGGATTGGTGGTCGTCTTGACCAGCCGCTTGAGACGCTTGCCCGTCCGCGCGTCGGCCAGGTAGAGCTCGGGGTACACCTCGCCGCGCAGGAAACTGCCGGTGCCGATGTAGGCTACGTACTTGCCGTCGTTGGACAGGGCGGGAGCCACGAACAGTCCCGAGGTGCCCCCCGTACGCGTCTGGGTGAGCAGCGGCTCGGCAAAACTGCGCGGCCGCTGCAACTCGGCCACCGTGGGGAGGTACTTGGCCTGCATCGCCGCCTTCCACTCCCCGCTCAGCTCGTCCAGCGACAGGCCGACCTCCCGTCGGAATGCGCGGTCGATCCCGAGGCTCGGCACGGCGTTCATGATTTCGCCGATCACCTCGTCGCCCCACCGCGTGCCGACGTACTGCCAGAGCGACAGGCCGTAGCGATAGGGAAAGTACTTGTCCGGGCGCTCCGTCATCTGGGCGATGGACGGCAGCGAGTTGTTCACCACGGCGTCGCGAGCCCAGGCCGACGTCCACGGGTGGTTCTGGCCGATCGACAGGTACTCGGCAAGCCCCTCCATGAACCAGAGCGGCGGGTTCACCATCGCGAGGTTCTGCAGCCCCGCTCCCGCGCGCCCGCGCGAGAAGATGTCGAACTGGAACACGTGCACCATTTCGTGCATCAGCACGTGTTCGAAGCTCGCCCAGTCACCGCTGAAGAACTGCGCCATGCGCTGACGCAGCGGGTCGGTCACACCCCCGGTCCCTTCGCCGAGATCGCCGAACACGTTGCTTTGTGCGAAGTCGCCGGAGGAGCCGAAGATGAGCACCGGCTTCTTCTCGCGGAACTGATGCGCCATCAGGCGGGACAGGCGCGCATACGACCGCTCTGCCATGCGCGCGGCATCCGGCGCCACGTCGGCGATCTGCGGGTAGTAGTGAATCAGGAAGTGCTCGGTCTCGATGACCCGCCAGTTGAGGCGGTCATACTGGACCTGATTCTGCCCGAAATAGCCCTGCGCGTGCAGCGGTGAGACGGGCACGGTGACTGCGCCCGCGGACATCGCCATCGAGAGGGCCACTCCCCAACGAACCCACCGCTGCGCCTGTGCCATGTTATCCCGCTCCCTGCGTGACTTCGCTGTTCAAGGCGACCGGCGTGGCGTCGCTCCACAGCCGCTCGAGTTGGTAGAACTGCCGTAACGTCGGATGGAACACGTGAATCACGCAATCGGCATAGTCCAGCAAGGCCCATCGGCCCTGGGTAAGGCCTTCGGTCATGGTGGTAGACACGCCACGTGCCTTCAACCCTGCCTGGATGTGCTCCGCGACGGCCCGCACATGCGTGTCCGAGGTCCCTGACGCGATAACAAAGAAGTCGGTCATATCCGTCACGCCCCGGAGGTCGAGGACCACGATGTCCGTGGCCTTGAGGTCGCTCGCCAGCGCCGCGGCGCGGCGGGCGATGGGTTCTCCGGGACTCGGGGCGCGTTCTGCCATGTACGTAGGGAGTGAGAGCGATGCGACGGGGCGGTACGGCACGGTACCCCGTCGTCTGGAGGAAGGTTGCGCTGCGTCCGCCGGGTAGGACAGGGGGGGGGCGCGGGAACCATGCCAAATGGCTAAAAAAGAACGAGGGGAGCCCGGGTTCGGACTCCCCTCGTCGCACCGACGCGGGGCAGGCTTACTGCTTGATCACCCACACCTTGATCTCGGGGTGCACGTCGGCGTGCAGGCGCACACCGACGCGGTACACGCCGAGCGTCTTGATCGGCTCGTTCAGCTCGATCTGTCGCTTCTCGATCTTGAAGCCCTGCGCCTCGAGCTGGTGGGCGATGTCGGCCGTGGTCACGGAACCGAACAGCTTGCCCTCTTCGCCGACGCGGGCGGCGAACGTCACCGACACCTCGGCCAGCTTGTCGGCGATCGCCTTGGCGGCCGCCACCTTTTCGGCCTCGATGGCCTCCAGGCGGCTCTTCTCCTGGGCAATGCGCTTCAGGTTGCCCGGCGTGGCCTCGTAGGCCATGCCGCGGGGGAGGAGGAAGTTGCGGGCGTAACCCGGCGACACGGAGACGATGTCACCAGGATGTCCGAGCTTGTCGACGGCGTTGCGGAGAATGACTTCCATGGGAACTCCGGGTCGAACCGGTGAAAGAGACGAAACGGGAACCACAAGCGAATGAAGCGACGACGGCCCCTCAGGGCGACGACGGCCGGCGCGGTGCAGCGCCCGCCCGAAAGTCGCGCCATGTGTCCCCCAACCCCAGTGAGAACGTGATCGCCAGCACGGTGACCAGCACCCACATCGGCCCGAGGATCGGGACCAGCACCAGCAGCGCGAGTAGGGCCCAGCCGGCGATCCGGTCGGGAACCCACCACGTCAGGACACCGGCACCCCGGAGGGCGTACAGCGTCCCGAAGAAGCACAGGAGATTGAGGCCGACCGTGCGCCACTCCACCAGCGTCGGAAGCAGAAGCACCGTGATACCGACCACCAATCCCCAGACACACTGATCGTTGAACCGCAGGTCCCGCAGCGCCCCCAGCGGGGGACCGATGCGCGACCGGGTGAGGCGGTGGTAGGCCGCCCAGCCCAGGGCCAGCGCCGCCAGCGACTCCAGTGCCAGCAGTGCCGGTGCCAGCCGGACCAGCGGGCCGGCCCGCGAGCCGCCGACGGCGTCCGACGCCGTCACCGGTTCCCCGAGCGCAACGAGCACCGCCTCCAGCCGGTTGGCCCGGTCCATCGCCTCAGGCACCCGCCGCGAGAACTCGCGCCAGGTGGTGGACGTCGACCGGCTGCGCCACGCGTCGAGTGCCGCGCCCAACCGCTGCTGATACTCCCGGGAGAGCATCTGCTCGGCGGCGGCGGAGGCGCTGGCACCGTCGACCGCCCGGGTTGCGAACCCCACCAGCGTCACCCCCCCCGCCAGTGCGATCGCCGCGAGGCCACGACTCAGAAACGGTCGGGATGGTGACGCCAGGCAGACCAACCCGAAGGCCGCGCCAACCGTCACCGCCCACCCCCGCAGGAAGGCACCGTAGCCCGTGAGGGGCAAAGGAACGCGCCACACCACGTACGCGGCGGCGGCGACCCACACCAGCCCCATCAGCAGCCGACCACCGGACCACCACCCCACGATGCCGCAGGAGGCGATCGCCACCAACACGAGCAGCGCAAACTGCTCGACCGGCAAGAGCAGCCGAATGGCCCCAGCCAACAGCGCCAACGGCGGCGGCCACGCCGGCGCCGAGGTCACGAGCACCATCAGCACCAGGGCCAGCACGAACCACCGCCACCCGCGCTCGCGAGGAGCAGTCGCGGCGGGACCCGACGCGACCACTCCGTCCATCGTCAGGCCGTCTGCCCCTTCACGTAGGGCAGCAGCGCCAGGTAACGGGCCTTCTTGACGGCCTTCGACAGCTGACGCTGATGGCGCGCATCCGCGCCGCTCAGGCGGCTTGGCAGGATCTTGCCGTAGTCCGTGATGAAGCGGGCAAGGAGGCGATCGTCCTTGTAATCGACATAGCGGATGCCCGCTTCCGTGATCGGGCAGGGCTTCTTCTGGCGGCGCATGGGTTACTCCTCGTCGTCGTCGTCATCGTCGCTCGCGCGGCGGCGCGAGGCGAGCTCTTCATCACTCAGCTTGGGCGCGCCGAGCTCGTGCTCATGCAGCGTCACCAGGTACCGCACGACCCCGTCGTCGAGCTTGAGCGCACGCTCGTACTCCGGGAGCGCGGCCGGCGCGGTCGTGAAGTGGCTGATGACATAGTAGCCCGACTCGTGACGACCGATCTTGTACGCGAGCTGGCGACGGCCCCAGTGCTCCATCTCTGCCGGTTCGGCGAGGTTGAGCAGGCCCTGCAGCTTCTCGAGCTTCTCAGCAATGGCCGCATCTTCGAGCGCACTGTCGAAGATGTACACGGCTTCGTACCGCCGCGTCGGGTTGCGGCGGATCTTGAGCTTTGCCACTCGGCAATCCTCCCTGTGGTCTGGGTGCCACCCGCAGTGCCGAGCCGCGGGCGGAGGGTAGACGGAATCGCATCGATTCCGGATGAGCCTTGAAGCCTAGCCTGGTCCCGGGCTGAAGGGAAGGACGTCCCCGTGCCCCTCACGGCCCTGCGCCGTGCACCCTAGACTCCCGGCATGTGCGGACGCTACGGTTTCGGCCATCCGGCCCGCTTGGCCACCCTCCCGCTTGGCGTGGCCCTTCCCCACATCAGCGCCCGCTACAACGTGGCGCCGTCCCAGGCGGTCCCGCTGGTGCTGCAGGACCATGGTCAGCGCGCCGCCGTGATGGCCCGGTGGGGGCTCATCCCATTCTGGGCCGACGACCCGGCCATCGGCAACCGCCTCGTGAATGCCCGCGGCGAAACGGCCGCCACCAAACCGGCCTTTCGGGCAGCCTTCAAGCAGCGGCGTGGACTCCTGCCGGCCGACCTGTTCTACGAGTGGCAGGTCGTCGCCGGACAGAAGGCCAAGCAGCCGTGGTGTATCCGTCTTCCCGACGAGGACCCCTTCTGTATGGCCGCGCTCTGGGAACGCTGGCAGCCCAAGGACGACCCGCTGGCGGAACCGCTGCGCTCCTGCTGCATCCTCACCACCGACGCCAACGACACCATGGCCCCGATCCACGATCGCATGCCGGTCATCCTGCATCCGCGGGCGTACGCGGCGTGGCTGGACCCCCACACGCCACCGGCGACGGTGCAACGCCTCGTGCGCCCCTACGACGGGCCAATGGCCGCCTATCGCGTCAGCACGCTGGTCAACGCGCCACGCCATGAAGATCCGCGTTGCGCCGAGCCGCTATCGGCCGACCCCTGATCGGAAGGGCTCCCGGGTGCCCGTGGCGGCGCGGAGATAGAGGTTGAGCGAGCCGAAGCTGAGCTTCGACTTCATCTGCACCATCATCCGACGGGCATCGTCGGTGATCCAGACTTCCGCCTTGCCGTTCTGGCTGAAGATGCCCTTTGTCTGGAACGTCGGCTGGAGCACCACGGTCGCGAAGGTGCCGGCCGGCACGGTTACCGTATCCCGGCGCAGCACGCGGATGCGCACAGGGTTGCCCTGCGCCTTGAAATAGCGGGAATACTCGTACGTGCGTCCGACCTCGAGAGGTAGCGTGCGCACGAAGTACAGAAACGACCCTTCGTCCAGCGGGTTCGCGACGGTCGGCTCTTCGGGCTGATCGCCCTCCCGCATCATGCCACGCTCCGGGAAAATCTCGTAACGCCGCCGGCGCTCATAGCTTCCCTCATCGACGTCCTGATGGTAGCGCAGCGAGTTCAGCGTCACGACGTCGAACCAGGATTCATAGACGTCGTTCACCCGATACAGTGGGATGCCGCCCCGGATGGTGAACACGGTGTGCCAGGTCGGCAGGCCTCGGACATCAGCGATCTCCCTGACCTCCATGCTGCCATTGCCAACCTTGAGCGACCCGAACCGCACCTCGTAGTCGAGCCGCTCCCCGGGCGCGAAGGGCACCGCGGCGGCGTTGGCCGGAAGGCGCGGCGTGGCCACCTCCTGTCCCGACGCCAAGGCCTGCGCCCAAACGGGCCGCAAGGCTGCCGGTGACGAAAGGACCAACGCGCCGAGGACGGGAAGCATGCGCACCATGCGCGCCTGATACCCCGGACCCGCGAAAAAGGTCGGTGGCCTCACTACCCGCCGATCAGACGTTGAAGCGGAACAGCAGCACGTCGCCGTCCTGCACCACGTACTCCTTGCCCTCGGAGCGTACGGCGCCTTTCTCGCGTGCGGTCTTCCATCCGCCGTGGGTGACGAAGTCGGTGTACGCCACCGTTTCGGCGCGGATGAAGCCCTTCTCGAAGTCGGTGTGGATCACGCCGGCCGCCTTGGGCGCGGTGTCACCCCGGTGGATCGTCCACGCCCGGACTTCCTGCTCGCCGGCGGTGAAGTAGGTCTCGAGACCGAGCAGCGAGTATCCTGCGCGGATGAGCCGGTCGAGGCCCGCGGTCTCGATGCCGAGCGAGGCCAGAAACTCCACGCGCTCCTCGGCGGACAGCTCGGCCAGTTCGGCCTCGATCTTCGCCGAGAAGGGCACGATCTCGGCGTGTTCGCCGCTGGCCGCCACCGCGGCGCGCAGCGCCTTGAGATACGGTCCTTCCTCGCCGGCAAGTTCGGCGTCGGTGACGTTGGCGGCGTAGAGCACCGGTTTGGCCGTCAGCAGCTGCAGCCCGGCCAGCGCCGCGAACTGCTCTGCCGTGAGCCCGGCGCGCCAGAGTGGCTTGCCCTCCGAGAGCGCGGCATTGGCGGCCTCCAGCGCCGGCAGTTCGGCCAGCGCGTCCTTGTCGGCGGCCTTGGCGGCGCGGCGTGCCTTGTCGAGGCGCTTCTCCACCTGGCCGAGATCGGACAGCGCGAGCTCGAGTTCGATGATCTCCTTGTCGCGCGCCGGGTCGGGCTGCCCCATCACGTGCGTCACGTCGTCGTCGGCAAAGCAGCGGATGACATGGACGATGGCATCGGTCTCACGAATGTTCTGCAGGAACTTGTTGCCCAGCCCCTCACCCTGCGACGCACCCTTCACCAGCCCGGCGATGTCCACGAACTGCACGACCGCCGGCACCGTGCGCTTGGGCTGCACGAGCTCCGCCAGCTTGTCGAGCCGCGGGTCGGGGACCTCGACCATGCCGACATTCGGCTCGACGGTGCAGAAGGGGTAGTTCGCGGCTTCGGCCTTGGCGGCCGTAAGCGCATTGAACAGCGTGGACTTGCCGACATTGGGAAGGCCGACGATACCGAGACGGAGCATGGACGCGGTGCGAATATGGACGGGCCGGGGCCATGGTACAGGCGGATCCCGGTCGGGAGTGGTCTGCGAACAGTGCGGCGAAATGTAGCAGGCCGCGGAAATGGCAGATTCCGCCAAGTAACACCGGAGCAACACCGGCAGCGTACGGACACAATGGGGCACGAGGAACAGGCCCTGGCCCGAAATGACCACGGTCGCCGATGCCGAAGCACCGACGACCGTGCGCGTCGGGGGCGACCCCCGACGCGTAACCCGTAACCGGGCAGCGTTCAGTTCACCGCAGGAACCACGGCGCCAGCACGAGGCTGACCACGCTCATCAGCTTGATGAGGATGTTCATGGCCGGGCCGCTCGTGTCCTTGAACGGGTCACCGACCGTGTCGCCCACGACAGCGGCCTTGTGCGGATCCGAGCCCTTGCCGCCCATGATGCCGCCTTCGATCGCCTTCTTGGCGTTGTCCCACGCGCCACCGGCGTTGGCCATGAACAGCGCCATCATCACGCCGGTCACGGTGGCACCCGCCAGCAGACCGCCCAGCGCCTTCACGCCGAGGAACTTGCCCACGAGCACCGGCAGCAGCACCGCCACCACGCCCGGGAGGATCATCTCGCGGATGGCCGCCTTGGTGGAGATGGCGACGCAGCGGGCCGAGTCCGGCTTGACGCCGGGCTTACCCTCGAGCAGCCCCGGAATCTCGCGGAACTGGCGGCGCACTTCTTCCACCATGCCCTGCGCGGCGCGGCCCACCGCCGTCATCGTCTGGGCGCCCACGAAAAACGGCATCACGCCGCCCACGAAGAGGCCGATCACGACCATTGGGTCGACCAGGTTCAGCACCGTGAGGTTCACCGCCGACGCGTAGGCCGAGAAGAGCGCCAGCGCCGTGAGGGCCGCCGAGCCGATCGCGAAGCCCTTGCCGATGGCCGCCGTGGTGTTGCCGAGCGCATCGAGGCCGTCGGTGATCTTGCGGACCTCCTTGCCCAGGTGGCTCATCTCGGCGATGCCACCGGCGTTGTCCGAGATCGGGCCGTAGGCGTCGACCGACATCGTCACCCCCACCGTGGCGAGCATGCCCACCGAGGCGATGGCGATGCCGTACAGGCCGGCCGAGGTGAACGACACCCAGATCGCGCCGCAGATGAGCAGCACCGGCACGATGCAGCTCTCCATGCCCACCGCGAGGCCAGCGATGATGTTCGTGGCCGGACCCGTCTTCGACGACTCGGCAATACGGATGACCGGGCCCGCCGCCGTGTAGTACTCGGTCACCAGGCCGATCGCGATGCCTGAAACCGTACCCGCCAGCACCGACCAGAACGGTCCCATGACCGACATGGCCTCGCCCGCCTCATTGGTCATATTCAGCGGGAACATGGAGGTGAGGAACCACGCAAAGCCGAGGAACAGGCCGGCGGCGATGAACGTCACCAGGCGCAGGGCCTGCGCCGGATCGCCCTTGGCCAGAATGCGCATCATGAAGATGCCGATGAGCGAGGCCACCAGGCCGGCGCCCGTGTACGCCACCGGCAGCAGCATGGCGTTCATGCGGGCTGCGGCGTCGGGGATCAGCGTGGAGGTGGCTGCGAGGGCGATCGTGGCGATGATGCCGCCTACGTAGCTCTCGAAGATGTCGGCGCCGAGGCCGGCCACGTCACCCACGTTGTCACCAACGTTGTCGGCGATGGTGGCAGGGTTGCGCGGGTCGTCTTCGGGGATGCCCGCCTCGACCTTGCCCACCAGGTCGGCGCCCACGTCGGCCGCCTTGGTGTAGATACCGCCGCCCACGCGCGCGAAGAGCGCGATGGACGACGCGCCCATCGCGAAGCCGGAGATGATCTCGGAGAACATCTTGGCGTCGCTGGTCATCTCGCCGCCGGCGAGGAATGCCATCACCAGCGCGATGCCGCCAAGCCCCAGCGAGGCCACGGCGAGGCCCATGATCGAGCCGCCGCCGAAGGCGACACGCAGCGCGGCCGCCTGGCCGCTCGAACGGGCCGCTTCGGCCGTGCGCACGTTGGCGGCTGTGGCACCCTGCATGCCGATCCAGCCGGCGGCAATCGACAGCAGGCCGCCAATAATGTACGAGACGCCGGTCTTGACGCCGATCGCCCAGCTCAGCAGGCCGGCGACCAGCAGCAGGAAGGGCAGGAGCACCACGTACTCGGCCTTGAGGAAGGCCATGGCGCCCACATGGATTTCGCCGGCCAGATCCTGCATGGCCTGCGTGCCGGCTGCCTGGCGCTTGATGCCCGCAAAGGTCACGAACGTCGCGATGAGACCGACGACGCCCGCGCCAAGGGCCAGCAGCGGGAGGTTGTCGAGCATGTCGATGTGGATGGAGGGAACAACAGGACGCCGGGCTGGCCACGCGGAGTGGGGACCGGACGCCGGGGGGAGGACAGCCGAAAAGGATAGTCACCGAACAGCCCGTCAGGTACCGTCATGGGACAGGAAACGGCGGCCTCCTCCGGGGAAGGCCGCCGTTTCATGCGGGCAATTGCCGAGCTCGCTGTTGGGTGCCGACCACCGGCCGTTTACTGCTTGCAGCTCCCCCGCGGGTCGAGCTTCGGCTGGTCCACCACCGGGCGGGTCGCCCGGTTGCCCAGCTCCAGGGCGATGTCCGCCACCAGACGCGCGACGCGCTGCATGTGCGGGTAGTTGATGTACTGCGGCTCGTCGGTCAGCTGGTGGTAGGCCGAGTGGCCGCCGGTGGTGAAGAACGTCACCGGTACGCCCCATTTGGCATACTCGTAGTGGTCGCTGCGGCAGTAGATGTTCATCGGGTGCCCGTTGGCATCCATGGCGTAGTCGAACGAGAAGTTGTGCTTCTTGCCGGTGTTCACCGACTCCACCAGGTCACCGAGTTCCGTGGACAGTCTCCGCGATCCCACCAGCTGCAGGTAGTCCGGGCCACCGCGCAGCTCCTTGCCGTCGGCGGTCATGCCCGTCTGGTCGGTGGCGCTGCCGCGCCCCACCATGTCCATGTTGAGCTGGGCCACGATGCTGTCGCGCGGCACCGTGGGGTGCTCGGTGTAGTAGGCCGAGCCCCAGAGCCCCTTTTCCTCGCCGGCGTGCCACACGAACAGCGTGGAGCGCTTGGGCTTGGTCTTGAGCGACGCGAGATGTTCGGCGATTTCCTGTACGGCCACCGAGCCCGAGCCGTCGTCGTCGGCCCCGTTGAAGATCGAGTCGGCGCGTGTGGCGCTCGTCTTGCGCATCTCGGCCAGCTCGGCGTTGATCTGCGCGAACTGCTCGGGGGTGCCGAACTTGCCCTGATCCTCGGCGCCGCCGGGGCGCACGATGCGGTTGAACACGAGGATGGAATCGTGATCGAAGGCCCGCCGCTCCAGCCCTACGTGGTCACTGTGGGCCCCGATGGCCACGTACTGGTTACGCAGCCTGGGATCGCTGCCGGGGAGGATGGCGACCACGTTGCGGGCGGGGAAGGCGGGGCGCTTCAGCTCCACGAGCGCCTTTACATTGAGCTTGCCGCTCACGGCTCCCGGGGTGAGGTCGCCAAGCGACTTCCCGAAGAGCGCGATGGTCGTGCTGTCGGCAACCCACAGACGGCCGTCGATCGCCCCGCTAGGGTCAAACACATCGAGCTGACTGGCAAGCAGGGACGCCAGAATCCCGCGGGCCCGTGGAGACAAGAGCAGCAACACGCCCGCCGAACCTTCGGGGCGCACGATCCTGCCGGTTCGGGCGATTTCGTAGCCTTCCCGCGACGTGACCGCATAGGCAATGACGCGGCCCTTGACCTGATCGGCCGGAAGCGACGGCGCCTCAGCGGCGACCGGCCCAGCGTACACAGCTTCGCCATCGGTGATGGTGATGTTCTCGGTACCGGAGATTGCCCAGCCACCTTCGCCAAGGCGCACACTGATGCCTCCCGCCACGAACGACGACAGGCGATCGACGGTGCGCTGCGCCATCGGAAGCGTCTGGAAGTACGTCCCACTGTCCCCCGCCGGCTTGAGGCCCATGCGCTTCGCCTCGGCGGCGAGATACGCGGTGGCCTTGAAGTGCCCCTCGGTGCCCACGTCGCGCCCCATCAGCGAGTCGTCGGCAAAGATGTACAGGCGGGTCATCAGGTCCTGCGACGTGATGGCGCCGCTCGTGGGCTTGGGCGTGTGCTTGAGCGGGAGCGGCGCGCTGTTCACGCCGGCATTGGCGGGCACGGACTGCGTCTTCGCCGCATCCTGCGCGTCGGCGGTGAACGGCGACGACAGGGCCGCGGCGAGCAGCAGGGGGGCGCCGAGGTGGCGCGGAATCACGAACGTCATGGAGTCGGAGTCGGAGAAAGGGAAATACGGGCCACATGCACCTGCAGCACCGGCTGGACGGACGTCCAGGCGGCGATCACTTCAGTACCGCGAACGACGAGCCGCGGGAACCCGCTC
>JAJTGR010000057.1 GCA_021299375.1 Gemmatimonadota bacterium
CCTGCCGCGGCACCTTCATCGCTCGGCGCCGCCGACTATCTGCCGCTGGGCCGACCGGCCGCCGGTCCGAACCTCCTGCTGGCTGCCGTCGGATTCTCCGGGCTGGCCGTGGTCGGGCCGCTCGGGCTCACCGCCCTTGAGCGCGTGCCGCGCGACCCGTCGCCAGCACAGGTCGTGGGGCTGCGTGCTGGTGCGGCCTGGAGTGCGCTGGCCCCCGAAGAACGCCCGCCGCTGGTACCCGGCGACACCGTGCCAGCCAAACCGTGGGCGCCTCGATACTTCGGCGCCGACCGGCACGTGATGCAATCGTGGACGCGCGGCGTGGACACCGTGCAGGTGGACCGGCTCATCTTTGCCGGCCGTGGCCCGCGGCGCAAACTCTTTGCCGATGGCAATGCCATGGCTCTGCGTCGCGAAATCCTGCTGGACAGGCCGACCGGCGTGTCGGATGGCACGGGCATTCGATCGTTTCGCCAAGCGGTGGTACGCACCGATTCCACCAACACCCGCGCCATGCTGTACTGGTTTCGTGTCGGCACGAGTGCGACCGGCGTGCCCCTCGTAGGGCGGCTGTTGCAGGTCGGTTCAGCGCTCACCCGCAGCATGCCTGCGGAACTCATCGTGGCCAGCACACCATGCCGGGACGACTGCACCACCGCCTTCGCCGCGCTCTCCGAGGTGGTGCTCGGCCCCTCCGCAGCGCCGAATCATACGCGCCAGTGACCACTGCTGAGGGGGGCGAACGGTTGCGGGTGCTGCAGGTCGTGGAGACTCTGGAGGTGGGCGGCATGGAGCGCATGGTGGCGACCCTCTGCCGTTCGCTCGATCCAACCCGGTACGCTGCGCGCGTGCTCGTGACGCGTTTGCGGGGGGCGATTGGCGACCAGCTGGCGGAGGCGGGTGTAGCGGTAGATTGCGCCGGGCTGCGCCGGGATGGCATCGACTATGCGGCTATCCCCCGCCTTGTGTCGTACATCCGGGGGTTTCGCCCGCACGTGGTCCACACGCACGCCACCCACGCGTTGCTCTATGGAGCCCCCGCGGCCCGCTTGAGCGGCGTGCCCGTGCTGGTGCACACCGAGCACGGCCGGGTGCTCCCAGACCGGCCGCATGTCATGCGGGCCGAACGCTGGTTGTCGAGATTCCTGGTGCGATACGCGGTGGTGTCCGAGGAGCTTGCCGAGGCGGTGCACCGGCATGAGCGCATTCCCCGTGAGCGGATCGAGGTGATCCCCAACGGAGTGGCCGACCTGCCACCGGCCGATCTGGCCAGGATTACGGCATTGCGCGCCGCGCTCGTAGGTGGCCGGCCCGGGCCAGTCGTGGGGGTTGCCGCGCGCCTGGTGTGGGAAAAGGGGCTGGACGTGCTGCTGCGCGCCTGGGCGGCGCGTCGCACGCCGCCCGCCCTCCGGGGTACACTGGTGGTGGCCGGTGAGGGGCCCGAGCGCGGCCGCTTGGAACGGCTCGTCCAGGACCTCGGCATGGCCGACTCGGTCGTGCTTCCCGGGACCATTGCCGATGTGTCATCGTTCTATCGCATGATCGACCTGTTCGTGCTTTCGTCAGTCTCCGAAGGGTTGCCAATGGCGCTGCTGGAGGCGATGGCGGCCGGGCTGCCGATCGTGGCCACTCGGGTGGGCGGTGTGCCCGCTGCGCTCGATCACGGTGCCGCAGGCGTACTCGTGAATCCGTCGGATCACGACGAGCTCGCCCGTGCGATCGACGCGCTGCTGGGCGGCTGCGGCCCGTACGTTGGGCATCAGGCTGCCACAGGTGAGCCCCGCACCGGCGTGTGCTCTGCGGCATCGGCGCCCCTCGGCCTCGCAGCCCGCCAGCGTTTTGAAACATGCTTCACCGCACGGGCCATGACCTCGCGGTATGCTGCCCTCTACTCCACGCGTGCACCGTCCGCCTGATCTGCCTTGGATATGCCTGCCCCGTTGTTCACCGCCGCTCCCGTTCCGCCGTCGCCGGTCCGGCGGGGGCTTTCAGCCCGACGGCGCCGGGTGGCACCGGCGCTGCGCCCGTTTGCGCCCGCAGCGCTGCTGGCCGCGCTCATGGTGATGGTGCTCACCGGCCGCCTCCACGACGCGTTGCTTGCTGGCAAGCTGCCCGTTGCAAAGCTGTTCCTTGCCGCTGGCGCACTGTTTTTCTTCTCGAGCAACGGAATGGCCGCTCTGCAGGCTGCCTTGCGCACGGTGCCGGGCCGCGGGTTCTTGGCGCTCACGGTGGCGGTGTTTGCGTCGGTACCCTTCTCGGTACTAAAGAGCCACAGTGCTCAGGTGGCCACGGCGTGGCTGTATTCCACCGTGCCTATCGTGATTGTCGTCGCCACCGGCCTGCGTGCTGTTGGCGATCTGGAGCGTGTGCTTCGCGCCCTCGTTCTGATGGTGCTGGCATTGACCGCATTGATCCTTGCCGGTTTTGGCAAGGTCATGATAGGTCCGGACGGGGCTCGCTTCTTTCTTGCCGGGTCGTATGATCCCAACGACCTTGCCGCCGTGGTGGCCGCCAGCAGCGCCGCCTGTCTCTGGACGCTGCATGGAAGGCCAGTGCTCTGGCGGGTGCTCGGGGCGTTGGGGTTGGCGGCGTGTGGCTTCATTATCGTGAAGACGGGGTCGCGAGGCGGCGGGCTCGCCCTCGGACTGCTGCTCGTGGGGTCAGCGCTCTTCGTTCCGAGTTTCTTGTCGCGTACCGCGCGCCTGGGGGTGTTGGCCGCGATGCTCTTTGGCTTGGCGTACGCCCCCTCCAGCTTTCTGGAACGCATGGCGACGCTTTCTGATGTGGGCAGCGATTACAACATGACATCCCGCAGCGGGCGCATCGAGGTGTGGAAGCGTGGTCTGAGCTTCATTGTCCGCTCCCCTGTAGTCGGTGTCGGGGCCGGCGCTTATCCCATTGCCGACGGTCGATGGGCCGAAGAGAACGGTACGACAGCAGGATTCAAGTGGTCCGCTGCACACAACCTGCTGATCGAGACGGCAGCAGAGACCGGCATACCGGGGCTCTTGGCGCTGCTGTGCTGTATCCTCCCCGTAATCATTACATGGAGACGCATCCGGAAGCTTCCCGCGACGTCCGATACCGACCTACGACTCCAGCGTGTGATCGAGGCACTGGCACTCCTCACGCTTACGTACTTGGTAGCGGCATCTTTTGTAAATGGGCTCTACAACCCGTTGGTCACCATGATCACCGCGTTCAACATCGCAGCCCATGTCCTGCTCAAACAGAGCGGCCTTGGACAGATCGCCCGACTGAAGCCATGATCAGCGCCGCGAGCGCGCGAAGTAGGCTTGGCGCAGGCGAAGCCAGGCCGACCCGCCAAGTGACTTGATCATCTTCTTGGCGTTCCACCACGCGGCCTGAGATCGCCAGGGCGCTCCGCCTCCCTCGAGCACCCGGGCAATCGTGGCGACGGGCGTGCTAAGGGTCACGCTATAGCGACCATGAATGGTCATCGGCCCAAGTGAACGAACGTATCTGGTGGGCTCCGAGGTGAAGAGACGCGCATAGCCGGCCCGCATCGCGGCCTGCTCCACCCGCCCTGAAGTAAACCCGCCGGGCACGGAAGCATCCTGCACGTGGCTTCCGGTCACATCCTCGAGGACGCGCTTACTGCGCTCCCATTCGCTGGCAAGCGCCGCATCGTCCAGGCGGGACATAGGGACAGGGTGGCTTGCCGAGTGGCTGCCAATGGCGTGCCCGCGCGCGAGCAGGGCACGAAGGTGGGCACCGGTGCAGAACCCGGGGTGCCCGATGTAATCCGTGGGCACGAAGAACAGTCCGCGTACGCCCGCCTGCTCGAGCAGGTCGGCGCACGGGTCGAGCGCGGAGCACCCGCCATCATCGAATGTGAACAGCACGTTCGCCGAGGCCGATGGCCCGGCCGCCAAGTGCGATGCAAAGGTGGCCGGCGCCAGCTTGTAGTGATTGGCGGCTGGCCCCTGAAATCCCGACGCGTCGGCTTCGGCTTCGTCAATCACGTCATGGTACATCAGGACGATCATGTCGGTGCGCCCTTGCCAACCATGGCCTTGCGGGCGGCGCTCAACCAATCGCCCAGCTCGGGCAGCGGATCGCCGAGTTCCAGGTTGTCGAAGTGGTCGCTGCCCAGTCCGCGACACATATCGCGCACGGTCGTCGCCAACCGGGGGTAGGGGCCCGGGAAACCGGCCGGGCGCCCGCGTGCCACCGCCACGAGGTGCCGGACATCTCCGACAATCCACCGCGCCCGCACCCCCGCCCGAATGGGCGGGTGCGGCGCAAGTGGTTCAGCGCGGGCCAGCGCAGCCAGCCAGCGTGGAAATGTGGCGCCGGCTGCCACGGCCAGCGCCAACGAGCCCCACAGGCGCCCATTCACCTCGAGGAACACGAACTGCCCATCGGCCCGCTGCTTGAACTCCACCATGGCAGCACCGTGCCAGCGGAGCGCATCGAGCAATCTGGTACCCGCCTCCTGGAGCGCCGGTGGCACCGGAATGCTCTCGCGGTAACTACTCCCCGATCCGGTGGGGTGCACGTCACGCAGGCGCCGGTGCGCAAAGCACCGCTCGAGAGTGCCGTGTCGGTAGAGGGCAAAGAACCCCACCCCCGCACCGGTGATGAACTCCTGGACGATGGCGCTCCCCCGCGAGTCCATCAGCGCGCGGACCTGCTGCGCGGTCTCGTCCGGCGTGAGTGAGTAACCGGGGCGGGGACTCTGCACTAGGCCGGACGACGTGGCCAGATTCGACGACACCGCCTTGATCACTACCGGATGCTCGAGCTGCCGCACCTGTGCCAGCGATGCCTCGTCGTGTACGAAGAGCTGCCGAGGCGTACGCAGCCCACATGAGGCAGCCAGCTGCCCGCTTCGGTGCTTGTCGAAGGCTACGAGCAACTCCTCGTGCGCCGGCAGCACCATGCGATATCCGGCACCGGCGAGTGTTTCCCGGTGCACGGACACGGCCAACGTCGTGGACTCGGTGGTGGGCAGCAGTACAGCCTCCGTTCCCACGATCGGGCCAATGGCGTCGATCAGGTCACGGATGAACCCGTCGGGATCCGTGCGCGGCGATCGGTACCGGATACGCCGTGCGGGGTGCCGTGACCACCACGCCTTGGGGAGGGGGACGCTGTCGCCCACCGCTACCCGGTACCCGGCGCGCGAGAGATCTCGCACGCACGCGACCGACTGGTTCTCGTCGCCGTCCAGCACCAGGGCATCACCCCGCGTCATGCGCGCAGTCGCCAGCGAGTGGCGTCAAGCGGCTCCAGGCGCGCGGCCAGTTGGTCCACGCACCGGATGACCCGGCCGAAGACCGCCTGGACGTACTCGACGTCGCGATTGTACGGGTCGGGAATGTGCAGGGGCGCGCCATCGTCCTCGTCGAAGACACCAAGCAGCACGGCCCCCCGCTCACGCTCGGGGGCACGATGCCACACCCTCAGGTGGTGCGGCTCGAATCCAACCAGCAGGATGTCGGCCGGCGCCAAGTGAGAGGCGACCGTGGAGCGATGGCTGCGCAAGTCGACCCCGAGGCGCGCCGCCGCCGCCACCGACACCTTGGGAGAGAGGCGCCCCCCCTTCCGGTGCAGGCCGGCGCTCCGGACAGGAAGGCTGGCCACCGAGACGATCATCCGCCACCGCTGTTCGGCCACGGCACTACGGTTGATGTTCCCCTGGCAGACGAAAGTGACAGACGTGAAAGTGACGTCGCCCAGTGCGCCAAGGGCGCGCTCACGCCGGCGCTGCCGCGCCGAGCGCGGCAGCGCCGCATCCCATAGACTCCGCCCATGTCGCTGAAGGTAGGCAGCGGCGCGGGCCGCCATGGGGACAGTGTCCATTCAGGTCGGCGATCAGTTCTCTGAAGCGAAGAAAGAAAGCCGGCTGTAGCGCCGGATCTGACCTTCCGGCGGCGTCAGCGTGGTGCTGGCACCACCACCACGGGTGCCGGCGAAACGGATGTTCTCGAATACACTCTCCGTCGTCGCCCCGCTGAAACGGACGTCGGTGAAGTCAGCGGCAACCTGACCGTCGATCCACGCCTTCAGAATGCCATCTTTACGTCCAACCGAATTCATGACGCAGTACACCTCGATCCGAGTCCAGCGCCCCTTGGTGACCCGGGCAGCCGTGCTTGGTGGCGGTGAATGGCGCTCGGTGGGGAAGTTGCTCTTCTGAGTGATGAGATTGAAGCCGAACCGGGGTCCGTTGGGTGTGTCATCCCCGATGGGCCTCCACTCGACATAACTCGACTGGATGGGTTGCCCTGGCGTAATCACTACCGGATAGAAGAACTTCTCACCGTTGCTATGGGTGGAGTAGTTTGTCGGGACCCACGCCATCAGCGAGAAGTACATGCGACGCCACTGCTGTCCGTTCGGCCCCATGAAGAGGCCGCCACCGGTGCCGTTACCCGCATCATTGCCGGGGTAGAACGTCTCGAAAACATCCGGCCCAAACGGCGCTGTCGGATCCTTCGCATTCCTGCCGTCACCTGAGTATGCAAGCCCATCTTCATTGAGGTTCGCCCAAAGCTGCATATTCCCGAAGTACGTATCGGTGATCAATGCTAGGCCGTTCGGCCGATTCGGTGTGAATGCGGCGAGGGTGGGCGATTCGGCTACACCGGTCACGGTCACCACCGCGGTATCTGCCCGTGAGCCACCCGTCTGGGCCGCCACGACCCGGTACGTACCGGGAATGGTCGGAGCAGTGAACACACCATCGGACGCGACATGTCCGCGAGGCCCAATCACTGAATACGTCAACGGAGGGACGGTGTTCGTGCCGTTGCTCCAAGCGGCGGAGACATAGAACTTGTTGAATTGGCGGCCGGTGATCACGGACACCGTCTTCGGGCTGATGGTGAGTGACGTCAGCGTGACATTCGAACTGCCCACCGTCACGGTGGCCGTATCTCGCAACGTTCCCTCGGTGTGCGCCACCACAACCCGGTAACTTCCCGGCGCCGCGGGCGCCGCGTACAACCCGCTGCTGGTAACCGTGCCCCCCCCGCCGATGACCGAATAGGAAACCGGCGGGAGGGTCGTCGAGCCATTGCTCCACATGGCCGATGCGGTGAACTGCTGCGTCTGACTCAACCCGAGGGACGCCGTCTTGGGAGCAATGGTGAGCCGGGTCAAGGTCGGCACCGTCGCCCCGACGGTCACCGTGGCCGTGTCGCGCAAGGTGCCCCCGGTGTGCGCGACCACGACACGATACGCACCATTGGCCGTCGGCGCCGTGAACAGACCGGCGGGAGAAACGCTGCCGCCGTCCGGCGCCGTATAGGTCACCGGCGGTGGCGTTGTGGCCCCCGTGGTCCATGTAGCCGCGACGCCGAACTGCTGGGTCGCGCCGCCGGTCACCGTGACCGCCTTGGGACTGATGGTGAGCGCGGTCAGCTGCGGCGCTGCCACCGTCACCATGGCCGTGTCAGATAGGCCGCAGGCACAACTCGCGACAACGGCGAACGTGCCGATCACCTGACCAGCGGTGAACAATCCGGCGTTGCTGATCGTCCCTCCCGGCGTCGAATAGGTCACACTCCCCGTCCGCGTGACGCTGTCGGACCACGTGAACGCCGTATTGAACTGCCGAGATTGTCCGGGGACAAGGGGGGCGCCCACCTTGGGCGCAATCGTCATGGTCAGGATGGTTGGCGCCGGGAGCACCGTGATGCGATAGGTCTCGCTGATGCCGAACCCACTCAGAGTAATGACCGTCTGGCCGGGCGCTCTCGCGGTCACTACACCTGTCGAAGTGACAGATGCCACTGCTGCATTTTCAGAAACCCACGCGAACGAACGTGGCATGCGCAGTCCGGTACGTTGCAGCACGGTTGCCTGTCCGACCCGCAGAGTCACGCCACTACCCATGTTACGAGCAAGGGTGCCGTCGCTGGCGAGATCCGCGCTGCTTCGTGGTTGTGCCCCCGGGCTCACGGGAGTGTCACGCCCGCACCCAACAACACTCAAGACGGCGACGGCAACGGTGGTCGTTCGGGTACGGCGCAAGGTTCGAAACGGCATCGGAATCTCAGGAGCAACGTGTCACGGTCGGTTGGCCTGGTCGGCTCGTCCCCGTCGCCATTACGCGACAGGCTTCTTTCCGCTTGCCAGCTGCCATCGATAGGCGGTCTGGTGGTCACAGTTCACCGCGCGGCTTCGAGCGCGATGGCGGGAGCATCACACACGGGAGAGACACCGGTGACGTGTTAGACTGACGAGGCGTCATGCCCGCCGCAACGGACCAATCTGCTCGAAAAGCGAAACAGATCACCACCGGCTTCTCACACTGTGACACCTGTCACGCGGGGTAGAACAGGGGTCGCTGAGAGCGAGCCCGGTCGAGACACGACTGTTCAGTGTCGGTGCTCGCCCAACGTGCCGACCTGCGGGGATACTCGGCTCCGTAACTCGCATTGCTTTGTCCGACGGCCACGCCGAACTTCCACGTGCCCCAAGGGTTTCTTGATGGCGACACCTCCGCACCGTTGACAGTTGCGTCCGGTCCGAGATGTGGGAAGCGCCCTAGCCGCACCGGCTGGGCGTGTCGAGTGTCAAGCACGCGCGGCTCGCACTTTGGGATACCGAAGCGGCGGGTCTCTTTCGTTCTTCCTTCGCCCCGGGTCACACTTCTCCGATGCTTCGCTCGCTTGCCCGCACGGTCTATCGCGCCGCGTCCGAACGATTGGACCGCGCCAAACCTGGCGGGCTCTACTGCCCGGGAATGTCCCGAGGCTAGTTGAAACTTGGCTGGTGCCTCAGGGATGCTGCTCAGGCGGCAGCGAGGGATGACGAGAGTTTGCCACGCAGGGCGGCTTGGAGCAAGCCGAGGTGTTGGTGGCCCTTCACTTTGCGAAAC
>JAJTGR010000064.1 GCA_021299375.1 Gemmatimonadota bacterium
CACCGGCTGGCGCGTGATTCTGTACAACGGCGGCGGCGGCGAGGGTTACGATACGCGCGTCCTGTCGGGGCTCATCCCGGCCACGTGCGGCAGCCGCGGGGTGGTCGTGCTGGACTACCCCAGCAACGGCATCCAGAACGGACCTGACGGCCTGGCGCTCGTCGACGCCAGCAACACGGTGATCGAATTCCTGTCGTACGAAGGCACGTTCGTGGCCACCGACGGCCCCGCCGCCGGCAGCACGTCGGTGAACATGGGCGTGTTCGAGCAGAGCTCGCCGTACGGCTTCTCGCTGCAGCGCAACGCCGCCGGCACCGCGTGGGCCGCGCCGGCCGCCGCCACCTTCGGCGGGTGCAACGGCACCGGCATCGCGCCGCCGCAGCCGGGCTTCCTGGACTTCTTCGGACGCACGCCGCCGGGTGGCTCCGATGGCGACCCGCCACTCCCGGCGGGGTTCCAGGGCCAGATCTTCGCCACGCCGCGCACCTCACTCGGCACCGCCACCGGTGAAACCGTCGTGTGGTCGTCGGACACGCCGGACCTTGCCACGATCGACAGCAGCGGCGTCATCACCGGCGTGAGCGCCGGGTCGGCCGTGTTCCGCGCCACGACCCCCACGGCCTCCGGCACTTACACGCTCCCCATCACGGTCGCCGCGGCCAGCAGCACGGCATCGTATCTCGGCAACGCGGAGTTCGGTGAGCCAGCCGACGGCACACCGACCGACGACTACATCGTGCGCCGCGCCGAGTTCACCGCGTCGTGGAACGAGCCCAAGGGCATCCCCAACTGGGTGAGCTACAACCTCGAAGCGACGCACTTCGGCGCCGAAGACCGCTGCGACTGCTTCACCTTCGATCCGTTGCTGCCGTTGAGTTTCCAGCGCTATACGACCGCCGATTACACCGGCGCATCGGCTGTGGCTGGGTACAACATCGCCCGCGGGCACCTCACGCGGTCGGCTGACCGCACGGCGAGCAACCTCGACAACGCGAACAGCTTCCTGTTCACCAACATCTTTCCGCAGTCGTCCGAGATGAACAGTGGCCCGTGGGCGCTGTTCGAGAACTACCTCGGCGATCTCGCCAAGACGGGGACGCACGAGATCTACATCATCACCGGTACCGCAGGCAGCCAAGGCACGGTGAAGAACGAAGGCCGCATCACCATTCCGTCGCATGCGTGGAAGGTGGCGGTGATCCTGCCGCGCAACGTCGGCCTGGCCGGCGTGACCGACCGCAACACCGCCGACGTGATCGCGGTGATCATGGCCAACAATGCCGGCAGCTCGGGTGGCTGGGAGCAGTACCGCACGACGGTGGACGCCGTGGAAGCGCTGAGCGGCTACGACCTGCTGGCGCTGCTGCCGGATGCCATCGAGGCGCAGATCGAGCGTGGCAACCGCTTCCCGACGGCGGTACTCGACGGGCCCTTCAGTGGCACCGAGGGCAGCGCGGTCGCCATGAGCGCATCCGGCTCGAGCGATCCCGATGCAGGCGCGACGCTCACGTACGCGTGGAGCTTCGGTGACGGCACCACCGCCACTGGCACCACGGTAAACAAGACGTACGCGCAGGATGGTACGTACACGGTCACGCTCACGGTGACCGACCAGTTCGGGGCCACGCATACCGTGACGAGCACGGCGACGGTGGCCAATGTAGCACCGGCGGTGACGCTGGTGCCGGCGGCAGCGTGGAAGGCTGGCGTGGCCGGCTCGCTCGGCGTGCACTGGACCGATCCGGCGGGTACGCGTGATGCACCGTACACGGTGCGCATCAATTGGGGCGATGGCTCGGCCATCACACAGTTCTCGTCGCTCACGGTGCCCGTGAACCCGCTGGCGCGGCTCAAGAGCTATGCGGCCCCAGGCCAGTACACCGTGACCGTGACCGTCACCGACCGCAATGGCGGCGTCGGGACGCAAACACTGCTGCTCACCGTGGCGCCGTAACGGCGCCACGCGACACTTCTTCACCAGGATTTCTTCGATGTCCCTTTCCCGCATCTCCCGCCGCCTCGTGGCCGCGTGCGCCGCGACCACGCTTGCGGCGGCCCCGCTGTCGGCGCAGTCGTTTACCCAGGCCCCCGACGGAGGCCCGCTGTACGGCTTCGGTGCCGGCACCTCACCGACCATCGGCCAGTCGTTCGTGGCCAGCGGTCCGTTCCTGACTGGCTTTTCCTTCTGGCTCTCGAACGAGGCCAGCCTCGGCACCGGGAACAACACCCCCAGCGCCGACCAGATCACCTTTCAGGCGTATCTGGCCGAGTGGGATGGCACGGCGGTGGTCGGCCCGCTGCTTTTCGGAAGCGGCCTGTACAACGGTCCGTTGTCGCTGTCTCAGGAGTACACGTTCACCATGGCCCCTCTGGCGGTGACCAGCGGGTCGTCGTACATCGCCTTCCTGGTCGCCTCGAACCTCAGCCCGGTCGACGCCTCGGCCGCCGTGCTCCTGTCGGGCGCGGATGTGAGCGGTGGTCAGGGCTTCTTCGGGTTCTCCGGCGACATCAACGCGCTGGCGACCGGCGGTGCGGCCGAGTGGCAGGACCTCGGCGGCCTGCAGTTGGGCTTCGCCGCCACCTTCAGCCAGTCCGCCACGGTACCCGAACCATCAACGGGCGCGCTGCTCGCTGGAACGGTGGTGCTCCTCGTAGCCGCCGCACGGCGGCGCCAGGCCGCGACGCGCGCCTGACGGAGGGGACGCAGGAGCAGTCGACGGCCCGATGGCGAGCGATCGCTGTCGGGCCGTCACTGCTCCCGTGAGCACGTGGCGTCGCGGCGGGGCAACCGTGCGTTGACGTCGTTGCGACCGGCTACGCGCTGGTCAATGGCGGCGCGAAGCGGTGGCACCTGCCCAAGCGGCCGGTCCCTCCCCGTTTCGTCGTGTCCCCCACGAATGGGCCGAGCCGCTGACGTCCCAGCCGGATGAGGCAACGTGCCAACAACGGGACTGCCGTTTTCCCGGCCAGCGGCCGATACTCCTCCCGTGGGTCTTCTCCATTCACTACCACGAGCCACCGACTTTCCCCATGTGGAACAACCTCTGCGATGACGCCCACGAGGCGCACGCGATGAAAGTGATCAACCGGGCCATCGTCACGATCGCCCTGTGCTTCTTCGGGTTCGGCGGGATCGCCATCGCCACCCGTCTTGGTGCCGACGCGCCGCCGGCCTCGGCGACCTACGGGAGCGAGCAGCCCGCCGAGGACGCCGCCGTATTTGGCGACTGAACCGGCACGCAGCACCCGATGCAGCATGGGGGGGCCGATCGATGCGATCGGCCCCCCGTTCTGTTTCGCCCCGTCGGGTGAACGCCCGGCGGCGTGCGCGGTCTGCGCGTCAGCTGGTATCAACTCGTGGCGTCGTCGTCGGGCTTGAGCACACCGAGCACCGCGCTCACCACGCTGATGACGAGCGCCCCCAGGAAGGCACTCCCAAAGCCGTCCACGGCAAAGCCCCACCCGGACGCCAGCCACGCCGTGAGCAGCAGCATGCCGGCATTGATCACGAAGGTGAACAGGCCGAGCGTGAGAATCTGCACCGGCAAGGCCAGCAGCTTGAAAACCGGCTTGATGGTGACGTTGACGACACCGAACACGAAGGCCACCAGCAGCAGGCGGATGAGGGTGTCGGGCAACGTGATGCCCGAGACGACGCGCGCGGCCACCCAGAGGGCGGCGGCGTTGATGAGCAGCGAGATGAGCAGGCGCATGGCACTGGACTCCGAACTGCTGAAGGTGATGATCGCGGTGTTGCGAGGTGAGTTGCCCGCATACGGTGCCGTCGAGCAGGCCGAACGGCGGGTGGGTCGGTGACGAACCGCAGGCCGTTCCGCGACCGCACCGCTCGATCAGCGCCACCACGACCACCCGCTCGTCTGGCGGCGTCGGCGAGAGCGGGCATGGCCCAAGGTACTGCAGGGCCGGATGCTCGCCTATCCGGCGGCGTGCAGGCGACATGCCACCGCCGGTTTGTTGCTCGCCCCCGTCCGAACAGGCCGGTCGCCGGCAACCGCGCGCCGGCCGGATCGGTCACCACCTCACGCCGTCCAGCGCGCCACCAGCTGTTCCCACGGAATGACCGCCGACGCCAGCGCCAGTGTGGCGACGGTACCCACCAGCGCCGTGCGCGCCTTGGCCGCCGATCCCTGTGCCTTGCGCACCAGCACGCCCGACACGGTGGCAGCGATCACGGCCAGCACCATGAGCGTGGGGTGCTCCACGACCACGCGCCGCAACGCCGGGTCCCTCATGGTGTCACCCATGCTCTGGCGCGCTTGCTGCACGGTCGGGCTCACGAACCAGAGCGCCAGCCCGGCCACCAGCTGCAGGTGCACGAACAGCGTCAGCCGCCGCACCCACGACGTGTCGGCGTTCGACCAGCGCGTCCGCACCTGCAGCGCGCGGACCACCACGAACAGGCCGGTGCCGAGCACGGCCCATGCCAGCAGGTTGTGCACAGTGAGAATTGGTCCGTACATCGCATTGCCTTGGGCTGAAGGAATCGCGCCGGTCGCGATTTGCGTCCGAGCATGGAAACATCACGTGTCGGCCGCGCGGGCGGGAGGGCCTGCGGTGGCTACCAATCGGTGGGCCGGTAGTCCTTGAGGAACTGCCCCCACACGTGCCCCCCCGTGTTCGCGCCGTCAATGATGGGGTCGACGATGCGGGCGGCCCCGTCGACGATGTCGAGCGGTGGATGAAACCGGTGGTTCACCACCTTGCGCGCGGCCAGCTCGGCGACGTCTTCGTCGGTCACCCAGCCGGTGTCCACGCTGTTCATGTGAATGCCATCCTGCTGATAGTCGGCGGCCGAGGTACGCGTCATCATGTTGAGGGCAGCCTTGGCCATGTTGGTGTGCGGATGCCGCGTGGTCTTGTTGTGCCGGTAGAACTGCCCTTCCATGGCCGACACATTCACGATGTGCTTGTCGCGGTTGTCCGTACGCAGCATGAGCGGCTTGAGCCGCGCATTGATGAGGAACGGTGCGATCGCGTTCACCAGCTGCACCTCGAGCAGCTCCACGCTTGGCACCTCGGCCAGCAGCAGCCGCCACGAATTGCGGTCGCGCAGGTCCACCTGCTGCAGGTCCTGGTCGAGCCGTCCTTCGGGGAACAGCGCCGACGACGCCAGCTGGTCCTCCGGCAACAGCGCCACCTGTGACAGCGCGGCGGCCTGCGAGAGGCCGATCGCATCGGCCACCGCCGCCGCCGGCAGGGCCGGCGCGTCGTTCATGGGGCTCCCGGTGTCGGACGCCTCGGGCAGCAGGTGCGCGCCGCGCAGCCCTTCGTACGCCCCCAGCACCGCGCGGGCCGCCGGGGGCAACGCCGACAGCGGCGCCCGTTCTCCCTCCATCATGTGCGCATAGAACGCCGGCGGCCGACGCACCGTCTGACAGGCGTTGTTGATGATGAAGTCGAGGCGCGCCTCCTGCTTCAACAGCACCTGGCAGAACGCTTCCACACTCGGCGTGTGCCGCAGGTCGAGACCGAACACCTCGAGGCGGTCGCGCCATGCCTCGAAATCTGGTTCCGCCGCGTAGCGCAGCGCCGAGTCGCGCGGAAAGCGCGTGGTCACCAGCAGGCGGGCGCCTGCGCGCAGCAGCTTGAGCCCCGCCTGGTAGCCGATCTTCACCCGCCCGCCGGTGAGCAGCGCCGTGCGACCGCGCAGATCGGCCAGCTCGGTGCGCTTGGCGTAGTTGAAGTCACCGCAGGCGAGGCACATCTGGTCGTAGAAGTGGTGCACCGTGGTGAACTTCTGCTTGCAGATGTAACAGTGCTGCGGCACCACGGCCTCGCCGAGTACACTCGCGGACGGCTCGACGGACGGCTCTGGCGGGTACACGTTGGGGGTCGTGAACACCGGCCGCCGACGCAATTCGCGGATGCCCGTCTGCCCGAGCACCTGATCGTCGCGCGCCGCGGCGGCGGCCTTGCGTTCGCGTGACGTCGCCTTGACCATGGCGCGCCGAGCGCGGGCATCGGGGTGGAACACCTGCGCCACCGCGTCGAGAAACGCATGTCGATCCGGGGCGGACACCGGCACCAGCAGGGAGCGGTCGGCGGCAATGCGAGCCAGGAACGCGGTGACCCCACGGAGCTGCGCGGTGAAGTCAGGCGCATCGGGCGGCGCGGCAGTGTGGTCCGTGCGCGCGGCGGCGATCAGGTCGGGGATTTCATGAGCGGTCACCTCGGGAATCTAGTAAGATCAACGACTCGGAGCCCCGAGCGGACACCATGCGCAACCGATCAGGAACGACGATGGCAGACGACCAACGCTGGCGGGACCTCACGGGCGGCCTTGCGGCACTCGCCCTGTGCGCCACCATGGTACCGGCGCTCTCCGCCCAGCCCGCGCCGGTCACACGCGCCTTCACCGGCTTCACACTCATCGACGGCACGGACCGCGCGCCGGTGTCCGATGCCACACTGCTCGTGCGCGACGGACGCATCATCGCCGTCGGGCCGGCGGCGCAGGTCGCGGTGCCGGCGGGCGCCGATCGCATCGACTTGCGTGGCAGGTTCATCGTCCCGGGGCTCATCAACGCGCACGGGCACGCCGCGAGCACCGCCAACCTCGCCACCTACGCGGCGTACGGCGTGACCACGGTGTTCTCGCTGGGCGACGAACCGCCCGAGGTGTTCACGGCCCGCGACGCGCAGCGCATGGTCGCCCCGCCGCATGCGCGGGTGTATGTGGCCGGCCCTGTGCTCACGCCGACGTCGCCCGACGACGCCCGCACCCAGGTGGCAGCGGTGGCCGCCCGCGGCGTGGACATCGTGAAGATCCGCGTCGACGACAACCTGGGCACGGCCCGCACGATGACACCGGAGGTGTATCGCGCCGTCATCGACGCCGCGCATGCGCGCGGGCTGCGGGTGGCGGTGCACCTCTACTACCTCGAGGACGCCAAGGCTCTGCTCGCGGCCGGGGCCGATTTCATTGCCCACAGCGTGCGCGACCTCCCCGTCGACGACGCCTTCGTGCGTGCGCTCGTCGCCTCCAACGTGTGCTACACGCCGACGCTCATGCGCGAGGTATCCACCTATGTCTACGAGTCGACGCCGGCGTTCTTCGGCGACTCGCTCTTCCTGGCCCACGCCAACCGCGAGTGGATAGCCACCGTGTCGCAGCCGGCGCGGCAGGAGGCCACGCGCACGAGCGCGAGCGCCCAGCGCTACAAGGCGCAGCTCCCGGTGGCGATGCGCAACCTCGGCACGCTGCACCGCGCCGGTGTGCCGATTGCGATGGGCACCGACACCGGCCCGCTCGGGCGCTTCCAGGGCTACTTCGAGCTCATGGAGCTGGAGATGATGGTGGACGCCGGCCTCACACCCGCGCAGGCGCTGCGCAGCGCGACGCGTGACGCCGCCCGCTGCCTGCAGCTCGATCGGGAGCTCGGCACGCTGGAGCCAGGCAAGGCGGCCGACCTGCTCGTGCTCGAGGCGAATCCACTCGAGCGCATGGCGAACATCCGGCGCCAGCACTCGGTGTGGATCGGCGGCACGATGGTGCAGCGGTGAGCCGACGGCGCCGTCAGCCGCCGAGCAGTCGCATCGCCGTGCCCGACGGATCGGTGAAGTAGCCGAACGTCGCCATCCCCGGCACCGCCATCGGCTCGCTGAGCCGCTGGCCACCGTGGGCTTCGATTGCTGTCAACGTGGCAGCTACGTCGTCGGCGTAGACATACGCGAGTCCGCGGGTCGCCGGGGTGTGCGACTGGAAGACGCCGCCGATGCCGGCGCCGGGGTCGAACATGAGAGACTGCGGCATGGTGGGCAGTGTCCCCAGCCGAACTGCGAGCTGAAGAACTCGGCCGGGACCTCGAGGATGCCGGCGTGCATCTCGAGGGAGCACACCGCGCCGTTGGGTGGCCGCGGCGCATCACCGAACGGCGCCGGAATGTGCGGGAGTGATGCGCCACTCGGCGCGGTCGCCACCCCGTAGACGGTGCCCGCAAGGTGACCGTGGGCCCGGCCGGGGCGATGGCAGTCACGAGGCCCGCGGGGTGGACGATGAGGCCACGAACATGGCGCCGATAGCGCGGCTCGGCTACTCCAGCCCGACGCTACGCCGAGGTCGTTTCCGTGACGGCCGGGACGCCGCCGTAGCGCCGCTCCCGTCTCGCGAAGTCCGAGAAGACCCCGTCGAGATCGGTGGTGGCGAGATCGGGGAAATGCACGTCGAGGAAGGCGAGTTCGGCGTACGCGCATTCCCAGAGCAGGAAGTCGGACAGGCGGCGCTCACCGCCGGTGCGCACCAGCAGGTCGACCGCTGGCAGCAGCGCCGTCTCCGTCCCGTCACCGCCCTCGGTAAAGGCCCGCGCAATCGCGGCCCGGCTCGAGTAGTCGATGGCCACACGCACATGCAGCTGGGTGCCAGCCGCCGTGCGAGCCTCCGCCATGGCGATGGCATCCACCAGCGTGGGCGGCAACCGGTCGCGCCGCCCGATGACGGTGAAGCGAATGCCATTGGCGACCAGTGACGCGAGTTGCCGCTCGATGTGCGAGGCGAAGAGATCGAACAGGAAGCCGACCTCCTCGCGCGGACGTTTCCAGTTGTCGCTGGAGAAGGCATAGAGCGTGAGGTCACGTACCCCCAGGCGGGCGCAGTGCGCCACGACCTCGCGCACCGTGTGTGCCCCGCGTACGTGCCCCATCCAGCGCGGATGTCCGCGGCGCGTGGCCCAGCGGCCGTTGCCGTCCATGATGATCGCCACGTGGCCGGGCACGCCGGGCGGCACCGTGGTGCGTGGTGGCGTGGTGCGTGGTGGCGCGCTCATGCGCCCCCCACGCGCCGGATCAGCGCTTCCATGTGCGCCAGGTACCGCTCGAGCGCCGCACGGCCCTCGTCGGTGAGGCGATACACCGTGCGCGGGATGCGCCCATCGAACCCTTTCGTGCAGGTGAGATACCCGGCCTCCTCGAGCTTGCGTGCATGCACCGAGACGTTGCCGTC
Organism: Gemmatimonadota bacterium; assembly: GCA_021299375.1. Lineage (GTDB taxonomy): Bacteria > Gemmatimonadota > Gemmatimonadetes > Gemmatimonadales > Gemmatimonadaceae > Gemmatimonas. The sequence goes on from JAJTGR010000064.1 coordinate 8,960, forward strand.
GGAGGTCTCGATCAGCGCCTTGAGTTCGTTGAACGTCAGCGCGTCGTGCACCGCCAACGCACTCACGATGGCCAGCCGCACCCGCTCGTGAATGAGCCGGTCGAGCGTCAATGGCAGGGCGGCGTCTCCTTCGATCACGGCCAAGGCGGTCTTCTCCTCGCGGGTGGCGTCGCCTGCCTGCGGACGGGTCGTGGCGCGCACGGCACTCCCGTCGCGTTTAGCCACCGTGCCTCCGCGCAATGCGGAGGCCGAAGCCCACCTGCAGCCCACCGAAGCCCAGCGCCATCATGAGGTCTCCGTCGACGAAAGGAACGAACAGGGCAATGAGGCCAAGGGCGATGAAGCCGAGGCCCATGAGCGGGACCGCGCGAATGGAGAAGGCCCCGGCGGTGGTGACGCCAACGCCGTAGAGCAGCAGCCAGAGCCCCGGCAGCACCCGCGTCGTGACGCGCGCATCGATGCCAGGCGTGTACGGATCGACCAGCGCCAGCGTGAGGGCTGCTCCAGCGATCACGGCGGGCCAGAAGCTGAGCAGGAACTTCCGCGCCGGCACGCTCAGCCGGAGCGGAGCGTCGGCGCCGATGCGGCGGCGCATCTTGTGCGCCATGGCCGTGCCGCCCGCGGCCACGGCGACGGCCGCGGTGGCGACCCACACCCAGAGCCAGCGCACGGGTGTCGGTTGCGACGCCGCCACCGGCGCCGCGGCCAATGCCAGACCGCCAACGGCCACGAGCCCCCACCCCGGCACATCGGTGAACGACGCCGCGCCTTCCATGGTGCGCCGGATGAACGACAGGTCCTGCAGGGCGCGGTCATGCAACGCGGGCGGATCGGGTATGGGGAACGCCATGGGTGGGAGTATCGGCACAGGCGGGGGTTGCGTCAAGTACTTTGCACTGTAAAGTTAGGCGCACGGGAGGAGCACACCATGTACCGCTGGATGAGGCGCGTCCGCGCCGCTGTCGTGATGGGCGTGACCTGGGCCCTGGCGTGGGCCCCGGTCGGCGTGCTGGTGGGGCTCGTCGTCGACCCCGACGGATCGCTGGACGAGATGTGGTTCCTCATTTTCGGCTATCCCGGATTCCTTGGCGGCGTGGTCTTCTCGATCGTCCTCGCGCGCCGCGGGCGGCGTTGCCGAGTGGACGAGCTGTCGGTGACGCGGGTGGGTGGGTGGGGCGCGGTGGCCGGCCTGCTCGTGGGGACGCTGCCCTTCTTGGTGGGGTCCCCGACCAACCGCATTCCCCTCTGGCTGCTGGCCAGCACGGTGGTCAGCAGCACGACGCTGCTGAGCGCCCTGTCGGCGGCAGGCACGCTGGCGATCGCGCGCCGCGGCGTGCGGCCCGGCGTGCCGATCGTCACGCCCGATGAAAACGCGGTACTGCAGGCCCACACCGACGCGCGCGCGGTCCTCGCGGGCCCAAGAGGTGCCGACGCATGACGTCGTGGCTCAGGCGCCTGCGCGGCGTGTTCGGCATGGGACTCACGTGGGCGGTGGGGTGGGCCGTGGTCGGCGGCGCCATCATGGAAGGGATCGTCGATCCGCACGGTCGCCTCCTCGACATGTGGCCGCAGACGCTGGCCATTCCGGGGTTTCTGGGCGGCCTGACGTTCGGCACACTCCTGTGGCTTGCCGAAGGGCGCCGGCGGTTCGAGGAACTGTCCGTGCCGAGGTTGACTGGGTGGGGCGCACTGGTGGGGCTGTTGCTCGGGGTGTTGGCAGTGACGACGGGCATGGGCCGAGAGGTGCTGCCGTTCTGGTCGCGCGCGTTCGTGCTCGTGACACCCCTCACGCTCAGTGGCGCGTTGTCAGCGTCGGCAACGCTGGCCGTCGCGCGCGTGGCTGCGCGTCGCGAGCGGTTGCCGTTCGGCGGCCTACGCACCATTGCCGACGGCGAGCCCGCCTGACGCGCCGGTTGCGCCCGGGGCACCAAAGCGCATCCTCCAACGCCATCGTCACCGCCCCCACCCACCCCAGAGGTCGTCATGCCGATCACCGAGGTCATCTCGAATGCGCAGGAGCTCACGCTCACCGTCATCGCCGACTATCCGGTGCCGGTGGAACGGTTGTGGGATGCCTACGCCGACCCGCGGCAGATCGAGCGCTTCTGGGGGCCAAAAGAGTGGCCCGCAACCTTCACGCGCCACGACATGGCCGTGGGTGGGGAGTCGCACTACCACATGACCGGGCCCGATGGCCACGCCTCGCGCGGCCGATTCCGCTACCTGGCGGTGGAACCGAACCACCGCATCGAAGTCGAGGACTGCTTCGCCGACGAGACCGGTGCGCCCAACGAGGCCCTGCCGAGCATGCACATGGTGTTCCGCTTCGAGGGCACCCCGACGGGCTCGCGCTTCACGAGCATCACGACGTTCCCGAGCCTCGAGAGCATGGAGCAGCTCGTGCAGATGGGCATGCTCGAGGGCACGCGCTCGGCGATGGAGCAGATCGACGACGTGCTCGCCGACCTCGCCTCCTTCGCGGCCGGCTGCAGCACCGAGGCGCAGCTGCTGAACGATACGCAGGTGCGCGTCAGCCGCGTCATTCGTGGCACGGTGGAGCAGGTCTGGCGCGCGCACCACGAGCCCGCGCTCATGCCGCGCTGGCTCACCGGGCCCCACGGCTGGACGATGCCCGTGTGCGAGCTGGCCCGCGCCGTGGGCGATCGCTACCGCTTCGAATGGGCAAGCGACGACGGCAGCCAACGGTTCGGCTTCGAGGGCGCGTTGCTGGAATCGATGGCGCCGGTGCGCGAAGTCACCACCGAGCGCATGATCGGCACCGATGGCCCGGCCACGCGCAACGAACTCACGCTCGTGCCGCTGCGGGAGGGCACGTTGCTCAGCCTGCTCATCACGTACCCCAGCAAGGAGCTGCGGGACATGATCCTCGGCACGGGCATGACCACCGGCATGGAAGCGAGCTATGCGCGGTTGGAGCAACTCGTGGAGTCAGCGCCGTAACCGGGTGCCGAGCGGCCAGCCGCTGCCGACTTGCTGCGCGGCCGGTCATGCTTTCTGCATGACCGGCACGCCACCAGTGGACCAAGATGGATCGCGGCATCGCCCGAGCTGCGATCCGCCGCTGCTGCGCTTGTCCGTCCTCGGTGGACTGCAGGTGGAGCCGCTCGAGACACGCTCGCTCGACACCGCCGACACCGACCCCTCGCTGGCGGTGCCGCAGGTCCGGGCCGCGCTGGCCGATGCGTCGGTGCAGCGCACGCTCGCCGTGCTCGATCGTGCCGCTCCCGCCATGGCCGCCGGCCTCGTGCGCCTCGGCGCGATCGAATCACCATCCGGCCGCGAGCACGAACGCGCCGCCGAAGTGCTGCGCCGATTCAGGGCGCTTGGCATCGCCGACGTGCACATGGACAGCACGCCCAACGTCATCGCCCGCATTCCCGGTCGCTCGGGGCGCGCGATCGTGTTCGTGTCCACGCTCGATGACCTCGCGTCCATTCCGCCGCTGCAGCGGGCAGCGGGGCGCCCCCCGTATGTCGATGGTGACCGCGTGGTGGGGCCAGGCACCAACACGTCGGCCACCACCGAGGCGATGCTGGCGGCGGCGCAGGCGTACATCGCCTCGGGAAAGCAGCCGCTGCACGACCTCGTGTTCGCCGCCGTGGCGCAAGAGGAAACCGGGCTGGTGGGCATGAACGCGCTGTATGCCGCGTACCGCGATCGCGCCCTCTCCTTCGTGGACATCCTCGGCGATGGGCGCTCCATCACGTATGGCGCCCTCGGCATTCACTGGTGGCGCGTGGTGGCGCGCGGCCCCGGCGGGCACTCGCTGGGCGGTGGCACGCCCAACGTGAATCAGGCCATCGGGCGCGCCGTCGACCGCATCCTGTCGCTGCCGCAGCCGCCGGCCAGCGACAATCCGCGCCGCACCATTCTCAACGTGGCCATGTTGCAAAGCGGCGCCGTGTTCAACCACAAGCCCGACAGCGGGTGGTTCTCGGTGGACATCCGGTCGCTGGACGCCGACGCGATTGCGGCGAACGAAGCCGCGGTGCGGGGCATCCTGGACGACGTGAGCCGCGAGACGGGACTGTCGCTCACCATGCAGCCGGTGAGCCGGACCCCGGGCGGCCAGATCGCCGGGGCCGACACGTCGCTGCTGGTGCGGGCGTCCGTGGCCATCGGGGAGTCTTTGGGGCTGTCCCCGCGGCTTGGCAATGCGGGATCGGCGAACCTCAACGTGGCCATCGGCGGCGGTACGTTCGCCATCGGCCTGGGCGGCGAACGCGGCGGCGCCCGCGGGCAGCCGGGCGAATTCGCCGACATTCCGGCGATGGTGCGCACGGCCACGCATGTGTTTCTGCTGGCGGTGGTGATGGGAGATGCTTGAAGATGACGGATATCTCTCGCCAGTATCTGATCATCACCAGCATTTAATACCGCCACTAATGTCATTTGTTGGGGCGGCGTAACGTGCGTACTTCTGATCACCACCCGAACCGAACGACGCGCTCCGGAATGCTACAGCGTTGACAAATGCAATGCCGACAGATTCTGTTGCAATACTCTTAGTTGAAACCCTCTCTCAACCATGTTCATGTCGTTCCGTCGTGCCTTCGTGCACTGCGCGGTGCCCGCCGCTGCTGCCGCCCTCCTGTCCTGTGTCGTGTCTCCACGCCCTGCCGACGCACAGCCAGCCGCACCGGGAGCCCTCGCTGATTCGACCGCCCGTCGCCCGCGCGCCGACACCGTCCGCCTCCCCGGCGTCTCGGTCATGGGCACGGTCGACCGGCTGGCCCGCATCCCTGGCTCGGCCGACCGGGTGGACGCCGCCCAGCTCAAGGCGAGCCGGGTGTTCACCACCAACGAGGCGCTGCGCAAAGTGCCCGGGCTGGTGGTGCGCGACGAGGAGGGATTCGGCCTGCGCCCCAACATCGGCGTACGCGGCCTCAACCCCACGCGCTCCACCAAGGTGCTGCTGTTGGAAGACGGCATCCCCTTCACCATCGCGCCCTACGGCGACAACGCCGCCTACTACCACCCGCCCATCGAGCGCATGGAGTCCATCGAGGTGCTCAAGGGCGCCGGGCAGATCCTCTACGGCCCGCAGACGGTGGGTGGGGTGATCAACTATCTCACGCCGGCCATTCCGCGCACACCGAGCGCCGGGATCTCGGTCAGCGGCGGCACGCGCGCCTTCACCAACATCCACGCCAAGGCGGGCGGCACCTTCGGCGAAGCCGGCGGCACCGGCCTGCTGGCCGACTACATCCGCCGTAGCGGCGACGGCGCCCGCGCCAACACCTTCTCGGAGGTGGACGATGCCTCGTTCAAGCTGCTGGTGCCACTCAGCCCCTCGCAGCAGCTCACCTTTCGTGGAAACGCCTTCCGCGAGCGATCGGTTGTGACGTACTCGGGTCTCACCGAGGCCGAGTACGCCGAGGACCCGCGGCAGAACCCGTTCGCCAACGACGGCTTCGACATCACGCGCGTGGGCGGCGCCATCGCGCATCGGGTGGGGCGCCACGAACGGCGCAACCTCACCACCACGCTCTACGGCTATCGCATCAACCGCGACTGGTGGCGGCAGAGCTCCAACTCCACCCAGCGACCGAACGACCGCAACGACCCGACCTGCGGCGGCATGGCCAACCTGCTCACCGCCTGTGGCAACGAAGGGCGGCTGCGTGAGTATGTGGTCGTCGGCCTCGAGCCGCGTGCCACGTGGCAGTGGGTGCGCTCGCGCGCGATCGTGGAGCTCGATGCCGGTGCTCGGGTGCACCACGAGGGCCAGGAGCGGTTGCAGGTGAACGCGTCATCGCCCCGCGGGCGTACCGTGGGTGCGGCGGGCAACGTGAACGCCGGCCTGGTGGAGGACAACCGCCGCACCACCGAGGCGCTTGCCTCGTACGTGCAGGCGCGCGTGGCGACCGGCGCGTTCACGCTCAGCGGCGGACTCCGCGGCGAGGCACTCCGCCTCACGCGCCTCAATCGCCACCCGGCCGCGAATGCCCCGGACGGCGTGCAGGGCACGACCACACTGCAGGCGCTCATCCCCGGCGTGGGCGCCACCGCAACGCTGCGCGAGGGACTCACCGCCTTCGCCGGCGTGCACCGCGGCTTCGCGCCGCCGCGCCCGGAAGACATCATCAGCAACAGCACCGGCGGCGTGGTGGAGCTCGACGCGGAGCTCAGCTGGAACAGTGAGGTGGGCGTGCGCTGGCTGCCGGCGCGCCCGGTGCGCATCGAGGCCACGGTGTTCAACCTCGACTTCAGCAATCAGATCGTGCCCGCCAGCGTGGCGGGGGGCGCCGGGGCCACGCTCACGAGCGCCGGCCGGACGCTGCACCGCGGCGCCGAGCTGTCGGTGCGCGCCGAACCCGCGCGGCAGGTGGCGGGCGTCCGCCTGTTCACGGAGCTTGCCGCCGCGTGGACGCCGGTCGCCCGCTTCGAAGGGGCGCGCTTTGCCTACATCGGCACCGGCGGCAGCGATGTCGTGGGCAAGGTGTACGGCGAGCAGAACGCCGGTGGCACCCGTACGCGCCAGTCGGTGACGGGCAATCGGCTGCCCTACGCCCCCGAGTACACGTTCACCACCACTGTGGGCGCGCGGCACCGCTCGGGCACGGAACTGCGCGTGGAAATGGTGGCGATCAGCGAACAGTTCGGCGACGCCGCCAACACCCGCCTACTGGTGGCCGACGGTCAGCAGGGCACGCTGGCTGGCAACGCGCTCTGGAACGTGACCGCCAACGTGCCGGTGCCGCGCACGTCGCTGTCGGCGTGGGTGGCGGTGAAAAACGTCACCGACCGCACGGTGGTGGTGGACCGCACACGTGGCCTGCTGCCGGGGCTGCCGCGGTTGGTGCAGGTGGGGCTGTCGCACGGGTGGTGATGACGGAACCGGGACGTTCCAGTCACCTGCGGACCGTTCAGGGTCGCGTGGCGCGCGCCGCGATGTCGCTGCCCTGACGATGGAAGTGCTTCAGGTTCCACGTGTAGAGCGCGTCGACCTTGGCCTTCATGGCGCAGCGTGCCAGCAACGCGTCGTAGATGCCGCCGCCCACCACCCCACGTGCCGCGGCGGCGGCCATCGCCGTCACGTAATCGTCCTCGGAGAGGGACACGATCGTGAGTCGCGCGCGCACATCCGCCAGGAACAACAGCGCCTCGTCAGCACTCGCCCGGTCTTTTCCGGGCATGCCCGTGAGCACCGCGTACACCTCGGCCAGACAGTGGGCCGCCGTGCACCCCGACTTCCTGCTCAACCCGGTGAAGAGCCGGATACTCGCGTCATGGTGCTGGTGGTCACCGTAGAACGTGGCCACCAGAACGGACGAGTCGAGGAATGCCTTCACTCGCCGACGGCGCGATCGTCGCGCGCACGTTGCGCACGGATGTCGTCAAGCACCCGGTTGGTCGTTTCCGCCGCGATCGCTGAACCACCTCGCCGGAAGACCCACACGCCGCGCTCCTTTCGCAAGGCGGAGCCGGAGCGCACGGGCCGCAACGTCATCTGCTCGCCTTCGGCTTCGAGCTCGAGCGTGTCGCCCGCCTCGAGGTGCAGTGCGTCGCGTAGGGCCTTCGGGACGATGATCCGTCCGGCTTTGTCGATGGTGACAGTCGTGGTCATGGTGGGAATATAAATGGCATTCCGCCACAGCAAATGCCATTCATCCTCCGAACCAACCGTGCTCCCGACGACGCGGCGAGAGACGTCTGGCGTCCCCCGCGGAACAGCGCAGGTATCGGCGCAACCGCGCTCACCGTATCCGCTGCCCCGCCTCGAAGTCGTACAGCGTGAGCCGCCGCACCCGGTAGTACACATCCCAGTAGCCACGCAGCGCCCGCACGTACGCCTCGAGCGCCTGGTCCTTCTCGGTCTGGGCGATGTACAGGTTGCTGATGTCGATGCGACCGATGCTGTAGCGGTTGCGCGCCACCTCGAAGCGCTTGGCACCCACGGTGTCGGCCTTGGCCGCCGTTACCAGCTGGCGGCTGGCCTGTTCGAGTTCGAGTGCGGCGAACCGCGCGTCCTGCACGCGGCGCTCCCGCAGCACACGGACATCGGTCTCCACACGCTCCTGATCGGCACGGGCGGCCTCGATCTGCGCCTTCCGCGCCCCCCACTGCACCAGCGGCATCTCCACGCCCACCGAGAACTGCTGACTTTGCAGCGGTGAGCGATAGGCATCGTTGAACGTCTCGGCGGTCTGGTTGTAGCCCACGGCAGCCGTCACCGTGGCCCCGAAGCCGGTGTTGCGCCGCGCTTCGGCCACCCGGCGCTTCTGTTGCATGACCTGCAGGTCGGCATCGCGCAGCGCGGCGCCGTTCCGCAGCGCCTCGGCCACCGCCACCGCGGTATCCACCACCACCACTGGGACGGCGTTCGTCACCGCAAGCGCCACGAGCGCACCGGCGGGCAGGCCGAGGTGCAGTTGCAGCGCCGCTTCCGCCCGCTGGGCGTTGAGCCGCGCCGCGTCGAGGGCATTCCGCGCCCGCAGCACCTGCAGCTCGCTCTGCAGCAGGTCATTCTCCCCGATGCGCCCCACCTCGAAGCGTCCGCGATTGACGGTGAGCAGCGTGTCATTCACATCGGTGTTGGCCTGTGCGTTGGCGAGCGCCGTGCGGGCGGCAAAGAGATCGAAGTAGAGCGCGGCCGTCTGCTGGGCAATGGACTCGCGCGCCTCGAGATACTGCTGCTCGGCAGCGTCGATGCGCAGGTCCTGCTCACGATTGTCCCACGACAACGCATTGAGCCGGAAGATGGGCTGCCGGATGCCCAGCTGCACCGGGTTGGTCCGCCACAGCCGCGTGTCCTGCTGGCCAAGAATGTTGATGTTGGTAACGCCGGACTGGATGAACAGGTCGCCGCCAGTGAAGGGGAGCCGCTGGCCAAGCTGGAGGCCAAGCGACGACTGCCGCTGCTGCTGGGCGGCGAAGCGCGTGTTGCCGTCGGGCTGCAGCACGGGAATGATGGCCCGGCTGTACGAGGGTGCATCGCCGGTGAGCGACAGCTGGGGCAGCAGCCCCGCGTTGTACGCCCGGTCCCGGGAACGGGCCGCATCGCGCGCGCGCTCGGCGGATCGGGCCGAGGGGCCTCGCTGCTGGGCCATGGCAATCGCCGCCTCGAGCGTGAGGGGCGGCGTATTGGCGCCCGACTGGGCGCCCAGCGGCCCCCCGCGTGGCACGCCCATGACGAGCAGCGCCGGCAACAACGTGGCGAGGGCGCATCCGCGAAGTCGTCGCATCATTCGTACCTCAGGCAGACCACGGGGTCCTGTCGCGCGGCCCGCCAGGCGGGCAGGATGCCGAACACCAACCCCACGGTGATGGACACGCCGAAGGCGACGATCACCGACAGCGCCGACACGATCGTCCTGATGTCGGCGACGCGTTCGATACCGAAGCTGAGGGCGCCGCCGACGAGAATGCCCGCCACCCCGCCAGCGAGGCTGATCAGCATGGCCTCGGCGAGAAACTGGGCGAGGATCTCGCGCTGGGTGGCCCCGAGTGCCCGTCGCACACCGATCTCACGAATGCGTTCGAGGACCGACGCCAGCATGATGTTCATGATGCCGATGCCGCCCACGATCAGCGAGATGGAGGCGATGGCACCCAGCACGAGATTGAAGATCGTCCGCGTGCGCTGCTCCTGCCGCAGCAGCTCCTCGGGCACCGTGATCTCGAAGTCCACGACATTGTTGTGGCGTCGCTCCAGCATGCGACGGACGACGTCGGCGGTGGTGGTCACCGCCTCCGCTTCGCGCACGCGCACGATCAGACGGTCGAGCTGGTGATAGTTGCGCTTTTCGGCCAGCCGGTCGGTGTCCTCGCTGGAGCCGGTGCTGGCGGCAACGATCACCTCGCCGTCACTGGACGCCTGCTCGATGTCGCGCGCACTGATGCGGGCCCGGTCGCGGTAGCGCAACAGCATGGTGGGCATGGGCACGTACACATCGAGATTGGCGTCGCGAATGCCGAGGCGCTGCGCGGTCTGCTCGCTCAGGGTGCGGTCGGCGAGCACGCCCACCACGGTCAGCCAGTTCTCGCCCACCTTGATGGTGCGGCCGATGGGGTTTTCGGTGGTGAAGAAGCGCGCCTTGACCCCGGCGCCGATGATGGCCACCGGCCGTGCCCCATTGATCTGGGGCGGCGTGAAGAGGTGCCCATCGGCGAGGTCCAGATTGAGCAACGCGAAGTACGCCGTATCCACACCCACCAGCTTGCCGCTGCGGCGGCGCCCCTCGCGGGTGATGAGCGTGTTGAGCACGATCTCTCCCGAGGTCTTCTCGACCTCCGGAATGATGCGGCCGATGCTGTGGCCGTCGCGGGCGGTGAGCCCCGGGGTGTAACGGCGGGGTTGCTTCTCGCCGGCCGCCTGGGCGGCTTCATCCTTCTGCTCGACGATGGGGCGCACGATGATGTTGTTGCTGCCGAGCAGCCGCATCTGGGCGAGAATCTCCTGCTCGGCCCCGCGCCCGATGGCGAGCATGGCAATGACGGAGGCCACGCCAAAGAGGATGCCCAGCGACGTGAGGCCAGCGCGCAGCGCATTGTGGGAGAGCGCCTCGATGCCGGCCCGCAGCGCGAACGTGGCGATGGCACTGAACGCGCGCCACCGCCCGGGAGTCGGGTCCGCCATGGTCAGGGTGCTCCGACCTTCCGGGTACCCACGGCGGTGTCACCACGCGGCACCGGCCTGGCCGACGGCGGCAGGGCCTGCAGCGACAGCTTGAGGCCGTCGGCCGGCGCCGACAGCAGCACTCGGTCGGAGGCGGTGAGGCCGGCGGCGATGACCACTTCGTCGTCGTTCATCACACCAGTCACGACTTCCTGGCGCACGATACCGCTGCCCGTGCGCTTGTACACGAACGTCGTGGTGCTATCGCCATGCACGGCCTCGAGCGGCACAGAAAGCGCGTTCTTGATGGTGTTGGTGAGCACGGCATTCGAGGTGGTCATGCCGGGGCGCAGCGTGGTGTCGGGCTTCGTGATGTTCACATGCACCTCGAACACCTTGGCGTCGGAGTTGGGGCGCTGCTCACCCACGTTGGCCACCTGGCTGACGACGCCCTCGAGCACCTTGGTCGGATCGGCATCGAGCGAAATGCGCACCGGCTGGTTCACCGCCACCTTGCGCACGTCGATCTCGTTGAGATAGGTGACGGACTCCATCTGCGACAGGTCGGGTAGCGTGGCCACAGTCGGTTCCCACGGCGTGATCTGGGAACCGGCCGTCTTCTTGCGGCCGTTCCACTCCTTCACGTAGATGACCATGCCGTCGGACGGCGCGCGGATGGTGAACCCTTCCATGACCGCCTGGATGATACCGAGGCGATTGCGCTGGCGGTCGAGGTCGGAGCCCACTTCACGCATCTTGGCCGCCGCCTGCTCCTGCTTGGTCTTGTAATCGGTGGTGGCCTTGGCCAGCGCCCGGGTGGCCTTTTCGAGGTCGATCTCCGCCTGTCGCCTCACGCTGGGGGCCTCGAACTGTGCCTGGTCCTTGGCGATGCGCTTCTCCTCGAGCTGCAGCTGCATGTTGCGCAGGTCTTCGCGCGCCTGCGACAGCGTGAGCGTGGTGTCGAGCTGTGCCTGCGTGTGCTGCGCCTCGGCCTTCTGCAGCGCGAGGGTGACCTCCTGCATCTTGCTCGCGAGGGGGGAGCGATCGAGATCGGCCACGACATCGCCAGTCTTCACGACCGTTCCCTCGGGCACGATGGTCTGGATCTTGAGCTGGTACGCCTCGGCCTGCTGCGTGTTCTGCGGCAGCGTGATCTGCACGAACTTGCGGGCGCGCAGCTCACCGGCGGTGGTCACCACGACGGTGAAATCGCCCTGAGTGACGGGCACGATGCTGGCCGCGGCGCCGGCGCTGTTGCCATCGCGCGCAAACACCAGGGCAGAGACACCAGCGAGCAGGACACCGACAGCGAGAGCAACTCGCCCGCGAGACGCAAGGAATCGACGCATGGACAGGGCATTGGAGGAACCGACCGATTCGCGACCTCGCCAACATGTTGCATGGCTCACGGGCCGGCAGGAGCCCGGCGCATCATTTCATTGAGTGTTCATTGAGTGTTAATGGAAACATCATGTATTGGGACAAGTCGCATCCGGCGAGACCTGATCGTGTCGAGGCGTGGCGCGGCGTACATCCTGTCAGGGAATTCCATGATGCGTGCCAGGCCGGACGAGCACATACTGGGTGTCTCACCGCTGGGAGAACACATGCCTCTGTCGCGTCCTGGGTGGCGTTGCCGTTCCACCGTGAGTATGCTGCTGCTCGCCGCCCTGCCCGCCATCGCGTGGGCGCAGGACCGCGCCACGGTGGCGCCACGACCCGCGATCCCGCCGTCAGCCACTCCGGCGGTGCGCATCACCGGTGGTGTCGGTCTGCTGTACATGCACCTGCCGGCCTTTTCCTACACCGAGGGCAGCGCGCGTCGCCCGGTCATGAACCCGGCTCAGGAAGCGACCAGTCTCGCGTTGGGCGCGGGGCTGGAGGGCTACCGTGGCCGTGCCGTCGTAGCCGGACGGTTTCTGTCGGCGTTCGACGTGCTCGACGATCGCTGGGCGTACGTGGGCATGGTCACCGCCGGTCTCGCTGTGCACGGCGCCCGCAGTCTGCTCACCCTCGCCGCCGGACCAACCCTTGTCTCCCGAGAGCGGGTTCCGGACTCCTTCCTGAACTTTCGGGGGCTCTGCTATGCCGGTGGCTGCGACAACGCGGCCAACAACGACGGCGGGACGCTCACCACGGGCGGCGCGGCACTGACCGCGTCGGCTGAGTATCGTTTGCGCGGCGTGGTCGGCTTCGGAGCGGAGGTCATGGCGGCCACCGGGGCGCAGCGGTACGTCGGCGGTGGGATGCGCATCACGATCGGGCGATAGCATCCGACCGCGACGCGCGCCGCTCCGTCAGGCGGGGTCCGTCAGGCGTCACTAGTGAACCCGTAGGCGGTCGCCAGTTCCGGATCCTTGCGCGCCACGAGCCGGGCCAGGTCCACCATCACCTTCGCCTGTTTCCAGGTCGCGTCATCCTGCATCTTGCCGTCCACCATGGCCACGCCCGTGCCGGTGGGCAACGCCGCAAGAATGCGCTTCGCGAACAGCACCTCCTTCACGTCGGGGCTGAACACCCGCCGGGCGATATCGATCTGGTTGGGGGCCAGCGACCAGGCGCCCGTGCATCCCAGGATGAAGCAGTTACGGTACTGCGCTTCGCAGCCGGCCTCGTCGTGAATGTCGCCGAAGGGGCCGTAGAACGCGCGCAGCCCGTGCGACACGCAGGCATCGACGATGCGCGACACGCTGTAGTGCCACAGGTCCTGCTGCACGAACGTGCGTGAGGCCTCGCGCTCCACGGGATCGCCAAGCACACCGTAGAACGGATGCCCGCCCCCCACGCGCGTGGTTTTCATGCCGCGTGACGCCGCCAGGTCGGCCGGACCGAGACTCATGCCGTGCAGGCGCGGGCTCGCCACCGCGATCTGGTCGACGTTCTTCACGCCCTCGGCGGTCTCGATGAGCGCATGCAGCAGAATGGGCCGCGTGATGCCGTAGCGGGCCTCGAGCAGCGCGACGTACTGATCCACGAAGTGGATGTCCCACGGCCCTTCGACCTTGGGAATCATCAGCACGTCCACCTGGTTGCCGGCATCACGCACGATCTGCTCGAGATCGTCGAGAATCCATGGGCTGTTGAGGCAGTTCACGCGCACCCAGAGCGCCGTGTCGCCGAACACATTGGCCTTCGCCACCTCGATGAACCCGGCGCGCGCGGCGGCCTTGTCCTCGACGGGAATGGCATCCTCGAGATTACCACACAGCACGTCGCACATCCGGATGAACTCGGGGATGCGGGCACGAATCTTCTCCAGGTGCGGCGGGAAGAAGTGCACCATGCGCTCGGCGCGCAGCGGCATCTCGCGGAACGGCGCCGGGGCACCGAGAGCGAGGGGCTTGAAGAAGTTGCGAGGGAGTCGCATGTGATGAATGGATTGGGGAGGCGTATCAGAATGCGAGGTGGGAGCGCGGAGGTTGGCCGACGTCGGAATCCAGACCACGCATCATACCACCCGCTTCCGACGCAACTCGGCGATCTCGGCATCACTGAGGCCGAGCAGTTCCTGAAGCACGTCGTCAGTGTGCTGGCCGAGGCGTGGGCCGAGCGAGCGGATGGTGCCCGGGGTCTCGGACATGCGCGGCACCGGCGCCGGCACGATTACCGTCTCGCCAGTCTCGGTCTCGTCGACGGCCACGAGGTTGCGGCGGGCGTGGAACTGCCGGTCGGCGAAAATGTCGTTGATGTTGTTGAGCGGGCCGGCGGGCACGTCGTGGGCGTAGCAGCGGGTGAGCACTTCCTCACGCGTGAGCGCCCCGCACCAGTCTCGCACGATCTCGTTCACGTCGTGCTTGTGTTCCAGCCGGATCTTCTGTTCACCGTAGATGCTGTGCGACGCCAGCTCGGGGCGCCCCATGGCGGCGGCGAGGCGCGCGAACAGTTTGTCGGTGGCACACGACACGGCCACCCACTTGCCGTCGCGGGTGGCGAAGTGGCCGTGGGGTACGGCATAGTCGTTGTGCGACGACCCCTGCCGCTCGCGCACAATGCCATACATGCCGTAGGCCGGGGCCAGCTCGTCGGTGCAGCGAAACACCGACTCGTACAGCGCGGCATCCACGTACTGCCCTTCACCGGTGAGGTCGCGGTGCCGCAACGCCAGCAGCACACCGATGGCGCCGTACAGCCCCGTCATGTAGTCGCCGAGCGTGGTGGAGCCCGGCGTGACCGGCGTGCCCTTGGGCATGCCGGCGAGGTAGGCAATACCACCCACGGCGTGCGCCACCCGCGCGAACCCCGGGCGATCGGCATAGGGACCGTTCTGCCCGTAGCCGGTCACGCGCAGCATCACCAGCCGCGGGTTGATCTGCCGCAGCTGCTCCCACCCCAGCCCCCACTTCTCGAGCGTGCCGGTGCGGAAGTTCTCGCACAGCACATCGGTTTCGGCGATGAGCGTCCTGAAAATCGCCACCCCCTCCGGCTGGCGCAGATCGAGCGTGAGGGAGCGCTTGTTGCGCGCTTCGCTGAGCCACGTGTAGGTGTCCGCGCGCTGCGACGGCGTACCGAACTTGCGCAGCCCGTCACCGCCGAGCGGGTGCTCGACCTTGAGGACATCGGCGCCGAACTCACCCAGCAACGTGGCGGTGAACGGGGCCGCAATGATGGTGGCAATGTCCATCACGCGAATGCCGGCGAGCGGCAGCAACTTCGGCGCAGGCTCCGCCGTCGGCGTGGTCTCGTGCATTGGGGTTCCGGTGCTCATATGATGCGCTGCTGGCGGAGCCGCGCGATCTCGCCGGCGGCGAGGCCAAGCAGGTCACGCATGACAGACTCGGTCGCATCACCGAGGCTGGGCCCGAGGTTGGTGATACGCCCTGGCGTGGCCGAGAGCGTGGGCACCACGCCCGGTACCACCACCTCACCAGCCACCGGGTCGGTCAGGTGCTGCAGGTTGCCGCGGGCCTCGAACTGCGGGTCGGCGAAGATGTCGGCGATGTTGTTCACCTTGCCGGCAGGCACCTCTTCCTCGAGACACCTCTGCAGGACCTCGTCGCGGGTGAGGGACCCCACCCATTCGATCACGAGCTGGTTGACGAGATCGCGCGCGGCCAGTCGCTTGCGCTGCTCACCGTAGAGCGTACTCGACGAGAGGTGCGGCTGCCCCATGGCCACCGACAGGCGTTCGAACATCTTGTCGGTCGTGCAGGCAATGGCGATCCACTTGTCGTCGCGGGTGCGGAAGTGGCCGTGCGGCACCGCCACGAAGCTGCCCGAGCCTTCCCGCTCGCGCACCGTGCCCTGCGCGCCGTACACGCCGGCGATCTCCTCGAGCACGCGGAACACCGCTTCGTAGATGCCCACGTCGATCATCTGGCCGCGGCCGGTGGCGTCGCGGTGGCGGAGCGCCACCAGAATGCCGATGGCCCCGAACAGGCTGGCGATATAGTCACCAAGCGGCACCGTGCCGGGCAGCGTGGGCGTCTCGCCGGGAAAGCCACACAGGTAATTGAGCCCGCCGAATGCCTGTGCGATGTGGGCGAACCCTGCACGGCGGCGATAGGGCCCCGTCTGGCCGTAGCCCGACACCCGCAGCATCACGAGCCTCGGATTGGCGGCGTGCACCGGCCCCCAACCCAGCCCCCATTCGTCCATCGTGCCTGGGCGGAAGTTCTCGATGAGGACATCGGACTTCTCCACGAGACGCAGGAAGAGCTGCACCCCCTCGGGCTGCCGCAGGTCGATCGTGACCGACTTCCGGTTGCGCCCTTCGCTGAGCCACTTGAGGGTGGCGTCCGGCCGCCTGGTTGGGGTGCCGAAGCGCCGCATCGGGTCCCCCGCGAGCGGGTGCTCGACCTTGAGCACCTCAGCCCCGAACTCGCCGAGGATGGAGGCCGCGTACGGGCCGGCGAGGAAGTTGCCGACATCGATGACCCGGATGCCGGCGAGCGGCAGCGAACGCGCGTCGCCACGTGCATGCTGCGGTGCCGACGCGTCGGACGGGGAACTGGCCTGATCGTTCGTCACGGGGCTCCACGGGTGGTCACAGGGTGGCCGCCTATAGTAACGCCTCGGTGGACATGTCGCCGGCCAGCTGCGTAGGCCTACGGGATGGGGCGGGCACTCCTGCGGGAGAGCGTGTCGCGCCAGTCAGCGGCGGGAGTCCGCGACGCGACGGAGGGTGAGCCGCTGCAGACTGCGCGTACCCAGCGAGAGCGGCCCCTGAACGGCAGGGCGGTCATCGACCGTGAGAATCTCCTCTTCCAGGAGGTCGCCACGAAGTCGCATGGTCGTCACCAGAAGCAGGGCGTCGTACTTGAACGACGCCACGAGTGCATCCCCCAGCCATCGGGCAGAAAGGGTGAGGCCACCGCCCTCATCGACGTACCAATCCTCGGGGCCTCGCCCGCGACAGAGTCGGTAGTCCTTCACCCCCCGCACCACCCCCGCCTCGCGATACGTCGTGCGCAAGGCGGCACAACTCGAGTCCGCCGTCGGCAACACCCCGATCTCTCGAGTGACCTCAACCGGCACGGCATCGCGCCGTCCCGGGAAGTTGACGAGGGTGCCCTGCCAGGTGCCGTGCCACGCGTCCGGCGTCGACGGCGTCTGGGCAAGGGCTGGTGCCACTGGCGCGCACAGGATGAAGACGGCAGCGATGAGTCGGCGCATACCGGAACGTATCTCGTCGATGCGCCAGCCGCACACGCCCGCCGGTGATCGCGAGTCCTGCCGCCGATCGCTCACCCCTCGATGCGGAAACGCATGGTCACCCCTGTGCCGAGCACCTGCCCCATGGCGTCGCGGTCCACGTGAAGGAGAGTGAGAGGCCGGGTGGGCACGGTCACCTGCAGCGACTGCCAGCCGTGGGCATCGGCGCTGCCCACACCTACCCGCATTCCCGGTTCTTGCAACGTAAGGACGCGGCGCAGGCGGTGTACCCACTCGGCGCTCTCCGTGGCGACCGATGGAAATGCGTTGGTATCGCCCGCGAGGCGGTCCGCCGCACTCGGCATGGCTGGTCCGGATTCCATCGTCCACGTGCCGGGTACGGTCATCGTATGGGAGTCGTGCACCAGCTCCACGACACCGGGCCAGCGCCAGTGTGTCTGCCGCGCCCGGGCACGGGGACGCTCGGGCACGTCGAGCGCGCGGTCTGCGGCACTGTCGTGATCGTGCGGCGCACGCCCCCGGCCACGCACGGTTCGCGTGGCACGCGTCGCGCGCGATGGGGAGGCCGATGCACCGAGCAGCAGGGCCAGCAACGTCGAAACCAGTCGCCGCATGATGCGAAGATAGCGGCGCGGTCGCGAATGATGGACCCGCAGAGCCACGGACCCACTGCCACGGTCGTTTGGCAGGTGGCCGCCCTCCTGCACCGCAGACGCAGCACGGTGACATCACCGGCGGCTCGCTGGAGCAGTTCGCCCATGTTGACCGGCGGCTCCGGCATGCTAAGCTGCACGGCGTGATCCCCGTGTTCCCCCCCCCGCACCCCAACGAGGCCCCACCGGCTGCGGGTACCCCGTTCGACCGGCGCGCCGTGGCGACACCATGGACGCGCTTCGCGGCTTCTCCACGATGCTGACCCGGCCGTGGGACATGGCCGGCAGGTGCCCGCCCGCCTTCGACCGGGTGCCCGACGGGCCCGCGGACACCGCGTGCCGGCTGCTGGCGCAGGCAGCGGTGGTGGTCGGGCAGCCGGCGCGGTGCTGACCGTGGAACGGTACGAGCTGCCTGGTGTTCTCCGGCCCAGCGGGGCACCACAGTCGGTGTTGCCGATGGCCGAGTGGCGGGCCCGCGCTGCCGCGCACCTCGAGCGGGTGGAGGCGTTCACGCGCCCACGTCGGGAGCGACGGGCGCGCGGGGCGTCGCATCCGGTGTACGACTTTCTCTTCCAGTACTACAGCTATTCCGCGGGCAAGCTGGAGACGTGGCACCCCGGCCCGCACGAGTGGCTGGAAGACAGCCCCGAGGCCCGCGCGCGTTTCACCGCGCCGGCCTACGTGGCAGCCAACGGCCTGCTGGTGCGCACACCCGGCGCCATGCCTGCCGCCGAACGGGCGACTCTGGTGGATGTCCTGGGTGTACTGCGCGCGACCCACGAACGGCCGGCGCACTTCGGGTGCTACGGCATGCACGAGTGGGCCATGGTGTACGGTGGCCACGACCTGCGCCATGCCCGGGTCGCGCCGCTACGGCTGCCGCAGCCGCAACTCGATGCGTTCGTGGAGAGTCGGCCGGTCGTGTGCACTCATTTCGACGCCTTTCGTTTCTTCGCCCCGGCCGCCAAGCCGCTGAATCGCCTGCCGCTCCGGTGGGACACGCGTCATGACACCGAGCAGCCTGGATGCATTCACGCCAACATGGACCTGTACCGGTGGGCGTACACGAGCATGCCGTGGATTGGCAGCGACCTGCTCTGGCCGTGTTTCGCGCTGGCCGTGGCGTTGCGCCTCCTCGACATGGAGGCTGGCCCCTACGACTTGCGGGCCTTCGGCGTCGAGCCCGTGCCGGTAGAGACGCCGGAGGGCCGAGCGGAGTACCAGCGGCGGCAGCGGGCATTGAGTGCGCGTGCCCAGTGGCTGCGGGGAGCGTTGATCGAGACGCTGGGGGCGGTGCTCTCGGCTGGGGCGGGGGACGGTGATGCCAGCGCGAACAGCGTCACGCCACCGCTGCCGCGAAGGCCGTGAACAGATCGCCCGGCAGCGGCGTGTGCAGGCGCCAGGTAATGGCCATGGGCATCTCGCCAGCGTGAGAGACGTACGTGGCCGGTCCGAGAAAGGTGAACGCGCGCTCGGCCGCGTTCAGGCGGGCGAAGAGCCACACCTGGCTACCACGGGCCACGTGCTGCTGATACCGCTGCCCGGTGGGGCTGGCAGCGCGCGTGGTGGACTGGCTTTCCCAGTGAATCAGCTCACGGCTGATGGCGTAGTCACGGTAGCGGGTGGTCGGAGAGAACTGCCCGTCGGTCTTGTCGAGCGTGAAGACGAACAGGTCGGCTGGCAGCTGATCGGCGTACAACACCCCCTCACGCCATGGGCGCCCCACAATATCCTGGCTCACGCCAGTGGCCACCAGTATCTCACGGCGTGTGTAACGCGCGTGCACCCGGAGCGGCACGCACGCATGGTCCGGTAGCGGCGCCGACAGGTGCCGCATGCGCGACACCAGTACGTCGCACAGCGCCGCCAGCTCGCCGCACACCGCCGGATGGGCGCGCAAGAGTGCCGCGCCATCGGCGAAGGTGGTGACATGGTGGGCGAGCGGCTCGAACAGCTGAGCCAAGAGCATGGTCGCGAGCCTGCCCTCACGACGGTCGCTGCCCATCGGCTCTGCATGTGGCGTAGCCAGCCAGCGGCGCCACATGTCCAGTCGCTCGCGGTCGTCCACATGCAACAGCCGGCCAATGGCGCGCCGCAGCACCTGCTCCATCGGCCCTGCGGCCAGCACCGGCAGTCCGGCCTGCGCGCGCAGCGCCGTCCACGAGTCGGTGGGCTGCGCGTACAATTCCTCCAGCTCCAGCCCTGTCTCCTCAAGGTATTCGCCAAGCGTGATGCCGGGGCGCTGCGCCGCAAGCACGGCCAGCTCCCGCGCCCGCTCGGCACGTCGCGAGGGGACACTCTGGCGAATGCTCGCGAGGATGCGTTCCCGGGCCACCGGCTCGAGCTGCATCTGGCACCCGGCGGGCAGAAACGGAAAGCCGAGGTCTATCTGCTCCTGGATCTGCTTCCGTCCGCCCGGCAGGAGCCCGCCCAGCCGCCGATCGAAGCGAAACTCGCGCCGGTGCTGCCCCACGAAGTCCAGCACCGTGCACAGGCTCTTGCCGTGCGCCTTGCGCAGGCCACGGCCCAGCTGCTGCACGAACAGCAGGGCACTGTCCGTCGGGCGGAGCATGAGCAGCGTGTCCACCGACGGCACGTCCACGCCTTCGTTGAAGAGATCGACGGAGAACACCACATTCACGGCGCCACTGGCCAGTGCGCGCAGCGCCTCTTCACGCTCGGCGGCGGGCGTGTGGCCGCTCACGGCCCGCGCGGCCACGCCATGCTGCGTGAAGATGCGCGCCATGTAGCGCGCGTGTTCGACGCTCACGCAGAAGCCGAGTGCCCGCATGGCATTCAGCGGACCGAGGTAGTCGGCGCACTGCCGAAGGACCTGCCGCGCCCACACATCGGTACTGATGATGACCCCGGTCAGCACCGTGGTGTCGTAGCCTCGGCCGCGCGTCCACGGAATGTCCGTGAGATCGAGCGAGTCGGCGATGCCGAAGTAGGCGAATGGCACCAGCCGATGCTGGTCGATCGCGTCCCATAGCCGAAGCTCGGCGGCGATGCGGTCATCGAACCACTGCACGATGGGCAGTCCGTCGCTGCGCTCGGGGGTCGCCGTGAGTCCCACCAGCTCGCGTGGCTGCAGCCGCGCGAGCACCCGCTCATACGACGCCGCCGCCGCGTGGTGGAACTCGTCCACGATGACCACATCGAAGTGTGCCGGTTCGAGATGCTCGAGGCTGTTGGCAGCGAGTGATTGGATCGACGCGAACACATGCTCGAAGCGCAGGGGGCGCTCGCCGGACACCCACCGCTCCCCGAACGAGGGGTCCTGCAGCGCGTGCGCGAAGGTGGCCTGGGCCTGCATGAGGATCTCATCCCGGTGCGCAATGAACAGCAGTCGCGAGCGCGGCAGGGTTGTACGGAGGCGCGCATAGTCCACCGCGGCCATGACGGTCTTGCCAGTGCCGGTGGCCGACACGAGCAGGTTGCGATGATGCCCCTGGTCACGAGACAGGGCGATCTGTTCGAGCAAACGCTCCTGGAACGGCTCCAGCCGAATTTCCGTGGGTGGCAGATGCAGGCTGAAGGCGGGCCGCTCCCGGGTCATGGCGCTGTCGAAGCGAACGCGGTCGTACGGCTCGAAATCCCGCTGCTGCCAGTAGCTCTCGAACACGGCCGTCAGCTTCTCGATGACGGCACGATTGCGGGCTTCGGAGACGCGCACGTTCCACTCGAGGCCACTCACTTGCGCGCTGTGCGTGAGGTTGGACGAGCCCACGTAGGCCGTGCTGAACCCGCTGGCGCGGTGGAAGAGCCACGCCTTGGCATGCAGCCGTGTGCTGCTCGTGTCGTAGGATACGCGAATGTCGGCGCCCAGCTGCTGCAGCAGTTCCAGTGCATCAGCCTCGGTCGAGCCGGTGTATACCGTCGTAAGCACGCGCAGCGCGCGCCCTGCCTGCGTATGCTGCCGCAGAGCGTCGCGCAGCGGCCGGATGCCGGACCGGCGAATGAACGCCATCACCAGGTCGATGCGGTCGGCCGAGTGCACCTCGGCGAGCAGTTGGCGCTGCACGTTGGGCTCACCAGGGGCGTTGGTGAGCAGCGTGGTGTCGAGAAGGGGAATGAGCGGCTGGGCGATGTCTTCGCTGCGGCCATCCGGGAGCGCGGCCCTGATGGCGCACAGCAGTTCGGGTGGGTCGACTGGCGCCTCATCGGCAAATCCCGTGAGGGCGCCCTCACGGGCGAGATCGGCGATCAGGCGGCGCGTGAGCGTGGCACCGGCGCGAGCGCGTTGCTCCCGAGGGAGCGCCTCGATGGCACGTTCCACCACCCGTGCCAGGTGCAGCGCGAGACGATCGGCCGCGTCGGCGTCGCGGAGCGCGGCGCGGACGGCGGTGAACTGCGATTCGAGCGCCGCCAAGTCCCGATCGAGGAGGCGGGTAACGAGGCGTTCGTGGAGGCCGCGGGGCAATGGGGTCATTGAGGCTGGGAAGCGCGTCGTACGTGCGGCCGTCAATCGGTGTGGCGGGACGCAATGGCATCGTACGGCTGGCGCGAAAGTATCGCCAGGGGCCGGCAGCACTCATCAGCCACGCACTGGCTCCGTCGCGCTCAATCAGGACGATGAACATGAAGACAGCCGCCCCATCGCCAGCCACCCCGAAGTCGTTCACAGCGCGACGCGCGGCCGAGGCGATGGGCGTCCACGGCCCGGCTCCACCGCTCCGCCTTCCCTGTCCACTTGGCCAGTGGTCGCGCCCGCACCATCCGGGGAGACTTCCCGCGTTGCCGATGCATGGCGCATCGGCCGGTTCCGGAGTCTCCGCATGTCACACAGTACCCCCAGCAGTTCCGACGCCACTGCGTCGCCGACGTTGGCCGCCGTCTCCGAGCAGCTTGCCACCACCGTCGAACAGGCGGCCCGCAGCGTGGTGGCCGTCCACGCCCGTGATCGATTGGCCAGCACCGGGGTACACTGGCGTGATGGCCTCATTGTCACCACCGCGGCGACGGTTCGCCGTGACACCAATATCTCCGTCACCGTCCCCAGCGGCACCCGCCATGGCGCGACGCTCGTGGGGCGGGATCAGGCCTGCGACGTGGCCGTGCTGCGGCTCGAGGGGGACGTGCGCCTGCCACCCGCTGCGCTCGGCGACCCCGCGCACTTGCGACCGGGACACCTCGTGCTGGCCGTGGCGCGCCTCGACGACAGCGGGCCCCGCGTGGCGTTCGGGGCCGTGAGCAGCGTGAGCGGCGCGTGGCGCAGCTGGAAGGGCGGCGAGTACTCGCGCCTGCTGCAGTCCGGGCTCACGCTGTACCCCGGCTTCGGTGGGACACCGCTGGTGGACGCGGCCGGTCGCGTGCACGGCCTCAACTCGGGTGGGCTGAGCCGGCACTTCGCGACCACGATCCCCACCCCCGACGTGGAGCGTCTCCTCTCGCAGCTCCTGGCCACCGGCTACGTGCCGCGTGGCTGGCTCGGTGTGGCCATGCAGGCCGTGCGCTTCCCCGATGCCGACACGCGGCGCGCAATGGGGCGTGACGGGGGGCTGCTCGTGGTGGGACTTGCCGACGGTGGACCAGCCGCCCGTAGCGGCATGCTGGTGGGCGACATCCTGCTCGCCATGGATGGTGGCGAGGTGCACGAACCGGGCGACGTGCTCGATGCGCTCGAGCGTACCGCCCCGGGGCGCACCGTGGCGTTCACCCTGCTGCGCGGTGGCACCCGCGTGACGCAGTCGGTGCTCGTGGGGGAACGGCCGCAATCCACCGGCCGCTCCCGACGGCGGTCCGCATGACGGGCGGCATGACGGACCGCGTGCGCGATGGTGTGGTGCAGGTGCACGTGGCGCCCGACCCGCGTGCGCGAGGCCGTCATGCACCGCGGCGAGCGGCGGAGGCCAGCTCGCGTGGCGCGGGCGTGGTGTGGGCGCGCGACAACGGCAGCCGCTGCCTCGTGGTCTCCAACGCGCATGTGGTCACGGGCCACGCGGTCACGGTCGTGGGTATCGACGGTGTGGCGCGCGACGGCGAGCTGCTTGCACGCGACACGGCACGCGATTTGGCCCTGCTTCGGGTGGACAACGTACCCCGCCGCTGGCAGCCCGTACCGCCGGCCACCGTTCCGCTGCGCGCGGGCAGCGTGGTGATGGCGGTGGGGCATCCACTGGGGGTGGCACACGCCATGACCAGTGGGGTGGTGCACAGCGTGGGCCCGCTGCGGGCGGCCATGCCGCTCCCTGAGACGGCGCGCACCCTGCCGTGGCTCCAGATGGACGTGCGTCTGGCACCAGGCAACTCCGGCGGGCCCGTGGTGGACGCCTGCGGCCACCTCGTGGGCGTGAGCACCATGATCGTTGGCGGGCTGGGGCTGGCCATTCCGGTGGCCGATGTCGACCGGTTCGTAATGGACGTACATGGCCCGTCGCATCTTGCCCATGGCTGGACGCGCGCGGCCTGAACGGACCGGTGTGGCGTCGCGCCTGAGGGTGTTCGTGAACGTCGCGGACCCCATGGCCCGGCGCACGCTGCGCGACGCGCTCGCGCGTGAGACGACGCTGCGTTTCGTCGGCTCGGCCTCGGCAGCGGACATCATCGTGGAGGACGCGGGCGGGGGGACCTGGCCGGTGCTGGCGCCCGATGGCGCGAGGGAGCGCGACGCGGATACCGCCCGGGGTGAGAGCAACACCGGGGTGACGCTCACCGGGCGCGAGCAGGACGTATTGCAGGCGCTGTCGGAAGGGCTGAGCAACCGCGCGATTGCCGAGCGGTTCGGCATCTCGCGCAGCACCGTCAAGTTCCACCTGCACGCCGTGTTCGAAAAACTCGGAGTGCACGGCCGCGCAGAAGCCGTGACCGCCGGCGTACGCCGCGGCCTCGTCTTGCTGTAACCGGCGGAGCGGGGCTGGGTGTTGGCGCGGGGCGCGCGGGATCGGCGAAGGCCGGCGCCTCAGGGCAGCGGCTCGAAGCGCGTGATGGTCACGCTGTAGCCGCCGTCGGCGAGGTTCGGCCTCGACGTCACGCTGAACTGCTTCGGGTAGCCGTACCGGGCGTCGAAGGTGGCCTCCACACGCGCCACCCACCCACCGGGCTGCAGGATCTGCACGAACAGCGAATCGATCGGGAGCCGCGGCGGCGTGGAGAAGGGATACACCCGCCCGTCCGGGTAGCGCGCGTCCACGACCGCGCCGTTCCGAACCTCAGCCACGATGGGCTGCGTGTACTCGGCCGGGCAGAAGCAGATCACGGTGCTTTCGTAGCGATAGTGCGCGGGCCGCTGCCTGGTCCAGAGAGCCTGCGCCGCCATGGCGTCGCGCTCGACGGTGGTGGACAGTGACCCGTCCGCGTCGGCGCAAGCGGTAAGCAGCAGGGCGGCGAGCAGGGCGACGGCGATGCGACGGGGTGACGGCACGGTGGACATGTCGGGCCATACCCCGCGCTGCGCTCCGCGGTCACACGGGCTCGGGACCTGCATGCGGGGGACGGGGGAAAAGCGTGGTCACACGTTCTCTGCCTTCCGTGGTGCTGCAGCTGGTCGGGCGCTCACCCTCCCCGCCGCGTGCACCGCAGCGGATGCGACATGCCGGCCTTCGCGGCGATCGACCGGCGCATACGCCGACGCCGGGTGCTGCCCGCGCGGAGGGTAGCCACCGCCCGCGCCGCCACGTACTGCCGCCGGCCCGTTTCTGCGCGACGTCGGAGACCGTTGGAGGCGCGACCTACCGGTGATGCCTGATCACCTGCGTACCTTCCGCAACGAGCCCCTCCACCAGCGCTGCCAGCTGCGCGACGTCCGTCCGCGGATTCATCACCGTCACCCGCAACACCCGCCGCCCGTCGAGCGTAGTCGCCGTGATCCATCCCCGCCCGCTGCGGTTGTAGCGCTCGCGCAGCGCATCGGTCAGCGCATCACGATCGGCAGCATCGGCACCGGGCGGGTTCCAGGCAAAGCACAGGATGTTCGACTCGGGCACGTGCAACGGCGTGAACTGTGCATGCGTCGCCAACCGCCCATGCAGATGCACGGCCATGGCGCACAACCGCTCGTACAGCGCCGCCAGCGCGTCGGCCCCATATCGCTCGAACGCGACCCACACCTTCAGCACATCCGCGCGCCGCGAGCACTGGAACGATCGCGGCCCCATGTCCCAGGCCTTGGCGTCCAGGTTCGCGTTGAACAGGTACGGGGCCTGCTGCGCAAACGCGCGCTCCAGGTCGTGCTCCTCGCGCATCAGCAGCAGCCCGGCCGCCAGCGGCAGCAGCAGCGTCTTGTGCGGGTCCCACGCCACCGAGCGCGCACGCGCGAGCCCGGCCACGCGATGTTTGTGCGCCGCCGACAGCATCGCCGCCCCGCCATGCGCGGCATCGACATGCAGCCACAACGGGCCCAGCTCGTCGGCACACTCGTCACAGGCGTCGGCCACGGCATTCAGATCGTCGAACGTGCCGGTGCTCGTGCACCCCGCCGTGGCCACCACGGCCATCACGCGCCTGCCCTCGGCGCGCAGCGCCGACAGCCGCTCGCGCAGCGCCGCCACACTGAGCCGATGATCGGCGCTTGGCACCACCACCACATTCGCCAACCCCAGCCCCATCTCTCCCGCCGCGCGCGACACGGCGTAGTGCGCGTGTTCACCGCACACCAGCACCGGCGGGTTTGCCCCCACGCCGTCGCGCCACGCGTTGGGCAGCACCCGCGCCCGCGCCGCCAGCAGCGCGGTGAAGGTGGCCTCGGTGCCGCCACTGGTCATGGTGCCACCGGCGCGGGCGTCCCACCCCACCAGATCGGTCATCCACTCGATCACCTGATGCTCGAGCGGCGTGAAGCTCGGCGACATCTCGCGCACGGCCATGGACTGGTTGAACGCACTCACCACCGCGTCCGTCCACACCGCGGCCGGCAGCGGCGCCGACACCTGGTGCCCGATGTACATGGGGTGCGCCAGCCGGTTTACATCCTGCAGCAGCAGCGACGACAGCCGTCGCGCGACATCGGCCAACGGGCGCGCGCGCCGCGGCAACGGGGCCGCCAGCCGGTCGGCGATGACCTCGGCGCTGTGCCAGGTGGACACCGGCCCCTCGCCGCTCCGCGTCTCGGTCAGGTACTCTGCCGCCAACGCCAGAATGGGCTGCGCCGCCTCGAGCGTGGTGTCCGACTCGAGCAGCGCCAGCGCGTCGGCGCCGCTGATGGGAGCCTCGATGGGCGGGCCACTCAGCCCCGGGCGGATGTCAGGTGCCATGCCGCGACCTCACGCGCCGCAGATGACGAGCGCATGGCGATGCGGATCCCACCGCCAATGCCGCGAGACGTTGCACTGCACCCCGCCGATCCAGCGATCAATGCCGTTGAGACGCACATGGTCGGCCCGGTCGCGCACAACATCGTGTCCGAGCGGTGTGAGCTGCACGGGGCGCTCCCAGAAGGCCTTGCCATCGGCCTCGCGCAGCGGGGCGATGACCCGCGACCCGTTGGTGTGCACCACCAGCGGGTGTGCGCAATCGCTCAGTCGCTGCACATACCACGCAAAGCTCCAGTCGCCAAGCCAGACCCACGATTCGGCGGTCTGCTGGGCAGCGAAGAGCTTGGCCAGCGTGATGGTGCCGGGGGCCAGCGCTTCGCACAACTGCCGCTCGCTGCGCGAGAGCCCGGCCTTGGTGTCCGGGTACTCCTCGAGCTGGCGGCGCAGCGCCGCCACGAGGTGGGGCAGCCGCTCAGCGTCGTCGTACGCGTAGGCCCGCGCCTTGACCTCGAGGTCGAGGCGGTCGGTGATGGCGAGCAGCGCGTCCGGCGTGGCCGCCGTGAACGCCTCCCAGGCTGACGCGGCAATCGCGAGGTCGGAGTCCTGCATGGGGCGCCGGTTGCGGTACAGCGGCGCGAACTTCTCGGGCGCAAGCGGACCCAGGTAGCAATCGGCCGGCGCGATGGTCAACGCCGGCCGGGTATGGGCCGGACGCCCGGCCAGTCGCGCGAGCACCTGCAGCAGCTGCAGCTGGTCGTACAGGTCGGGCTCGAACCAGAGCACGACTTCGTCGCCGGCCCCCACCTCGTCGAGCCGGGCATCGCGCTCCTCGAAGTCGGCAATGAGCGCCGACTGGCTCATCCAGCCGCGGCTGGAGAGGAATTCCCCCCGCGCACGGCGAAAGGCCACGCGATCGCGGTCCGAGGGAACCGGACCATCGTGCAGCAGGTCGCGCCAGGACAGGATGTCGCCGGGCAGCCCCGAGCGGGCGAGCGCCGAGGCGGCGTGGTCGCCGTTGGTGAGGTGCAGGGTCAGCATGGGTTGACGTATGTTGGTCGTATCTTGTTCGCGAGCGAGCGGTTGCGCCAGTCGGATCCCGCACCCGGGTCCAACACCGCCGCAACGCACCATCTGCCCATTTCCCTTCGAGAAGGCCGCCGACCGATGCCTGATCCTCGCGTCGTGAGTCCGAATCCCCCGTCGTTGGTCACGGATGTGCCCGACGCCGCCGCCGGCACGCTCGAGGAGTTCGAACCCGATCCGCTGCTCGACACCGGCGTGGCGATGTGGGCGGTGGTGTTCGCAGGCGGCATCGGTACGCGCTTCTGGCCGCTCAGTACGCCGAAGCGTCCCAAACAGCTGCTCGCGCTGGTCAACGAGCGGCCACTCATCGCCGAGACCATCGCGCGACTGGCTCCGCTGGTGCCCGCCGAGCGGGTGCTGGTCGTCACCAGCGCCGACATCGCCGACGCGCTGCATGAGGCCATTCCCGAGGTGCCGCGGGCCAACATGCTCGTGGAACCGCGCCCGTTGGGTACGGCCGCTGCACTCGCCTGGGGCGCCCACGAGGTGGCGCGCCGCGCGGGTCCCGACACGGTGTTTGTGGCGCTGCATGCCGACCTCGCCGTAGGCTACCCCGACGTGCTGCGCGATACACTGCGCCGCGCGGCGGCACTCGCGTCGGCCGAACCGCTGCTGGTGGCGCTGGGGGCCACGCCCACGCGCGCCGAGACAGGGTTCGGCTACCTCCAGCCGGCGGCGCTGGTCGACCCGATGGTCTCGCGCGCCGAGGGGGGCGCCTGCCATGTGGACCACTTCGTCGAGAAGCCGAGCGCGGCGCTGGCCGACGTCCTCATCGAGCGGGGCGCCCTCTGGAACACGGGCATCTTCGTGTGGCGCGCCCGCGTGGTGCTCGAGGAACTGGCCGCCCATACGCGCGAGCTGGAACACGGCCTGCCCAAGCTGGGGACGGGAGACATGACCGCCTTCTCCGAGCTGGTCACGTCCATTTCCATCGACCGCGGGCTGCTGGAGCGGAGTGGCAACGTGGTGGTGCTGCCGGCCGACTTCGACTGGGACGACGTTGGGACGTGGGCCTCACTGCGCCGTGTGCGTGAGCTCGACGACACCGGGAACGGTGTGATGGGCGAGGTCCACTGCGTCGACTCGTCGGGCAACGTGATCCACGCCGACGGCTGTTGTGTGGTGGCCTACGGCATCTCGGGGATGATCGTGGTGAGCATTCAGGGGCTCACGTTCGTGACCACCCAGGAACGCGCGCTCGAGCTGGGCCCGCTGCTCAACGCACTCCCCGGCAGCCTGCGCTTCAATCCCGGTGGGCTGTCCCCGGAGCGCTGACTACGCGCTCGGTCAGCCCTAGCCCCCGCGAAACACCGGCGCGCGTTTCTCCCTGAACGCCGCCATGGCCTCGCGCACGTCGGCGCTCGCGAAGCAGGTCTTGATGTGCGTGAGCTCCTCGCGCAGCTGCGCGTCCAGCGACGCCTCGCTGCTGCCCAGCATGAGGCGCTTGGTGAGCGCCATGGCCAGCGGCGGACCCGCGGCCAGCGTCGCGGCGAACGTGGCCACGCGGCTCGTGAACACGTCGTCGGCATACACCGCCGACACGAGGCCGACGCGCTCGGCTTCTTCGGCCGTGATGTCGCGCCCGGTCAGTGCCAGGTCCATGGCCCGAGCCTGTCCTACGAGGCGCGGCAGGAACCAGGAGACGCCCGCATCGGGCGAGAGCCCACGGCGCACGTAGCCGGCTGTGCACACCGCGCTGGCCGCCATGAGCCGCAGGTCACAGGCCAGCGCCAGCCCGAAGCCGGCGCCAGCTGCCGCGCCATTGATGGCGGCGATGACCGGCTTCTCGCACGCCACGACACCGTGCACCCACCGCCCCACCCAGTGGTACGGGTCGAGCGTCGCGGCGCGCGTGGAGCCGAGCCCCGCGGGCTCACTCAGATCGAGTCCGGCACAGAAGCCGCGCCCCGCCCCGGTGATGACCACCACCCGCACGGCATCATCGGCTGCGGCCTCGTGCATGGCGCGCGGCAGCGCCTCGGCCAGCGAAGGGTTCACGGCGTTGAGTCGGGCCGGCCGATTGAGGG
Organism: Gemmatimonadota bacterium; assembly: GCA_021299375.1. Lineage (GTDB taxonomy): Bacteria > Gemmatimonadota > Gemmatimonadetes > Gemmatimonadales > Gemmatimonadaceae > Gemmatimonas. Next base: position 39,108 of record JAJTGR010000064.1, read on the forward strand.
TCACTGTGCACACGCCATCCGGCGACGTGGCGATGAGGAGCGGAGCGGGATCGGTCACGGGACGAAGGCGTGGCAGGGCGATGAGGCCGGCATGCGGTGGTTCGCTCTCACGAACATACCGCGCGTCCCCCACTTCCACCCGTACGGGTCCGCTGACTAGATCACAGGAGCAGTCCCCTCTGCGGCACGCACGTCGCTCGCCCGACCTCTTCAGTCTCCCTCCCCGTCTCATGGCCAGTTCCCGCTCCGCCACCGCCACTCTCGATGACGCGTCGTTCTCGACGCAGGCGCCGATCGCCTGCAGCGACGCGCTGGCCCGCACGGCCGCCGAGACCTGCCGACAGCACGAGCGGCTCTCGAAGCTGATGACGCTTGCCGTGGGCAAGGGGGAACTCGGCGCGGCGCACGCGATGGTGGACACGATCGATCTCGCGCTCGCCGAAGCGGTGCAGGAGTTCGAACGGAAGTGCGCCAAGGCACCGGTCTCGGAGCAGCCCGACGTGCGGATGGCCGCCAACGCGATGTGGCTGTCGGCGCGCGAGTACCTGCGGCGGCACAGCATCGCCGAGCGGGCCTCGCGGCAGATCGGGCCGGGCGGCGACTCGCTGGGTGACCTGCACTTCGAGTACGAGCTGGAAGCGTCGGCACTGCTCGGGCTCAAGCAGGCCACCGCCTCCTATCAGAAGTTGCGGCCGGAGACGAAGAGCTGAGATCTCAGGGCGCAGGGGTAGAACGGAGACGGCGATGGACGAATTGCGACGCCGAGCGACGAAAGCATGGCGAGCACCGAGTACGTCATCCGCGGGGTCCATTCGCGCGGAGGGCGTGCTCTGGCGCTCGCCGTCTTGGGTGGCTCAGCGTCTCAATGCCTCTATCGCCGTCTCGGTTCGGCGGACTGGGTTCTGCGTGGCGTAATCCGGGAGATCAGGGCTCCGGCGACGAGAGTCGAGAGCCGAGCGCCAGGGTGAGCAGCCGCGTGCTCGGTTGCGGGTCTCGCGTCAGGTACACCTGCAGCGTCTCGATGCGCGCCGGTGCCGTGACGCGCAGCGCCAGCAGTGCACGTTCCCGTTGCGGGGTGAGGGTGGGATAGAAGCTCAGTGTGCAATGGGGCGAGAACAGAAAGCGCGCCTGCTTGAACGGGAGTCCGCTGCGGGCGATGCGTTCGTGCAGCGTGCGCAGGGGGCCGTGCGGATCGAGCGGCAGGGACACGATGTCCGTCTGCATGAACCGGTGCGGAGCCCCGAACGGCAGGGCCATCGGCGCCGTGGTGGCGGCGATGGGCTCGAGCGCCTCGCGGATGCGCGCGACCGGGGTGTCCGTGGGGATCGGCCCCACCCCGGACGAACCCACCAGGGTGATGTGCGGGGGGGTGAGCCGCGCGAGCTTGGGGTCGTAGCGCTGCTGGATGGCCCGCACCATGTCGCCGGCTTCCCCGGGAAGCTCGGCCAAGACGAAGATTCCGAAGGACGCCGCCATGCAGGGAATGTAGCCAGGCCGAGCGGGACACCTCACGGCGGACGCCGCGGCGGCGTATGTTCGCCGCATGGGCGAGGCCATGGTGGTGATTCGGGAGTACGTGAACGAGATGGAAGCCCTCGTGTCACGCAGTGTGCTCGAAGCGCACGACATCCCAGCGGTGGTGCTGCGCGACGACGCCGGCGGCATGCTGCCGGCGATGCGCATGCTCTTCCCTGTCCGATTGGCGGTGCGGGCGACCGATGCGGTGCAGTCGCTGCGCATTCTCGATGCGCCGTTCGAGGGCAGCATGGATGATGTGCCGTACGGGGCTGATTCAGCCTCCGAGCCCTGACTCGGCCATGCCGACACGGTGAGGCGGCGATGAGCGGCGCATTCGGCGGGCAGGTGGTGCTCATCACCGGCGCGTCGTCGGGAATCGGGGCCGAATTGGCGCGGCAGTGTGCGGCCGCAGGGGCCAGGGTGGCGCTGGCGGCCCGCGACGCGGACGCGCTTGCGCGGGTGGCCGAGGAGTGCCGGACGCATGGTGGCGAGGCGCTGGTGGTGCCCACGGATGTCACCGTGGAAGCGCAATGCCGGGCCATGGTCGACCGGACCGTAGCGCACTTCGGTCGCCTCGACATGCTGGTGAACAACGCCGGCATGAGCATGAGCGCCCGGTTCGATGAGATCAGCGACCTGTCCATCTTCGAGCGACTGCTTCGCCTGAACGTGCTGGGCAGCATCTGGAGTACGGCCTTCGCGCTGCCTCACCTCAAGCAGACGCGCGGACGCATCGTGGCCATCTCCAGTCTGGCCGGCCTCACCGGGGTACCCAAGCGCTCGGCGTATTGCGCATCCAAGCACGCGATGGCGGGGTTCTTCGACGCCTTGCGCGTGGAGCTGCGGGACAGCGGCGTAAGCGTGACCGTGGTGTATCCGGGCTTTGTCCGCAGCGAGATCAACCGGCGCGCGCTGGCCGCCGACGGCACGCCGTTCGGTGAGCGTGCCTACCTGCGCCAGCCGCGCGAGGCCATGGAGACCGCAGCGTGTGCCCGCCAGATCCTGCGGGCCGCGGCGGGACGAAAGCGCGACCTGATCATGACCGTGCAGGGCAAGGTGGGGCGCATCCTCAAGTGGCTCACCCCGGGCCTCGTGGATCGGCTGGCGTTCAACGCGACCGCCAGCCGACAGTAGGCCGCTTCCGTCGGGAGGCCGCTTAGCTTTGGGGATGCCGGTCGTTCCCGTCGATCCTGTCCATCCCGACCCAGCCATCATCACCGACGCCGCGGTACGCCTGCGGGCCGGGGAGCTGGTGGCGTTCCCCACCGAGACGGTCTACGGGCTGGGCGCCAACGCACTCGACGCCGCGGCGGTGGCGCGCCTGTACGCGGCAAAGGGGCGGCCGGCCTGGAACCCCGTGATCGCCCATGTACCGGACCACGAGGCGGCTCGGGCCCTCGCGCGGGCGTGGCCCGCAGCCGCCGAGCGGCTGGCGCAGGCGTTCTGGCCGGGTCCGCTCACTCTGGTGGTGGCCAAGGCAGCCCATGTGCCCGATGTGGCAACGGCCGGCCTCGACGCCGTGGCCGTCCGCGTGCCGGCGCATCCGGTGGCCCTCGCGCTACTGCGAGCCGCGGCGGTGCCCGTGGCGGCGCCTAGCGCCAACCGGTTCACGCAGGTCAGCCCCACCACTGCGCAGCATGTGGTGCGCTCGCTCGGCGATCGGGTGCCGCTCGTACTGGACGGCGGCCCCTGCGCCGTGGGCATCGAGAGCACGGTCGTGGACTGCACCGGCGAGGACGTGCGGATCCTGCGGCCGGGGATGATCGGGCGCGAGTCCTTGCAGGACGCGTTGGCCCCGATCGGAATCCACGTGCGCCATGGCGCCCGCGGCACGGTGGCGCACGGCGCCACGCAGCTCGCACCCGGTGACGTCCCACGCGCCCCCGGTATGGCCGACCGGCACTATGCCCCACAGGCCGAGGTCTGGCTGTTCCCGGCGGAACAGCGCGAGGAGATCGTGAGCGCCCTCAACGAACGGGCAACCGGCGGACGGCCGGTGGTGGCGCTGCTGCGGACGGTGACGCTGCCGACGCCGACGCAGGTCACGGCGATGCCGAGCGAGCCGGACACGTATGCCCGGGTCCTCTACGCGGCGCTGCACGACGCCGATACCGCCGAGGCCGGGCTGGTGCTGATCGAGGCGCCACCGGAGGGCGATGCGGCATGGGACGGGGTCAGAGACCGTCTGTCGCGGGCGGCGCGGTGAGACGACAGGCCTGAGACGTCAGACGGCAGGGGTCGGACGTCTGTCGGGGCGGTACCGACAAGGGCGGCACCCTGACGGCGTCATGTGTAACGGCGTGAGCGGGTAAGCGGGGACGGCGCAGGGGACGCCTCCACTGATCACGTCGTTAGACATGACGCCGTCAGCGGTGCCGTGGTCCGAGGTGCCGTGGTCAGCGGTGCCGTGGTCAGCGGTGCCGTAGTCCGAGGTGCCGTGGTCAGCGGTGCCGTGGTCAGCGGTGCCGCCGTCAGACGTCTGTCGGGGCGGCACCGACAAGGGCGGCACCCTGACGGCGTCATGTGTGACGGCGTGATCGGGTAAGCGAGGACGGCGCAGGGGACGCCTCCACTGATCACGTCGTTAGACATGACGCCGTCAGCGGTGCCGTGGTCCGAGGTGCCGTGGTCAGCGGTGCCGTGGTCAGCGGTGC
>JAJTGR010000056.1 GCA_021299375.1 Gemmatimonadota bacterium
AGCCACGCGGCATCGTCGAGATCGTCGAGCGCAACGGCGTCCTCACCGGCATCATCCGCGGCACCCTCGTGCCGGGCGAGCCCGAGGGCCTCTGCGACAAGTGTCCCGGCGACCGCCGCAACCAGCCCATCACCGGGCTCGAGATGATCCGCAACGTCCGTCGCGATGGCAACACGTGGGGCGGGGGCGAACTCCTCGATCCCGACAACGGCAAGACGTATCGCATCAAGCTCACCCCGAGCCCGGACGGCCGTACCCTGGAGGTTCGCGGCTTCATCGGCATCTCGCTCTTCGGCCGCTCCCAGACGTGGCGGCGTGCGCCATGACCCCCCGTCAACCGCGCCATCGCGTCGCCCTGCTCACCGGCGCGTCGTCTGGCATCGGGGAGGCCCTGGCCGCCGCGCTGGCCGCAACGGGCACACACGTCCTGCTCGCCGCGCGTTCGGTGCCACGCCTCGAGGCGCTCCGCGCGCGGATCGAGGCCGGCGGCGGCCGCGCCACGGTACTCCCGGCCGACCTCGCGGCCCCCGGGGCGGCCCGGCGCCTGTTCGATGAGGTCGAGCGCCTCGCCCTGCCGGTGGACCTGCTGGTGAACAATGCGGGCTTCGGGTTCCACGGGGGCTTCGAGACCGAGGCCCCCGACCACTTGAGCGACATGCTCCAGGTGAATGTCGTGGCGCTCACCGAGCTGACCCGCCAGTTCGTCCCCGCCCTGCTCGCGCGTCGGGGCACGGTGCTCAACATCGCCTCGACGGTGGCCTTTCAGCCGGCCCCGTTCATGGCCGCCTACGGCGCGACCAAGGCGTATGTGCTCTCGCTCTCCGAGGCCCTCTGGGCGGAGTACCGCCGGCACGGGCTGCACGTCGTCGCCCTCTGTCCCGGCCCCGTCGATACCCCGTTCGTCGACGCCGCGGGACCCGGCGCCCGTTCAACGCCGGTCTTCCGCCGGCTGCTCACCGTCGCCGACGTGGTCGAGGCGGCCATGGCCGCGCTCGAGGCGCGACGCCCGACCCGCATTGTCGGCCGGCTCAACCAGATCATGGCCCAGTCCGCCCGCCTCTCGCCCCGGGCCCTCACGGCCCGCATCAGTGCCGCGTTGCTCGCGCCGCCCGAGACATCCCCCCCCCGAACCCCAACCGGACGCCTCCCATGACCCTCTCCCGCCCCGCCCGCCTCATGGCGGGCCTCACGCTGCTCACCGTCCCGACCATCGTCTACGGCGGCCTCACCCTGCTGGGGATCGTGACCGGCAGCGCGCACGGATTGCCCCCGGGCTTCGAGCTGACGCCCACGCAGCAGGCACTGTTCCGCGCGGGACACGCGCACGCCGGGGTCCTGGTGATCCTCTCCCTTGTCCTGCAGGGGCTGCTGGACTCGGCGACCCTGCCTGAGGGCGCGCGCTGGGCCGCCCGGATTCTCGCGGTGGCGGGGGCCATGCTGCTGTCGGGGGGGTTCTTCGGCCTCGCCTTCCACCCCGGCTTTGCCACACTGCTGTGGCTGGGGGCGGCGTGCGTGGCCACGACCGTGCTCGTCACCGGCGTCGGGTTGGTGCGGCGTGGCCCCCCCTGATGGGCACTCCCCGACGGCCATCCAGTCCATCGACGCGACGCGGGCGGTAACTTTGGCGTTCGGCTTCCCCTTTCCCCGTCGCCCCTGCCACCATGCCCTGGACGAACACCGTCGCCTTCATCACCGGAGCAGGCTCCGGTATCGGTCGCGCGTTGAGCCTCGAGCTGGCCCGCCGGGGCGCGCAGGTGGTGGTCGCCGATATCGACGGTGAGGCGGCCGAGCGGGTCGCGGCGGCGGCGGGGGCGGGGGCGCGCGCCGTCGAGGTGGACGTGCGCGATGCGGAGCGACTGCGCGCGGCCATCGAGGGGGCCGCCAGCGGCGGGCGTCTCGACCTGCTCGTCAACAACGCCGGCATCGGCATCTCGGGTGAGGTGCACGAGATCCCGCTTGCCCATTGGGAGCGCATCCTCGACATCAACGTGCGTGGCGTCGTGCATGGCGTGGCCGCGGGCTACCCGATCATGGTGCGTCAGGGGCACGGGCACATCCTGAACGTGGCGTCACTTGCCGGCCTCGGTCCGGCACCGCTCTTCACGCCCTACGCGATGACCAAGCACGCCGTGGTCGGCCTGAGCACGAGCTTGCGCATCGAGGCCGCGGTGCACGGCGTGCAGGTGCACGTGCTCTGCCCATCGGCCATCGAGACGCCGCTGCTCGATTCCACCCCGCCGGCCGATCTGCCCGCTGTACCCTGGCGTCCCGACACGCGCCGCCTCCTCGAGGCGTTCGCCGGACCACCCTACGGCGTCGAGGCGCTGGCGCGGGAAACACTCGACGCCGTCGAACGCAACGAAGGCATCATCGTGCGCCCGTCGCGGGCCCGTTTCCTCTGGCGCCTGGGGCGCTGGTTCCCGGCGCTCGTCGAGCGCGGCGGCCTCGCCGCCGTTGAACGGGAGCGCCGCGCGCGGCGGTGACACGGTCGATTCCGGTTGGCACGTCGGTCTGCCAGCAAGCCCGCCCCACGCCGCGGCGTGAAACGCAGCACGGAGGCGACGGCAGTGCGGCGTAGGCGCAACAGCGGGGCCGAGGCCGTCGAGCCGCTCGTCACTGGCCGCAGGAGTGAAGTTACCCCCAGCCTCGCCTGCCGAGGGGCTGGCCTCAGTTTTGCAACTTCGAATGGCAGGTAACGACCCGATGGACCCGGCGGCATGGTGCCGACCGGCTGCCCCCCTCCTCAGATGGAATCGCCATGCAGCGCATGATGACCAGACTCCTCGCCCTGATGCTCCTGTCCATCGGGAGCACCGCGACGGTTCAGGCCCAGACGTGGAACCTCGCGAACGACTTCTCGGACACGAACGGCGGCACCAGCCCATGGTCCTACGGGTACTACACCTCCGGGCTCTCGCCGGCGTCTTTCCAGGCGTTCTCCACATATGCTCTGCGTGATGAGGGACGGCTCGCGACCTGGTATCGGGGGAGCCCCGTCGACCCCAACATCCAGAAGAACGTCACCACGAGCGCATACTCCCAGCCGGGCACCGGCATCACCTTCAATCCGGGCGAGGTCACGTTCGGGCCGCTCGGCGGGCCGACGGTAGCGCGCTGGACGGCCATCGAAGGGGGCGTCTTCAACATCAGCGCGATGTTCAAGTGGGTACAGACGAAGAACGCAGCGCCCAATGCCTACGTGTACGGCAACACGCAGCAATGGTTCTCCCAGACGGTTACGGAGACCGGGGTCAGCTGGAGCAGCGCTGGGCCGGTAACGCTCGCGGCCAACGAGTCAATCGACTTCGTCGTCTGGGGCGGCGGCCATGAAAACAAGACGACGCAGGTGCAAGCCACGATCACGGCGGTGCCGGAACCGGGCGCCTTCGTGCTCGTGGTTACCGGACTGCTCGGCCTTGGCGCGGCCGCACGACGGCGCCAGCGCGTCTGACGAGGGGGACACAGGTCGCTGACCTCGGGGGCGTCGCCAATGCTGGCGGCGCCCCCGAGTTCGTACAAGGGCCACGGATTCGATGGCACCAGTCCTCGCGCCGCCGCTATGGCCGCCGGGACCGCCTCAGTCGCAGTAGCGCGTACCCGTTGTTCAGGACCGTCAGCAGCAGCACCGCCACGAGGCCGATAAGGGCATCCAGGCGGTCCAGCACCGCGATCAGCCCCGCGACCCCCGCGACATAGACGAGCACGAAACCCGTCAGCCCCGCGCGCGCGATGACCGCACGGTGGAATCCGTTGGCCTCGATGGCGGCGCCGGCCATCCGGACCCCGATGACCGTGGTGACGAGATCAAGTAGCGCCAGACCGATGGCGAGGGAGAGCAGCATGGGTGGCAAGGAGGGTGGGAACGACAGCCGCCCGGTTACCCACGTCGCTCCGGCGCCGCGTCCTTCGCGAGTACGTCGCGAACACGCCGCTCGGCTTCGTGAATGGGTAGCGCCACGCGCGCCAGATCCGGCGCACCGGACACGCCGAGCACCTCCAACACCCGGTCCGGGCCCGACTCCCCTCCGTCATCGAGCCCCTCGATGCGCCGGATGGGGATCTTCCGGCCAGTGTAGCGGGCTCGCTGGACGGTCCCGGCGCAGTAGTGCAGCCGCCAGTACGCCGCTTGGCGGGTTCGTCGGGCCTGCGATTCACGCGGATCGTCGGCGATCGTGGACACGTCGAGCAGCACCGTGCCGCCGTGCCCATCGTCAACGCAGTAGAACATGCCGTGCTCGTGCGGCATCGCGAAACTCGTCTCGTCGAACTCGACCACCACCACCCGCTCCCAGCCATCCGCCAACGCCGCCTCGGCACGCCGTTGCTGCTCGCGGAGCGCCTCGTGCGAGTACCGGCTGTCCCGGAGCGACACGATCAGCAGGTAGCCGTACAGGAGGCCCAGCGCCCAGAGGGCGGCAGGCAATCGCCGCTGCAGATCCGGCAGGGCATTGAACCACCAGAATGCCGCCACCATGATGCCTGCAACGGCACACAACAGAACCACAAAGACCCCGGTCATCTGCACCACCAGACTCCAGCGTAGCCTGGTCAACGAGCCGTGATAGGTCGCCGCCGCACGCAGGCGTGTGCTGGCCTGTGGCGAGAGCGGGACATCCGTCATGGAGAACATGGTGAGCGCCCCCCTGTCAGTACCGGTCGGGCATCACGGCGCCAGCGACGAGGCCACCGCCGCGACCGCGCGATCGCGGTGTGCGCGGAAGTCGTAACGGCAGTCTTCACGCATGGAGGCCAGCGCGTCACGCAGCGACGGCGTCTCTCGGCTCACGGGCACGATGTGACGATCGGTGAGGGCAACCCCTGCTGCGACGGGCCCCTCGTAGCAGTGCAGCACGAGGCCGATGTAGGCCACACCGGACTCCAGGACCGCCGCGAGAAAGCCTTCCCAGCGGGCCAGATCCGTGTCGGCCCTGGCGGTATGGCGCGCCCGGGCCTGCTCGCGCTGGGCCAGCGAGCGCGCGATCCTGGCGTTGCTCCAGCCCTTGGCGGCCAGTTTTCGGGCTGCGTGGGCCTGAGGACGTGCGCCCCGTCCGGACGCCCGTACCAGATGCCCCAGCGCGGTATCGCAATCGCAGGGACCGGCTGTGGTGAGCACGTACTGCTCACCCGGCCTGAGATGTGCGCCAAGGCCGGGGCCGGCGAGCGGCGCGAGGTGACGTCCGAACCGCGTGGCGATCGGACCCAGCGCTGCCAAGGACGCGTCTGGCGGAAGGATCGCCGTGACGTAGTAGCACATACGGACGCCGTGGGCCGGTGAGTCGTGGGGAGTGACGGAAGCGCCGGATGCCTCGCGGCGAGGGGACGAAGCACGGCAGACAAGGTATCAGCGGGTAACGGATTGCGTGTCCACCCCGCACGTGCACCCTCTGCCTGCCGCGCGCGTGACCGGCGGCAGTACGAGACACGCCGCCGGTGTGACGCGGTGTTTCAGTGCCGGCCATGAGCTTCAGAATGTCCGGACCTGTGCACGGCCCATGACAGCCGTCGCGCGTGGAGCCCCCCAGCATACGTGCACGCTAAGGGCAGCTCAGTGGTGGAACGCTGCTCGCGGAGGGGCATCCTCCGATCGGCGCACCACACCATTCACCGAGTACGTCTATGTTCACCTCGCTTCGCGCACGCCTCACGCCGCGCCTTGCCCGCACGCTGCTGTTCGCGGGTGCCGCCGGGCTGGCTCTGGGAACCGCCGCGTGCACCACGGACGGGCCGACCAGCCTGCCCTCTCAATCGGCCAGCCTCGCCAGAGCGGCGGTCAGCAACAGCGCCTTGGCCGCGGAAGTCACGGCGCTGGCGTGGACGAAGCCGGCCAAGGAACGGACCGCGTCGGCCGTGATCGGCAAGGCTGGCGGCGAGCTCAAGATCCCCAGCGGCGCGCGCCTCGTCGTGCCGGCCGGTGCCGTGAGCGGCAACGTCACGTTCCGCGTCACGCAGGTCGCCGGTTCGATCGTGGCCTACGATTTCGAGCCGCATGGCATCACCTTCGCGGTGCCGCTGGTGCTCGAGCAGCCGGTCAACGGTACGAACTTCGGAGGCTTCACCGGCACCGCGGTGCGTGGCGCCTACTACAAGGATGCGGGGCAGCTCGACCAGCGCACTGGCAAGGCCATGGTCGACGAGTTCCGCCCGACGCTGATTTCGACGGACAAGAAGTGGATCCGCTTCTCCGTCGATCACTTCTCCGGGTACATCGTGGCGATGGACTGAGCGGCGACGTTCGCCGGTCTTCCCCTTCTTCTTCCCCTCATCCATGCGCGTTCGCACTTCGTCGTGCCCTCGTCGCCGGTCCGCCTTCGGTGGACTGGCCCTGGCGGCCGCGACCACGATGGCGGCGCCGGAATCGCTCGCGCTCGATCCGGAGGCGTCAGTCGACGCCGGGCGCTCAGCCCCGGAGCTGTTCAGCGGATGGCACCACCCGGCGGGGCGTGCCGTGCTCGCCGGCTACACCGTGGTCGCCGACTAGACAAGCAGGTTCTCCTCACGGTGCGCGTTTCCGCACCGATGGCCGGCGAAGTCTCTCGCCGTGCCGTCGGTGCGGTTTCGGTTCGGGGGTGACGTCCTGCGGCACGTCGGCGTCCTGCAGATCGAAGATCCTGCGTTGTCGTGCCGACACTCCCCGCCATGCCCGTTCGCTTCGCCCCCGCTCTGATTGCACTCCCGCCCGATGGCGCCGCCGGGCCGCTGGCGCACGGTGTCTGGAGTGCGGTGCCATGAGCCGCTCGGCGCACCCGCGAGGCCTGACGCTGGCACGGCTGGCGACCGCCGATTCTCCGGCGCCGGTCACGACGCGCGCGTGCGAGGTGCTGCTGGAGGAAGGGCAGGCCGCCGAGCGGCGCGGGCAGCGAGCGGAGGCCCGGGCCCTGTACGAACAGGCGCTGGGGTCACTCCGCACCGAGGCGGACGGAGCGCGTACGTCCACGATCCTGCGCTGGATCGCCCGCACGTATGTGGGCGATGCGCAGATGGACGCGGCGCTCGATTGCCTGAACGCCGCGGTCGCGATCGCCGAGGCCTGCGGTGACGAAGGGGCTGCCGGCAGTGCGATCAACATTCAGGCCGTGGTGCACTGGCAGCTGGGCGACCTCGACGAGGCCGAGCGCCTCTATCTCACCGCGCGCACGCGCGCCCTGCGGGCGGGCGATGCGAAGCTGGCCGCGATGACGGCACAGAACCTCGGGGTCATTGCGAATGTGCGCGGTGAACTCACGGAGGCACGCCAGCACTACGAGGCGAGCCTCGAGGAGTATCGCGCGCTCGGATCGGCGAAGGACATGATCGGCGCCCTCAACAACCTCGGGCTGCTGCACACCCACACCCAGGACTGGGCGGCGGCGGAGCATGCCTTTGGGGAGGCCATACGCATCAGCGAGTTGCAGGATGATGTGAGCACCCGGATGCTGATCGATGTCAACCTTGCGGAGATGTGGGTGGCGCGGCAGGACTACGGACGTGCTCACGTTGCCGTCCGGCACGCGATGGAGCTTGCGAATCGCTCCGGCGATGGCAGCTCCATGGGGCAGGCGAGCAAGCTCCTGGGCGTCATCGCGCGGGAAACCGGCGACCCCGCCGACGCCGAGGAGCACTTCCGTCGCGCCGAGGAGATCGCGGCAACGCGCCAGGACATGCTGCTGCAGGCCGAGGTGGCCCGCGAGGCGGGCGAACTCGCGCGGCGTCAGGGGCATAACAAGGATGTGCTCCGGTACCTCAATCGTGCTCACCGCCTCTTCGCGCAGTTGCGGGCCCGGCGGGATCTGGCCGACATCGACCGGCGCAACAGCGAGCTCGAGGCCGAGTTCCTGCAGGTGGCGCGGCGCTGGGGTGAATCGATCGAAGCCAAGGACCGCTACACGCAGGGCCATTGCCTGCGCGTGGCCGACCTGGCGTGTGCCATGGCCGCAGATCTGGGGATGGCCGATCAGGACCTGTTCTGGTTCCGCATCGGCGCCCTGCTGCACGACGTCGGCAAGATCGTCATTCCCGAGGCGGTGCTGAACAAGGCGGGGAAACTGACCGACGCCGAGTGGGCGCTCATGCGAAGCCACACCACGGCGGGGGTGGACATGCTTGCCGGCGTGGAGTTCCCATGGGACGTGCTGCCCATCATTCGCTCGCATCATGAGAAATGGGACGGCACGGGCTACCCCGATCAGCTCCGGGGAGAGGCGATCCCACTCGTCGCCCGCATCTTGTGTGTGGCCGACGTGTACGACGCCCTGACCAGCACCCGCAGCTACAAGCGCGCGCTCGCGCATGTGGATGCGGTCGAGATCATGCGGCGCGATGTCGGTGTGATGTTCGATCCTGCCGTCTTCGCGTCGTTCGAACGGGTGGTCTCGGCGTGGGCGTTGCGCACCGAGCCGGCGGTGTCAGCTCCCGTGGCCCCGGAGCCCGAGGCGGCGGCACCGGCGGCGGCACCGCCGGCGGCACCGGTCCCGGAGCTTGACGACCTGACCGCGCTGCCCCTGCGTCGGGCGTTCCGCGAAGCCGCCGAGCGGGTGCTCGATGCGCGTCGGACGACCGAGCGCCCGGTGTCGCTGCTGGTCATGGACATCGATCACTTCAAGCTGGTGAACGACTGCTTCGGTCACCAGCAGGGGGACGATGCCCTCCGGATGGTCGCGACGCTGCTGCAGCAGGCCGCGCGCCGCAGCGACTTTATCGCCCGGTATGCGGGTGACGAACTGGTGGCGCTCCTGCCGGGGAGCACCCTCGAGGACGCCGTCGCCATGGCGGAGCATCTGCGGGCCGGCGTGGAGTGCGCCTCCTGCCCCCGACGGGACGGATCGCCGGATCCGGTACGGGTGACGTTGTCGATCGGCGTGGCCTCGGCCCCGACCCATGGGCAATCGTTCGATGAGTTGTTCGCCGCGGCCGATGGGGCGCTCTACGCTGCGAAGCGCCGCGGCCGCAACGCAGTGGCCATGGCCAGCGCCACGACCGGCTCGCCTGAGGCGGCGCTGCTGCTGGACGGCTTCATTGGACGCCACGCGGAGCGGCAGCGGCTGCGCCAGCTGCTCGAGGTGGCCGCCAACGGTGCGCCCCGGGTGGTTGCGGTCGTGGGCGAAGCGGGGATCGGCAAGTCGACGCTGTTGCGCCAGCTCGGTCCCGAGATCGGTGTGCGCGCCGGCGCACTGCTGGTGGGGCGCTGCCTCGAGGCCGATGTGCGTCCACCCTACGGGCCATGGGCCGACGTGATCGGGGCCATCCACGCCCTCGGCCTCGTGCCGCTGCGCCCGTGGCGCGAGCTCGGTCGGCTGGTGCCGGCGTTGGGGGCTCCCGCCGATCGGCCGGAGACCCCGGTGGCAGCGTCGGCAGCCCGCTATACCCTCATGCACGAGATCGAGGAGTACCTCACCCGCGCGGCCACCGCGCGGCCGTTGGTGATCGTGCTCGACGATATGCACTGGGGCGACCGCGAAACGTGGGACGTGCTCGAACTGCTGGTGCCGCGCCTTTCCGGCCAGCGCCTGCTGCTCTGCCTCGCCCTGCGGCGCGAAGATGTCCCAGCGGACGTCGCCCAGCGGATGTCCCGCCTGTCGCGTCATGAGTGCGTGAGTGAACTGACGCTCGGTCGCCTGTCGCACGACGAGTTGGAGCACTGGTTGCGCAGCGCCCTCGGCGGCCGCCCCCTCGACTCGGCGCTGCTTGACCACGTGGCGGATCACACCGAGGGGAACCCGCTCTTTGCGGTGCAGTCGCTGCAGATGCTGCTCGAGGAAGAGGTGCTGTCCTTCGATGACGGCGCATGGCGGTATCGCCCGCAGGCGGAACAGCCAATGCCGACCGCCGTGCGCGAGTTGCTCACCCGGCGGCTCGCGCGGCTGTCCGACGCCACGCGGGAGGTACTCACGGCCGCCGCCATCGTGGGCACCCGGTTCGACGCCGACCTGCTCCTCGCGACGACTACGCGCGACGAGGGGACGGTGCTCGAGGCGCTCGACGAAGGCGTACGCGTTCAGGTGCTCACGTCGGGTGCGCCGGACAGTCCGACCACGTACGAGTTCACGCACGGACTGCTGGCGGATGTCCTGCGCCGGTCGGGCAATCCGCTGCGGATGCGACGCATGCACGAACGTGTGGCGCGGCTGCTCGCCGCACGCCCGACCTCAGCCCCCGCCGACATCGCGACCCACTTCGATCAGGCCGGGTGCGGCCCCGAAGCGCTCAGCCAAGCCGTGTGCGCTGCCGATCGGGCCATGTCGGTGTACGCCTACGATGCGGCGGCCACCTGCCTGACGCTGGCGTCGCGGCATACGGTCACCCCGGTGGAGCACGCCGATGTCGTGTGGCGCCAGGCCATGCTCGACGAAACGGTCGGACGCTATGAGAAGGCCGAGCGGCACTGCGAGGCGTTGCTCACTGAGCACGGTGCAGGCGCCACGGCGATCGGCGTGACCCGGAAGGCCCGCCGCATGGTACAGCGACTGCGGTTGCTGCGTGGTGCCTCGGCGGCCGAGGTGGGCATCAGCTGCCAGCAGCTGTACGAGGCGGCGCTCGCCGCCGACGATCACGCGGAGTCGGTCGCGCTGCTGATGATGCTGTCGCAGGTGCACGGCCGGCTGGGGAACGACGCCGAGGCCGAGCGCACGGCCAGCACAGCGGTAAGCGTGGCCCGGTCGCTCGGTGACACGGCCCTGCTGGCCGACGCTATCATGCGCGAAGGCTCGGCCATGCTGACCACGGCCCCGGCCGATACCGTGCGCCACTATCGCCAGGCGCTCGACCTGTTCACGCAGCGCCACGACCGGCGTGGCCAGCTGCGCTGCCAGATCAACATCGGCGTCGCGTGTGACCGGGCCGGGAATCACCCGGCCGCCGAGCTGGCCTACGCCAGCGCCCTCGACATTGGCCGCGAGGTCCAGGCCGCGGACCTCACGGCGCTGGCATCCATGAACCTGGGCGTGCTGCTGATGAAGCTGGGCCGCTTTACCGAGGCGTCCCAGCGATTCGAGGACACCCTGCGGAGCGCGAGCGCCGCACACCACGAGCCGCACCGGCTGGGTGCGCTGTACAATCTCGCGCACCTGGCGCGCGAGCGCGGCGACCCGGCCGGTGCCACCGAGCGGTATGGCGCGGCGATCCGGCTCGCGCGCCAGCTGGGGCAGCTCGACATCCACGTGGGGGCGACCTGCGGCATCGGGCTCGCTGAGCTGGCCCTCGGGCGCCTCGCCTCAGCCCGCGCCCAGTTGCAGGCCGCGCAGTCCATTCTCGACGGGCGGCCACAGTGGTTCCAGGGGCGCGAACTGTTTGTGGCCCTCGGGGTGCGGCTGCAGCTGGCCGCGGGGGCGACCGACAACGCAGTGCGGACGCTCTGCGACACGCTGGCGGTGGCAGATGGATTCGATTCGTACGCCGCCGTCTGGCTGGCCGCCGAGTGCGCCGCGGCCGTGCGTGCCGTCGGTGGGCCCCCGGACCGGTGGCACGCGGTCAATGCCCGGTACACCGTGCATGCGCGGGCACTTGGGTATGCGCCACTCCTGGACCGCCTGGCGGGGACCACACCGGAACACCGGATGCCCGAGGGCGGTCTGGCGGACGGTGAGGCCCCGAGCGGACGCTTCGCCGCCTGAACCCGCGGGGAGTCGGCGCGCCACGGAAGCGCGCCACGGAAGCGCGCCACGGAAGCGCGCCACGGAAGCGCGCCACGGAAGCGCGCCACGGCATCGGGAAACGAGGGCGCGCGCGGCCTACGGGCCAGTCAGCCGATCGGCGAGACGGGCCACCGCCAGTACGGTGAGCACCAGCAGCAGCGCCGGCGCCATCGCGACCCACCACGCGCTCCCCAGGTAGGCCACGCCGTCCTGCAGGATCGTGCCCCAGCTGGGCGTGGGCGGACGCACCCCGAGACCCAGGAAGGACACGCCCGCCTCCACCGCCAGCAGATCGGCCAGCAGCGTGGCGCTGGCGGCGCCCACCACCCGCGTCAGTTGCGGGGCCACGTGGTGCACCAGTACGCGTCGCGGCGGCACACCAAGCGCCTCCGCGGCCCGCACGAATTCGCGGGCGCGCACCGCGCGCGCTTCGGTGTAGACCACCTGCGCCAGCGCCGTCCAGCTTCCGGCCCCCAGCAGCAACGCCAGCATGAGCACCGACGGGTGTGGCACCACCAGCATGATGGCCAGCAGCAGCAGCTTCCGCGGTATCGCCCGCAGCGCATCGGCCATATCCATCAGCAGGCCACCGACAACGGACCCGCTCGAGGCGGCCATCACCCCCCATGCGGTCGCGAGGATCGTGGCGACCACCGTGGCCAGCCCGCTCACCGCGAGCGACACGCGGCCGCCGTGGAGCAGGCGGCTCAGCAGGTCGCGCGAGTAGGGATCGGTCCCCAGGGGGTGCGCAAGACTGGGGGGGGCATTCTTGAGCCCCACGATGTCCAGCTGCTGCGAGGGGTCGTAGGGGGCGAGCCACGGGGCCGCCACGGCCGAGAGGACCATCAGCACCAACAGCGCGGTGGACAGCGGCAGGCGTCGTGCCAGCCATCGCGGCCGCGCCAACGGCGGCGCGTACCCGGCGCGCAGCACGACACTCATGGGCGAGGCGTCTCGTCGGTGCGCAGCCGCGGATCGAGCCGCGACACCAGCAGCTCGGTGAGCAGCGATCCCGCCGCCACCGCCGCCGACACGACGATCACGATGCCGCCCACCAACGGCGCGTCGCGCAACGTGACCGCCTGCACCAGCAGTGACCCCATGCCGGGCCACGAGAAGAGCGACTCCACGACGATGGTTCCACCGACCACGGCCGGGAGCATCGTGCCCAGCAGCGCCACGCTGCCCGCCACCGACGGACGGAGCACATGCCGCATGAGCAGCCGCCACGGGGCAACCCCGCGTGCCCGAGCCGCACGGACGTGCGGGTCAGCCGCCATGGCGCGCACCGCCTGGCGCTGCTGCCGCACAAGCCCGGCGCTCCATGACAGCGCCAGCGCGGTGGCCGGGAGCACCAGATGCCAGCCCCGATCGCGCCAGCGGACCATTCCGGAACCGGTGAGCGCCACCAGCGGATCGTCGAGTCCGCCGGCGGGGAAGAGGCCAAGGTGCAGGGCGAACACGGCCAGGAGCGCGGTACCGAGCACGACCTCGGGCATGGCATACCCCGCGGTGAGTGCCGTGGCCGCGACGCGCGCCCCACGGCTGTCCGGGCGCCAGCCGTGGAGCGTACCGATGCACATACCCAGCAGGGTCGCGAGGACCAGGGCGGTGCCGGAGAGCAGGACCGTGGCCGGCAGCGCGTCGCCAAGGACGGCGACGACGGGCCGGCCTTCGCTGCTGGAGACGCCCAGCCGACCGCGCAGCACGTCGCCGGCGTAGCGGGCGAGTTGCACCGGCAGCGGCCGCTCCAGACCCAACCGCTCGGCCAGCGCCGCCCGCGCGGCCACCGAACGCCCACGCCCCTCCACCGACCCGGTTGTGGCATCCCCCGGAGCCAGGCGCAGCAGCGCGAAGCTGGCGGTCGTCGCCAGCAGGACGACCAGCACCGACCGGCCCACCCGCCGGATGATCGACACGCGCATGACGCAAAGTCTCGACTGGGTGCGACCGATACTTCATCGCGAGGGGCGGGTGTCCGCACGACCCGCCTCCGGCCCCCTTCGTTCCCGATTCGCCGACCTCGCCATGACGACGTCCGTTCGCCCCCGCCTCGCCCACCCGGTCTCCACGCCCTGCGCCTTCCTGCTTGGCCTCCTCCTCACCGGAGCCTGCGGTGAACGGGCCGCGGGCGATGCCGTCGCAGATCCGGCCAGCACAGCCGGCGTCGTGATTGCCACGGCCGCCGACGCCGATGCCCTAGTGCCGCCGCTCGTCGCCACGACGGCCGGCAAGCAGGTCGTCGATCTGCTCTTCGATCATCTCGCCGAGCCGACGTCGACCCGCGTCCGGACCGATGGCGATGCCGGCTTCGCGCCGCGCCTCGCCCACCGCTGGCAGTGGTCGGCTGACTCGCTCTCGATTGCCTTCGCGCTCGATTCGGCGGCGCGCTGGCACGACGGACGCCCGGTGACCGCCGCCGATGTGCAGTTCTCGTTTGCGCTGTACACCGATCCGGCCGTGGGGTCGATGCACGCGCGCGGTTTCGATGGCATCGATTCCGTGACTGTGCGGGACACCCACACGGTGGTGGCGTGGTGGCACCGGCGGCACCCCGAGCAGTTCTTCCAGTTCGTCTACAATCTTGCCGTGATGCCGAAGCACCTGCTCGATACCGTGCCGCGCGATGGCTTGCTGGCGTCGGCGTACGCGAGCGCCCCGGTGGGGAGTGGGCGCTACCGTTTCGGCACGTGGGAACGCAAGCGGCGGCTGGTGCTGGTGGCCGACAGCGTGAACTATCGCGGGCGCCCCCGCTTCGATCGGGTGATCTGGTCGGTGGCGCCCGATCCCAATACGGCCACGATGGCGGTGCTCACCGGTCAGGCCGATGTGTTGGAGGTGCTGCGCGGTGATGCGGTCGGCAAGGTGGCCGCCACGCCGACGCTCAAGGCCGTCGAATACGGCAGCCTCGATTACGGCTATCTCGCGCTCAACCATCGGGCCCCACGCGGGCGCGCATCGCTGTTCGCCGATCGGGCGTTGCGGCTCGCGCTGACGCAGGCCATCGATCGTGGTGCCGTGGTGCGGAATGCGCTGGATTCGCTGGGGCGGGTGGCGCTGGGCCCCTTCACGCGCTCCGACGTCACGGTCGACACGACCGCTCTCGGCATCGCCTTCGATTCCGCGGCCGCGGGTCGGGCGCTCGACTCGCTCGGGTGGCGTCGGGTGGCCGGGAATCCGGTGCGGGTGAAGAACGGCCGCCCGCTGCGCTTCGCCATGTTGGTGCCGGCCTCGAGCGGCACCCGCAGGAAGCTGGCGGTGCTGCTGCAGGGCCAGCTGGCCGCGGCCGGCGTGGGCGTCGAGATCGAGCCGGTGGACGCGGGCGTGTTTGCCAGCCGGCTGCAGCAGGGCGACTTCGAGGCGGCACTCAACGTGTGGCGGAACGACCCCAGCCCCTCGGGGCTCCGGCAGGCCTGGGGCGCACCCAAGGGCGACGATGTCGGGGCCAATTTCGGGCGCTATGCGAGCGCCGCGTTCGACGCCACACTGGACAGCGCGATCGCGACCTTCGAGCCGGCCGCGCGCACGACGCTGTTCCGGCGCGCCCACGCCCTCCTCGTGGCCGACGCGCCCGCAATCTGGCTGTACGAACCGCGCAACCTCGCCGCCGTGCATACCCGGCTGGTGCCGGTGGGGGTACGCCCCGATGCCTGGCTGGCGCAGCTTGGCGACTGGCGCGCCGACGGTACCCGGACGGCGGCGGCGCGGTAGCGGGGGCCGCAGCCTCCGCCCCTGGAGGAGCCGCAGACCCGGTACGCCGGCCAGGGGCACCGCGTCCACCGGGTGCACGAGCGGCACGGGCCAGCATTCACCACGGGGCGCCGGGCGAGCCTCGGGCGCCTTCTCGCCTCAGTCGCGCCGGCGGCGGCGGCGATCCGACGCCAAGGGCCGGCGCGTCAGCGCCGCCGCCAGTGCCGGCGCGTCCGCCACGGCGGCCACGCCTGACGTGCCGCCCAGCACGGCCGTGCCCTCGACGCCGGCGCGTGCCACGAGCGGTTGCAGCTGACGCAGGCGGGCGGCACCGGCACGCACCGACGGAAAGCCGATGGTAACGGCGGCCACCGCCGCCCCGGTGTGGTCCCAGACGGGGGCACCCATGCCGTACACGTCGGCGTACCACTCACCACGGGCGATGGCGATGCCCGAGGTGCGGACATCGTCGAGCTGGTCCATGAGCGTCGGCACGTCGGTGATGGTGGCGGCCGTGTAGCGCGTGAGCGTGTCCCCCAGCAGCGCACGCCGCTCCCCGTCGGCGAGCCAGGCCGTGAGGACTTTGCCGCCGGCTGACGCGTGGAGGGGCGGATGCCCGCCGAGGACGCCCGGGACCACCAGCGGTTGCGGCGCATAGACGATGTCGACGGTGGTCGCGATGGCGCCGGACCGGACGACCAGCGTGGCGCACTCGCCGGAGTCACGCGCAAGACGAATGAGGACGGGATGCAGCGCCCGCTGCAGCGGGGACGACTGCTGGGCGAGGGCGCCGAGTGCCGCCAGGCGGATGCCCAGCCGGTACCGACCGGAGCGCTCATCGTAGTCGAGAAACCCGGCCTGCTCGAACGTACGGAGCAGCCGATAGACCGAACTGCGGGGGCGACCCAACCGCTCGGCGATGTCGAGTGCGGCAAGTTCGGGAGTGCGGTCGCTGAACAGCGCGAGCACCGTGTTCAGGGTGGAGAGCATGATGGAGGAGAAGAGGCCGGCGCACGGGCACGGTGCGGAGGCAAGCTAGAGGTCCGGGGAAGCGCGAGGAATGATCGGCGCGGGCGCACTCGGCATGCCCACACGTCATTCCCAGAGCACGTCGAGGCGAGGCGGCTTGCGGAACTCGTGTCCGTGGGGGCGGCTGGGGCGCTCGGAGTCGAGGCGACTGCGCGGATGCCGGCGGAAGAGCGCAAGCAGCGCGGTGCGCGCCTCCAACCGCGCCAAGGCCGCACCGAGGCAGAAGTGCCGGCCGAAGCCGAACGCCAGATGCGGCGTCGGATCGGCGCGCGTTGGGTTCCAGCGGTCCGGAGCGCGGTAGCGGGCCGGGTCGCGGTTGGCAGCCCCCAACATGCACTGCACGATCGCTCCCGCCGGCAGGGGCACGCCCCCCAGTGTCACCGCTTCCGGCGCATAGCGGCTGCACGTCTGGACGGCCGGCTCCCAGCGAAAGGTCTCCTCCACGCATCGATCCATCGCCTCGGCGTCGAGCTGGCCGACGTCCAGCGCCGACGGGTGCGACAGCATCGCCCACAGCGTGTTGGCGATTGAGGCCTCCGTGGTTTCGATGCCACCGAAGAGCACGATGAGGGCGTTGGCGGCGATCTCCTCGTCGTCGAGCAATCGGGGGTACGCTCGGGCGAGGGTGTGCAGCAGCGCCTGCGAGGCACGATCGGGCGAGGCCAGAACTGGCCGCAGCGACACCCGAAAGGCGCGCACGGCCGCCTCGGCGCGGCTCCGTGTACCCGGGTCCCCCGCGTAGTTGATGAGCGCGTCTGCGAAGGTGTCGTACCATTCGCGCAACAGCCCGTCGCCCGCCGGGTCCAGCCCCAGCACGCGAGCGACCGTGGCGACCGCCACCGGGGCGGCATAGGCGGACCGCAGCTCCGCACCCGTGGCGGGGAGCGCCCCGGCGTGTGCCGCGACCACCTCGTGCACCAGGGGCGTGAGCGCGTCCACGGCCTTGGCGTTGAACGGGGGGGCGCACGCCGACTTGTAGCGCCGCTGCAGCGCCCCCTCGGTCGACAGCATCTGCGGCCCGAACGTCTCGCGAATGGGCGAGCGGGGATCGTCGGTGCGGAAGTGCGCCGTATCCCGCAGCACCTCCATGATCAGGTCCCGGCTGGTGACCAACCACTGCCCGATCGCCGGCGCCCACGTCACCGGCTCGGTGGCCCGCAAGTGGTGAAAGACCGGATAGGGATCGTCGGCCAGCTGGTCGATGGTAACCGTGGCCCCGATCGGGAATGACGTGGAGGCGGACATGGTGTGGTCGGGCGGGGGAGAAACCGGCGCACCGTCGGCTCCGCGACACCGTGCGGCGCCGGAGATGCTGCCGCACGGGCAGCGGCGGGGAACCACCGGGGGGAACTGGCGGGGAGAGAACCATCGGCGGAGGGACACGACGACGCTCGCTTGCCGAAGTCGGGGCCCAGCGGTACGATGGGATGCAAGATTTGAGACTGGATCTCAATATATGAGAACATCCGGTCGCGTGCCTCCCACTGGCCCCCACCCCCATGCCCCGTCCCAGCCCAAACGCCCACGTCACCGCCCTGCTGTGGGGCGGTGGGTTGGCCGTCCTCGCGGCCACCGCGGCCCCCGCACTCGCCCACTCGTCGGCTACGCTGGGGGCCTCCCCTTCGGTCGTCCCACGCCTGCAGACCGATTCCATCACCGGAACCGTGACCGACACCCGCGGCCGTCCCGTCGAAGGCGCGCGGGTGCTGGTGGTGGGCACCAGCGCCACGGCACTCACCGACCCCCGTGGCCGCTTCCGCCTCACCGGCATTGGCGGTACCGATCGAACCGTGCGGGTCACCGCCATCGGCTATCAGTCGCAGTCGCGAACCATTGGCGCGGGGAGCGCCACGCTCGCCTTCGTGCTCGGCGAGCTCTCGGTGAAGCTCGATGAGGTGGTGGTCACGGGGACAGCGGGCACCGTGGAGCGCCGAGCGGTGGGCAATGCAATCACCAAGATCGATGCCCGCGGCACCCTGGAGCGGATGCCGGTGACCGACGTGTCACAGCTCATGAACGGGCGCGCCTCGAACGTGGTGCTCACCGCGAACTCGGGCATGGCGGGTGCGGGAACGAAGGTCAACATCCGTGGCCGCAACAGCCTCGCGCTGTCCGGGGCGCCGCTCGTGTACGTGGATGGCATCCGGGTGGACGCCGCGCAGGCCTCCGGCCCGACGGTTCAGGGGGCGAACGTCGTCTCCCGCCTCAACGACATCAACCCGGCAGACATCGAGTCCATCGAGGTGATCAAGGGGCCCGCAGCGGCCACCCTCTATGGCACCGAGGCGTCCAACGGGGTGATCCAGATCATCACCAAGTCCGGGCGTACCGGAGACAGGGCCCGCTTCACCTTCACGGCGGATCAGGGGACGAACGAGTTCACGGACCCGGCCGGACGCATCCCGACCAACTATGCGCGCTCGCCGCAGGGGCAGATCCTCTCGTTCAACGCCGTGGACAACGAACGGACGTTGGGGAACGACATCTGGCGCACCGGCCAGTTCCAGCGGTACGCCCTCGGCATCGATGGCGGCTCGGGGCCGGTCAGCTATCGCGTGGGCGGCGTCCTGCAGGATGACGAAGGGATCGACCTCAACAACCGGCAGCAGCAGTCGTCGCTCCGCGCCAACCTCCAGTTCCTGCCGCGCCCTACCCTGACGGCTCGTCTCGACCTGGGCGTGGTGACGGGCAAGACCAGCTTTGCCCCGCAGGAAGGGATCGGCGCCCCGCTGTTCAGTGCGCTCAACGCCCAACCGCTGACCGCGGGTAGCCCCAGCCGTGGCTTCTTCCAGGCGCCGCCCGAGGTGCTGTACGGCGTCAACGACGTCTTTCAGCTGCTGCAGCGCACCACCGTGTCCGCCCAGCTGCAGCACCAGCTGGGCAGCCGCCTCACGCAGCGGCTCAACATCGGCACCGACCTGGTGCAGGAGAACAATCAGAACATCGTGCGCCGCATGACCCCGGATCAGGCGCGCTTCTACAGCCCGGCGGTCGCAGCGGGGCGCAAGGATGTGCAGTTGCGCGACGCACGCACCAACACGCTGGACTACAGCGCCTCCTACAACGCCACGCTCCGGGAGGGGCTGACCAGCCAGACCAGCGTGGGCGCGCAGTACTTCGGCCGCCTCACGCGCTTCACCACGGTCAGCGGCCAGCAGTTCCCCGCACCGGGGCTCAGCACCATTCTGGGCACCGCGGTGCGCACCGGCGGCGACGATTACATCGAGAACACCACCATCGGAACGTACGCCCAACAGCAACTGGGATGGCGCAACCGCCTCTTCGTGACCGGCGCCGTCCGCGTGGACAACAACAGCGCCTTCGGCACCGACTTCCAGGCCGCCACCTATCCCAAGGTCAGCACCAGCTGGGTGGCCAGCGAAGAAGGGTGGTGGAAAGGCGGCGTGATGAACACGCTCAAGCTGCGCGCCGCCTACGGTGCCGCCGGCCAACAGCCCGACGCCTTTGCGGCGCTGCGCACACTGGGGCCCGTGACCGGCCCCAGTGACCAGCCGGCGCTCACCACGCAGGCCGTGGGCAACCCCGACCTCAGGCCCGAGCGGGGCACCGAGCTGGAGCTGGGTTTCGACGCGGGACTCTTCCAGGACCGCGTGGCCATGGAGTTCACCTGGTTCCGGCAGAATCGCCGCGACGCGATCGTGCTGGCGCCGGTCCCTCCCTCGAGCGGCTTCATCGGCACGCGCTTCACCAACCTCGGGGCCATCCGCAACGACGGCTTCGAGCTCCGCACCACGGTGGCGGTGCTCAATGGCCAACGGCTCGGGTGGGATCTCACCGCCACGCTCAACTCGAACGAGAACGAGATCACCGATCTGGGCGGGCAGCCGCCGATCTTCGTGGGCACCTTCCCGCGCGCCCAGCAGCACCGCGTGGGGTTCCCGGTGGCGGCCTTCTTCGGACAGCGGCTGACCAGCGCCACGCTGGATGCCAACGGACAGGCCACCGACCTCCAGTGCGAGAGCCCCGCCGGCCCCACACCCTGCGCCACCGCGCCGCTCACCTTCCTGGGCCGCTCCACCCCCAGGTACGAGGGCGCGGTGACCTCCACCGTGCGCCTCGGCCAGCGGCTCCGGCTGTACACCATGGTCGACTTCCGGCAGGGGATGCGCCGCTTCGCCACCAACCTCTGGGCGCGCTGCACGGTGTTCCGGCTGTGCCGGCAGAACTACTATCCGCAGGAGTTCGATCCGCGTGACGTGGCGTACGCGCAGCGCGGCAGTGCGCTGGTGCTCACCAGCGGCTTCATCAACGACGCCTCCTTCGCCAAGCTGCGCGAGATCTCGGTGTCGTACGACCTGCCCGATGTCCTCGCCCGCCAGGTCCGCGCCTCGCGCGCCTCGCTGCTGCTGGCCGGCCGCAATCTCTACACCTGGACCCGCTGGACGGGGCTGGACCCGGAGACGGAACAGCCGGGTGGCTTCGGCGAGCTGACTGCCAGCGAGCAGGCCAACCTGCCGCTCCCGCGGCAGGTGCGGTTCTCTCTCAACCTGACCTTTTGAGGCGCCCGGTGCCCATCTCCATGACCACCCGTACCCGCGCCGCTCGCACGGCCGTGCGCGCCAGCGCCCTTGCCCTCGTTGCCATCACGGCGGCCTGCGGCTCCCTGCTCGAAGTCGATGTCCCCAGCCGAGTCCCTGCCGACGGCGCCGTCGTGCCGGCGAACGCCGCCATCCTCATGAACTCCGTGATCGGTGAGTTCGAATGTGCCTTTGGTGGGGCCGTGACGAGCGGCGGCACGTTGGGCGACGAGCTCTCCAACTCCTCCCCCGGCAACACCACCTGGCAGGTGGATCGCCGCGACATCGCCACCAGCTCCACCATCAGCACCGGGGGCTGTGGCGGGCTGGGCCCCTTTGGGGCCCTCAACGTCACACTCTGGCTCTCCGGTGAGTTGCAGAAGGGGCTGGAGTCGTGGAGCGATGCCCAGGTCACCAATCGGCGCCAGCTGCTCGCCACCAACGCCGCCTACGCCGGGTATGCCCTGGTGCTCCTCGGCGAGCAGATGTGCACCGCGACTATCGATGCCGGACCGGAGCTGACCAAGGCGCAGGTGTGGACGCGCGCCGAGGAGCGCTTCACGGCAGCCATTGCCGACGCGCAGGCCAGCAACACCGCGGACATCCTCGCCATGGCGTATCTCGGCCGCGCCCGCGCCCGTCTCAACCAGGCCCGCTTCCCGGAGGCGGCGGCCGACGCGCGGCAGGTTCCCGCCAACTTCGTGCGGAACGCCACGTACTCCAGCGCAGACCCGCGCCGGTTCAACCCCGTGTTCAACAGCAACAACCAAGCCGCGGGGCTCACGGTGGGTCCGGTGTACCGGGCCATGACGTTCGCCGGCGTGCGGGACCCGCGGGTGCCCGTGACCAACGCCAACCGCACCGGCTCGAACAACTCGGACTCACTGTACTTGCAGACCAAGTACACGAGCCTCGCCGCTCCCATTCCCATCGCCAAGTGGGCCGAGGCGCAGCTGATCATCGCCGAAGCCGAGTTGGCGGCAGGCAACGTGGCGGCGGCGGTAGCGATCATCAATACGCTGCACGCCCGCACCACCCCCGCCCTGCCCCCGTTCGCTTCTACCTCAGCGGCCGAAGTGCGGGCCCAGCTCACGTACGAGCGGCGCGCCGAGCTGTTCCTCGAGTCGCAGCACCTTGGCGACTATCAGCGCCTGTCCCTTCCGTTCGTGCCGGCCACGGGCGCCCCGTTTCCCTTTGGCGGCGGCTTCTACGGCACCAATCGCTGCTTCCCGCTCCCCGACCTGGAGCGCACGACCAACCCCAACCTGAACGGCCAGCGATGACCGTCCCCACACGCCCCCGGGCGCTCGCCAGCGCCGTCCTGCTGCTTGCGGTCGCCCTGCCGCCGGCGCTGGCACCGGCCCGGGCCGAAGCGCAGGGACGCGCGCGGGAGCGGGCGTCCGGGGGCGTGGCGAGAGGAGACAGCGCCCGCATCACCGCCATCGCCGACGCCCTGTGGGGGCGCATCGTGGCCAATGAGGCAGGGGTGCGCCTTCGCACCGGGTTGCCGGTGCGGCGCCTGCCGGTGCCGTCGCTCGAGGAAGCGGAGGAGGACGCGATCTTCGGGCAGCGGATTCTGGCGCAGCTGGACAGCGTCGGGCAGCCACCCGTGGGGAGCGAGGCCTGGAGTCTGGCGGCCGTCACGCGGGCGCGCGCGGACGTGATGGCCGCTGAAGCCGATGCCTTCTGGTTCCGCAACCCGGTCTCCCCGTATGCCAACGATTTCGTCGGGCTGCACGCGATCCTGGGCGCCCAGCGCTTTGCGGCCCCCGACGACCTGACCCGCTACCTCGATCTGGCCGGGCAGTATGCCGGGGTCGTGGATGCGGTGCATGGCTACTTGCGGGGGCAGGTGCGGCACGGGTACCGCATGCCGAAGCTCGAGGTGATGGCGGCCGTCACGCTGCTGCGGCAGTTCCGCACCGAGCCCGTACGCAGCCCGCTGGCGGTGGCCGAGGCGCGGTTGCGCGGGGTCCGCGGGCAGGACAGCGCGGCCGTGGTGCGCTTTCAGGAGCAGCTGGCCGCTGAGGTGGTCGACCGGGTGAACCCGGCGTTCGACCGGCTCATTGCGTGGCTGGAGGGGCCCTACCTGGCGGAGGCCCCCGTCACCGTGGGGCTCGCGCAGTATCCCGGGGGAGAGGCCCACTATCGTCGGCTGGTGCGCGCGTCGCTCACCTTCGACCGGACACCCGAGCAGATCCACGAGTTGGGGCTCCGCGAGATCGCACGCATCACCGCCGAACTGGACTCGATCC
Source organism: Gemmatimonadota bacterium (assembly GCA_021299375.1). Lineage (GTDB taxonomy): Bacteria > Gemmatimonadota > Gemmatimonadetes > Gemmatimonadales > Gemmatimonadaceae > Gemmatimonas. The sequence continues at coordinate 23,119 of JAJTGR010000056.1, forward strand.
GCCAGACGCTCGGGAGTACGGCGGGGGATGCGGCAGGGCACACGGGCACGCGCGACGCGTTTCATCAGTACCTGCGCACGGCCCCACGCTTCGTGCCCTCCTCCCCCGACGTCATGCGCGACAAGATGCTGGGGCATCTGGCCTCGCTGCGCCCTCGGCTGGGCGAGCAGTTCGCCGACATCCCCCGCGCCCCGTACGATGTGCGACGACTGGACCCGTCGCTGGAGGCGGGGATGACCTACGGCTACTACCGCCAGCCATCGGCCGCCGACTCCACGGGGGTGTACTTCTTCAACGGCGGGCAGCTCGCGCAGAAGACCACGGTCTGGTTCGAGGGGCTGGCCTACCACGAGATTCTCCCCGGGCACCACTTCCACCTGGCGCTGGTGCAGGAGGTGCTGGCCAACAAGCATCCGCTGCGCCGCAACTATGCCAGCACGGCCTACACGGAGGGGTGGGGCGAGTACGCGGCAGCGCTGGCCGAGCTGATGGGGGGCTACCGCGATCCGTACGACCGCTACGGACGCCGCATCATGGAACTCAACAGCGCGGCGCGGCTGGTGCTCGACACCGGGCTCAATCTGCTCGGATGGAGCCACGAGCGCGCCATCGCCTACCTGCGCGCGAACTCGGTGATCTCCGACGCCGAGGTGGCGTCGGAAGTGCTGCGCTACTGCTGCGACATTCCCGGCCAGGCGCTGGGCTACCGGATGGGCATGTTGACGTTTCAGCGCCTGCGCACGCGCGCCGAGCAGGCGTTGGGGCCGCGCTTCGACCCGCGCGCTTTCCACCGGGTGATTCTGGCCGACGGGCCGCTGCCCTTCTTCGCGCTCGAGCAGCGCGTAGACGCGTGGGTGGCCCAGCAGCGAGGCACTCGCTGATTCCCGCGGGGGCCACTCGGCCCCCGCACTCTCTACCGGTCGTGTCCGTGCCACTGCTCCCCCACCTCTCCGCAGGTCCCACCGCGCGCGGCGCGGCGGTACTCGCCGGCGCCCTCGCTGTCTCATCATCGCTGGCGGCGCCACTCACGGCCCAGACGGCCCCGATCACCCCGGCGCGGCGCGCCGTCTACGACGCATACCTCGACTTTGACCAGCTCGTCCCGGGCGGGCGCGTGGTGCCGGGGTGGATCCCGGGCGGCACCAGCCTCTGGTACGCCGAGGGCGGCCCCAACGACCGCGTACTCCAGCGCGTGGAGCTGGCCACCGGGCGCACCACGCCGCTGCTGGATGCCGAGCGGCTACGGCGCGCCCTGACCGAGCGGTTGGGGTACGAGCCAGCCGGGCGCGGTGTGCCGTTTGCCCAGATGGCGTTCGTCAGTCCGCAACAGCTGCGCTTCGAGCTGGAGGGGGACAGCTGGCAGCTGGACCTCGCCACCTATGCGCTGACGCGGCTACCGCGCCCCACGGCCAACGAGGGCGATCGTCTGGCCACCAGCGAACTCACCCGACAGCGGCCGCAGCCCTTCTGGCAGGAGTCCTTCACCGGCGGCGGAGAGACGCGCAACCTCGAGCGCCGCTCTCCCGACGGCCGCTGGTACCTCGGTGTACAAGGGCACGACATCGCCCTGCGCTCGGCCACCGATGGGCGCACGCTCATGCGCACCACCGACGGCACCGCCGACTCGCTGTGGACCGTGGAGACGCGTCGCTGGGAACCCTGGTCTCCCAGCGGGACGCGCTTCGTGGCGCAGCGCCACGATGTGCGCGGCATGCAGAAGATGCTGGGCGCACAATGGCTCAAGATGTTCGTGGAACCGCTGGAGACGCGGTGGACGCGGGCGGGCGGCGTGCTGCAGGCGACCTCGCTGTATGTGCTTGACGTGGTGTGGGGGCGCCCCATTGCGCTGCGGCTTGGCGAGACGCGCGACAGCTATCTCGAGGTCATGGGGTGGTTGCCCGACGAATCGCGCGTACTGGTAGCCAAGTACGATCGCCTGCTGCACAGCGTCGAGGTGTGGGCGGCGGACCCGTCCACCGGCGAGGCCCGCGTCATCATGAGCGAGCGCTCCCCCACCTTCCTCACCAACCACCACGAGGTGGTGTGGGGCGACGACTTCCCGTGGACGATGCTTCCCGACGGCACGGGGTTTCTCTGGCGCTCGGAGCGCGACGGTTGGGATCACCTGTACCGCTACGACCTGAATGGGCGAATGGTGGCCCGCCTCACGCAGGGCAGCTTCCCCGTGACGTCGGTGGTGCGCGTGGACCAGGCGCGCGGGTGGGTGTACGTCCTGGCCCAGGGTGACCCGGCACGCCCGTACGATCGGCATCTCTATCGGGTGCCGCTGGCGGGCGGGGGGGCGGCCCAGCGCCTCACCGAGGGGGCGGGTATGCACGAGGTCACGATGTGCCCGCTGGCCGACTGCTTCGTGGACACGTGGTCGTCCCCCGCCGGTGCGCCGCGCACGGCACTGCGGCGAACCGACGGCTCGCTGGTGACCGCGCTGGGGGAGGCCAGCCTCGACCGCCTGCGTCGGGTGGGGTGGACCCCGCCGCGCGAGTACGTCGTGAAAGCCGCCGACGGGAGTACCGACCTGTGGGTCACCATGTACCTCCCCTTCGACTTCGACAGTACGCGCACGTATCCCGTGGTGGAGTTCCTCTACGCGGGGCCACAGATCGCGGTGCGCCCGACCACCTTCGCGGAACCCGGGACGGCGCAATACAACCGCGCGCTGGCCAATCTGGGCTTCGTGGTGGTCACGCTCGACGCGAGAGGGACCCCGGGACGATCGAAGGCCTTCCACGATGTCGTGTTCCGGAAGTGGGGCACCTTCGAGATCGCCGACCATGCCGGCGCCATTCGCCAGCTGGGGGCCCGGCTCCCCTTCATGGATCTCACGCGCGTGGGCATCTGGGGGCGCTCGTGGGGCGGGCACTACGCGCTGCGCGCGCTCGCGCAGGCCCCCGACCTCTACGTGGCGGCCTCGGTGGAGGTGCCCGGCTTCGATCCCGTGGGCAACCAGCTGTACGAGACGTATCTCGGACTGCCGCAGCAGAACGCGGCGCTCTACGACCAGGCCAACGCCATCCTCCTGGCCCCCAAGGTGCGCGGCCACCTGCGACTCATGAGTGCCCTCAGCGATGTCGCCACCTTCCCCGAGACGATGCGCATGTCCGAGGAACTGGTGCGGCTGGGCTTCCAGCACGAGCTGTCGATTTTCGCCAACTCGGGCCATGGTCAGGCCGGCCAGACGGCCCGCTACAACGACGAGCAGCGCACGCAGTTCTTCGTGCGGCACTTGCGCCCGTGACCCTTCACTGACTTGCTCATGACCGTCGCCCGCCGCGTGCGTCGCACGCTTCCGCACGCCGTCGCCCTGATGGCGACCCTTGCGCCCGCCCAGTCACCCGGGCAGGTGCCCGACGCCACCCATCTGATGGCGCAGCGTACTGTCACCATTGAACGCTCGGCGATGGCGGTGTGGCCGTACATCGTGGAGCCGTCGTCGTGGAAGCAGGGCAACCGGCTCACCCACGCGGGGGGACCGTGGGGCGCGTCCGGTGAGGTGTTTGCCGCACGTCCGGCAGCCGGGGGCGCCCCGGACTACTACGTGGTGAACGCGGAACTCGTGCCGTACCGCCGTCGCGCCATGAAGCTGGTCGGGACGGATGGGACGCTCATGGGGTTCGCGACCTATTCGCTCGAGGAGCACGACGGGCGCACCACGGTGCGCTACGACGTATTCGCGGAAACGCGCCTGCCGGCGGGGCTGACGCCCGGGGCGGCGGACACCGCGCGGGCGCGCGCCGCGGTCGCGCAGCGGACCTCCGTCCAGCGCTTCGATGCGGAGCTGGCAGCCCTCAAACGCCTGGTCGAGGCGGGACCACCGGAGCGTACGGGCTACGCTACGACGCCCGACGGCGTACGGCTCTGGTATCGTGAAGTGGGGCGCGGCCCCGACGTCGTGCTGGTGAACGCCGCCAACTATTTCGCCGCCAGTCTGGACGCCCTGGCCTCCGACACGCGACGTGTGGTGACATACGACATTCGCGGACGCGGACGCACCGACTCGGTGCCACCGGACAAGATGGGCATTCTCGAATTCGATGCCATCGACCCGGAGGTGATTCGCCAGGCCGTGGGCGCCGAGAAGGTGACCATGGTGGGGTGGTCGGGCGGCGCGCTGGCAGCCTATCGCTACGCCGAGCAGTTCCCGGCGCGCGTCGCGCGGCTGGTGCTGCTGACCCCGGTGGGCCCGCGCTTCTCACCGTGGTGGGAAGACATGCGCAAGAATTCGGCGCCCCGCATGGATCCCGCGCTGCAAAAACAGATGGCCGCCCGGGTCGCCGCCGGCGAGTTTGCCGGCGACGAAGTGGCGCGGTGTCGGAACGGGGCGTGGATGGGGCTGCGCACCAACTGGCCCGACTCCACGCAGTGGTATCGCGCCCCCGATGTGTGCGACTCCCCCAACGAGATCGGGTCGCGCTACAACGACTTCGTGCCTCGACTCATTGCCAAGCTGGGATTGTTCGACTTCCGCGAGGGACTCTCCCGCTTCGGGCTCCCCCTGCTGGTCGTGCACGGCGACCGCGACAACCCACCGCTGGGGGGGAGCCGGGAGTGGGTGGCCGGCATGGCGCAGGGGCGCCTGCTCGTGATGCCCGGCATGGGGCACTGGCCGCAGTATGAACGCCCCGCCGAGTTGCTCGCGGCGCTGCGCGCCTTTCTTGACGGTGGGTGGCCCACGGGCGCCGTGGCGGTGCCCAAGGCGCCCGCGGCGAAGGCCCCATGATCACCCCCCGAACGGCCGTGGTACGGGTCGCCGCCGCCAGTCTGGCCGTGGCGACGCTGGGTGGCGCGCCCTTCACCGCCCTGCCGGCGCAGGGGGCGACCAGCACCGACACCTCGCTGCGCCGTGCGCGGGCGCTCCTGCGCGAGGTGGGACTGGTGGACACCCACAATGACCTGCCGTGGGTCCTGCGCCTCGACCCCACCCATCCCATGGACCTCACTGCGCGCGACCTGCGCACGCGCGGCACTGGTGACACCGACCTGCCGAAGCTGCGGGACGGCGGGGTGGGGACGCAGTTCTGGTCGGTCTATGTGCCGAGTGACCTCTCGCCGCTGAACGCCATGCGCGGCCAGCTGGAACAGATCGACCTGACCCGGCGCCTCATCGCCCGCTATCCGCGCGATCTCGGGTTCGCCGCGAGTACGGCCGACATTCGCCGTGTGCGCGCCAGCGGACGGATCGCCTCGCTGCTCGGGATCGAGGGCGGGCACGTCATCGCTAACTCCCTGGGAACGCTGCGGGCGTACTACGACCTCGGCGTGCGCTACATGACGCTCACCCACTTCCACTCCACCGACTGGGCCGACGCGGCGACGGAGCTGCCACGCCACGGAGGGCTCACGCCCTTCGGCCGCGAGGTGGTGCGCGAGATGAACCGCCTCGGCATGCTGGTGGACATTTCGCACGTGTCACCCGCCGCGATGAGCGCCGTGTTGGACGTGACGGAGGCCCCGGTGATCTTCTCGCACTCGTCGGCGCGCGCCCTCACCGAACACGGGCGCAACGTGCCCGATTCCATCTTGCAGCGCATGGCGCGCAACGGGGGCGTGGTGCAGGTGAACTTCGTGACGGTGTTCGTGTCCGAACCGCTGCGGCGCTGGTCGGAGGCGCTCATTCCGCGCCTGCAGCGGGCCACGAGCGACAGCGCGGCCGAGCGCCTGCTTCGCGAGTGGACGGCTACGCACGGCCCAATGCCGCGCGCCACCCTGAAGGACGTGGCGGACCACGTGGAGCACATTCGCCGCGTGGCGGGGGTCGATCACGTGGGAATCGGCGCGGACTTCTATGGCGCGACTGGTCCGATGAATGTCGTCGAGGGCCTCGAGGACGTGTCGCGCTACCCGGCGCTCTTTGCCGAGCTGATTCGCCGTGGCTGGAGCGACGCGGACCTGCGCAAGCTCGCTGGCGGAAACGTCCTGCGGGTGTTCGCCGAGGCGGAGCGGGTGGCGGCGCGGCTGCAGCGCACGCGTGAGCCCTCCACCGCGACCATCGAGGCGCTGGACGGGGCGAAGGGTCCCGCCACACCGCCAGGAGGCCACTGATGCTGAACGGGCTCTATACGCTACTGTCGCAGCCGTTTGGTGGAGCACTGCTGGGCGGCGTCCTGTTGGTGCTGGGAGGGCTGGTCGTGCTGGCAACCCGTCGCCTCGGTCGGGCGCTGCGACTGGTGGCGCTGGCTCCCGCGCTGATCGGGGTGGTGCTCACTGCCATGGGCATCAAGGGCGGCCTCGATCAGCAGCGCGCCATGGCGGCGGTGCCACCGCCGGGGAAGCTGGTGGATGTCGGAGGATACCGACTGCACCTGCTCGCCGAAGGGAATGCGCGCGGCGGTGCCACCGTGGTGTGGATCCCCGGTGCACACGAGCAGGGGAATGCGCTGTACCACCTGCATCGGGCCATGCGCGGCGAGACCCGGTCGATCCTCTTCGATCGCGCGGGCACGGGGTGGAGTGACCCCGGGCCGTTTCCTCGGAGGACCCGGGTGGAGGCGGAAGAGCTGGAGGCCCTGCTCCGTGGTGCCGGTGAGCCGGGGCCGTTCGTGCTGGTGGGGCATTCGTACGGGGGCCTGTTGGCCGCCAACTACGCGCGGCGCTATCCGGCGCGCACGGCGGCAGTGGTACTGCTGGACGCCACGCCCCCCGATGCCTTCGTGTACGCCCCGGTCTTCGGAGCTGCGGCGGCGCAGGGGTTGGTGATGCAGGGACGCCTGATGGGCGTGCGCAGTGCGTTCGGCCTCTGGGCGCCGCGGCCGCGCCCCGGCCCCGATGCCCCGCCCTTCCTGCGCGCCCGCGACACGCTGCTGGCCGACGTGCGCGAGGCCATGAACGGCGGCATGGCACGCGCCGCCAACGCCTTCGCGAGCGCGTCGATCTTCGAGGAGTTTACCGCCCCCGTGGTGGGGCGTGAGGCCCCCGATCTGGTGGTGTACGACGGGGAACTGGATAGCCTGCCAGTGTTCGTCGTCATCCCGAGCGGGGGCGCGGACGAGGAAATCCGGCCGCTGCGCCTGCCCCCCGATCTCGAGCGGCGCGCGCTTGGCTTCTTCCCGCGATCCCGCGTGCGCTACCTGGCGGTCTCGAACCGGGCGGAACTCATCCATCCGCCCAAGGGCGCGTCGCATAACTTTCCGTACGAGTATCCGGACACCGTGATCGGGGCCGTGCGCCGCGCCCTCGGTCACGCCGCGCCGCCCGACTCTGCCCGCTAGCCCCTCCGTGGAACACGCCTTTCGCAATCCGGCCGTCCTGTGGCGTCACCCCGACCCCCGCGCCCACTACGACATCGTCGTGGTGGGCGGGGGGCTGCATGGGCTCTCCACCGCGTACCATCTGGCGCGCGAGCACGGGATCACCAATGTGGCCGTGGTGGAGCGTGGCTGGCTGGGCAACGGCAACGCCGTGCGCAACACCACGATCATCCGCTCCAATTACCTGCGCGAGGAGAGCATGCCGCTCTTCGAGTTCTGTGTGCGCCGGTGGGAGCAATGGCCGGAGGAACTGGGCCCGGAGATCCTCTTCGACCAGCGTTCGCTGCTCACGCTCGCCCACTCGCAGGCCGAAGCGGCGGCAGCGCAGCGCGTGGTGTATGCGAATCGCATGGCCGGCATTGACGCCGACTGGGTGACGCGTGACGACCTGCCCCGCCTCTGCCCCATCCTCGATATCTCCGACGCGCCGCGCTATCCGGTCTACGGCGCGGCGCTGCAGCCACGCGGCGGGATCGCGCGTCACGATGCGGTCGTCTTTCACCTCGCGCGCGCCTGCGATGCCGCGGGGGTCCACCTGCTGCAGGGGTGCGAGGTCACCGGGTTCCTGCAAAGCGGCAACCGCGTCACCGGGGTGCGGACCACGCGCGGCGACATCGCGGCCGGCCGCGTCGGGCTCGTGGGCGCGGGGCGCACCCCGCTGCTGGCCCGCCTCGCGGGGCTGGACATCCCCGTGCAGAGCTACCCGCTCCAGGCACTCGTCTCGGACATTCACGAGCCGTTCCTGCCCTGCGTCGCGCTCTCCGGGCGCCTGCACATGTACGTGAGCCAGGCGCACAAGGGTGAACTGGTCATGGGCGCCGCCCGTGATCCCTATCGGTCGTACGCGCAGCGCGGCTCCTCGCACATTCTCGAACAGCAACTCCAGGCGGCCATGGAGCTGTACCCCATCATGGCGCGCGCGCATCTGCTGCGCGTGTGGGCGGGTACGGTGGATGTCTCGCCCGATGCGGCCCCCATCATCGGCGCCACACCGCGCGACGGGCTCTTTCTCAACTGCGGCTGGGGCACCGGTGGCTTCAAGGCCACGCCCGGATCGGGGGTGGTCTTTGCACACACGCTTGCCACCGGCACCCCGCACCCGTTGAGTGCCGCCTTCGGACTGGAACGCTTCACCACCGGCGCGCTCGTGGACGAGCACGGCGCCGCAGGGGTGGCGCATTAGCATGCTGCGCATTCCCTGCCCCCACTGCGGCCCGCGTGACGAAGTGGAGTTCCGCCACGCGGGCTCCGGCGTGCCCCTCCCCGCTCAGGCGACCGACGAGGAGTGGGCACGGGTGCTGTACGTGCGCGACACTCCGTTGGGCCCGCTGACCGAGCAGTGGGTACACGTGCACGGCTGTCGGCAATGGATCCACGTGGTGCGCGATACCCGCACCCACGCGATCCTGGAGACGCGGCCGGTGAGCGCGCCGCCGTCGGAGCCCGCCTCGTGAAGCGCCTCCCAGAGGGTGGCCTGGGGATCGACCGCACCCAGCCGCTGTCGTTCAGTTGGAACGGCACGGCGCTTCGCGGCTTCGCCGGCGATACGCTGGCGTCGGCGCTGCTCGGAGCCGGTGTGCGCGTCCTTGGCACGAGCGTGTCGGCGGGGCGCCCGCGCGGCATCATGAGCGCGGGCCTCGAGGAAGCCACCGGTTTCGCCCAGGTGACGAGGGCGCCGGTGGAGGAACCGCTGGTGCGCACGACGGCGCTGCCGTTGTACGAGGGGCTGTCGGCCCGGGGGCGCATCGTGAAGGGGGCGCTGGTGCCCACGCGCGATCCGGCCCGCTTCGACTGGCGGTATGCCCACTGCGACCTGCTGGTGGTGGGCGGCGGGGCGGCGGGACTGGCGGCGGCCCTGGAAGGCGCGCGCGCTGGCGCGCGGGTGATCGTGGCTGAATGCGCACCGGTGCTGGGCGGCGCGTTGCGGCGCGAGGCGCGCCATATCAATGGTGCTCCCGCCGAGGCGTGGCTGGCGGCGGCCGAACACGAACTGCGCGCCGCGCCCGACGTCGCGGTGCTCACCGGCACCACCGCCGTCATGCCGCTCGACCAGAACGGCATGTGGCTGGCCCAGCGCGTGGGGGGCGCCCTCCCCGAGGCGGCGCGCGGCGCGCGGCCCGAACAGCGGCTCTGGCAGGTGCGCGCGCGGGCCATCGTGCTGGCCACCGGCGCACTGGAGCGCCCGTTGGTCTTCCCTGACAACGATCGCCCCGGGATCATGCTGGCGGGCGCCGCACGCCACTACCTGCGGCAGCATGCGCTGGCGCCCGAGCGCGGTGTGCTGTTCACCGCGCATGACGATGCCTACCGCACGGCGCTGGCGTGGCTCCAGGCCGGCGTGTCGGTCACCGCTGTCGTGGACATGCGCCCTCCTGGCACCAGTGCGCTGCGGGCCGCGGTGCGCGCGGCGGGCGTCCGCGTGTTCGACGAGGCCCAAGTGGTGGGCACCGACGCCGACGTGCATGGCGCACTGCGCGCCGTGCACGTGCGGACCGGCGACGCCACGCTGACGCTGGAGACCGACCTGCTCGCCACCTCGGCTGGGGTCGATCCCAATCTGCACCTGCATCTGCACCTGGGTGGCACCAGTACGTACGACGCCCGACTGGGCACCGCCGTGCCGTCTGCCCCGCTCCCCGGGCAATGGCTCGCCGGCGCCGTGACCGGTCGATTGACCCTCGCGGACGCGCTCGCCGGGGGAGCGACCGCGGCGCGCGCGGCGTTGGGCCTGGCCGGCGAAGCGACGGCCCCGGGAACCGACGACGTGGACGAGGACCTGCCCGGGCTGATGTGGCAGGTGCCTGCCCCCGATGGCGACGAGTCGCGCAGCTTCGTGGATCTGCATCGCGATGCGACCGTGGCCGGCCTCTGGCGCGC
>JAJTGR010000035.1 GCA_021299375.1 Gemmatimonadota bacterium
GCCGACCTGATGACGGCGGTCCGCCGGCATCTGCATCGGCGACAGAAACAGCCCCACGTCATTCGCAACCTGTTCCAAGAGCGCCACGTCCGGTACGCAGCGTGACGAACCTACGCACTATTTTGCGGCCTGCTCAGTAAGAGCGACCACCGACGTCGGGGCAGCAGGCGAAGGGGCCGGGTGCGAGGCCGGGTGGCAGCCGCTTTCGAGGTGGCCGCCTGCGCATGGCTCGGGCCGACGAGACCATCCGCTGACGTCGCACTGTCCCCCTGCGCCCGCCGGTCAGGCCCCATCTTCAATCAGCGAACGGACGACCCCCACCCGAGTGCTGCATGCATGCCCTTCGTAAAGCCTGGCTACCTGCCGGGGACATCCTGACTGCCTTCCTGAGCGGACGCGCAGTCGTCTACACCGAGTGTGCCGCAGCGGATTGTGCCGCCATCCATCCGCCAACGATGTGGCCCGATCTCTTCCACCGACACTGCTGCGCCGGTCCGACGTTCGCGCGGTTTCTGCTGGAGGTCATTGCGTTGCTCGCCGGGGCGGCGGTGCTGTGGGCCTCCGTCCAGCTGGCCAGCAGAAGGCTGACGGCGTGAGCAGCGGCGGAACCGGGTGGCGCACGGTCCCCTGACCCCGGCCGCCGCGCTTCGCCCTGACGATCCCGGGGCCCACCAGTCGGCATGCACCCCGACCAACAGGACCGATGGCACCGGCTCTCGCGCACCAGTGTGCTGTGGCCGCTGCACCGCGCGCACCACCGTGCGTCATGCATGCGCGTACGCGTGGTGCACCGGAACAACCTGTTCTGGCTCTTCCGGGTTCGGCGTGGGTTGGTCTGGCCACATCGCGGTCCCCTGGATAACCGGCCAGGCGGGCGCCGTGCTGCGGGCGCCGCCTTCGGCGTCGCGATCACCAACGGGAGCACGGCCGGATCGCCCTGCGCTGCAGGCCCCCCCACGCGCGCGCCGCGGGTGGCGCACCCGGGGTGATCCGGTGGGGCCTCCCGTCGCGGATCGCCCCCCGCAGGGGGGCCAGGACGCCATCGCGCGAGGCCCGCACGACCGGGCGCGATTCGCACGACGCGTGATGCCGGGGGGCGCCTGCCGCCCCCGACCGCCGGCGGGCGCGCGATTCCGGCCGCCGCCCAACCGAAGGCCACCCCGCTCGAAACCCCCAAGAGCCCCTGTTCGACTCCGCCATGAGGCCGGGGCGCTGGCGCGGCGGCTCGCTGCTCTGGTTGGGCCTCGGGTGGCTGTTCGTGTGGTCCCGCGTGGTCAGGCTCGGCGCCATCATCGGCGCCCACTCGGCAGTGCGCTGGGACCAGTGGTGGTACCACCGCTCGTCTGTCCGCTCATGCGCTCGACGCGGAGGGAGACGGTGCCGGGTCACGAGACGCACCGGCGGGCGCATTGACCGTGCCGGCGGCGTGGGGTCGTCCTGCGCGTCGCCGACGGAGCCCCGGCCCGGACCCGGGGGAACCCTGATGGTTCCGCCTTCGCGGCGCGCTACTTTCGCGAGCACGAGGGGGCGGCCAGCCGTCGTGGCTGCCCAGCGGCCCGACCGGAGCCACCCCCGGCGCTGAGCGCCGAAGGAGCGACCATGACGTATCCGTGTGCCATGCAGGAACGCCCCGCCCAGGCGGCACTGGTCGTACGGCGGCGAGCGCCGCTGGCGCAGCTCGCAGCGGTGCTGGGGCCGGCGTGGGGGGAGATCATGACGCAGGCGGCGGCGCAGGGAGCGAGCCCGGCCGGGCCGCCGTTCGTGGCGTACCACAACATGGACTGGCAGAATCTCGATCTCGAGATCGGTATGCCCTTCGCCACTGCGCTGCGTGGTACCGGCGACGTGCAGGCCACGACGCTGCCGGCCGGGCCGGCCGCGGTGTGCGCGTACACGGGGCCCTACGACCGCATCGGAGCGGCGCACGACGCGCTGCAGCAGTGGCTCGTGGCCCAGAGCCGGCAGGCGCTGGGCCCGGCGTACGAGTTCTACCTGAACGATCCGGCCACCACGGCCCCGGCGGCGCTGCGCACCGATGTGCTGCAGATGGTACGATAAGGCGGGGCATTGCCCGGCCCCACCGAAGATCGTCAGGACGATCGTCAGGCGGGCACATTCCGTGGAGGCACGATGCAACTGGGTCTATGGCGTCTAACCCTGCTCGTGGCGGGTGTCGCGTCGGGTTCCGCGTCGGCGGTCGCGCTGGCACAAACGCCAGGGCAAACGCGAGCGCGGCCTCCCGTCTTCGCGCCGGATGATCGGGAGGGGCTGGTCGTCTCCCCGAATCCCGGGATCCGCCATGCCTGGAAACGGCCGGTGCACTGGAAGTCGACACTGGCAGTGGTCGCCGAGACCGGCGTCCCGCCTGCGACCGCCGCCGAGCGGGCGGCGATCGTGCCGGTGCTCGAAACCATTTCGGCGATGCTCCGCGCCACGCCTGAGGGGACCAGCGGCCAGGGGTTCTGGGTGAACGAGGATCGTCGCATCGTCGGGCAGCCGCGTTACGACCTGCCCCCCGAGGCGCCCATGGCCCGCTGGCCGCTGACCTTCGAGGTGGGGTTCTATCCCTTCTACCACGAAGACGTCAACAGCCGCGGCACATGGCGACTCAGCGTCAACGGTGAGACCGCCTCGGCGTACTTCCACGTCAACCGCCACCCGGGCGAGGTCGGCCGGCCGGTCATCGTTACCGAGGACCGGGGCCGCGATCATGCCCCCACCGCGTTCTACCTACGCCCCCGCGAGACGGGGCGCTTCGGTGGCCTCGTCGTGTACGAGGATCAGATCCTCGTGGCCGCCCGCCCCGGGCGGGAACTCTGGGCTCCGGCGCCGCTGGGGCGCCTCATGCGGGGGGCCCTGCCTCGCCTGCAGGAGGATGCGAAGACGGCCGAGCGCCGACTCGACGGCTATCGGGCCACCAATGCCGAGGTGCAAGCGCCGGAGTGGGAGGCCAAGCAACGCGCCGAGTTCGAAAAGAACAACGGGGCGCTGCGCACGACCCGCCCCCAGAACTACGCCCTGCGCCAGCAGAACATGGAGCGGTACATCCGGCTCAAGCGTGACGAAGCGGCGGCGGCCGCCAATCCGCCGCGAGACGCCACCGGCGCGTGGTACTGGAACCCGGTGGACGCCCTCGCCGAGACGACGCAGCGGCTGCAGGCGCTGTCGGCGGCCGACGCCGCGCGGCCGGCCTGCTACGCCGAGTACACCACCAGCCCGGCCAAGGAGGGGCGCTATCAACTGCGCGGCCGCCTCGACGTGGTCGGTGCATCCCCCGACTGCGTCCCCGTGGTGATGACCAACTGGAGCTACTTCGACCTCAAGCTCCCCCGCTCGGCCGTGCAGCTGCTCGTGTTGCGGGATTTCGGTCGCTGCACCAAGCTCGCGAATGGCCAGCTCACCTCGAACGACGCGGACAACCCGCCGATCGACGTTCCCCTGCAGGGCTGCGGCCGTCACGTGCGCATGTGGCGCGATGCCGACTGGTCACGTGCCCTGGCCCTGGTGGTGCCGTAGCGCGCGATGCGGGCAGGCACGGCAACCGTGCTCGACCGGTTGCGTGGCCATCGCCTGGCCCCCCATGAGGCGTGCAGCACACCCCAAGCCCGGTTACGGGTGGAGGCGGAGACGCGTCGTCCGGTCGAACCGCTGCACCGGAACCGCCTCGATGTCCGGGGCGCCCAGCGCGCGCGGAGGGCGCTGCCCGACGTGACGCACGGTGTGACGCCCGACTCGACGCCCGACGCAACGCACCCACCACATGAAGGCCGTCGTCTCGTTGGAAGCACTGGAACGGAGCTGGCAACGTGTCGATGCGTTGGTTGCCGTGCGCAACTGGCTCCATGGCGCGACCCTCCTGCTCCTTGTCCTGCAACAGCACTGGGGCTACCGGGATCTGGCGTGGGCCCTCTGGACCAACCTCGTCTGGACCAGCATCGCCATCCTGAGCGCGAGCATCGTCTTGCGGCTCGCAGGCATCGATCGCTCCGGTCACCGGATCGGCGTCTGGATCGAACTGGTCATCGGTGCCGTGGGTATCGTGATCGGCAGCGGCATCCTTGGGTTGCTGCTCAGCGTCTTCGCGGCGCACGAACCGGCGCGATTGCTTGGCCCCAATGGTTTCATCAATGCGGACACGTTGGCGGTGCTCCGACACACGACGGTCCGCTACGCGCCCATTCTTGCGCTGGCCGTGATCGACCTCGTGTTCGCGGTGCGGATGAGCACCCAGGTGCAGGTATCCCCCGCGTCGTACCTGGGCGGCCATGTGGTCAAGATGATTGGCGCCCTGGTCGTCGGTGGGGTCGTGGGTATCGCGCTTGCCGCACTCGTCTCGGTGCGGATGGCGGAGGTCGGGCTCGGCGTGTTCTTCGTGCTCTGGTTCGTGTTCCCGTGGCGAGTCTTCACCAAGGACACCGTACAGGACCAACGCGACGAAGGTCGGCCGGCGCTCTATGCGGGCCAGCGGCTTCCGCTCTCCTACACGGAGCGCGCTGGCCCCGCGGTGGTGGGCATCACCCTCGTGCTGACGCTCATGTTCGGCAGCTGCGGGCTGGGCCTGCTCACGATTGGCCTGCGTCAGTTCGGTACCCACGGGCTGGCACTCCAACCGGCAATCCTCATGCTCATCGGCCTGCCCGTCAGTGGCGGGTTTGTTGTGCTGGCGCTGCTGTTCTTCACCCTGGCCGCGTCGGTCAAGCGGGTGACCGTCACCGCGGAGGGGGTGGTGGTCAGGGAGCGAGGCTGGGTGATGGCAGACGACAAGACGTGGCGAGGACGGCTGGCAGCGACGTTCCGCTCGAGCCACTGGCAGGCGGCGTCAGGCGACTACACCCGGATCGAGCAGCAGCTGCAGCCCCAGTTGCGTTCCGACGGACCGGACTCCAACGAGCATCGGTTGGTGCTGAAACACCGTAGCGATGCACACAAGGATGTCGTCATCTATCGCGCGTTCCACGGGCGGCATGTCGACGCGCTGAACACGTACTATGCCGATCTGCTGCGCGTGGCGGAGCGGTAGCACGTCACTCGCGCGCGTCGCCGGTAGCGCCTCGGGGGGGACCCACAAGACATCCTGGGAGCGTACCGCGAGGTCGGCCAGCATGCCTTCGCGCGTTGTCACGCGCTGCGGCGCACCCGAGATGGCGTTCAGCAGATGGACCCATGGGTGGCGCAGCCCGTCGGCGCCGTAGGCGTACACGACCCCGGCGCGATCCCCGTCGGCCAGGGCCGCCTGCCGGAAGCTCTCCACCTCGAGCGCCGGCGGCAGCGCCGTGGCCATGACCTGCACACGGGTGACGCCCATCGTGAGCGCGTCGGCGCTGTACGCCCGCAGCGCGCGCACCAGCGAGTCCATCGGCATCGTGGCGCGAATGCGTCGATCGATGTCCATCTTCACTGTCTCGTCCACACGCCCGGTGAGCCGACCGCGCGCATCGCGCTCGTACCAGCCGCCCAACGGGTCCCGCACCGACTCGGTGATCCCCAGCTGGCGCATCGCGCTGCTGTTGATGAGCGCCGGGTGTCCCCACCAGGTGAAGAGCGCCACGGGATGCTGCGGGGCGGCGGCGTCGAGGGCGTCCCGGCGGAAGGTAGTATCGCTCAGGGCGCGCAGCCCGATCTGCCCCATGATCCACGTGCCCGGGCGCGCCCGCGTGGCGGCGGCGCGGAGCGAATCGCGCACGAGCGCCGACGGGGGGTCGGGCGTAGGCGAGGGCTCGGTGATGAGCGGTGTGCCCGGCAGCACATCGCCCACGTGATCGTGCGCGTCGTTGATGCCGGGGATGACCACGCGACCGTCGAGCGCCACGACCCGGGTGCCACGCCCGATGCACCCGCTCACGACGCGGTCGTTGCCCACCGCAACGATGCGACCGCCGCGCACGGCAAGGGCCTGGGCCCACGGCCGGAGCGAGTCGGCCGTGAACACCCGTCCGCCGCGCAGCACGAGATCGGCGGGGTGCGCGCAGCGGCGGTCCGGCGGCGGCGCGTGCATCAGCCGTGCAGACGCGAGCAGAATGAGCGCGGCGGCGAGTGTCCGCGCGGTGCAGCGGCGCTGTCGCTCGGGACTCTCGGATAGGCGTGGCATCGGAAAAGGGTTGGTGGCGAGCGGGGCGAGTTCTCGGCGGAGCAGACGGCACGAGTGTCGGCTGCGCGACCGACGCGACGGGAGGATGTCGGTCGATCGAATTGGCTCAGGGGGAACAGGCGATCCGTTACGCGCGCGGGCTGGCGTTGCCGCGCCTGCGCGTGAACCCAGGATGCAGCAGACCACTGGCAGTGAACGGGTCAGCGACCAAGCGCCGCTTGGCTGACCCACCGACCAGCCTGATGGACAGGACTGCGCGGGGGGACCCGCGGGTGCAATCGGCATTCCCCGCAAGCGCGCGAACGACACGGTATCGCCGCACCGTCACGCGTAGGTCGGTCGAAGCCGACCAGCCGTATGACAGACCGAGCGTGCGTAACGTCGATGGCGACGTGCGGGCCGCTTGGCATCTCCCACCACGACCACGTCTCCGGCCTGACACCGTCCGGCGTGATGCGGGGGACGGTGTACGACAGGAGTCCCGAGCAGACCGACGGTGAACCGCTGTCCGGTGCGAGCGATCGGTACTCGCTGGCACTCGTGGGGTAGTGCGCGCTCACCGGCGAGCGTCCGATCGACGGCCCGAGCACCGCCGCGGTCCTGGACCGACACGCGACGGGCGCTCCGAAACCCCTCGTGAACACTCGCCCCGAGGTGCCCGAGGCGCTGGCGTACCCGCTCGACCGGTACCCCACCGAGGCCTCCACCGACCGCTACGAGGCCGTTGAAGCGTCTGCGGAGGCCCTCGGAGCCGTTGCCGACTACCAGCCCGAGATCCCTCGGCTGGTTCGGTCGCGGATCGGCCGGAACAACCTCGCCGTCCGGAACCTCACGCTGCAGTCACTGGCGACGTGGTTCATGTGCCCGCTCACCGAGACGGCACCGTGTTCGCGCGCCGCACCGAATCACGCACCGTCCGAAATTCGGCGAACAGGGGTACCAGCTGCCGAAATTCGGCGGGTCCGAGGCGCGCCAGCAGGGTGTCCGGCGGCGCCCCCGCACGGCTCACCCGCACCGTTCCGCTGAACGGCGCACCGCCCGCCGCGCCCTTCCTGCCCCACGAGATGTTGAAGTCGAGATGCGACGACGAGTCCGCGACCCAGCGTCGGCTCTCGCCCGACTCGAGCTTCACGAGCGACGTCGGCGTCGCGACCAGGGCGTCGTCGAGCGATGCGCCAGCGCGCACGAACACGCCGACCGCCGGCTCGCCGTCCTGCAGCGCCCCGCGCGCCCGCAGTACGCGGATGACCGAATCGGGGACTGCAGGCCGGATGGCCACGAGCGCCGGATTGGCGCCGGCCTGGCCCAGCACCGTGAGCAACGCGACCACCCCGCGCACGGCGACCCCCAGCACCACCCCGCCGGTCACCAGCACCAGCGCCGCGATGCCGCCCAGCCGCAACAGCCGGCGGCGGCGGAGTTGGGCCGGCGAGCGCAGGCCGGCGGGGGTGCCGATCCGGGCCAGCGCCGCCGCGACCTCCGTGGCTGTGGGACGTTTGGCCGGATCTTTCGCGAGCATCCGGTCGACGAGGGCCACCAGCGCGGCCGGGGTGTCCGGGCGTCGCGCCGAGACCGTGGGTGGCGACGCCGCGATGTGGGCCGCGATCACCTCCGCGGCGGAGCGCCCGGTGAACGGAAGCTCGCCGGTCAGCAGCTGAAAGAGCATCACGCCCAGCGCGTACACATCGGCGCGGCCGTCCACCGCCTCACCCAGGGCCTGCTCCGGGCTCATGTACCGCGGCGTCCCCGACGCGAGTCCAGTGGCACCGGTCGTAGGTCCGACCGCGGCGGCGATGCCGAAGTCGGTCACCGCGGCGTGCCCCGACGCGTCGAGGAGCACGTTCTCCGGCTTGATGTCTCGATGCACCACGCCCAGTCGGTGCGCCTCCGCGAGTGCGGAGGCCACCTCACGGGCGATGGGCACGGCAGCCGCCGGCGTGAGTGGCCCTTCCCGCTCGAGCCGGCTGGCGAGCGACTCCCCCGGGAGCAGCCGCATGGTCAGGAACCGGAGGCCGTCACGGGCCTCGGCGGCGTAGAGTGGGACGATATGCGGATGCTCGACCCCCGCCATGATCCGCGCCTCGCGCAGGAACTCGGCTCCGCCGGCCTCGTCCACCGTGAGGGCCGGGTCGAGGACCTTCACCGCGACGTCGCGCTGGAGGAACGGATCGTGGGCCCGGAACACCGCAGCGAAGCCGCCCATACCCAGCAGCTCACCCAGCTGCAGCGTGTCGCCCAGCGCGGCGTCGAGCCGCAGGCGGACGGCCTCGACGTCAAACGCCATCGCCACCATCCTGCGCGCGGGTGGAGGTCGCGCGGGGGCTCGGGCACGCCGTGCTCAAGACGGCGGCACCACCGACGCCGCCGGCCGCGTCCCCTGCAGGATCCACCGCTGAATGCGACGGCCGTTCCCCGCTTCGCCGGTGTACAGGCGGTTCTTCGAGTCGATCGCAATCATGTGGGCGCGTATGAACTCGCCCGACTGGCGCCCCGGGCGGCCGAAGCGATCGAGGATCGCCAGGTCCTTCCGGCGCAGAATCCATACCCGCTGATTCGTGCCGTCGATCAGGTACAGCAGGCTCTGCTCGGCGTCACGGGACACCTGCAGACTGAACCCGCTGCCGGAACCGCCCGTCTCCGGGCGCACGAACTTCTCCATCACGTATTCGCCATTCTGGCGAAACACCTGAATGCGGTTGCCGCGCCGGTCGGATACGTAGAGCAATCCGTCCTTGGTCCCCACCAGGCCATGCACGGTGGAGTACTGCTGCGGCGGCGCCGCCGGGTTCACCGGATACCGGTAGCGCTCGGTATCATCGGGCCGCTTGCCGTAAGCGCCCCAGTGCCGCTTGTAGGCGCCGGTGGTGGCATCGAACACGATGATACGCCTGTTGATGTAGCCGTCGGCAATGAACAGCTCATTGGTCTTCGGCTCCACGTAGAAGTTGGCCGGGCCGCCAAGGTGGGTGGAATCGTTGCTGCCCTTGTTCACGCCCGGTTCACCGATGGTCATCACGTGCTGGCCGCCCTGCGTGAACTTCATGACGTGCATGCCGTTGCTGGTGCCCATCCACACGAAGCCCTGGTGGTCGATGTAGATGCCATGCTCCTGGCTGAACCAGGTGTAGCCGGTCCCGGGGCCTCCCCACGCCTGGACGAGCGTGCCGTTGGCATCCAGCTCGATCACTGGTGGCGCCGGAACACAGCAATCAGCAATCGGCGGCTTCTGCGCGGCGCCGATCTCCTGCTCGGTGAGGCTCGACGGCATGTGAATGATCCACAGATGGTCGCGGTCATCCACGAACAGCCCGCGGATGTCGCCCCACGTCCAGTCGTTCGGCAGCGTCGGCGGCCAGGTGGGGTCGACCACGTAGATCGGCAGGCGCTCCGCCGTTGGTGAGCCACGCGCCACCGCGGCGTTGGCGCCCTGCGCGCGCGTGGCACCGACCGGCAGGAGCAGGCCGGCCAGCAGGCCCAACGTTGTAGTGGGACGGATCGTGGGCAGCACCGGTGGCGGGTGGGGGGGCTCGCGGGGAAGGCAGAAGCTCCCCACATTCACTCCGGAACGTGCCACGCGCAATGCAAGGCGCGCGGCACCACCTGGCACCGTGGCTCGCCGTCCACTCCCTCCGTCGACCGTCACCTCGCGAGGCCATGCGCGTCGTCAACCTTGCCCAGAAGCTCGCCCTGTTCACGGAGCACTTCCAGCCGCGGACGGTCGGCGAGTTCAACGGACACGATCTGATGGTGGTCAAGGTCAAGGGGCCATTCGTGTGGCACACGCACCATGACACGGACGACTTCTTCCTGGTGCTCTCGGGTCACCTCACCATTCATCTCCGGGACCGGAGCGTGTCGCTCAGTCCGGGTGAGCTGTTCGTGGTGCCCGCCGGCGTCGAGCACTGTCCGTCTGCCGAGGAGGAGACGCACATCCTGCTCATCGAGCGGCGGGGCACGCCCAACACCGGCGATGCGGCAACCGCGGCCGCACGGGTGGTCGTGTAGTGGTGAACTGGCCCATGGACGTTCTGCGCCAGCTCGACCTGGTCATCTTCGATTGGGGGAAGGTCGTCTGGGCGGTTAGCCTGCTCTGGTGGGCGCAGGCGCAGCCCGGCCAATCGCCACTGCGATCATCCGGGCGCTGGGGCGCCGCGCTGTTCCTGCTGTGGTGGCTCGACGCACGCCTCTCGCCCGGGGAGAGCCTAGGCTGGTACACGGTTCGCGCCGTCTTGCTACTGGCGCAACTCGCCTGCGTCGTCGGTCTGATACGCGGCCTTTCGGTGCAGTCGCGTCGCCCCCACGTGGATGGGCCATGACAGTCGTGGTCGGGCATCCTCTTGAATCGATCGCCCCAGACGCTGCCGTTCCGCGCCGCCAGCCGTTCGGCGGCGGCCGCTCATCGTCGCCGCCTTCGCGCTGCTGACCGCGCAGCAGATCGCCAGCCATGGCGCCCGCGCGTGGTGGCAAGCTGGGCAGCGCGTGGACTGGGTGTCACTCGGCGTGCTGCTCGTCCTGCCCGCGGTACTCACCCTGCTCGTGCGCGAGGCAGCGCAGGCGCGGCGCGCCGGTGCGCCCGACCCGCCACAGCGCAATCCGCCACAGCGCAATCCGCTACAACGCAACCCGCCAGCGGCACCTCCCTCAGGGTAACGGCACCGTCGCGGCCACGCTCACCAGCGCGCCGGCAATGAGGGTCACCGGTGCCGGGTTCTCGTTCGCGATCAGCACCACCGTGAAGCGCCGCGCGGTGTCGAATGCGGCCACCGACGAAAAGCCGCGGATCTCCCCGGTGTGCGACCACACGGGACGGCCGACAAGCTGTCGACGCACGATGCCCAGCCCGTACCCCTCGGGTCCCACCGTGGTCATCATGGCCGCGAGTGATGCGGGGCTCACCAGCTGGCCGGTCATGAGGCCCTGCCACCAGCGCGCCAGTGCCTCCGGCGTGGCGAAGTAGGCCCCGGCGGCCCAGGCGGCACTATAGGTCGACGTGCGCGTGTCCATCACGTTGATAGTGCCCCCACTCCAGCCGCCCGGTAGCGGGCCCGTGGGCGCTTCGTACTGATCGAGGAATGGGGTGGTGACCCCGATGGGAGTGAGGAGCGCCTCGCGCACGAGCTGGTGCAGCGGTCGCCCGGCGGCAGCCTCGGCCACCAGCCCCGCCAGCTGGTAATTGGTGTTGGAGTAGCTCCACCCTGTCCCTCGCGCGAACAGCGGCGGGCGCAGCAGCCCGAGCACCCGTTGCGGGGTCCAGCGCGCGTTCACGTCGGCAAGGATGGAATCGCGGTAGCCGGGCGCGTTGGTGACATCGAACACGCCGCTGCTGTGATTGAGCAGCTGACGCACGGTGATGGCCGGATCGACATGCGGGATGCGCGGGAGCCAGCGGCCAACGGAATCGTCCAACGACAGGCGCCCCTGTTCGGCGAGACGGACCAGCAGGGTGGCCGTGATGCTCTTGCTGATGCTGCCGATGCCGAGCCGCATGGTGGTGTCCAGGGGCACACCGGGTACGGAGAACCCGGCCACGCCACGCCAGATCCGTCCGTCGGCGAGGACCACGGCCGCCGAGGCCCCGCGCAGCGGGACGGCCCGCACGGCACTGTCGAGCGTGCGTTGCAACTGCGCCATCCAGATGGCGTCCCCAGTGCTGACCGGGGGCGCAGGCACCGACGGAGGCGCCGCAGTGGGCGCCGCTCCGGAACAGGCGATGGGCCCGAGGCCGGCGGCCAGCAGTCGCGCGCCGATCAATACGGGAAAGGAACGAGCAGACATGGGGCCGGTTTCCGAAGCAGGTAGGAAATGGCCACGCGCAGCGCATCCGCGCGCGGCCCTGCCAGGAGACAGACGTGCCAGGGGCGCGCGCGTTAACGAAGGCGGCCACTGCCCTCCACCCGCCGTGTACCCGTGGCGCGATGTGTCACGGTCCCGGCTCGTCGGAACCGACACCGGCCCCGTTCCGTATAGCCCCGGCACGCCGTGGCACGGTCGCCACGCACGCGACTGCTCGCGACCGCGCGCCACCGCTCCGCCGCGCGTCCCGGGTGTACGCGCTCCGCCGCGTCCTGCTCCAGGGCCCGCCGGTCTCCACCTTGATTTCCCCTGCACACGTGACCCCTGAACGACCGCTGGCGGGACGGCAGAGCGCAGCCACCGACAGCCTCCCGCGCTACCTGCTGGTCGTGGGCCTGGTCTTTCTGGCCGTCGTGATGACGATGAAGCCGGACGTGGGGTTCCGGGCGCCGGCCGCCGTGCTGCTGCTGTTCTGGACGTTGCAGATCGGTGTCGGGCTGCTTGTCCTCCAGGCCACGCTCCACCTGCTGACGCGCCTGATGGGCGCGAGCCGCGTGCCAAGCTGGGCGCTGGTGGTGTTGTCCGGTGTGCTCGGTTCGGTCCTGCTGGCCCCGGCGTACTGGGGCATTGGCGAGGGCCTGATGATTCGCTGGTGGGGCGTTGCCGTCCTCCCGGACGAGGAGGGCATCGCGCCGGACCATGTCAGCATTGGCCACGACATGCTGGCCGAATACGGCGACATCGTGGGCCCGGTCACGACCGCGTGGGTGCTCATCTGCCTGCCACGGCTGCACTGGATGGTGGCCCCCCTGCTGTATGGGAGCGCGCCGGGCGAGACGGCGACGACGGCGGTCGTTCATGGCCCCTCGCCGGTCGACATCGCGCCTGCCGCGCCCGCTGCGCTTGTCCAGCCTGCCGAGCCCGCTGTGCCCGCTGCGACTGTCCAGCCTGTCCAGCCTGTCCAGCCTGTCGCGCTCATCGCGGCAGACCCCCGGTGGCGCCCCGCGGAGCCCGCCCCCGCCGCCGGCGCCTCCACAGCCGGCGCCTCCACAGCCGGCGCCTCCACAGCCGGCGCCCCAGCGGCCGGGGTGAGCGCGAGCACCGCGGCTGCGGTGCCCACGCCCCGGGGGTGGCGGGAACGCCTGCCCCCGGAAATCGGCCGTGATGTGATCGCCGTGGCCTCCGAACTGCAGTACCTGCGGGTGTGGACACCGCGCGGGTGCGCGCTGATTGTCGGGGCGCTCGCCGACGTCGAGCTCGAGGACGCGTCGCACGGCCTGCGGGTGCATCGCTCGTGGTGGGTGGCCGCCAACCACGTGAGCAGTGTGCGACGCACCACCAGCGGGGCCGTGTGTGTCATGAGCAATGGCCGTCGGGTGCCGGTGAGCCGTCGCCGTCGCGCCGAGGTCCTCGCGCGCTTCGGCGACGGCGCCCGGTACATCGTGCCGGTGGCGTCAGAACCCGTACCGCACCCCGACCTGCACCGAAAGCGGGTTGTAGCGCGGTGACTGGACGCTGCCGCCGCTGTTCCCCGTCGCGTTGTCGGCGGACACGGCCCCGGCGCGGAGCCAGCGTGCGTCGGTGATCAGCCGCCAGGTGGGCGAGAGCGCGTACTCGACGCCGCCCATCAGCTGCGGGACCAGCAGGCCGCTCGCGGAGTAGGCCCGCGAGCCCCCGTTCGACGCCGGCTTGAGGTCGAGATCGACCTCCAGCACCACGCCAAGGCCGGCGCCCACGTACGGCGTCCAGGCACGGGTCGAGGGGAAGCGGCGGACGCCGTTGACCAGCAGGATGTTCGAGGCGTAATCGCCGTCCCGTGCCAGGGTCGTGGTGCCCTGACGCAGGGACGTGAGCGCATGGCTGCGGTAGTTCCACTCCACTTCTGCGGCCCAGCCATTGCCGAAGCGGTAGCCGACATCGCCTCCGCCGCCGAGGCCGCGGCCGAACTTCGCCTGCACCCCGGCGCCCGCCCCCCGGGCGCCGGACTCGGTGAAGGTGGAGGCGCCGATCCGGCTGACCTGTCCATAGGCCGTAACGTACACGCCCTTCGGCTCCGCCTGCGCGAGGGCGGCGGCGGGCAGGCAACTCGTGAGCAACAGAACAGCTGATCGGGTAACGCGAAACACGGACATGAGCGAAAACGAGAAAAGGTTCAGGATGCCGCCACCGCGGCGTGTCGGCGGCGGAAGAATCCAGTGCCCGGGTTGCCCTCACAATTGCCGCGGTCACGGACGGTCGATTGGCTGAACGAATGGCCGGGGGCGACGGCGCGGTCGACCGCACGCGATGTACGAGCGGTTGCACACGGTGCACGAGCGGTCGCAGGCACGCCTGAGCGGGGGGGGCGGCCTGTGGTTGTGGTCGCCCGTTCCCGCCGTCACCCCCTTCGCCGACCCCGGGCGAAACCGGCCCGCCATCCCAGTCGTACCAACGCAGCATGTGGACCACCGCTCTCTTTCTGATGCTGGCGGCACAGGACGCCGTCACGCAGCCGCCGCCGTTGCGTCACCGTCCGCCCACCGACGCGGAACGCGCGTCGGCCTACCCCGATGCGGCCACGCGCGCGTTCGTGGCCCGCGCCCGCGCCGAGCGCTTTCGCGTGGATTCCACGCTCAACGCCTACCGCGCCATGTCGTACGAACGCCTCACTCTGGGGGGGAGCGTCGGGGGCAGCGCGGGGTCCGGCGGGCGCGAGCGACTCCTGGGGCGTCGGGAAACCGTGGGGCGCGTCAGCTGGTCGCGGCGCGACGGGGCCCACCTGGCCATGCTGGGGCGTCGCGGGGTGCAGAACAGCCGCGTGCCGCTGCCGAATCCGGTGGGCGATCAACTCGCGCCCATTCCCTGGTATCCCGGCATGGATGCGCTCTGGCTCCCCACCCCCACCGGCGCCCCCTCGTCCAGCGGCGGCAAGGCGCAGGCCGATACCACCGACCTCGTGCACCCGCTCGCGGTGGGCAGCGAGAGCTACTACACCTTCGCGCTCGGCGACAGCGCGGTCATCACGCTCCCCGACGCGCGCCGCATCGTGCTGCGCGAACTGCGGACGCGGCCACGACAGCCCCGGTGGAATCTGTCGGTGGGGTCATATTGGTTCGACACCGAACGGCTGCAGCTGGTCCGCGCTATCTATCGCCTGTCGGTGCCATACGATGTGTGGACCGAGGTAGACAACACCCTGGCCGCGGGCGAGAAGGGGCCGCCCTGGTACCTCAAGTTTCTGGCGCAACCGCTCAAGGGCGAGCTGCAGGCGGTCACGCTCGAGTACGGGCTGTACGAGAACCGGTTCTGGCTGCCGCGAGTGCGTCGGGTGGATGGCTCCGTGAAGGCCGGGCCGCTGCAGCTGGCGGTCACCATCGAGCAGGGGTTCCGGTACACCGAGGTCAACGCCGTGGCGGACAACGCCGTGGCGGACATTCCGACCATCCCCGCGGCCAATCTCGCGCTGCGGGCCTCGTTCGACACGCTCGATGGCCTCTGGCGGCAGCTGTGGCGTGACCGGCGCGCGCTCCGCACGCGCGACGATACGGCCGCATGGGACGCCCGCCGCGTGGTGCTCGACAGTGCCTGGGCACGATACAGCGCCCGCGCGACGGCGCAGCGCAATGCGGACTGCCAGGCAACCGGGGTGCGCTACCTGACCTCGACCCGCCTCGGCACGCGGCTGACCACACGCATCGCGGTGCCATGCGATTCGGTGCAACTGGCCAACGCGCCGGAGTTCGCGGGTGGGCTCTTTGCCGAGCGTGCGCCGGTTTACGCCAGCGCCATGGACGAGGCCACCCGCGAGGCGCTCGGGCTCGATGTGCAGGCGGCCTTTGCCCCCCAGCGGATCACGTGGCACACGGGGCTCGAGTACCTGCGCTACAACCGCGTGGAGGCGCTCTCGGTGGGGGCGGCGCTGCGCCAGCAGCTGGGTGCCGGGTGGAGCTGGGAGGCCAATGCGCGCGGGTCGCTGGGCGACCGGCAGCTCAACGGCGAGCTGTTCGCGACGCGCACCAACGGCGGCGGCGACGTCACGGTGGCAGGCTACCGCCGCCTCGTGCAGGCCGACGACTACGGGCTGGCGTTCGGGCCGGTGGCGTCGCTGCAGAGTGTCGGGCGCGCGCTCGACGAGCAGTTCTACTACCGTGCGGCGGGGGGCGAACTCACCCGCCGCTACAGCGGCCGCGGCGCGGGAGCGCTGCGGCTCGAGACGCGCCTGTTCGGCGAATGGCAGGAGGGGGTGGGCACCCAGGCGGAACTCTCGCTCCTCTGGCTCGTGAACCGGTCGCGCACCTTCGACCGCGGGGTGGTGGATACGCTGCCCCATCTGGCGGGCCGTGCCGTCGGCGGGTCGCTGCGGCTGCTCGCGGCGCGGGGCGCCGAAGACGCGGGCTGGCGCCTCGGATCGGCGTGGCGCCTGGAGGGGGTGGCCGGGACGTGGCGCTACCTGCGGGCGGCAGCGGACCTGTCGCTCCAGCGGGCGCTGCCCGGCCGGGTGCGGGTCTCCACCACCGTGAGCGGCGGCACCAGCACGGGCGGCCTCCCCACGCACCGACTGTGGAACCTTGGCGGGTGGCAGACCGTGCGGGGGGTGCGCGCCGGCTCGCTGCGCGGCGAAGCGTACTGGATGTCGCGCGCCGAGCTCACCTGGGCGCGGAGCGGCTGGTGGCAGCCGGGCCTCTTCGCCGACGCCGGCTGGGCGGGCGCGAGGGGTGACCTGTCGCGCAGCGACGGCGCGCGGTTGAGCGTGGGCGGGGGCGTGGGGGTGTTCGGCCTCCCCATACGTCTCGACGCGGCGCGTGCGCTCGAACCGGCCTCCCGGTGGCAGGTGAACGTGTACGCGCCCATCCGGTTTTGAGGCAGCAGGACGGCGTCCGCTGCTGCTAACGCTCCTGCTACCGCCACTGCCGATGTCGGCGCGAGAGCCGGGCACCAGAAGTGCGCGCGCTCCCTAACAGCCGAGCCGCAGGTCGGTACACCGCCGTCCGTCGAACGCCGCCGCCGACCGGAAGCGCGGGCTGAGCACACTGGCTGCCGCCGCGCCCGTGAAGGGCACCGTGGGGCCCAGCAACGCTACCGTCATGGTCGAATCGGCTTTGAGCCACCGATCGAACCACGCGCGCGTGTACGCGTGGCTGAGATCACGCTGCGCCTCGGTGCCGGGGCCGCCCCACCAGAAGTGCGTCGCGTCCCGAAAGACCACCTGCATCGTGGCCACGCCGGCGCCGCGCCAGTGCTCGAACGCCCGCAGCTTCACATCGGGCGGTTCGCCGGGGCACGTCTCCGACGCCTGCCCCAGTGCGGGGACCCGCGGTGCGCGGACGGCCGTGCCGGTGAAGGTGCACGCCGGTGACCCCTCGTCCCCCGACTCGCGGACGGCGAGGTTGTCCCACGCCACGAGCGCGTCGACCCGGCGATCTTCCTCCTGGGTGCGGACCAGGCTGCGCGCGCCGAGCGACCAGCCGGCGACACCTACGCGCCCGGTGTCGCTCTCCGCGTGATAGGGATTGGCCGTGGACTGCAGGAAGTCGATGCCGCTGACGGCCGCCGTGTGGTAGGCCGCCGTGCTGGCGCCCGACGACGGCAGCGTCACCACCACCACGTACCCGCTTGCCGCCAGCCGCTCGGCGGCCCAGCTCACGCTCGTGATGTCGGCGCCGCCACCCGGCAGCAGGGACACGATCGGACAGGGCCCGGTCAGCAGCGCCGGGGCCGGCGCAAACGCCCGCGCCGGGAGCAAAGCCCCGGTGCCGCGTTCGGTGACCGTCACCGCCGCGGAGCGGATCGGGCCCCCCACCCCCCCGCACGTGACGGCACGCGTCGGTGGCGTCAGGCCCGTCGGTCCCGTGGGTCCGGCCGGGGGCGCCGTCAGCCCCTGGGACACGGTGCCACCGCATGCCGCCAGCAGGACAGTCCACAGGTGCGTGCATCGCTGGCGAGGCCTTCCGCATTCGCTCATGAGCTCACTCGATCGAGTTCGACGCGATCAAACCCGACTGCCAGACGCGAAGGGAATTGGAAACGTTAAGTTGGAGGTGCATCGATCACACCACGAGACCCGCACCCATGACATGGCGCTCCGCTGTTTCGCTGACGGCCGTGCTCGCGCTTGCCAGCTGCCGAGCCGATGCCCCCGTCTCGGTCCCGGGCATCACCACGCGCACGTTCGACTTCGGGCAAGGCATCGCCGGCTGGACGATCGGGCAGGCGGACTACGCGCCCGCCACGGCGCCGACCGACGTGGTGGGCGAAGCGCGCCTGCTTCCCGCACCACTCACCGGCACCGGGTTCTTTCTGAGCGGGACGAACCGCAGCGATGACCTGTTCATCTATGCGAAGACGCGCCTGGTGGATCTCGCCCCGGGGGCGACGTATCGCGTGGCGGTGACCGTCGACTTCGCGACGGACGTGCCAACGGGGTGCGTAGGCGTCGGGGGCTCGCCCGGGGACGGGGTCTGGATCATCGTGGCGGCGGCGCCCGACGAGCCCATGACGGTGTTCGACGGGCGCGACTTCCGGGTGAATCTCGCGCGGGGCAATCAGGCGGTTGGCGGCCCGCAGGGAGGGCCGGTGGGGACCATTGCCAACACGGTGGCCGACTGCGGGACACGGCGGTGGGAGTCGAAGCGGTTGGCGACGCCCTCCGCCTTCGGTCTCACGGTGACCGCGGACGCGCGTGGCACGGCGTGGCTGCTGGTGGGCATGGACTCCGGCTTCGAAGCGCTGAGCCGGATCTACCTGCAACGCGTGGTCGTACAGCTCACGCCGACCGGGTAGCTATGCGGTGTGCTGAGGCCCGCAGGTAGCCTCACGAGCGCTCGGCCATGGGGGCTGGCCGTTGCCCAAGCCGCACCAGCCGCCGACATCAGGTGCGCACATGCGGCGAGGGCGTCGCGGGTTCGGCCACGGCGTGGCGCCGCGCCCGGAGCAGCAGCACGGCCTGCGCACCGGACAGGAGCGCGGTGTCGGCAAGCAGGGCGAGCGACGCCGGCGCGCGGAACGCCGTGTGTCCGGCGAGGAGATAGGCGGTGTGGAACATCACGGCAAACAGCCCGGCCGCGACCAGCCCCCAGGAGTACGCGACCGCTGACGGCCGACGCGCCACGATCGCGCCGTAGCCCGCCAGCACCAGCAGGACGATGGGGACGTTCAGCGCAAGGAAAAGCGAGAGGCCACCGGGCAGATGGAAGAGCTGCCACTCCTGCCAGTAGGCCGCGTCCATCTGGTGCACGAGCAGCACCACCGCATTCGCCAGATACAGCCGCTCAAGTGTCGGCGTCAGTCGCACGTTCGCCTCGATCGCGAGGAGGTCCGGGAGCACCATCACGCCGGGCGCAGTCCCGACGCTGCAGGATAAACAGCGCGGGCCGCTCGCGCAGCGGGCCACCCGCCCGCGATTCATATTCACTCGGTGTCCCGCGCCCGCCCGACCCTGTACGCCGGCCTCGCGCTGGCGCTTGCCTACGACGCCCAGCGGGTCATTCGGCTGGCCCCCGAAGCCGCCGGGCTGTTCGGTGGCATCACCCTCGCGTTCCATGAGCTGGGGCATGTGCTGTGGAGCCCGCTCGGCGAGTGGTTCGCCGTGGCCGGTGGAAGCCTGACGCAGCTGGTGGTGCCGATCGCCGCCTGCCTGGTACTCCGCCGCCAGAAGGATGAGCTGGGCGCCGTCATGCCACTGTTCTGGCTCGCATCGAGCCTGGGGAACCTCGCCGCCTACATCGCCGATGCCCGGACCCTCGACCTGCCGCTCGTGTCGATCGGTGACGGTGAGGAGGTCATCCATGATTGGAACTACCTGCTCGCGCACGCGGGGGGGTTGACCCGCGACGCGCAGATGGCCGCGTGGTGCCGGATGGTGGCCTGGCTCGTGCTGGGCGCCGCCCTGGTGCTGTTCGCGCGCCAGTGGAGACAGGAGATGCGTCGCCCGTAGCGGGACCCGCGTTCGGCGGCGCGGGCCGATGGCGAGAGGGGTATTGGCCTCGGAAGTCCGGCGCGGACGGGGACCGGAGCACGAGAGCGCAAGTCCGGGGAAGCCGACCGCACGGGCCGCCCGCATGGTCAATCCAACACCGAGACGGCTCATGGTGCACGTGGCCGTCGCGGCGCGCGTCGGCGCCAACGCGGTTGGCGCTGGCGCCGTAAGTTCGACGGACGGGTGCCCCGCCCAGCGACACGCCTCTCCCGACCAACGCTCCTCATAAATCGGACATGAGCCTTCGGGGTTTCGCGTGGGGTGGCGTTCGGTTGGGTGGCGGCCAGCGTCGCGCGCCCGCTGGCGGTCGGGGGCGTCCGGCGCCCCCCCGGCATCACGCGCCGTGCGAATCGCGCCCGGTCCGCGGGCCCGGTGCCATGGCGTCCTGGCCCCCCTGCGGGGGGCGATCCACGACGGGAGGCCCCACCGGATCATCCCGGGTGCGCCACCCGCGGAGCGCGCGTGTGTGGCCGGCTGCGCAGGGCGATCCGGCCGTGCTCCCGTTGGTGATCGCGACGCCGACGGCGGCGCCCGCATCACTTCGCCCGCCTCACAGCGCCCGCCTGGCCAGATATCCAGGGGACCGCGATGTGGCCAGGCCAACCCACTCCCAACCCGGAAGAGCCACGGACATGACGTCGACAACGTGGTGGGCGCGCAGACGGACGGTGCCGGTCGCCGCGCTGGTGTCCTCGATGCTGGCCGCCCCGCTCACGCCGCCACTCGCCGCCCAGCGGACCGCGCCGTCGGCGTCACCCCCGCACTGGTTGCTCGCCTTCGACGGCCGCTCCACCAACGAGGTGGCGCACGACCCACGACTCGGCCGCCTCATCTCCCGGCAGATTCCGGCGGCCATGGCCGCGACCCTGCGCGCCGCCTTGGGGGGGCCACCCGATCCGCTGCAGATAACCGATGGACGCACAGTGGCGATGTCGGCCTGCCAACCGCACGCCTGCGACACGAAGGGGTTCCTCTGGCTCGACCTCGCCGCCGGCACCGCCCTCGGGGCGATCTACGACGCGCCCACCCTGCGGCTCGGCTCGCGCGCCCTTGCGCCCGACGCGCTTCCGGCGGCGGCCCGCACCGCGCTGCTGGCCTGGCTCGCCGACCTCGATGCCTCACCGCGCACAGCGCGGTTCACCGACGCGCGCGGCCGTGTGACGCGACTCGCCGCCGCGCCATTCACGCCCACCGGCCGCTATCGCCCGCCCCCCGGTGGCCCCTCGTTCGACTGCGCCGGCACCACTTCACCGGTGGCGCGTACGCTCTGCAGCGACACCGCCCTCGCGGCGCTCGACCTCCGCACATGGCGACAGGCCGAAGAGGTGCGCCGTGGGCACTCCACCCGCGACGCGCGTGAGGAGCTGGTGGCGTTCCACGACGCGTGGCGTCGCCGTCGCGACACACGGTGTGGCGCCGCCGCCGATCGCCCCGCCTGCCTGCGCGAGGAGCTCACCCGCCAATACGAGGCGCTCCGCAATTGGCTCCCCCACGCGGCGAGGCCGTAAGCGCAACGGGACCGGCCCCCGCGGCCTGACGCCGCGCACCGTGGGACCACAGCGCCGTCGAAGGCGTGACGTGGAGCGGGTGCCGCGGAGCGCGCGCCACCGAGTGCGTGCTGCGGAACCGTGTGCGCGGTGCTTCGCCGGGCCGACTGGGCCGCGACGCGCCGTTGTTGCCCATCGCGACCACGTTCAAGTTTGGCTGCACATGCGTACCCCACGTTCATTGCCGGTCGGATCCCGACCCGCGCTTCCTGTTGTCCCCACTCCGGCCTTCTGGATCGGACAGACGGCCCTCTTCGCAGCGCTCGCCCTACCCGGCCTGTGGTTCGACACCCGGTCCATTGGCGACGTCGCGTATCACGTGCTCTCCAGTGTGCTCGGCGCCGTGGGAACGACGTGGCTCAGGCGCGATCTGGCGATGGCGGGGCTGCCGATTCTGCGGGTGGCGACTGTGCGTGGGTGGGCGCTGCGGGTCGTGCCACTGACGGCGGTGTGTTGCGTCGTCACCGATGGGTTGCTGGCCCTCGGCTTGCAGGGGGCAACCTTTCCACGGTCCGTGTATGCGCTGCTGGGCTGGTTCGTGCCGTCGCTGGTGCAGTGGTGCCTCGGGCTGGTGGTGTGGCTCGCCGTGTACATCACCGCCGTGTCGCTGGTGTATGCCGGCCGGGCAGCGGAGGAGCAGCGTGAGCTGCAGCGGCTTGCGGAGGACGCGGAGGGTCGGGTGGCCCGTGCCGTGATGAATCCGCATTTCCTGTTCAACGCGCTCAACTCGGTGCAGGCGCTCATTGCCAGCGATCCCGAGCGAGCGCGAGCGATGATCGGGCGATACACCGACGTCCTGCACTACGCGACCATCACCGGCCGTCATCACGCGGTGCCCCTGCAGGACGAAGTGGCCATCGCACGGAGCTACCTCGAAATCGAGCAGGAGCGATTCCATGACCGCATGCGAATCACCGTCGATATGGACCCCGCCGTGGCGCAGGCCATGGTTCCCGCCCTGATGCTGCAAACGCTGTGCGAGAACGCCGTACACCACGGCATCGGCACGTCTCCATCGGGGGGGACCGTTTCCGTGCAGGCACAACGGACGGGCCGCTTCGTGGAGATCACCATCCGCAACCCCGTGGGGGGCGAACCCACCGCGAGGCCACGCAAGGAATCGTCGGGGCTTCGCAACTCGGTCGAGCGGCTGCGGCTCCTCTATGGTGCGGAGGCTGCCATCGTGTTGCGTCGCACAGCGCCGGCGGAGTTCACCACGAACGTCCGCTTCCCGCTGAACGCTGACGATGCCTTGCTGTGACGCTGGTGTGTCACCTCATTGCGGGCCGCGTTGACCGGCGGCGTTGACCGGCGGCGTTGACCGGCGGCGTTCGCAACTCAGGGCAGCTTGCGGCTGGCCGTGACGTTGGGCACGAAGATCAGGGCATCGAACATCGGGCTGAGGGCGTAGGGCAGATACCGGGTCGGGCTGCTGTCTCCGCCGGCTCCCAGCCAGCGTGTGCCCTTGGCTTGCGTGAACCACGTGGCGAGTGAACCGGTCACCGTGCGCAGGTCGAACCAGGCTGGCGTGGTGAGCGCTGAGGCCAACGCGCCATCGACGGTGGACGACGGGGCGGGTGGCGCCGTCTGTGGGTCGTTGGGGACGTTGGCATTGTACTGGCCCCCCCCGAACGAGAAACCGACCGACACCAGCGCGTTGCCCAGGGTACGGCGAAGGAACCAACCGGCCGTTCTGACTCCGTCCGCGTCCTGGACCCCGGTGTGTCCGTTGTGTCCCCAAAAGACGGCGCGCTGCGTGGTACCGGTTCGTCGCGTCCACCACAGCAGATTGTCCGCCATGACACTGTCGCGTAGGGTAAAGGCCCCCGCCTCGTCGCCGGCGCCGGACTTCACGGCCTGGTCGCCAAACAGCCGCAGGACCTCCGCGCTGCGGACCGCCCACGCGGCGTCGCTCTCGCCCAGTGACGCGGCCAGCTGCGGCGCAGCGGCCGCCACCGCGGTCGATGCCTCGCGCAGCAGGGTGGTGAATCGTGTCGCCTGCGCCGAGGTGAAGCGGCCGGCGCGCGTGGCCGTATCGGCAATCGCGCCAGCCGCTGCGTAGTACTGTTTCACCTGGTTGGCCAGAAGCAGGTTCGTACGGCGGAGGAGGGTGTCCAGCTGCGCCATGGTCCCATCGCCTGTGGTGAACCCGTAGTCTTGCGGATCGACGCCCACGAACTGCACCCGCGCGCTGGGGGAGCGGGTGGCGTTGGCCGCGCGGAGCGCGCGCAACAGGTCCCGCACTTCCTCGGTCCGCCACACGTTGTACTGCAAGGCCGTCATCGCGACTGCTTCGGGCACCGCCTCGCCCTGCACGTAGGCGTTCACCGCGCGCGTGGCGGCCCACGGGGCCTCGAACGCAACAATCCGCGTGCCGCTCTCGGTCAGGATCTGAATGGCCTGATTCTTGTACAGGAAGAACTCGCGGGTACCGTGCGTCGCCTCCCCGAGTGTCACCACCGTGGCACCGCTCGTACTTTGCAGCACACGCTGCCGGACCGCCGAGGCGAGCAGACCACTGTCGCCGAGCGACGTGGCTTGGGCTCGGATGTCCGCAATGACCTCCGGTGTGGCGACTGGCTCCGTGTTTGTCTGGCACGCCGTCACCAGCATGACGGCGACGAGAACGGGAGCGCGCAGCCGGGGTGCCGCTTGTGCGTGGTTCATGGACCTGTGGGCGATGGGACCGACGACTGGGGATACCGGTCAGTGTCGTGAGCCATCCGCTGATCGTCAACATGCTGCCGGCCGAGTGGAACGTCGGCGCGTGCGAGCGGCGCATGTCACCGGCGAGCGGTCGTGCGAAACCGCGAACGGCGAGGCATCGTACCGGCTCAGAGCGTGCGCAGGCCGGACCCGACCACACCGAGAACGAGAATCGTGATACGCCCGTTGTTTCGTGTCCTGTTGGTAGACGACGAGCCACACGCGCGCCAGGAGTTGCGGCGCCTGTTGTCGGACTTTTCCGACCGTCTGGAGGTGGTGGGCGAAGTCTCCACCATCGCCTCGGCGCGATCGGCCATTGCCGATCTGGAACCCGATCTGATGCTGCTCGACATCACGTTGCCGGATGGCAACGGGGTGCAGTGGTTGAGCACCCTCGACACGGCGCCGCACGTGGTGTTCGTGACGGCGCATCAGTCGTATGTGTTCCGGGCGCTCGAGTTGAATGCGCTGGACTATCTGCTCAAGCCGGTCACCTCCGCGCGGTTGGCCACGACCATCGGGCGGATGCTGCCGGCGCTCGACGCCACCGCGAGACTGCGGGGAGAAACCGTGGCGGAGCCGGCCATGACGGCCGGCGCTCACGTCGAGAGCGGCGAAAGCGTGTCGCTGCGCCCCCTGTCACTCCACGATCGGATCTTCCTGAGCGACGGGGATGCGGGGTGGTTCGTGACACTCGGTGAGATGCGGCTTCTCGAGGTACAGGGGGAGTCCACTCGCGTGCATTTCGGACGCGGGAGCGCCGTGAGCCCCCGCTCGCTACGACTGGTCGAGGCGCGGTTGCCGACCCCGGCGTTTCTCCGCGCGAATCGGACGCAGATCGTGGGCGTGCACTGGATTCGCGAGGTGCGTTCGTGGTTCGCCGGGCGTCTGCTGTTGCGGTTGGAGGGTGGCCACGAGGTGGTGGTATCCCGTCGACAGAGTCGCGCGATAGCCGAGCAGTTGCGTTTTTGAGGTTGGCGGGGCCGCGCGCCGTGTGCGGCAGCGCATGACGCGCATGCGCCGCCGCCTCGCGCGGGCGTTGCCGTTTCCCTTCGCGCTTACGCGCTGACGCCAGCGTCGGGACGAAGGCGACCGGCCCCCTGACCCGGGCGACCGGCGCCTATCGCCCGGCGAACCACGTGGACGGCGAGAAGCCCACCGGGTTGACCTCGAAGAACTGGCTGCGCTTCCACCGCCCCGTGGTCGGGAAGTACGGGGGCGGGAAGGGCAGCGCACACCGGTTGAACGAGAGATCCTCGTTCACCCCGTGCAGACTGCTCCCGCTCATGGTGCCGGTCTGGCCGATGAAGTTCGAGATCAGCCCGCCGATCACGCGCACCGTGCCGCGATTGACGAACTCCCCCGCCGGCAGACCAGCGGGCGGGTTCGGCCGTTCGGCGCCGTACGTGTGCAGCGCCATCATGGCGGCGTGGACGGCCATGTCCGGGCGACGCGGGGAGTGATCGAAGTCCTTGCGGGCCATCCAGGCCGCGCCGGTGGTGCTGTTGTCCCGGCGCCGCTGGGGAGCCTGCAGGGCGTTGTCCGCGTACAGGATGTACTGCCCCGCAAACAGCCCCACGATGTCGTCATCGGCCCGGCAGTTGCCGCTGGCCGTGGCCGGACTGGTGGCCTGCACCAGATCGTGCGCAAGGATGATGTTCGTCCGCGCCGAGATCGTCACCCGTCCACGCACGACCCCGCTCACCGCCACCCGGCCTTCCGCGAAGATCACCCCGCGGAAATCGGCGTTGTACGCGGGGCTCAGGGGCCAGAGATACGCCCCATCGGGGCGCGCCGCCACCGCGGCGGGCACCGTGCCCGATGTGCGCAGCATCCAGCTGCCCGCCGAGTCGGTCGGCTGGAACTCCCCGGTGGGCGAGAGCCGGTCGTCGCCCCCGAGAAAGCACCGCGCGTTCACGTTGTCGAACGCGGTCTGCTTGTCGAGCATGCGCGCGCGATAGTTGGGCGCGCCGACGATCACCGGAACGCGGCGGAAAGTCGTGGGGACCGCCTGCCGCCCGCCGACCGTGGCGACCACGCCGCAGTTCGGCGAGAACAGCAGGCTATCCACGACCGTCGCCGCCCCGCCGGGAATCAGCAAAGGATCGGCCGGCGGCACCGGGACCGCCCCCATCGCGTAGCCGGCCCCGTACGGCGCCGTGCTCGTCTGCTGATACACGCGGAAGTAGCCCTCGTCGGCGCCGGTCGTGTTGCCGTCCCCGTTGACATCGATGGCCACGAACTCGATGCGCATCGTGGCGTTCGCGCTGTCGCCCACCGTGAGGGTCGGCGTGAACACGTACCCGGCCTTGGCGGCAATCGCCTTCACCCGATCCAGTTCGGCCGTCGTCGGCAGCGGAATGACGGGCACCTTCTCCTTCGGCGGATCGCCGCGATACTCGGCCGCCGTCCGATTGAGGATGATGCGCGCCGTCGTGACCTGGTGGTGGAAGACCGCCTGCGGCTGTGGCGTGCCATTCCACACGTAGATCGTATCGTTCGAGTGCACCGGCCCCTGCGCCTGGGCACCCAGCGCCCACCACAGCGTGGCACCATTGGCCCCCTTGCCCACGTTGGAGAAGCTGGCGTACCGGGCGAACGACTCCTGATACACCTCGGCGCGCCGAATGGTGACGTTGCCCGCCGCATCCGCGACGCGCGTGACGAGTTCGGCCTGGACGCCGTACTCCCCGGCGTTCGAGAGGCCGTCGGTGTTGCCCAGCCGCGAGACCCACGTGCTGCGCGTGACACCGGGCAGGCCACTGATCGCGACCCCGGACTCGAGGGTGCCGAAGCCCTCCGCCGGGACGCTGTCCTGACCGGCGTTGAGGCGGTCCCGCGCGAGTTCGAGCCCGCTGAGCGCGACGTCCTCCAGCCGGGTGGTGCGTTCCGAGCTGTTCTGGATGAGGCGGCCGGTGGCCGCCTGCGTTGCCGAGGCGAGCGCCAGCGCGACCGCCACGATGGTCACCAGGAGGACCAGCAGCAGCGCATGGCCGCGACGCGCGGGGGACGGCGCCGGGCCCCGGCGTCGACGCGAGGGGCGCAACAAGCGCGTCATGGTACCACCACCGTGGCTGATGTGGTCAGGGATGACAGGTTCGGCGTGCAGTCCTGCACGGCGAGCGCGTAGCGGTAGGAGAGCCCGAGGCCCTGATCGACCCCGCCGTCCCGGTAGCTGTACCCGGTGCCGCCGGCGACCGCGCCGACGCTGGCGAGCGATTCCCCCCAGGTACCCGCCCCCAGGAGCTGTCGCCACAGGACGTAGCGCACCGCGTCGGCCTCACCACTGCCGTCGTCCGTCGCGCGCGGCCACGTGAGCAGCACGGCATTGCTGTCCGCGTTCCAGGTGGCCGTGATGCTCGCCGGCATGAGCGGCGGGCGGCCACAGGCGCGCGACTGCCGCGGCGCCGCCGTATTGGGCATGGCCACGAGGTAGCGCACCGGCTCGGGCGACTCGCCCTCGGTCCGCCCGACCCGATAGTTCACCTCCACCGCCCGCACCTGATCGATGCGCGCCGTGACCGCCACGCCCGTGTCGGGGACGAGGCCCCGCTCCGCCACCGTCTTGGCCAGCGGCAGCCACGCCCGGGGCACGGTATCGAGCCCCACCGTCGTCGGCGAGTACCGGTTCGGATCGTACCAGTAGCGCAGGAAGGGCGTGGTCCCCGACCGCCGCAGCCCGGTGGCGATGATTTCCGGCGGGCGCTTGTTCACCTGCCGCGTCAGCATCACGTCGCTGGCGTCCGACGACGTGGTGTCGCGCACGAACCGGAAAATCACCAGCTCGGCCTGGCCGAGGGTGCCGGTGATGGCCGTGTAGTCCTGCAGCGGATACGTCACCCCGGGGCTGGTCCCGGGAATGGTCAGGGCGTCGGCCGCAGACAGCGCGCTCACATCGGCCGCACTGGCGTAGGTGTCCACGTACACCGCGCCCGTGAACACGGCAGAGTCGAGGTGGTTCGTGAGCAGGTCGGCGTTGAAGGCAATCACGCTGTCGTTCGCCGCGACCAGAATGGGCTGCACGTCGGTCACATTCGTGCCGGCGGTACGCAGCTCCAGCCGCAGCAGGTCCCGGGTGAAGCGCCCGTTCTGCACTTCACTCTGCTGCCGCGAGATGTCGCGGTAGCCGCGCCCCTGGGTCATCAGGAAGCCCAGGGCGGCCCCGGTGACGACCCCGAACAGCACGATGGCCATCAGCACTTCGGCGAGCGTGAACCCCCGGCGGGAGCGTAATGGGCGGCGGGTCATGGGGCGGCAATGGTGATGGTCCGCGTCACGGGCACGGGCAGGCGCCCGGCCACGCTCGAGGTCACGTTCACCGTGACCACGGTGCGATTGCGCTTGCTCGTGCTGTCGACGCTGACGGACGTGGCGAGTTGGTAGCCATCGAAGCTGCCGTTGTAGGGCGCCGTGGCCAGCGTGGACAGGGTGCCGTAGCTCGGCCAGACGAGGGCGCGATTGATCTGCAGGTCGGCGATCGCCTGCGCCCGGGTGCGGCCGCTCGCGTCGGCGACGCTGCGCGAAAAGACCACGGTGCTCATGGCCAGCCCGATCACCACGGTCGCGAGCAGCAGCATCGCGACGAGCACCTCGAGGAGCGTGAAGCCGGCGCGCCCGGCGGGCGGGCGCGGCGGCGGCGGCGGCGACGACGACGACGACGGGGCGCTCATTGGGCACGCCGCCAGACGCTGCCGTTCCAGATGAACCACGACGAGCGGCCCGAGGCCCGCGCCACCTGCAGGGCGCGCACGTCGCGCACCGCGGCCTTGGGCCGCAGGCTCTGCGTCGTCGTCAGGTAGACCGTCACGGCCCGGTCGGTCGACCCCGAGCGCTGCAGCAGCAGCGCCGGGCCCCGCTCGTCCGGGACCCCGGCCGACGCCGACGTGCTGTCGCCGCCCAGCGCGCTGACCCCAGGCGGGCGCGCGAAGGCGAGCGCCTCGGACAACGGCGTGGTCCGCAGCCGCTCGCCCGCCCCCGCCGTCCGGTCGTTGTTCACGTCCCACACGGTGCGCAGGGCCCGGGCGGCCGTATCGAACACCACCAGCACGTTGTGCTGCCGGCTCACCGCGTCGCGCTGGGCGGCCATGATGGCCAGATCGATCGCGCGCGCCGCCGTCTCCACCCGCGC
>JAJTGR010000079.1 GCA_021299375.1 Gemmatimonadota bacterium
CGCCAGGTCTTTGGTCATCTCGCCCGCTTCCACCGCCTCGATGCATACCTGCTCGAGCGTGCTGGCGAACGCCGTGACCTCGGGCGTGCCATCGAGCTTGCCGCGATGCGCAAGGCCGCGCGTCCAGGCGAAGATGCTGGCGATCTGGAATCGAACACCATCTCGCGCACCGGTATGGTCCTGACTGCGGCCATCCGCGTGGCGCTGGTCCCGCCGCTCCAGTACGCGAAGGGCGACCTCAAGAGCTCGCGTATCATCGGGATGTACGACTACGCCACGCAGACGGTGGTGACGAAGGAAAGCCGGTACGACCTCGACGACGCGGGCAGGAAGGAAGGGATGCATCGCGAGGTGAAGCTGCCGGGCTTCGGCCCGGTCTCGAAGTGCTCGGTGCCCGGCGTGGCGCTCACCTATCTGTGCGCCGCCACGCCCTGAGCCCTCGTAGGCTCAGCGGCCGCGCGCGGCGAACAGCACGCCGCCGAGAACCGCACCGGCTCCCACGAGGCCGATCCCCGACAAGCGTTCTCCCCACACGAGGAAGGCGGCGGCGACGGCCAGTACCGGCTCGAGCGTCGCGATGGTCGACGCGCGCGCGGGCCCGATGATACGGATCCCGTTGGCATTGCTGAGATAGGCACCGTAGGTCGCGACCGTGGCCAGAAACGCGATCGCGCCCCATGCGCGCCAGGTGAGTAGGTGCCACTGCACGAACGGAGCGAGCACGATGGCCCCGCTGGCCAGCGCCCACGACATCACGCGCGCCGGGGCATTGTGCGCGAAGAGCGACCGGCCGAGCAGAAAGTACAGAGCGTAGGAGACACCGGATCCGAGTCCCCACGCGACTGCGGACCAGGATGCCTGCACCTCGGCATCACCGGATGCCGGGAAGAGCACCACCAGCGACACGCCGGCCAGCGTGAGCAACAGCGCGCCGGCCTCGCTCCGCGTGACCCGCTCCCGAAGCGCGAAGTGGGCGCCTATCGCCACCCACACCGGCGCGGAATAGAGCAGGATGGCCGCGAGGGCCGCGCCACCGCGCTGCACGCTTTCGAAGTAGGAGACGTACAGGCCGGCTACCGCCACGACCCCCAGCACCATGGCGGACATGCGGTCGCGGGAGCGCAGCGGGAGCGTACCGGTGACGGCCGCGTGCGCCGAGAACAGCAGGGCGGCCACGGTGGCGCGCCAAAACGCCACCGTGAGTGGCGGGACCCCTTCGGCGAAGGCGATGCGTGCCACGGGGCCAAGCAGCGCCCATTGGAACGCGGCGGCCACGACCAGCGAGACGCCGCGGCGATCGCCGCGGTGTTGGTCCAACTCGGCGACAGACGACATGGGGATAGCATAATGGCGCAGCCGAACGCACGGGGGGCGCGATCGACTCCCATCGACCGCGCCCCCAAGATACCATCCTCTGGCGGAGGTGACCTTTCCCCGGCGCCGGACGTCTCAGCGCGCGCCCGGTGGAGGCAGCGGGACCAGGGTGGTACCACCGAGCCACGCATCCTGTGGCGGCAAGGAATTGCCCAGCGCCCGGAGGGACTGCAGCAGTGCGTTGAAGGTGGTCATCGCCGACGCCAAGTCGTCGTAGGCCCACGTCATGCTCCGCGACTGGCCCGCCGTTGGGCGTCCGGTGAAGCCTCCCACGGCATCGAGGAGCGAGTTGGCAGTGCGAAGCGAGCGAGCGACCGCGCGATCCACCGCCGCGAGGCTGTCGGCGAGCGCCGTAAGTCTGGCGCCGGCCTCAAGGCCGGGTGCGAGACGGGCCCTCGTCGCAGCGAGTTTCGTGGTGACCCCGCGGATCGCTTCCTGCATGGACAACCCGCTCTTCTTCATGCCGTACAGCCGGTCGATGGCGTCCTGTCGTGCGTCACGATCCGCGTCGGCAATGCGTGTGCGCGGGTCCCCATTTACGGTGAGGGGAATGGTCAGCGGCGCGCGGTCGGCGATGCGCACCCGTGCCTGATAGCGCCCCGGCTTCACCGGTGGCCCCGCCGGAGGCGGCCTGAAGACCGGGTTGTACACGGCCGTGGAATCAAATGGCTCGGTGGGTACGCCCCGTAGATCCCAGTAGACGCGGTTGATGCCGGCGGCGGTCGACCCGGGGATGGTTTTGATCGTCTCTCCCTGTGGTCCCGTGATGTCCACCTCCACGCGCGCCGCGGGAGCGGTGAGCCAGTAGGAGACGCCCACGCCATACTCGGGGTTGGGCGCCTCGAAGTGTCCGGGCCAGAACCACCCGTTGTAGTGGTGCGTATTGAACTGACGTCCCGGGCGGCTCGCGAGTGCGGCATCGGCCGCGAGTCGCGGCTGCGACGCCAAGGCCTCCAGCGGCCCGAGATCGTCGAGGATCCAGATGGCGCGACCAAAGGTGGCCGCGATCAGGTCGTTGTCCCGCGGGTGCACCATGAGTGAGTAGACGGGCACCGTGGGGAGATTGGTGTTCAGCGACTGCCAGTCGGCCCCGCCGTTCATCGACAGATGCACGCCGCGCTCGTGCCCCACGAAGAGCAGCGTGGGTACGCGGGGGTGCTCGACGATGGCGTACACGGAGGTTTCGGGGAGCCCTCGCTCGATGGCGCGCCAGCTCTGGCCAAAATCCTCGCTGACGTACACGTGCGGTGCGTAGTCATCGCTGCGGTGCCCGTCGAAGGTGGCATAGACGCGGCCGGCGACATGCCGTGAGGGGGTGAGGCGACTTACGTAACTCTGGGGCGGCAGTCCCGGGAAGCGCCGGCTGATGTCGGTCCACTTCGCGCCACCGTCGGTGGTCACCTGCACCACCCCGTCGTCCGCACCCACGTACAGCACGTTCCGGTCCAGCGGCGATTCACCGATGGTGGTGAGGGTACTGAACGCCGACACGCCGTCATGGCGCGACAGCGCGGCGGGCCCGACGCGGGCGCCCATCATGGTGAGCGTATCGCGGTCGATGGCGGCGGTGACATCGGCGCTGATGGCCGACCAGGTGACCCCACGGTCGCGCGAGCGGAACAGCTTGTTCATGCCCACGTAAATCGTCTTGGGATCGAAGTGGGAGATGGCCATGGGCGCGTTCCAGTTGCCGCGCAGCGGCCGCTCCCCCTTCTGCTCATTGGTCGGCTGAATCTCCTGCGTCTCGCCGGTCTGGTAGTTGAAACGCTTGATGCTGGCGCCCCCCTGCTCCACGTAGACCGTACCCGGGTCCGACGAGTCGATGCGGACGTAGTAGCCGTCGCCGCCCCCTACGAGGTAGGCATCGCGACGCGACAGCCCCTTCTGGTCGGGGACGGCGCTGGGGGTACACCAGTCGCCGTTGTCCTGGAGTCCGCCACAGACATGATACGGATCGCGCATGTCGGCATCGACCTCGTAGAACTGCCCGAGCGGCAGGTTGTCGATGAAGCGCCACGTGGCCCCGCGGGTGTGCGACAGGAAGATGCCGCCATCATTGCCCAGGACGAGGAAGTTCGGATCGTCGGGGTCGATCCACATGGCATGCTGATCAGGGTGCACGCCCTGTCCGCCATATCCCGGATCGAAGAAGGTACGCCCCCCGTCGTGCGACGTCATGATGCTGGTGCCGCCGAAGTAGATCCGCTGGGGATCGGTGGGGTCGATGCGGATGAGGCTGAAGTACATGGGGCGGCTGGTCACGGTATTCACTTGTTCCCAGCTGTCGCCCCGGTCGCGGCTGCGGAAGATGCCGCCGCGCCCGCCGGCGCTCGCGCCGCTCATGTCGTTGCCGGCGCCCGCCGGATCGGCTTCCACCGTGGCGTAGATGAGACGCCCGTCGCGGCGGAAGATGTCGAGCCCGATGCGCCCCAGATCACCGGAGGGAAGCCCCGTCTTGAGGCGGGTCCAGCTCTCGCCCCCGTCGAGCGTGCGGTAGAGCCCGCTGCCTAGGCCGCCGCCATTGAAGCCCCATGCCTTGCGCTGCCGCTGGTACGCGGCCGCGATGAGCATCTGCGGATCCTGTGGATCGATGACGAGGTCGACGACGCCGGTATGCTCGTCGACGTAGAGCACCTTCTCCCAGGTGCGACCGCCATTGCGGGTACGGAAGACGCCGCGTTCCGCGTTGGATCCCCAGAGATGGCCGAGGGCCGCGACGTACACGATGTCGGGGTTGGTGGGGTGGATGATGATGCGCCCCACGTGCCGGGTTTCCTTGAGGCCCATGAAGGCCCAGGTCTTGCCGGCATCCATCGACTTGTAAACGCCGTCGCCCCATGATGAGCTCTGGCGATTGTTGGGCTCTCCCGTTCCCACCCAGACGATGTTGGGGTTCGAGGGGGCCACGGTCACGTCACCGACGGAGCTGGCTCCCGTGGAATTGTCGAACACCGGATCCCAGCTCGCCCCCCAGTCGGCCGTCTTCCATACGCCGCCGATGGAGGCGGCGACGTACAGCAC
The DNA here is from genome assembly GCA_021299375.1 of Gemmatimonadota bacterium. Taxonomy (GTDB): domain Bacteria; phylum Gemmatimonadota; class Gemmatimonadetes; order Gemmatimonadales; family Gemmatimonadaceae; genus Gemmatimonas. The sequence continues at coordinate 4,396 of JAJTGR010000079.1, forward strand.
ATCGGGAGCGCCGGCGGTGCGCGCCACGGCCACATCGGCGATGCGCCCACTCATGGTGGCGGGCCCGATCCCCCGCCACCGCAGCCCCTGCAGCATCGCCGGCGCGATCGGCGCCGCGGCGGCGGGGGCGCCGCTGGCGGCCCGCGCCGCGCGCCCCTGGGATGAGGCGTCGTCAGCAATGAAGAGCGCGGCCGTGCCTCCTGCCAGCAGGAGGCGCGGCCATGAGATGGTGCGTGTCAGCAGGTTCACTTGCCCGCCTTCGGCTTGGAGCCGTTCGGAAAGAAGTTGACCCCGGCCGGATAGGCGCGGCGCGCCGGCAGCTGATCGGGGTGTTGAATGAGCCAGTAGTCGAACCAGGAACGGAGGCGTTCCAGGCGGTCGACCAATAGCCACGGTTCCCCGGTGCGCGAGAGACCGTGCGACGAACGCGGGTAGCGGATGAGCTCCGTCGGCACGTTGAGCTTCTGGAGCGCCATGTACCACTGCTCACCCTCTCCCATGGGGGTGCGCCAGTCCTGCTCGCTCTCGATGATGAGCGTCGGGGCCGTGACGTTGGCCACATGGGTCAGCGGCGAGAGCCGCGTGTAGCGCTCCGGCTGCTCCCAGGGGAATCCGAAGAATTCGAACTCGGTCATGTTGGGGATGTCGGACATCCCCCACCAGCTGTACCAGTTGGCAATGCCGCGGCTGCTGACCGCCGCCGCGAACCGGTTGCTGGTGGCCGTGAGCCAGTTCGTGCTGACCCCGCCGTAGCTCCCCCCCGACACGCCGAGGCGGTCGTTGTCGATTTCCGGATACCGGGCGAGCGCGGCCTCCACGCCGTTCAGGTAATCCTCGGAATCCATCACGTGCCAATTGCCGCGCGTCGCGTATTCGAAACGGTTGCCGTAGTTGGAGGAGCCCCGCGGGTTGGAGTACAGCACGAAGAACCCGCTTCCGGACAGCATATGGAAGGTCTGGAAGAAGGTCTGGCCGTACGCCCCGTGCGGTCCTCCATGGATCTTGAGGACCATCGGGTACTTGCGTCCCGGCGTGTATCCCACCGGCTTCACCAGCCATCCTTCGATGACCGTGCCATCCTCCACGGTCCAGGTGATCCGCTCCGTGGGCATGAGGGTTTTGCCGGCGAGCCACTCGTCGTTGAGTCGGGTGATACGTCGTTCGGCGGCGCCGTCGCGCCCGGCAAGAAACACTTCGGAAGGGAGGTCGGCCGTCGTGGCGGCGTACGCCATGACCCGGGCGTCCTTCGAAAGCGTCACCGCATTCAGCTGACGGTCACCGGTCGTGATCTGACGCACGCCGCCGCCGGTCAGCGGCACCTCGAACACGTGCTCGTTGCCACCGACACCGGCTGTGAAGCGGAGCGATCGCCCGTCCGGCATCCACATTGGGGCGCCAGGATTGAGATCCCACGCTGTCGTGAGATTGCGCGGTATGCCGACGATGGCACCGGTGGCATCGAGCGAGGCCACGAGCAGATCGAGGTCTCCCCCGGTCTCGCGCACCGAGAGAAACGCCAGCAAGCGCCCGTCGGGCGAAACGGCCGGTGCATATTCCGACCCGGGGTTGCTGGTGAGGCGACGGACCGCGCCCCCCTCCCGCGCCACCACGTAGATGTCGCGCGTCTGCTTCACCGAGGGGATGGCCCAGAGTGAGTCGCCGCTGAAATAGAGATGGCGTCCATCGCTGGACCACACCGGTTCACTGACGGCGAAGGGCAGGGAGGTCAGGGGCGTGGGCTGCCCCCCAGCCGCCGGCACCACATACAGCTGGCGGTGCCGCATCGCCGTGGGGTGCGGCAGCAGCTCGAGGGTGCCGTCGGCCTTGTACGCCATGGCAGTAATGACCCGCCCATCCATGCGTTCCGCATCGAGCGTCCGGGTGCGTGCATCGGGAGCGATCCACCCGGCGCGCGCTCTGGCCCCGGTAAGCCCCGTGTCCGCGGGCACGGCCCACGTAAAGGCGATCCACGCGCCATCACGGGACCAGGTCGGTGCCCCACGGACACCGGGCACCGAGACACCAGCGGCGGGCGCTGACACCCGCCGGAACTCGATACCGGACCGTCCGGCCTCACGGGACTGGTAGCCCAGCACGGTCCCATCCGGCGACCAGCGCAACTGGGACACATCGGCCGACGCCGCCGAGAGGCGCTGGGCCTCCCCCGTGGTCGCTCCGTCGACGACCGGGACCAGAAACAGCTCCGCGCGCCGCCGGTTCTCCTTCTCCAGGATGTTCACCACCGTGTACGCCACATGCCGCCCATCGGGCGCCATGGCGACCTCTCCGACCTCCCGGATCCGGTAGTAGTCCTCTGCCGTGACGCCCGGTCGTTGGGCGGCAAGCAACGTGCCCATGCCGACTTCCAGCCCCACCCCCAGCACCATCGCCAGCTTCATGCGCTTCATGGCCACATCCTCAGGACAGGGGAAGGCCCGGTGGGCAAGCCGCCGGACCACAGGGGCTCACAGATTTCGGTTGTTCGTACGCTCCTGAATGGGCAGCGGCCAGCACCGGCCATTGCTATAGGCCGGCACATTGGCCTTGCGATACGGAGTGCCCGCGGGGACGAGGAAGGGAAGCTCGGCGGGGTAGCGGCGGTAGTCGCCCATCCGTTTCCCCTCCACGTAGAAGTCCAGCGTCTTCTGCGTGAGAAACTCCACGAGGATGGCGCGGGCATCCGTGGCACCGGCATAGGCCGGCAAGCCGTTGGCCGCACGGCGCGCGGCGATGAGCGCTGCCATGGTCGAAGTGCCACCCGCCTCGGCAGCGACGTAGTCCGCCTCGAGCTTGGACGCCAGCCGGATAGGGGCCGCGTAGTTGTTGTACTTGTTGATCGGCCACATATCTGTGACCCCGTCCATCGGGCGCAGACGGTTGACCGCCGGGGCCGTGGTCTGGACGCGCGGGTCGGTGAGATTCTGGAACGGCGGCGCCACCGCTGCGTCGCCGATGTTGAAGAAGCGGTGCCAGATGATGTTGCCGAGCCGCGTGATGTTGGTCAGGTCGTTGACATAGACCAGATCGAAGCGGAACCCCGCGGTCACGGCCTGTGCGTCGGTAATGGCATCGGTACGCCGACCAGCGGCCAGATGCACGCGCGCCCGGCCCACACGCGCCATGTCACGGATGGCATTGCCCGATGTGCCGAGCCCCGTGGCAATGTCGATGGCGCGCCCCAGATGGAGCGCGGCGGAATCGAGCATCGCCGCCGTGGTGAGCTCCGGTCCGCCATCCACGGTGCCGGTGCAGAAGTACTCCGCCAGGGCCAGGAAGGCGTAACCGGAGACAGCCCACGCACGGGCCGCATTGAGGCTGTTCTCCGCCGTGGTGCCCTTGACCGCCGCGACCACCTTCGTCGCGAGTACGCGCGCGCGCGACATGGACGCGAACCACCCATTGGTCAGGGTTTCGTCGACCTGACGCACGCTCGTGAGGTTGCCGGGCGAGTTCACGTCGGCGCTGAAAAGCTCACCGGTGAAGATGCCGCCGAAGACGGCATAGGTCCCGTAGGCCGTGGCGAAATCCTGTAGCGCCGACAGGGAGAGGGTCCCGGCATCAGCCTGCGGGTTCACGTCGGCGGCGTTGACGACGTTGGGGTTCTCGACTTCGAGGAAATTCTGGCAGCCGGCCAGGAACATCAGGCCAACCACTGCCGCACCAACGGTGCGGACCACTCGGGAAGCGCTCATGGCGTGGGCCTCAGAAGTCGAGGGAAAGACGCAGGAAGAAGCGCCGGGTCGGCGGGAGATTGAAGAACTCGTTGGCGCGGAACTGGTCGGCGAGGCCGGTGTTGTTCGTGATCGACTCCGGATCGTTGCCGGTGTAGCGGGTCCAGAGGGCCAGGTTGCGCCCGCCGAAGGTCACGTTGGCCCGCTGGAGGCGCATGCGTCGGGCGATCTCGGAAGGCACGGTGTACGTCACCGCAATCTCGCGGAAGCGTACGAAATCACTTGAGGAGAGGAAGGGCGTCTCGACCAGATTGGCCGAGACGGGACGGTTCTGCGAGTCGACGTAGGGACCGAGTAGCGGCAGGCGCACCTCAGCCGTAAGCTGCTCGGGGGCAACCGCCTCCCGGGAGCGCACAACGCTGCGGGTGCGATACTGCGTGGTCTGGTCATAGTTCGTGGCGCCGAACTTTCCGTCGACCTGCGTGGTGATCCGCCAGTTGCCGAAGAGCGTGAGGTTGGTGCTGAACGCCGCCTCGCGGGTGGGGAACATCGTACCCGCGTACTCGAGCGTGTCGGAAACCACGGCGACGTTACGCGCCACGTCCACGCGATTGATGGTGCGGGTGAAGAACGAGGAGAGCGGGTAGCCTTCGATGAAGCGGGGCGACGTGCCGAAGGCGGGGATGTCTCCGAGATCGGTGAGCTCGTTGCGCAGCGTATTGGCGTTCAGCTGCACGTCGAGGGCATTGCGCCCGCGATCGAAGACGCGATAGCGCAGCACCGCCTCGACGCCGGAGTTCTGCACGGAACCGATGTTCACGAACGGATTCTCCGAGTAGCCGGCCGAGGTGGGAAGCTGGCGCTGGAGGATGAGATCGTTGGTGACCTTGCGGAAATACGTGAACTCGAGGCCGACACGGTCGTTCAAGAGGCCGGCCTCGAACCCGAGCTCCGTCTCACTGCCCCGCTCCGGGCGCAGGTCGGGATTTCCCGGGTTGAGGAGGCTGAGCCCCGGCGTACTCGTTCCCGACTGCGAGGTGGGGACGGGGGTCCAGGTCTCGAGCGAGGTGCCGGGGAGCGGGGCGCGCCCCGTCACGCCATAAGCAGCCCGAAGGCGCAGCAAGTTGAGCGCGGCGATCCTGTCCTTGAGGAACGACTCCTCGGAGATGACCCATGAGGCGCCCGCCTTGGGGAGGAAGATCGTCCCCACCTTGGTCCCGAACGCGGAGTTGCGGTCGGCCCGCAGGCCGGTCTGGAAGAAGAGGCGATTCCGGTAGGCGAGTTGCCACTGACTGAGAAGCCCGACCGAACGGGTCTCCTCCCATGTTTCCCCCCCCACGGTCTGCGCCGTGGCCGAGATGACGCGGGCCGAGTTGGTGGCGAGGCCGAGCCCGTTGGCGAAGAGCAGATCCTGCGAGTTAACGATGATCTGTGTTCCGAAGGCGAGGCTCGAGACCCACTGACCGGCGGCGCCGAAGGTGTTGGTGACGTTGCCGAGGTAGTCGACGGTGTAGAGGTTGTTCGTCACCCGCGTCTGATTGACGAACCCGGGATTGTCGGAAGCGGCCCAGTACCCGGAGTCGTTCTTGGGGACGAGCTTCAGCCGGGACTCCCCCGAGTAATCGAGGCCGACCACGAGGCGGTGATTGAACCACGAGGTCGGCTGGTGATTCACCTCGACCTTGGGGGTGAACCGCCTGTTGGAGACCTCGTTGCGGATGGACGCGATGACGGGGCTGTTTCGGTAGGGAGCGAACCAGCCATTGGCGGCGAGGCCCACGGTGAGTGGACTGCCGATGCCGTAACCGGCGCCGTAGCCGTAGGCGCTGTGATTGTCGTCGGGCTGCTGGTTGAAGGTGTTGAAGTAGCTGACGCCGAAGTTGAGGGTCAGGTTGGGGCGAACGGCCCAGGTGGAGTTGGTGCGAAGCGTGGTGCGACGCATCCGGCTCGAGGGGAGGATCCCCGCCTCCGACTGATCGCCGAGGGAGATGTAGTTCTTCAGGGTTTCCGTGCCGCCGGTGCCGCTCCAGTTGATCTGCTGCAGCTGGCCGGTCTGGATGACGTTGTCACGCACGAGGGGATTGTCGGAGACCAGCGTGCCCGGTGCCTTGCCCACGCAGATGGGGGTGGCGCCGGCGGCGATGAGCGCCGCGGTGCAGACGCCCCAGTTGTCGGGCGGTGTCCAGTTGAGGTCGATGTTGTCCATCTGGGTGACGAGGTTCTGTTTGAACGCCCCCGCCTGCCCCTGCTTGGTGATGATCTGGATCACGCCGGCCGAGGCGTCGGCCCCGTAGAGGGTAGCCGCGGCCGGCCCCTTGACCACTTCAATACTGGCGATGTCCTCGGGGTTGAGGTCATTCAGGCGGCTCACACCCTGCCCGCCGGCGTTGGTCTTGCTGCCGCTCCCCACCCCAGGGCGGGCCGAGCTCATGATGCGGGAGTCGGCGCGGACCCCGTCGATGAAGACAAGGGGCTCGTTGGAGAGCGAGATGGAGGAGGCGCCACGGATGCGGATGCGCTGGGCGGCACCGGTGGTGGCGCCCCCCTGTGTGACCGACACGCCCGGGAGGGCCGACTGCAGGACGCCGGCCATGCCGCTGCGCGGCGCGTTGCGCATCATCTCCTCGGTGTTGAGCACGGCCACTTGGGCAGGCTGCGAACGCCGCGTTTGCTGCCCCGCGGTGCCGGTCACGACCATCTCATTCAGCGAAACGGCGAGCGCGGAGAGCTGGAAATCCACAGTGACGGTCTGACCGGCTACCACGGTGACTTTCTGTTCCTTGGTCGCGTAGCCGATGGTGGCCACGCGGACGATCTGCTCCCCGGCGGGGATATTCACCACGGAGAACAGCCCGTTGGCATTGGTGCGCTCGCCATCGCGCACACCGACGATGGTGATGCGCACCCCCGGGAGGGGCTGTTGCGCCGTGCCGGCCACGGTGCCGCGAATGGCCCCAGTGGACTGTGCCGTGGCCTGCTGAACGGGACCCGCGGCAAGGAGGAGCAGTAGAACGGCCAGTTTAGTCCGCCCTGGCGCTGCTGTCGTTCGGCCCATGGGACAACCTCGGGAGGAGTATGGTGTGTCAGACTCGAACGAGGCGAACGTACCGCCGGTCCGGAATAGCGCAACTTTCCTTTTTTAGGAACCCGCAGCGTCCGGCACCACGATCGTCGTTCGGCCCTCCTCGCTTCGCCCCTAGTCCCTCCCCCCGCAGACCCGCCAGCCGTCCGCCTCAGCGTACGAGGCGAGCCGGAACGCCGCCCAGATCGGTGATCCGCGGCAGCCCATCATCGCGGTCTCGGCGAGTTGCGCGTCCCGCGCACGCAGGGGCTGCGCCACGTCCGCGTCGGGAGACGAGGGGAGCTACAGCATCTGCGGCCTTCCGCACGATCTGTCGCTGACAACGCTCGCCGGCGATTCGCTGACGGCCAGCGGCACCGTCTCACTCACCATCGGCGCCGCGCGGGTGCTGCGGCGTGACCTGTACGTGAGCAGCGAACTCGGCGGGGACAGCACGAGTCTGCGGGCCGGCAGTGGTGAGCTGCGCGGCGTGGTTCGTGACGAGCGAGGTGGCCCGTTGGTGGACGCGCTCGTCGTGCTCACGGCATCGGGGCACTTCACGCGCACCGACTCGCTTGGACGCTGGGTGTTCCGCCGCGTTCCCCTCGGGACACAGGACATCAGCGTACGGCAGCTCGGACGCGGCGCGCTGTTTCGGACGGTGGACGTCGTGGCCGGCATGGTGGCCGACGAGGTGTTCATGCTGCCCGAAGCCACCGTCCTCGCCGCAGTGAACGTACGCGGCGTGGCGATCCCGGGGCGCGACCAGGCCGAGTTTCTTGCGCGCCGACGACAGGGCTTCGGCTACTTTCTGGGTGAGAAGGAACTCGGCATGCGCCCGGACATGGTGGCAGCCTTGAGCCGGTTTCCCGGACTGCAGGCGCGCAATGGCGCCGCCGGTCTCACCATTCGCAACACCCGGGGCTACCAGTGCGGCTCGCCCACCATCGTCATCGACGGCGTGCCGAGCGCCGTGTGGGGCAATACCACGTCCATCCCCTTGTCCGAGGCGGACGCCGGTGCGCAGCCCGTGGCCAACATTCGCCTGGAGTCGATGATCATGCGCGACGTGGCGGCCATCGAGTACTTCCCGGACGGCAGCAGCGCGCCCCTGCAGTACAACTTCGGGCCACCGCCGCGGTGCGGCATGCTGCTCGTCTGGACACGCTTCTCCCGCTGGTAGGAGCGCGCGCGTTGCGGATGGTGGCTGGGCGGTAGCCCCCGCCGCCGCCTACGCCATCTTCGCCTGCAACCGCCGGTCGATCGCGTCGAGGAACGCCTCGGTGTGCAGGTACGGCGTGTCCTTCGAAATCAGGATCGCCAGGTCTTTGGTCATCTCGCCCGCTTCCACCGCCTCGATGCATACCTGCTCGAGCGTGCTGGCGAACGCCGTGACCTCGGGCGTGCCATCGAGCTTGCCGCGATGCGCAAGGCCGCGCGTCCAGGCAAAGATGCTGGCGATGGGATTGGTGCTCGTCTTGTTCCCCTTCTGGTGCTCGCGATAGTGGCGCGTGACCGTGCCATGCGCCGCCTCAGCCTCCATGGTCTTGCCGTCGGGGGTGAGCAGCACGCTCGTCATGAGCCCGAGCGAACCGAAGCCCTGCGCGACGATATCCGACTGCACATCGCCGTCGTAGTTCTTGCAGGCCCACACATAGCCGCCTTCCCACTTGAGCGCCGAGGCGACCATGTCGTCGATGAGGCGGTGCTCGTAGGTGATGCCGCGGGCGTCGAACTCCGCCTTGAACTCGGCGTTGAACACCTCCTCGAACAGATCCTTGAACTGCCCGTCATAGGCCTTGAGGATGGTGTTCTTGGTGCTCAGGTACACCGGATAGTTGCGCTGCAGCCCGTAGCGGAAGCTGGCCCGCGCAAAGTCCCGGATGCTGTCATTGAAGTTGTACATGCCCATGGCTACGCCGCCGTCCTCGCCGAACTTCGCGACGTCGAACTGCATCGGCTCGCTGCCGTCGGCGGGCGTGTACGTGATGGTCACCGTGCCCGGGCCCGGCACCTTGAAGTCGGTGGCCTTGTACTGGTCGCCGTGGGCATGGCGCCCCACCACGATGGGCTTGGTCCACCCCGGCACGAGGCGCGGGATGTTGGAGATGATGATCGGCTCGCGGAAGATCACGCCGCCGAGGATGTTGCGGATGGTACCATTGGGGCTCTTCCACATCTTCTTGAGCCCGAACTCCTTCACGCGCGCTTCGTCGGGCGTGATGGTGGCGCACTTCACGGCCACGCCGTGCTTCTTCGTGGCCTCGGCGGAGTCGACGGTGACCTGATCACCCGTCGCATCGCGGTGCTCGATGCCGAGGTCGTAGTAGTCGAGCTGCACATCGAGATACGGCAGGATCAGCTTGTCCTTGATGAACTGCCAGATGATGCGCGTCATCTCGTCGCCGTCCATCTCGACGATCGGATTCACAACCTTGATCTTGGTCATGCTGGGGAGTGGCGGATGGGTCCTGAGGGAATGGGATCGAGGCGCCGAGGCACTGGTGCCACCGCTGACGCAGGCAAGATGGGCCCGGTACCGCAGGGGAACCAGTAGCGCGGGCTGCCCGCGTCTCCCTGACCACGCGATGGTCCTCCGGCGACGGTTCAGCCGGCTGGTCTGCCGGCCGTTCCAGGGACGGTCCCCCCGTCTCGCTCGAGCCCCCATGCCTGCTACTCCACGCTCCCGCGCCGTCGTGACCTCCCGGATGCGTAACGCCCTCGCGGTACTGGCCAACCTGATGAGCATCGGTACCGATGCCACGCTGTCCGGCGCCCAACCGGCCGCTCCGTTGCCTCATTTCGGTGCCGCCCGCGAGGCCCGGGAAGCCAAGCTCAAGCCGTTCGCCAAGACGCACCGCTCGGTGATGACGCCGCTGCGCGATGGCGTCCGGCTGCCGATCGACATTTACTGACCCGGGCATTAAATAGTGCGTAGTGTTATATTGCCTCCATGGTGAAACGCGTAGACGGGCGATCGCTGGACGCGGCGACGCAA
>JAJTGR010000083.1 GCA_021299375.1 Gemmatimonadota bacterium
GCGATTGCCGCCGCCAAGTCGTACAGCACGTCGATGGGCGGCCAGACATTTCTCGTGCTGCACCGTGGGCAGGTGCTCGACGAGTCGTACACGAACGGGGGCAGCGCTGACCGCGCCCAACTTCTCGCCAGCGCCACGAAGGGGTTCACCGGCATGCTCGGTGCGATCGCGGCGGCCGACGGGCTCATCACGCTCGACGAACCCGTGGCACAGCGCGCCCTCACCGAGTGGCGCACCGATCCGATGAAGTCCCGCATCACCTATCGGCACCTGCTCACCATGACGAGCGGATTGCGCGAGCTGAACGGCTTGTCGGGGTGGCTCGATTACCTGCCGGCCCCCGTGGACTATCCTGGCGGCAGCACGTTCGTCTACAGCGGCGACCCCAACATCTTCGGTCTCGCGCTCGAGCGACGCCTCGGCGGCGAAGCCGTCGTGGACTATCTGTCGCGCCGCTTGCTGCAGCCGCTCGGGATCACCTCGATGCGCTGGGCGACCAACTTCGCGGACGGTCACCCCAACCTGTCGGGTAGCGCCTACGTGACCGCGCGGGACTGGGCGAAGTTCGGCGAGTTCATCCGCCTGACGATGACGTCGCGGTGGACAGGCCCGTCGATTCTGCCGCGCGCATTCTTCGATCAGGTGTTCACCGGCAACCCGGCGCACCCGGCCTACGGTTTCTACTGGTGGCTCAAGAAGCCAGCGCCCACAGCCCTGGCGGCCACGATCGACGCCAACAACAAGAACCAGTTTTCGCGAGAGATCAAGCCGATCATCGATCAGGCCATGATCCCCGACGACTTCGTGATGGCGAAAGGTGCCTACGGGCAGCAGTTGTACGTGATTCCGTCTCTGGAACTCACCGTCATCCGCAACGGGCCGGCGGAGCGCAACGACTTTGACGATGTGCAGTTCCTGACGCGGTTGCTCACGGGATTCCGGCGCTGAGGCCAGGGCCGAGGGTGGTGCAGCGCGCCCGCCAGGCCGGCTGATGGGTGGCAGGCCCGGCGCCCACGGCATGGGCTCGCGGGCCGTGAGGAGGCGCTCGGCATCCAACGCCTGGCTCGCCCGGACTACGCGCTGGCCTTGGCACATGGGATAGGGCAAGCAGGAGGTTCGGTGCCGGCGCCTCGTTGCGAAACACCACCTGCCGCGACACTTGGGTCGCCATGACGCCCATTTATCGCAACACACGTGCGCTGCGCGTGCGGTTCCTTCAGGTGCTGTTTTGGGTAGCGACGCTCGGCTTTGCCGTCTGGGCGTGGTGGGCCTACCGCGGCGAACCCGACTCGGATTCCTGGCTCGTGGGGGCGATACTCGCCCCGATCTTCGCGCTGTTCGGGCTCGGGATGGAGTGGTACCTGCGCCGTTACGTCACCGCCATCGAAGGCCGTCCGAGCGGCATCGTCCTGGAGACGCTCTCGACCTTCGGCCGTGCGCGCGCGGAGGTGCCGTGGGCCGATGTGGAACTCGCCGGGGACATGCGGAACGTGTCAGATGGCTATGGGGTGCCCACCGTCGACAACTCGGCCGCCCTGCTGCGCGTACGCAACCGGTCGCTCTTGTTCATCGACACCACCGAAGACGCATTCGATGATGCGAGCTTGCATCGCCTGCTCACTGCGGCGCGCCCTCCCGGGTAAGGAATCTCGCCCGCGGTCGGTTGAGTCAGCGGTGCCATCGCCATAGCCGACGGCCGGCGGTGGTGTGTCGGCCGATGCGATCGCGCACGTCGTGGGCCAGGAATCCTGATCGGAGTCTGAAGAACACCACCCGGAGCTGGCGCCGGCACGACCGGCATGGACCGCGCCGGAGTGGATGGCGCCCGCCGAAAGGGAGGCTGGCAGCCGTCGCTCAGCCTGCGTCAAGTTCCCGGCCAAGCATGTACGGCAGGACAGGGTTCGCGTTCGCGTTCGCGTTCGCGGGGTGACTCCACGGCTACTTCCGGCCGATTGGAATACGCCAGCCGGCCAGAAGGGTGAAGGCACGGTTCCGCACCTCGGCATCCTCCACGATGTCCAGCAGGCCGTAGCCATAGCGAACCGCCACTGTCATGGTGCCCGACCCCAGCGACGCATCGAGCCCCGCCCCGCCAATCAGGGTGGCGTCGAAGCTTCGGAAGGTGGCCACCTCGTCGCAGTTGGCGCTGGCGCTCATCCCCATCTCGCGGGCTTCCGCTGTGCAGGACAGCTGAAAGGCGGCGCTGGCGCCCACGGTGGCGAAGGGACGCACCGTGCCGTCAGTGTTCGGCCCGATGCGCAGCAGGAGCGGAAGCTCGAGGTAGCCGAGCCTGACGTCGACCGAGGCCCCCTGCTCCTCCTGCTTGGCTCCCTTCATGGAGTAGAGTGCATTCACCTCGAGCGCGACGTTGTTGCCAAGGGTGCGCACCAGTTGGACACCGCCCGCCATGCCGATCCGCGACTCCGCTCCCTCGGCGTCGCTGCCGCCCACCGTCGAACGGTTGGCGCCACCGAGCACGCCGACGCTCCACCGCTGCGCCGCCAGCGGCGAGGCGAGCAAAGTGAGCAGGAGGGCTGTCGTGGCGGCCGGATTGATGGAACGTGACATGCGATGTCTCCAGGGAAGCGGAATGACGGGGGTGTTCTGTAACGAGACGTAGGCGACCGTTTCGGAACGGCGTGCCAAGCAACGTCATCCTTCAAGGCGCAGGAAGCCATGGGCGACCGGTGGAACGGCGCAATCGGGGGCGCGAACGGCCGCGTCAGGTGATCGAGCGACCACCGAGGCACGGGCGTCGGGGTCGGGCTGACCGGGAACAGCCTGCGTGACGGGTCGATGGGCGGATTGCGCGCCCTGGGCGTGTCTCGACCAGCGAGGGACACCCCCGCACATGCCCCCGGAGCTCAGCCCCCGCCGTTGCCATCGGCTGCATGTCCACCGCGGTGCGGTCGGCAACTCCTTGCCCCCTCGGTGGTGTGAGCGGCGCCGGAGGGCCTGATCGAACGCGATCTGGTCCCGCGCATGACCGCGAGGCGCGCGCGCGTACGCCCGTTTGCCGATGGCACGCGCACGGCGGTCCTCACCCCGTGACCTCGGCGCCGGGGGATGGGGCCGGCGGATCGTGTCGAGCGTGCGCGGTCCTACGTGAGGGGCTGACGGGCGCGGACGGCAAGCCGGACCGGCCCCTTCGGACGGCACGTGATCGCCGGCTGGAGTGGCGGCAACGCCTCGTCCAGGCTCGTCCAGTCGTGGCTCCGTGCAATGCCCGTGAGCAGCAGCACCGCCTCGAGCATGGCGAAGCGCGAGCCGATGCATTTGCGCGGGCCGAGGCCGAACGGAAGGTAGGCGCCCAGTGGTGGCGCCTCAGGTTCGGGTGCGCACCAGCGCTCCGGGCGGAACACCATGGGGTCGGCGAACCAGCGCGGATCGCGGTGCAAGGTCCACGGCGGCGCCACCACGAGGGTGCCTTTGGCCATAGGCACACCTGCGAGCACCACGTCGTGCACGTTCTCGCGCGAGAGGGCGAACGCGGGGGGATACAGCCGGAGACTTTCCTCGAACACCGCGGTGGCGAACGGGAACGCCTCGTGCCCGGCGTCCGCCGGCGTGGCGTCCGTTTCGGCGAACAGCCGGGCCTTGAGATCGGGGCGCCTCCCGAGCTCGAAGAGCGCGAAGGTGAGGCCGAGTGCGGTGGTCTCGTGCCCTGCCAGGAGGAATGTCACGGCCTGGTCGCGCACCTCGGCGTCGGAGAGGCCGCCGGTCTCGTCCCGCGCGGCGAGCAGCATGGCGAGCAGGTCCTCTCCGGGCGCGTTGCTTCCGCGGCGGGCCCGGATGAGCGCTCCCACCACCGCGTCGAGTTCCGCGATGGCGCGGCGGTGACGGCGCACCACGGGGAGTGGCAGCCAGCGCGGCACGTCGATGGGGAGCATCCCGATTGGCGAAGCCACGAAATCGCTCACCGCAGCGAACGCCTCTGCCACACGGTGGGCGTCGCGGTCGGCGATGTCGGCGCCGAAGAGGGTGCGGACCGCCACGTCGAGCGTAAGGCGTGCCATCTCGGCGGCGGCGTCGAGCGTCCCGTGCACCGGCCATTTCGCCATCGCGGCCGCCGTGCGCGCCCGCATGGTGTGTGCGTAGGCATCGAAGCGCGCGTTCGCAAAGCCGGGGTTGAGCAACCGTCGCTGCCGCCGCCATTCCTCGCCCTCGCTCAACAGGAGCCCACGCCCGAAGACGTCGGCGGTGCGCCTGGACAAGCGGTCCTTGATCCACGTTCCGCGCCCCTCGCGCAGCATCTCGGCGACGGGTGTCGGGTGTGCGAGCAGGACGGTCGGCTGACCGAAGAGGCTCGTGACAATGACATCGCCGTGAGCAGGCAGCGTCTCGAGCGCGCGGAACGGGTCGCCGAAGATCGCCAACCCGGTGCGCAGCGCGGAGCGACGGACGACCCTGAGGCCGGCGTTCGACGGCTCGGTTGCGACGTGGGAGACGGGACAGCGGGCGGTCATTGGTGGGCTCGGCGTTCGGGGTGGGTGAACAGGGTGCGGAGCTGACGCACGACCGGTGCAAAGGGGGTGGCGTTGCCATCGGTGAAGCGCTGCAGGAGCAACCCGCTCACGGCGTGCAGCAGCAGGTTCGCCCGGTCCGACGAGACCCCGAGCAGTCGCCCGAGCGCGGCGGCGTAGCGGCGGTGAGCCTCGCGCAGCGGGGCGAGCGCCTGCCCACCCTCCTCGCGGTGCAGGCGGGCATACTCCACGAGCACCGCGGCCTGCTGCTGGAGGTCCGCCTCGTCCCGCTGCACGAGGGCGAGGAATGCCTCGAGGCGGGGGAGGGGCTCGGCGGGCTGGGCGTCGAGCACGGCCGCAAGCTCAGCGACATCGCGCGCGACGGTCCGTTCGACGAGGTGCTCGAAGAGGGTGCGCTTGTCGGCGAAGTAGTGGTAGAGGGTGCCCGTGGACACCCGCGCCGCTTCGGCGAGGTCGCGCATTCCGGTGGCGGCGTAGCCGCGCGCCGCGAACAGGGCGGCGGCCGCGTCGAGCAGGGCGGCGCGCATCGCATCGTGGTCGACGAGTTTGGGCATTGTTGCATAACATACGTTCGAAATAAATGCGGTCAAGGGCCCGGACCTGCGCTGCCGGGAGCCGTGTGTGGCTTCGGGCACCGAGCCGCAGCCCGGCGCGCCTGGTCAGTAGCCTCGCGCACCGCAGCACGGGCCGCACAACAGGCCACCGGCGTGCATCGTCTGCGTTGCGGACGCAGACGTTGAGGAGGCCCGTGCGGTTGGTGTCGCGCGGACATCGGCGTGGTGTTGCCCTGCGGCCCCGGTGTGCACGACGCACCGCGTGGCGCGTGGCGCGTGGCGCGTGGCGCGCGGTTGGGACGCGGCGCTGGGGCGTGGTCCGCTCGTGACC
>JAJTGR010000081.1 GCA_021299375.1 Gemmatimonadota bacterium
CGCGCGGCCGAGGCGGCCGGGCTGCTCTTCACCCCGGATCCGACGAGTGAAGAGGAAAGCACCATCGGCGGCGCGATTGCCTGCAACGCCAGCGGTGCGCGCTCGCTGCGCTACGGGGCCACCGGGCCGCACGTGCGCGCCATCACGGTGCTGTTGGCCAGCGGTGAGCGCCTCGCGCTGCGCCGTCCGGCACTCGAGAAGAACACGGTGGGATATCCCATCACGCACGATCCCGTCGAGTGGTTCGTGGGCAGCGAGGGGACGCTCGGCGTGGTGGTCGAGGCCGAGCTGGCGCTGCACCCGCTGCCGGCGCAGGTGCTGGGGCTCATGGTACCCTTCGCGCGCGAGCGGGACGCGCTGGCCTTCGTGGTGGCCGCGCGTCGCTCGCCCGCGGTGCACCCGCGGTGCCTCGAGTACTTCGATCAGGGCGCCATGGACATCGCGCGCGACGCCGAGGGCAGCACCGGTTGGGCCACCGAGGCCACCGCCATGGTCTATGTGGAGGAAACCGGTGCCGACGAAGCCCACCAGGCCGAGCTGCCGCTCGACGAGTGGCTCTCGCTCGCCGAGACGCATCACGCGCTGTCCGACGACATCCGCGTCTACGACTCACCAGCCTCGCAGCGGGAGGCTCGGCGGCTGCGCCACGCGGTACCCGCCACGATGAACGAGCGCGGCGCGGCGCGGCGGCCGTACGGGGGGCGCAAGGTCAGCACCGACTGGGCCGTGCCGTATCCGCGCCTCGCCGAGGCCCTCGGCCTCGCGCGGCGCCATGCCGACGAAGCGGGTGTGCCGCGCGGCATCGCCTACGGGCATGCCGGTAACGGCCATCCGCACCAGAATTTCATTGCCCACGACGCCGACGAGCTGCAGCGCATCGAGCAGGTGGTGTACGCGACGCTCAAGGATGTCATTGCCATGGGCGGCACCGTGGCCGCCGAACATGGTATCGGGAAGCTCAAGCGACGGTGGCTGCCGCTTCAGGCAAGTGCGGTGCAGCAGCGGGTCATGCGGGCGCTCAAGCATGAACTCGATCCGCTTGGCCTGCTCGCCCCGGGCAACGTGCTGTGACCGAGCGTCGCCCCCGCTTCCAGACGGTCGTCTTCGACGTTGACAGCACGTTGGCGGACATCGAAGGCATCGATTGGCTCGCCGCGCGGCGCGAGCCGGCCATTGCGCTCGAGAGCGAGCAGCTCACCGCCCGTGCCATGGCCGGCGAGATACCCATCGAGGCCGTGTACACACGCCGGCTCGAGCGCATCCGTCCCACCGGCACCGAGTTGCTGATGCTGGCCAGTGCGTACCAGCTCGCGGTGCAGCCGGGCGCGCGCGAACTGATCGCGGCGCTGCACGCGGCGCATGTGCCCGTGCACCTGCTGAGCGGCGGGCTGCGACCGTCCATCATGCCCCTGGCGCTGCATCTCGGTGTACCCGCCAACCGCGTGCATGCGGTGTCGCTCACGCAGGACACCGACGGCACCTTCAGCCTGCTCGACGGTGAGCAGCCGCTGGCCACGCAGCGCGGCAAGCCGCTGGTGGTGGAGCAGTTGCAGCTATGCGCCCCGATCGCCATGGTGGGCGACGGCAGCACCGACGCCGCCGTGCGCGGCGTGGTGGATACGTTCATCGCCTATACCGGCGTGGCGCGCCGGGAGCAGGTGGTGGCCGTGGCGGACGCCGAGGCCGCCAGCTTCGAGGCGCTGTATCCGCTGCTGTTCGAGTGACCCCCGTGTTCTTCTTCCTTCGCGAGCGATGACGCCCTTCGGCACGTTCTTTCTCCCGGGCCCCACCGAGGTGCGCCCCGAGGTGCTGCAGGCCATGCTGCAGCCCATGCTGCCGCATCGTGGCGCCGCGTTCGAGTCGCTGTTCGCCCGCGTGCAGGCGGGACTCAAGCCCATCTTCCGCACGCAGCGGCCGGTGTACGTGAGCAGCAGCAGCGCCACGGGACTCATGGAGGCGGCGGTGCGTTGTGCGCGGCCGGGCGCCGTGTTGTGCCTCGTGAACGGCGCCTTCAGTGAGCGCTTCGCGCACATCGCCCACGCGTGCGGACGCGACGCCACGGTGGTGGGTGGCGAGTGGCATCGGCCGGTGCCGTTGGACGTGGTGGAAGACGCGCTGCGCACGCGCCGCTACAGCGCGCTCACGGTGGTGCACAGTGAGACCAGCACCGGCACGCTCACCGATATTCAGGCGCTGGCGACGCTCGCCCGCCAGTTTGACTGCGCCGTGCTGGTGGACTCCGTCACCGGCCTGGGCGGTGTGCCGGTGGAGACCGACGCCTGGGGGCTCGACTTCGTGCTCACCGGCTCGCAGAAGGCGCTGGCGCTGCCACCGGGGCTGGCCTTCGGCGTGGCCAGCGAGCACTTCATCGCGGAAGCCGGGCAGGCCCAGGGGCGGGGGCTGTACTTCGACCTCGTCGAGTTCGAGCAGTACGTGCACAGGAACCAGACGCCCAACACACCGGCGCTGAGTCTGCTCTACGCGACCGCCGTACAGGGTGAGCGTATCGCCCGCGAGACCATCGCGCGTCGCTGGGAGCGTCACCAGGAGATGGCGGAGCACACCTACAGCTGGGTGCACGAACTGCGACAGCGCGCCGGGGCCCCGTTCTGCGTGTATGCGCCCGAAGACGCGCGCAGCCACACCGTCACGGCGGTGTCACTGCCGCCCAATCTGGCCGGTGATGCCATCGTGAAGGGGGTGGCGAAGCGCGGCTTCGTGATCGGCGGCGGTTACGGCAAACTCAAAGCGAGCACGATTCGCATCGGCCACATGGGTGATCACACCATGGAAGGGCTGGAGGCGGTGCTGGAGGCGACGGCGGAGAGTATCGAGGAGTTGTTGGGATAGGCGCGGCGCACTTGTAGGAACCCAAAAAGGGTAGTATCATACCCGGAATGGGTACAAAGACGCTTCCGCTTCCCGAGTCGTCCCGAATCGCTGACGCTCTCTTTACCAAGGTGCAGCGGCGCGTGCTCGGTGTGCTCTTCGGCAACCCCACCCGCAGTTATTACCTCAACGAGCTCATTCATCTGGCGGCGTCCGGCACGGGTGCCGTCCAGCGAGAGACTCGACGGCTGGTCGACGCGGGGCTCGTGACCTTGGCCCGCGTCGGCAACATGACGCGGTACCAGGCCAACCCCGATTCGCCGGTCTTTCATGAACTCACGGCCCTTGTCCGCAAGACGAGTGGCATGGTCGACGTCTTGCGGGCCACACTCGGCGCGCACGCGGATCACATCGACGCGGCGTTCGTGTTCGGGTCGGTGGCGAAACAGACCGACAAGGCGGGAAGCGATATCGATGTGCTCGTGGTGAGCGATGCACTGGAGTACGGCGACCTGTTCGCGGCGGTCGAACCCGCAGCGAAATCACTCGGGCGCCCGGTCAACCCCACCATCTACTCGCGGTCGGAGCTCTCCGAGAAGCTGCGCGCCGGCAATCACTTCGTTTCACGCGTCATGGAGCAGCCCAAGCTCTGGATCATCGGGAACGAGCGTGATCTCACCCCTTGAGCGGCTGGTCGGGTTGGGACTCGTGCGCGAGCCGCCCGATCACACCGAGTTCGCGGGCCTGGTGCGCTCCGGCCGCGCGCGCCTGTCTGATGCCGTCAACACACCGCTGGCGCTGGAGAGCCGTTTCGACCTGGCCTATAACGCCTCGCACGCACTCTGCCTCGCCGCACTGCGTCGGCTCGGCTACCGCTCGTCTCAGCGCTACCTGGTGTTCCAGACCATTCCGCACACGCTGCACCTGGGGCCCGAAGTATGGCGCGTGCTCGCCAAGTGCCACGGCATTCGCAACTCCGGTGAATACGAGGGTCTGCTGAACATCGACGAGCGGCTGGTGCAGAGCCTGATCGGGGCGGCAAACCAAGTGCTACGTGCGCTGGAGGAGCTGGTGGCGCCCTAGTTGTTGGCATGGCGGCCAGCCGCCGTCAGCGGCTCATCAGACTGCCATGACGCGACCTGTGGAGTCGCGATTCTCGGCCACGGATTTCGCGGAACCCCGCGGCAATGACACGGATACAGCACGGCCTCCTGGTAGTATCCGTGTGGGTTCCGCCGGTTTCCGCGAAATCCGCGGCCCCAAGTCACCGGCGGCCACGCGTGACGCCTCGTTCGCTCACTCACCACGTCCGAGATCAGCACCTACTCATGTGGTACCCTCGCCTCGATCCTGCACGCCTCGCGGTATTGCCCCCCGCGCCGCCCATCGACGCCCCCGACCTCGCCGACCGCGTCCGCGGCATGCTGCTGGGCGTGGCCATCGGTGACGCCCTCGGCAACCGCACCGAGAGCATGAACCACGCCGAGCGGGCGGCACAGCACGGGCGTATCGAGGGGTACCTGCCAAGCCGCTACGCCAACGGAGCCCCCGCCGGCACCCCGAGCGATGACACCCAGCTCACCGCGCGGGCCATCGAGCAGCTGCTGGCCGACGGGGCGCTCGATCCCGACGAACTCGCGTTCCGTATCGCCAACGAGCGCATCTTCGGCATTGGCCGAGCCACACGCGATTTCTGCAACGCGCTGCGCAGCGGTGCGCCGTGGTACGAGGCCACGCAACTCAGTGCCGGCAATGGCGCGCTCATGCGCATCGCGCCCACCGTGCTGCCGCATCTGCTGCGTGGTGGCACCCAGCTGTGGACCGACACCGCGCTCAGCACCGCCGTGACGCACAACGACCCCATGGCCATCGCCAGCAGCGTGGCGTGGGTGGCCCTGCTCTGGCGGCTGCTGAATGGAGACATGCCGGAGACGCCCGCCGAGTGGCTGGAGACCTACACCGAGGTGCTGCGGGTGCTGGACCGCGACCAGGTGTACGAAACGCGTCTCGAGCACGGCCCGCTGCAGCACTGGCGGGGGGCGTTGTCCGAACTGCTCGATACCGAGGTGCGCGCTGCCGTCTCGCGCGGCACCCCCGTGCATGAGGCTGGCGAGCGGTGGTACAGCGGCGCCTACCTGCTGGAGACCGTACCCACGGTGGTTCACATCGTGTCGCAGCATGGGCACGAGCCGCGCGAGGCGATGCTGGTGGCGGTGAATGACACACGGGATAGCGACACCATCGCCGCCATCGTGGGCGCAGCGATGGGCGCGGCGCACGGCACGGCGTGGCTCCCCGCCGAGTGGCGCGATCAGCTGTTGGGGCGCACGCTGGAAGACAACGACGGGTATCTGTTCGAGTTGATCGACGAAGCGGTGGGGCGGTTTGTGGGGTAGCCGCGGGATGTCGATGTGTATAGTTTTTGGTTGTTTCTATACACATGGAGCTCACGTGTATAGCGCTCCCCTAGCCGGTATACATGTCGATGACGTCCGTTGATGAACTCACGCCGCTCGATCCGACCGTGCTCGAGACGGTCGCGGTGTACCGGCAGCTGGCGGAGGCTTCACGCCTGCTGGGCGAGTTCAAGGGGGTGGTAGCCGCCATTCCCAATCAGCGCATCCTGCTGAGCGCGCTGTCCCTTCAGGAAGCCAAGGACTCGTCGGCGATCGAGAACATCGTCACGACACATGACGACCTGTTCCGGTCGGCCGCCGACGAGCATCTCGCACAGTCCCCCGCCGCGAAGGAGATCCTGCGCTATCGACAGGCGCTCGATGTGGGCTGGGCACTGGTGAAGCAGCACGGGCTGCTCACCAGCAACTACATCCAGCATATCCAGAGCACCCTCGAGCCAACGCGCGCCGGCTTTCGTAAAGTGCCGGGCACCGTGCTCAAGGACCAGACGGGCCGCCTGATCTACACGCCACCACAAGATGCGCGGGCGATTGTGGATCTCATGGGCACCCTCGAGCGGGAGTTGAACGAGCCCGCGGGGAGCATGGACCCACTCGTGCGCATGGCAGTGCTGCATCACCGGCTCGAGAGCATTCACCCGTTCTACGACGGCAACGGGCGCACCGGTCGCATTGTGAACGTGCTGTTCCTGCTCAAGGAGGGGCTGCTCGACCTGCCCGTGCTGTATCTCAGTCACCACATCGTGCGCACCAAGCCGGACTACTATCGCCTACTGCAGCAGGTACGCGAGGAGGGCGATTGGGAATCGTGGGTGATCTACATGCTCACGGCCGTCGCCGAGAGCGCCCGCGATGGGATCCGCACGGTGAACGCCATTCGTGAGGCGCTACGCCTGTCCAAACAGGAGTTGCGCGCGTTTCCGTTCTATTCGCAGGATCTCCTCAACAATCTCTTCACACACCCGTACACGAAGGTCGCATTCATCGAACAGGACCTTGGCGTGACACGAGTTACCGCGACGAAGTACCTCAACGCGCTTGTGGAGCACGGCATGCTGCGTAAGCTCCGCGCGGGGCGCTCGAATTACTACATCAACATCCGGCTGTTCGACATTCTCGCGCGGGAAGGGTAGGCCGGGGACAACGGGTGGCTGGCGGTCGCGCCAGTGTCAGACCGCGGGGGCATCATTGAGATGCAGCCAACGCGCATCTCTCTCACGGAGGCTCCCGCGACCCCCACGAACCGACTCAGCGCCCCTGTCACCCTGCTCCGCCGCGCGATCCAGGAGTGGTTTCCCCCTCACGAAGGCTGGCGGGAGCGCTCCCGCACCGCCAGCGGCGTTCGCCTGCGCCGAGACCATCGCGAGATCGCCGTGGCCCATCTCGAGGCGGTGGATACCGCCGACCCCGATCCGCTGCGCGCACTGTTTGCTGCACTGGGCCGACTGGTGGTCATGTGGGAGGACCCGCCGGGGCTGCAGCTGGTGCTGGTGCTTCCCGACACGCCCGCCTGGTGTACGGCGGCCACGCAGCTCACCGTGCGGCCAGGGCGCCTGTTCGGCGTGAAGTTGCTGGCGGTGGACCCACGCCGGCCGGCGTGGGTGCGGACGCTCGACCTGTGGGGAACTACGTGGTTCGGGGGCGTGGGCTCGGATGAGCGGGAGGTGTGAGGGCGGTGTGGCGCGCCCCGCTCCGCTGCGGGTTCCTGCGTTGCCGATAGGCTCCGCCAATCCCTCGATCATCTCCATCGGCGTGATGGCGCTGCCGCGAGTGGCCGGCGGCGCCTTGTCGTGGAGCGAGTCCGCCGCGATGGCGTCGATCACCGGGTGCAGCGGCTCGGCGTCCCACAGCCCCTGCACCGGCGTAAAGCGCGGGGCGAGCAGCGTGTCCCTTGACGCGCCGTGCACCGCGCCCACGATGAGTGCTGCCAGATAGCGGCAGGCATCCACCGCCACCGCCACCGCCACCG
>JAJTGR010000032.1 GCA_021299375.1 Gemmatimonadota bacterium
ATTCCGTACCTTACGGCGATAGTCCTTTACCCCTCCTGGGCTACCGCGGCTTTGGTCGGCGGAGGGACCGCGATTGCCGAACTCGTTCGGCCGAAAATCGCTGTCAAGCGCGTCTTTAACGTTGGGCAGTCAATTCTCGCCGCCACCGCGAGCATTGCGATCTACAAGTTGATGGGCGGCGTGTCGCTGAAACTCGACCCCGCCTTCCGTACTATCCCACATGTTGCGGCAGTTTCGACCTTCTTGCTTGTTAACACGGGGCTTGTTGCCAGTGCCATTAGTCTGGCCGAAGGGAGGAACCTGCTGCGAACGTGGTACGAGGGAAACTCAGCAGGCCTCGTTTACGATATAGTTGCAGTGCCACTGGTCTACGGTTTTGCGCGTGCGTACGTCGAGTGGGGTTGGATTGGAGTTGTCGGCGTGTGTGCGCTTCTCTTTGGCGCAAAGCGCGCGTACCAGAGCAACTATCAGCTCGAAACGACCAACCGTGAGCTGCTGCAGTTGTTCGTACACACGGTTGAGTATCGAGACGCATACACGTCCGGCCATTCCCAACGGGTCAGCCGAAATTCTAGGATCATCGCGGAGATCTGCAGTCTCAGTCCCAAAGAGGTTGAGCGAATAGCGACTGCTGCCCTGCTTCATGATGTGGGAAAGATCCATGAGATCTTCGCTCCCATTCTTAGTAAGCCTGGGAGGCTAACGCCTGAAGAGCGTGCGATAATGGAGTTGCATCCTATCAAGAGTGCTGAACTCGTCGCGAAGATCTCCGATCTTCAGGATATCGTTCCAGCCGTTCGACATCACCATGAGAACTGGGACGGAACCGGTTATCCAGATCGGTTGAAGGGAAAAGAGATTCCTCTCGCCTCACGCATCATCATGTTCGCGGACACGATTGACGCGATGACGACTGACCGACCATATCGGAAGGCGATGGGCGAGATGGAAGTCCGCGCCGAGCTAGTCAGGTGGCGTGGTGTGCAGTTCGATCCGCTTATCTGCGACACCCTTCTCAGCTCGGCGGACTTCTGCAGGCTTTTCGACAGCACGGACTCTGAACGAGTCCAATCGCTCACTCAGATACTTGAGCTTGTGCGGAAGCGCGTTAAGACTGCTGCAGTTGCCTAGTCGAACTCCCGCAAAGTTTTCATCGTTCGGGCAAGGGCTGTGGAAGGTGCTGAACGTTCCCTGCGAACAGAACTTATGTAACTTGCAGCGAGATCGCGTGCGACGTCGAATCTTCCGGTTCTCATCAGCGCCTCACAGATCGTGGACGTGAGGTAGTCTGTCGTTCCGTACTTCGAGGTTTGGCCATGTCGCGCTGTCGCGGTATCTATCAGGGCGGCGCTCGGGTCCCAAGCGGGATCCAGAAGCTTCGCACCTAACTCAAGGGCGATGATGTAGGCCGCAGCCTTCGGCGTGGGGAATCGAGGAAGTGCTGCTTTGACTTCATCGAGCACCATCACTGCTCTTTCTTGATCCTTATCCTCGATTGCACAACGGCACAGGTGAGCTCTTGCAAAGCACGATGAAATTGGATCGTCGTCTGACTCCAGGAGATTTCGCAGCTGTTGATTCCAGTGTTCGACTTGAGGAATATTGCCAAGGTCAAGTTCAAGTTGAGCTAGTTGCCACGCAGAATACTGCGCGAGTCGTGGCGCATCGAGCTCTAGGGCTAACTCGTACTGCTTCACGAAGCCAGCTCGTGACAGCACGTAGTTTCCGCAGAGGCGGAGAGCGAATGCCGCGCGGCCTAGGTTGGTCACCGTCGTGGTGGATTTTCCAAGCGAATCGCCGAGCTCAATGATTTCAGTTGCAATCGCATCTGCTCGCGTGATGTCTCCGAAGATCGCATGAAACAGTAGGGAGGCTCGAGTTGCCTTGTCGCACAGCTCAGTCGTGTCATTGGCCGATTGAAGTGCCGCATAGCACTGCGCCGCGATCTGTTCATCGCAAGTGTTCGCCGCAATGGTCAAGCCGATCTCTGCAGCACGTAGCCGAAGTGAACTCCTGACGATCGGAGCCGTAGCGATCTTTGCGGCAAAGCGGGCGAGCTCATCGCGGGCGATAACCGGATCAGCGCGGTATGCGGAATCTGCAAGCGACAGGAGTTGGTCGAGCTCGGATTCCGAAAGCCGTGTGGGATCCGATGGTAGTGAAAGAAAGCCCGTTGAGTTTTCGATCGATCGACGGTACTCGCCTGCCTCGAGGGAGAGTCTGGCATGGAGACGTTTGAGTACTAGGTCGTTTCGAAGTGAAGGCAGCGTCGACTGCAGTCGCTCAACAACACCGATGATTGCAGATGGTCGACCGCTCTCTAGGATGGCTTTCTCGTGGCGGCAAAGGAATCGATAGAGTACGTCTGGGCGTGAACTGAGGTCGTTTTGGGTGAGGGCCTCAAGCAGTATCCCCAAGTCATTCGACTGGATAAAGTCAGATTCCAGAGCGCGAGCAATGGATGCGCGTAGGGTGGCTTCTACCGGTTTTGTCATGCGAATTCTCGCGGTCTTGCCGAGCAGCTCATGGCAGGCAACGAGCGCTGCATCGCTGACCGCTAGGCAGCCGGATTCCCCGAGTTGCTCGAAAGCATGAAGGAGTTCGTGTGTCGGAAGTTCGAGCGTCGCCCCAACTCGCTCAGGAGAGGCGTAGCGGCCGAGTAGGCTTATGGACTGGAGAGCCATGAGAGCCGTCGGCGAAAGCCTGTCCAGCCGTTGCTCGAGCAGCACGCTCAGCGTCGGGGGGATCCCCTGGGCCTCACCGGTGATCACCCAGTGGTCCACCAATGCCCGCAGCATCAGCGGCGTCCCTTCGCTGCCGCGGATCAGCCACGCCTCGATCTCCGCGGTCGGGTACGCCGCCAGGTCCTCACCAATCGCGCGCGCGAGGCGTACGCACTCCTCATCGCTCAGCGCCGGTACACGTCGCACCACCAACCCGGCCGGTAGGCGCGCCGGACGCTCGGCGCGCACCGTGCCAAAGCGCGACGTCACAAGCATGAACAGCCGCAGCGCGCCGATGCGCTGAATCAGGTCGGCAAGGACTTCCCACGAGGCATCGTCCAGCCAGTGCGCATCGTCGATCACCAGGAAGATCGGTCGCTCGTCCGACACCGCCGCCACGAGGTCGATGATCGCATGCCGGATGGACTGCGTTCGCACGGTGCGCATGGTGCGCTCATAACGCTCGGCGGCGCTGATAACCGCCCCAGCCACCTCCGAAACCGTCGGCTCGTACTCGATCGCGGCGGGCGGCGGATCCGACGGCACCTCCGCGCCGACGAGTCGGCGCAGCAGCGCAAGACTCTCCGGCGCACTCCCCAGCGCCCCCGGACTCGACAACAGCGCCGGCAGGGCATCGAGAATCCCGGCCAGCGGCCGATGCAGGTCCGTCTCGCGACAATCGATGCCGACCTCCCGGTACCCCTCGATCGTGGCCACCTTGCCCAACTCGGTGCACAGACGCGTCTTGCCGATGCCCGGCGGACCATGCAACAACACGGCACTGCCGTCGTGCCAGCGCGCGCGACGCATCGCCAGCGACAGATCCGCCATCTCCGGTTCGCGGCCCACAAAGTGCCGCTCCGTCGAGGCAAGCGACGGCCGACGCCGGACCGGCGGCTCCGTGAAGCGCCGCCGCAGGAGCGTCGCCGGCAGTCGGATGTCGCCCGCATCAGGGCCAAGCTCCGCCAGATAGCGATCGAGAATCGCCACCGCCTCTGCCTTCGCGCCCGAGAGCATCGTGCACTCGGCCATCGTCAGCGTCGCGTCTTCGTTCAAGGGATCGAACTGCAGCAGCCACCGCGAGAGCACGGCCGCTCCACCCCAGTCCACCCGCTCCCGCCGCATCCGGAGCTGCTCCACCAGAACGCGCCGAACGTCACCATGGACCACGTCGCGCACTTCCTCCATCCACCGCTGCCACGCGGGGCTCGGGCACGCGTACCCGGGGAGAAAGGCGCCAAACGGCTCGCCGCCGCGCGTGACGTCACGATCGAAGAGCTCCGGCGTACGCTCGACGGAGAAGGTCCGCTCCAGCTGCCGACGGTCGAAACGCACTGCCCCGCTCACCAGCGCCACACGCACCCCATAGGTGCGCAGCTTGTAGAGCGCCTGCCGCAGGTTGCCACGCTGACGAAGCGCCGGCTGGTCCGGCCAGAGTTGCGCCAACAGCGTGTCCCGTGACACCGAATGGCCGGGCGCGAAAATCACGCGGAGCAGCAACGACAGCAGCATGCCGGTGTTCGGGCCGATGATCTGCGCCCCGATCACCAGGCGCGCGGTCCCCAGAGACTGCACCTTGACCATGACCCCGTCGTGGCCCGCCCGGACAGGGTCCGGCGCCCCAGGAATCGAAAGGTAGCGTTCGAAAGGAGAAGGACGGGACATCGGATCCTCGGCCTGCAAGAGTGACGCAGCATCGACCGCCGGCAAACGCGACGCCACGCTGGCGTAGCGACGTCAGCGAAACGTCATCTCGGAATCTGGCATGCGTGCGCGCCTGCTTGCTGAACCTGTCGCTCCCCATAAAGATGGAGAGGCGGGGCCCAGCGTCGGGCTCCGCCTCTCCGGACGTCATTCGTCTCGTCCCACCCATGCGGTCAGCGCGGCAGTTCGATCAGCGATTCGGGGGGGATACCGTCGGCTTCGGCCTGGAAGTTCACGACCAGCCGGTGCCGGAGTACGGCAGGCGCCACGCGACGGACATCATCGATATCGGGCATCGACCGGCCGTCCATGGCCGCCCGGGCCTTGGCGCCGAGCACCAGATACTGGGACGCGCGCGGCCCAGCGCCCCAGCTGACGTACTGCTTCACCTTGGCCGTGGCTTCCGGATCGTCGGGACGGGTGCTGCGCACCAGCCGCACCGCATACGACACGAGACTAGGTGGCGCCGGCAGTCGCCGGACGAGGCGCTGCAACTGCAACAGCTCTTCACCGCCGAGCACCGGCGTGATCCGGCCCTGCGACTCGCCGGTGGTGGACAGCACGATCTGCTCCTCCTCCTCTCGAGTGGGGTAGCCGATGTTCAACTCGAACATGAATCGGTCGAGCTGCGCCTCCGGCAGCGGATACGTGCCTTCCTGCTCGACGGGGTTCTGCGTGGCGAGCACAAAGAATGGCCGCGGCAGGTCGTACGTTTGTCCGGCGACCGTGACCGTCCGCTCCTGCATGGCCTGCAGGAGCGCAGCCTGGGTCTTTGGCGGGGCGCGGTTGATCTCGTCGGCCAGCACCATGTTGCCGAACACGGGCCCCGGGGCGAAGCGGAAGGCCCGTTTGCCCGTACCCGGTTCCTCTTCCATCAACTCCGTGCCGGTAATGTCGCTCGGCATGAGGTCGGGCGTGAACTGGACGCGCGAGAACGTGAGGTCGAGCGCCTGCGCGACCGTCTGGACGAGCAGCGTCTTGGCGAGCCCGGGAACGCCGACGAGCACGGCATGGCCGCCGGCCAGCAGGGCCGTCACCAGATCATCGACCACGTGGGCCTGACCGACGATGCGCTGGGCGATTTGCTGCGACAGCCGGCGGCGGGCGTCGGCGAGGCGGTCAAGCAGGACGAGGTCGTTCGCGTCGGGAGACGATGTCACGGCAATCGGGACGGAGGCGGTGGAGGAATGCGGCGTGGGGGTGGTGGCCCGGTCACACACACTAACGGACGCCCGCAGGCGTCCGTTGCCATCACCACTGCACAACCTACCGCGTGGGGGCCCCCCCCGCCGGCCTTGGGCCTACTGCAGAGAGAACGCGACCCGCTGGTGCACCGGATGGTTCTCACTATGCAGCTGGGCCTCGAGCGTGTAGCGGCCCGGGCCCGGCGGCGACCAGTGCTCGTCGTAGGTGGTCGAGTAGTGCGAGTCGAGCAGCCGATTCTGCATGGCCTGGGTGAAGAGGCGCCCGGCGCTCCATCGCCACACCTCGCGGCCGGAACTGTCCCGGACCGCAAAATCGTGTGTCCGCCCATTGGGGAACGTCAGTTCGACCCGCTTCGGCGAGTCGTTCGTGACCTCGATGGCAAAGCGCACAGTGCCGTCGGCGGTGTCCACCAGCACGTGGGAGACGATCCCACGGTCGGCCCCAGACTTCGGGCGCGCGTTGGCCACCGGATTGGGCGTGCGCGGACCACACGCAAAGACCAAGGCGGCCGCTGCCAGCAGGGGAACGACGATGCGCGGAAGCATCAGGGGCGGGGGGAGGTGGGACGTGACGCCGAGCGCCAATGCATCGCGCAGACCAACGAGTGGACGATCGGCGGTCACAATTCGCTACACGGCCACTTTATCAACGACTGGCCTGGCTGTCAAGGCCCAGTTGACACCGAAGAGACGCCCTAAGTGATGGCAGGGTTTGAGGTTCCCGAAGTCCGACCTGGTGCCGGGTTGTGTTCGGTTTCGGTCGGAATGTTCGCTTGCGAAAAATTTCACAAGCGCCTAGGTTCCCCGCGAATGGCGGACTTCCCGGAGCAGCCGACGCGTGGCGCCAAGCCAGCAGGTGAAGACGTGTCCCCGTGGGCGCTCGCTGGTCTGGGAATGCAGTTCTTCGCGGCCATCCTGCTGTTTGTCTGGGTCGGCACCTGGCTGGATCGCCGATTCGACAGGGCGCCGCTCTTCCTCCTGAGCGGCGTGTTGCTGGGTGGGGGCGGCAGTTTCTATCTGAGCTACCGGCAACTCACGAAGCCGCGGGGTTCGCCGCCCCGCCACAACGACTCGACACCGACATCATGACGGGGAACGCCATGCCGACGGGGCCGGTCGCCGTGACGAGGGGAATGGGGCGGGCGATGCTTGGCTTCACGGCGGCACAGGGCACGATCATCGTGCTCGCGATGTTCGTCCTGCAGCACTTCGTCTGGACCGACGTGGCCGGGGCCGATGCGGTGCGGGCGAGTGCGTGGCTTGCCTTCATCGTGCAGGGCTTCACCTTCGCCATCGCGCGTCTGGTGGCCAAACAGCAGGTGATGGCCGGGTGGGGCCTCGGTGTGCTGTTGCGCTTCGCTACGGTCGCGGTCTGGGGATTTCTCGGTAGTGACCCGCTGGGACTGGCGGCTGGCCCGGCGTTGCTTTCGTTGGTGCTGTTCTACTTCGTCTCGACGCTCGTCGAGCCGCTCTTCCTGAACTGACGCTCTCACCCGGATGCAGTCGATGCTCCGTTCGCTGTCCCGCTTTGCCTGTGTCGCACTCCTCGCCCTCGCGCCACTGGCCGTTGGCGCCCAGGAACACGCCGAGTCCGCCGACCAGACGTCCGCGCACGGTGCCACCGCGTCCAAGGGGCCGGTGGACATCATCACGCCGCACATCACCGACGGTCGGCACCTCGAGATCCCGTGGCCGAACTCGCACCTCGCCAAGGAGGTCGAGCTGCCGCAGTGGGCGCCGCTGCACATCGGTCCACTGGAAGTGGACCTGTCGCCGACCAAGCACGTGGTCTTCATGCTGCTCGCCGCCATCATCGTGGCGCTCGTGCTCATCACCGCCGCCAACAGCTCGCGCCGGCAGCATGCCGAGCAGGGCCGGCCCAAGGGATTTGCCGGCGGCATCGAGGCCATGGCCCTGTATCTCCGCAATGAAGTCGTGCTGCCCAACGTCGGCCACCATGGCGAGGCCTTCGTTCCGTTCGCGCTCACGCTCTTCTTCTTCATCCTCGTGATGAACCTGCTCGGCATGCTGCCGTGGGGCGCAACCGCGACCGGCAACATCTCGGTCACCGCCACGCTGGCCATCATCACCGCCATCGTGGTCGAAGTGGCCGGCATCCGCGCGAACGGCGTGGGGTACCTCAGCACGATCTTCTACTGGAACAAGGACCTGCCGTTCCCCATGCGCATCATCATGTTCCTGGTGATGTCGCCGGTCGAAATGGTGGGCAAGCTCTCCAAGCCGTTCGCGCTGGCGGTGCGTCTGTTCGCGAACATGACGGCGGGGCACATCGTGCTGCTCGCCCTCATCGGGTTGGTGTTCACGTTCCGAAGCTACGTCGTGGCGCCGGT
Organism: Gemmatimonadota bacterium; assembly: GCA_021299375.1. GTDB lineage: Bacteria > Gemmatimonadota > Gemmatimonadetes > Gemmatimonadales > Gemmatimonadaceae > Gemmatimonas. The sequence continues at coordinate 7,984 of JAJTGR010000032.1, forward strand.
GCCCGTCCTGATGGCGACCGCGATCAGCATGCTGGAACTGTTCGTGGCGTTCCTGCAGGCGTTCATCTTCACGCTGCTGGCATCGGTGTTCATCGGGCAGATCCGCGAAGCGCACCACTAGGCATGGCACAGGTCCCACGCCCCACTCCCGGGCCGCGGACGTCGTAGCCGGTCGAGCGACCGGGAAAACCCGTTGAGCCTCCCAAGGCTCGTCGACGGGACATGCGGACCCGAGTGTCCGTCGGGAGGGCAGCATCCACACGACTACTCAATCGGAGTCATACGATGGAAATCATGGGTATCCTCCAGGCCGCCGCGCCGGTGGTGCAGGATCCGAAGGGCCTGGCGATGATCGGTGCCGGCATCGCCGCCGGTGGCGCCGTGATCGGCGCCGGCATGGGCATCGGCCGTATCGGTGGCTCGGCCGTGGAAGGCATGGCGCGTCAGCCGGAAGCGGCGGGTCGCATCCAGACGGCCGCGCTCATCCTGGCGGCGCTCGTCGAAGGCGCGGCGCTGTTCGGCGTCGTGGTCGGCTTCCTGATTCAGGGCAAGATCACGTTCTGATGTGCGCGCGTGCGGGGCGTCCAGCCGGGCGCCCCGCCGCACCCTCTTTCTTCGTGGACTCCTCCATGTTCGCTCTGTCTGCCCGCCGTGCCGGCGCGCTCGCTGCTGTGCTGATGCTCTCCGCCACCCCGGCCATGGCCTCGGAAGCCGAAAGCGCCCCGGGGCTGCTCGACCCCAAGGTCGGGCTGATGTTCTGGACGCTGCTCATCTTCGGCCTCCTGCTGTTCGTGCTGGCCAAGTTTGCCTTCAAGCCGCTGTTCGCCGCCGTGGAAGCGCGCGAGAAGGCGCTCGAGGACGCCATCGAGGGCGCCAAGCGCGACCGCGCCGAGAGCGAGGCCCTGCTCGCGCAGCAGCGTGCCCAGCTCGAGGCGGCGCGCACCGAGGCGCAGCAGATCATCGCCGACAGCCGCGCCACGGCCGAGAAGATGCGCACCGACCTGATTGCCCAGACGAAGCAGCAGCAGGAAGAGATGATCGAGCAGGCCCGTCGGGCCATCGATGGCGAAAAGGCCGCGGCCATCGCCGACCTGCGCCGCGAGGCGGTCGATCTCGCCATCGCCGGCGCGTCACGCGTCATCGAGCAGAACCTCGACTCCGCGGGTAACCGTCAGATCGTCGAGTCGTTCCTCGCGTCGCTCGACGGCAAGGCGGCCCGCTGATGCCCGCCGGCGTGCAGGGCGAGTCGGTCGCCCGAAACTACGCCGAGGCGCTGCTGGCGCTCTCCCGCAAGGCGGATGATCCGTCGGGCTGGGGGAGCATGTTGCGCCAGGTCGCGACGGCCATTCGCACCGATGAGATGCTCGCGCGATTCCTCGAGTCGCCGCGGATCGCCGCGGAGTCCAAGGCCGACGTGCTCTCCAAGGCGCTCAGCGACCGCGTACCGCGGCTGTTCCTGCGCTTTCTGCAGCAGCTGGTGAAGAACCGCCGCCAGATGCTCATCCCGACGATCGCCGACGAGTACGATACGCTGCTCGACGCCTCGCAGGGGATCGTGCATGCCCGCGTCACGGTGGCCCGGGAGACCGGCGAGCCGGAGATGGCGATGATCGCCGAGCGGCTGTCGAAGGCGGTGGGCAAACAGGTCGTGCCGCACGTGGCGATCGATCCGGCCATTCTCGGTGGCGTCGTGGTGCGCATTGGCGATACGGTCATGGATGGCTCGCTGCGCCGCAAGCTGGCCATGTTGCGCCGACGCATGGGCGCGTCGCGGGTCTGATCGTCCCGACCCCGGCGGCCTTCGGCCGGGATCGCTCGCTTTTCGCTACCGGGGGGCTGCACATGAGTGGTCGAGTGGACGTACGCCATGTACCCAAGCCGTGGGGACACGAGACAGTGTGGGCGCATACCGACCGGTACGTGGGGAAGATCCTCCACATCACGGCCGGGCAGGCGCTCTCGGTGCAGTACCACGAGCGCAAGGACGAAACGGTGTACCTGCTCACCGGCGAGATGAAGTACTGGGTGCAGCTGCCCGGCGACACCGAGCTGCGCGATCAGGCGCTGACCGCCGGACAGGCGTTCCGGATCACGCCGGGGACGATCCACTACATGGAGGCCGTGACCGATTGCGACGTGCTCGAGGCGAGCACGCCGGAGCTGGACGATGTGGTGCGCCTCAAGGACCGCTACGGGCGCGAAGGGACCAGCGCCCCCTGACTGGCTGGTGGCCCGGACACATTGGTGAGCGGCGCCCCTCCCCGGAGGCGGCGCCGCTCTGCATCTTGGGAGCATCTTCCCCCCGACTCCCGACACGGAACTCCGCCCGACATGAAGGTCATCATCCCGCTCGCCGGCAAGGGGACGCGGCTGCGCCCCCACACCCACGTGGTCCCCAAGCCCATGCTCAAGGTGGCCGGCCGTCCGGTCATGAGCTACGTCATGGACGACGTGCAGCGACTGGGGAATGTCGAACAGGTGGTGTACATCACCGGGCACCTCAAGGACAAGGTCGAGGCGTACGCGCGGGCGACGTACGACATCCCGAGCGTGTTCATCGAACAGGCGGTGCAGGATGGTACGGCCGGGGCGGTGGCACTGGCCAAGCCCTACGTCGACCAGCCCGTGCTCATCATCTTCGTGGACACGATCTTCGACGCGGACCTCAGCATCGTGAAGGACTCAACCGACGACGGCATCATCTGGACGAAGGAAGTCGAGGACTACCAGCGCTTCGGCGTCGTGGTCACCGATTCCAACGGTCACATGACGAAGATCGTCGAGAAGCCCAGCGAGCCGATTTCGAGGCGCGCCAACATCGGCCTGTACTACATTCGCAACTGGCAACTGCTGTACGAGGGGATCGATCACGTGCTGACGACCGCTCCGAACAAGGGGGAGTGGTATCTGACCGATGCCTTTCAGTACATGATCGACCACGGTGCCAAGATCCGGGTGGTCGACGTGGAGGGCTGGTACGACGCAGGGCAGCTGGAAACCTTGCTCGACACGAACCGCACGATGCTCGCGAAGGGGCGCGCGCGCCGGCCGGCGCAGCTGGGCGCCGGGGCCACGATCGTGGAGCCCGTCTACATCGAGGATGGCTGCACGATCGAGCACGCGACGGTGGGGCCGAACGTGTCGCTGGGCGCCGGCAGCGTGGTGCGTCATGCCACGGTGTGCGATACCGTGGCCGGTGACGGCGTGCAGATCCTCAACGCCGCGCTGCATGACTCGTTTCTCGGGGACCACGTGGTGGTGGACGGGGTGAAGGGGTGCATGTCGATCGGGGACCACTCGGCAATTCGGGGGGATGCATGAGCGAGCTGTCACGCCGCGACCTGCTCACGGGGGCCGCCGCGGCGGCGGCCGCTGCGCTGGCCGCCACACCCGCCCGCCTGCTGGCGAGCACCGACGACTGGCGTGTCGACCTGATGGCGCCGACGCCGGCTGGAAACGGCTCGATGCTCGGCGTGCCCTTTGCCAGGCACGATGTCGTGCGCGTCGCGATCGTGGGCACCGGACTGCGCGGCCGGTCGGTCCTCGGCGAGCTGCTCGCCATCGAGGGCGTGGAGATCACGGCGCTCGCCGACATCGTGCCGGAGAAGGCCCAGCGCGCGGCTGCGATGGTCACCAAGGCGGGCCGCCAGGCGCCGGTGCTGTTCACTGACGGTGAACGGGACTTCCTCCGACTGGTCCAGCGCGACGAGGTCGATTTCGTGTACACGGCGACGCCCTGGCCGTGGCACACGCCGGTGATGCTGGCGGCCATGAAGGCCGGCAAGCATTGCGGCAGCGAGGTGCCGATCGCGCTCACGGTCGATGAGGCATGGGAGCTGGTCGACACCTCGGAGAAGACCAGGCGGCACTGCCTCATGATGGAAAACTGCTGCTACGGCAACAGCGAACTCACCGTGCTGCGCATGGTACGCGAAGGGGTGTTCGGTACGCTGCTGCATGCCGAGGCGGCGTACCTGCACGACCTGCGCAAGATCCTGTTCGAGAACCGCGACGAAGGATTGTGGCGGCGGTTCCCGCACACCGAACGTGACACGAACTTCTATCCGACGCACGGACTTGGACCGGTGGCGCAGTATCTGGGCATCCACCGCGGCGACCGGTTCGAGTACGTGGTGTCGATGTCGTCGCCCGAAGCGGGCCTCACGGAGTGGCGGGAGCGGAACGAGCCGAAGGACAGCCCGAAGTGGAGCGAGACGTACAAGGCCGGCGACATGAACACGTCGCTGATCAAGACCGCCAAGGGGCGCACCATCCTGCTGCAGCATGACGTGGTGAATCCGCGTCCGTACTCACGCCTCAACAACCTGCAGGGCTCGAAGGCGGTGTTCAATGACTACCCACCGCGCCTGTACATCGATGGCGCGCCGGGGGGCGAACGCTGGACTCCGCTGAGCGAATTCAAGGGCCAGTACGAGCATCCGCTCTGGACGGCGGTCGGCGATCTCGCGCGCAAGAACGGCGGCCACGGCGGCATGGACTTCATCATGGCCTATCGGCTCATCCAGTGCATGCGCGAAGGGTTGGCCCCCGACTTCGACGTGTACGATGCCGCGGCGTGGAGTGTGCCGTACGCGCTGTGCGAGCAGTCGATCCGCAAGGGCAGCGCGCCGGTCAGGTTCCCCGACTTCACGCGTGGTGCGTGGCGGGCCTCCACGGCGCCGCAAGGACCGGCCAGCAGTCCGTGAGCCGCCCGCGCCCATGATTCGGACGGCGGTGATCATGGCCGCCGGTCTCGGGACGCGCATGCGCCAGGCCGACGACGGTGCGGCGCTCAACGCGTCGCAGTCGGTGGTCGCCGAGGCGGGGGTCAAGGGGATGATTCCGATCCGACGGCCTTTTCTCGAGTATGTGCTGTCGGCGTTGGCCGATGCCGGTGTCGACGACGTGGTCTTGGTGATCGGCCCGCAGCACGAGGCCATACGCCGACACTTCACCGTCGAGGCGCCGCCGCGGCGCGTGCGTGTGCGCTTTGCGGTCCAGCCGGAACCGATCGGAACGGCAAACGCGGTGACCACGGCGGCGACGCTGGTGGGGGCGGCGCCGTTCCTCGTGCTCAATGCCGACAATTACTACCCGGTGGAGGCCTATCGGGCGCTGGCGGCAGACGACTCGGCCGGCACCATCGCTTTCGATCGCGAAACGCTCGGGGGCGAGGGCAACATCGACGCCGAACGGGTACGGGCGTTTGCCGTGCTCACGGTGACCGACGACGGCTACCTCGCCGGGATCATCGAGAAGCCCGGCGAGGCGCTCGACCTGGCCAGCTCGGCGGCGCGCTGGGTAGGCATGAACCTCTGGGCGGTCACGCCGGACATCGTGGATGCCTGCCGGCGCGTGCCACGCTCGCGTCGCGGTGAGTTCGAGTTGCCCGAGGCGGTGGCGCTGGCCCTGCGTGATGGCGTGCGGGTGCGCGCCATTCGCATGGCGGCGCCGGTGCTCGACCTGTCGCGACGAGCCGACGTAGCGGTCGTCGCGGCGCGACTCGGCGACATCGAGCCGCAGCCGTAGGTGTCCATGTCTACCACGTTGACCGACTTGTTCGTACGGCAATCATTCGAGGCTGCGGCCTTCTCACCGCCGGTCGCGGTCGCGTATCGCGAGCTCCTGCGCCAAGCCCATCAGGCCCTCGACGATGGTGAGGTCCCGTCCGATGGACGCCGGGTGTGGATCGTGCCCGGGCGCATCGAGGTGCTGGGTAAGCACGTGGACTATGCCGGTGGCCGTTCGCTGCTGTGTGCGGTGGAGCGTGGCATGGTGCTGATCGCGCGCCCCCGAGGCGATCGGCAAGTCGTGCTGCGTGATGCCCGCCGCCGGGAGGCGACCGCGTTGTCGCTCGATGCGCCAACGCGAGGCGCCATGCCGTGGACGATCTATCCGCGCACGGTGATGCAGCGGCTGAGCCGGAACTTCGGGACGATGGTGCAGGGCGTTGACGTTGCCTTGGCGAGCAACCTGCCGCCGGCGGCCGGGGTCTCCAGTTCGAGTGCGCTCACCGTCGGGCTCACGCTGGTGTTCGCGGCGCTCTTCGACCTTCCGACGCACCCGGATTGGGCGCCGGCGATTCCCGACCGCCCGGCCCTGGCGGGCTACATCGGCGCCGTCGAGAACGGCGGCGACTACGGGGGGCTCACGGGGGAGCGTGGCGTGGGTACGATGGGCGGGGCTCAGGACCAGACGGCCATCCTCTGCAGCGATCCGGGGCGTCTCGACGTGTACCGCTGGGCCCCCGTGCAGTACGAGCGTTCGGTCGAATGGCCGGCGACCCACTGCTTCGTGGTGGGCGTGAGCGGCGTGGTGGCGTCCAAGACCGGCGGAGCGAAAGACCGCTACAACCGGGCGGCACGCACGGCGCATCGTCTGGTGGCGGCGTGGAATGGCCACGCCGAGGCGACGGGACGTCCGCGTGCGCACACCTTGCGCGAGGCGTTCCTTCTCGCGGCAGACGGGGCGCCGATGTCGGAAGTGCCGGTCGCGCTGGTGGACGCGGCGGAGGCAAACGCATCGGCGGAGTTCCCCGCCCACCACCTTGTGGCCCGGCTCGGACAGTTCTTCGACGAAACGTTCGTCCTCGTCCCCGGTGCGGCGGACGCGTTGCAGCAGGGAGACCTTGCCCGCTTCGGTCGCCTGGTCGATCAGTCGCAGGCGGGGGCGGAGCGAGCGCTCGAAAATCAGATCGCGGAAACGGTGCATCTCCAGCGCTATGCCCGCGAACTCGGAGCTGATGCCGCGAGCGCGTTTGGTGCCGGCTTCGGCGGGAGCGTGTGGGCGATGGTACCTGTCGGGGAGGCGGATGCCTTCGCGGCGCGCTGGCGTGAGCGCTATCTCCGCGTGCATCGCGCGGCACACCGCGCCCAGTTCTTTGCCACGGCGCCGGGACCGCCGGCGTTCGAGATCACCGGGTAGCACGTGGCCTGACGTCGGCCAGGGCCAGGGCCAGGCCGAGGACGAGGTGCAGGACACGCTCGATGCCGGCACTGCCGTGCGCGTCGTCGTACCACTCGTCTCGGGTATGGGCGCCACCCCCTATGCCGCCGGCCCCGATGGCGATGGCGGGAATACCGCGGGCCAGCGGCACGTTGGCGTCGGTGGAGGCGCTGGCCGACCGGGGCTTGCGGCCTACCGTCTGGGTCGCGCGTACGGCGGCCTGTACGAGCGGTGACTCGCTCTCGAGGGCACCCGCCGGACGGCTGCCGAGCACGGCCACCTCGACCGTGAGCGGCCGCGACGGGTCGTGGCACGTGGCGTCGCGGGCGACGGCGTACGCGGCATGCTCGAGCTCCTGCCGGAGGCGCGCCAAGCCGGCAGCGGATGGGGAGCGTGCATCGAGGTCGACCCACGCCTGCTGGGGAATGCCGGTGAGTGAGTCCCCACCATGCATGCGGGTGATGGTGACGGTGCGCTGGCGGCGGGTGCCGTCGCCGAGTCGATCGGCAATGCCGATGAACGCGCCCAGCGCATGGATGGGATTCGGGGCACCGGCGTGCACCCACGGGTGCCCACCGCTGCCGCGCATGGTGATGCGGAGGCGCAGTGACCCGATGGCGTGGTGCACGATCGATTCGTCGCCCGGGCCGTCGATGGCGATCGCGGCGCTGGGCCGGAGGCCGCGTACGGCGGCGTCGTCGAACCAGGTACGGGCACCCAGCAGGTTGCCCTCACCCTCCTCGCCCACGGTCGCCACGAGATGCACGGGGCGCCGAAGCCGCGCCCGCGTCTCCGGTGCGTGAAGCGTATCGGCGAGTACCAGCAGGGCGGCCAGGCCGCGTCCATTGTCCCCGATGCCCGGACAGCATACCCGCGATCCATCGCGGACGACCTCCACGGCGTCGTCGGAGACGTAGACGGTGTCGAGGTGCGCGAGGCAGACGATCGGTGCGGCGTCGTCGACGGAGGACGGCCTCGACGTTGGCGTGACCACGGCGCAGACGTTGCCACTGCGGTCGCGCGACACCGACAGCCCGGCAAGCATCGCCAATGCCTGTTGCACGTGGGCGGCGCGGGTGCCTTCATTCCCGGTGGGAGCGGCGATGCGCGCACAGGCGATCTGCTGCTGCAGCACCCAATCCTGCCGGCGTCGCCAGCCGGCGCAGAGGTCCGCCAGCCACGGCTCGTGGCCATGCGCGGATGCCACCGCGGAGGCTCGACCTGTCCACTTCATCATCCGACCCGATGCCGGACGCCAGCGACGCACCGCCCCGTCACAGCTGGCGTCCCCGCGGCAACGTGCTCGCGCTGTCGGCAGTGTCGTTCCTCACGGATGCCTCGAGCGAAATCATCGCGCCGCTGCTGCCCCTGTTTCTCGTGGGGACGCTCGGGACGTCGGTGAAGATGGTGGGCATCATCGAGGGGGGCGCGGAGGCGGTGGCGTCGCTGCTCAAGCTGCTGAGTGGATGGTGGTCGGACCGGGTGGCGCGGCGCAAGCCGCTGATCGTGGCCGGCTACACCATCGCGTCGCTCGTGCGACCCCTCGTGGCGCTGGCGCAGAGCGGCACCCAGGTGCTGCTGATCCGGCTTACCGACCGGGTGGGGAAGGGCATCCGCGGCGCACCGCGCGATGCGCTGCTGGCGGCGTCGGCACCCTTGGCGGAGCGCGGGCGGGTGTTCGGCTTTCACCGGGCGGCCGATCACGCCGGTGCAGTGGTGGGGCCGCTGATTGCGCTGGCCTGCCTCTCGGGGCTGGGTATGGCCGTGCGCGACGTGTTCTGGGTGGCAGCCGTGCCTGGCGCCCTCGCGGTGGTGGTGGCGGTGCTGTTCGTGAAGGATGTGGCCGTGCCGCCTCACGCGGCGCTGCCTCACGCGGCGCTGCCTCACGCGGCGGCGCCGGTGCGGTCGTCGGCGACCGAGGTGGCCGCCGCCGCCCCATTGCCGCGGCACTTCTGGCGCACCCTGGCCCCCATCCTGCTGTTCACGCTGGGCAACTCCACCGATGCCTTCCTGCTGCTGCGCGCGTCGCAGCTGGGGGTGCCAACGGCGCTGCTACCACTCCTGTGGGTGGCGCTCCACGTGGTGAAAAGCGCCTCCAGCACACCGGGGGGCGCCCTCTCCGACCGCGTGGGGCGCCGGCCGCTGATCGTGACCGGCTGGCTGCTCTACGCGGCCGTGTACGCCGGTTTCGCGCTGGCCGCGCACCCGTGGCATGCCTGGGCGCTGTTCGCACTGTACGGCGTGGTGTTCGGGCTCACCGAGGGCACCGAAAAGGCCTTCGTGGCCGATCTCGTACCCACCGAGCGACGTGGCACGGCCTTCGGGTGGTACCACGGGCTCGTGGGGTTCGCCGCGCTGCCGGCGAGCGTGGTGTTCGGCACGGTGTGGGATGCGTGGTCGTCGGGGACGGCGTTCTTCATGGGCGCCGGGCTCGCCCTGGCGGCCGCGGCGTGGCTGGCGCTGTTGCCGGCCACGCCGCCACGCGTTGCTCCTTCCTGACGTCTTGTCGCGGTACGCGCGGGCGTAGCTGCTCCCACAGGCGTGGACGCGGACGGTCAGCGGCGCGACGCCGCGGTCAGCAGCAGCGCGAACCCAGGCTGCGGTAGCGGTCGTTCAACCGCTCGCGCTCGAAGGTGGCCGGATCGAGCGGTGTGCACTGCGGATAATGCCGCCGCATGTGCGCGAGGTACGTCTCGTAGTCGGGCACGCCGATGATGCGGCGCACGATCGCGAGTGCCCGCTGCAGGGCGTGGCGGACTCGCGCCAGACGGGAGACGCTGGCCGCGCGACCAGCCTTCAGGGGGACGGCAACAGGGCCCGGAGAGCTCATGACGTGACGGCGAAGGGCCTGAGCGTGATGAATCGGTGACGCCGGTCGGGCTGACACGTTGGGAGGGGACTTCCCCGAAAGATCGTACCCCTGCCGCCGGAATGCGAGACTCCACGCGCCCCTCCACGACATCGTCCGCTTCCCGCCTCCTGGCGCTGCTGGGGCTCGCTGTCGCGGGCGCTGTGAGTGCGGCGACGGCGGTCGGGGTGTATGTGGCGACGGACCCGCCACGGCGCTGGGCCCGTGCGGGAGTGCCCTCGCCTTCACCCGAGTCCGCGTCGGCGGGACAGTTCCGCGTCCTCTCTGGCCTGTTGGACTCGCTGGTGGCGCCGCTCGGCACCGCGCAAACGCTGGACTCGGCCCGACTATCGGCCTTTGTCGCCCTGACCGGCGATGCGTCACTCAAGCGGTCTTGGATTGCCGAACCCCGCACGCCCGTGCCCCCGCGTACCGTCGTGTCGTCGACCGAGTTGTCGCTGTACCGTGCGTGGGCCAGAAGCGCGCCGCTGCCGGCGTTCTGGGGCTATCGCCCCGGCTTCGGCGCCCCAGCGGACATGCACCAGCTTCCGATTCGGCGCCACTCGGTCCTCACGGCGCTGCGACGTGCGAACGCGGCCGATGCCGACTCGGCGTTGGCGCGCGGGGACGTGTCCGATGCTCTCTTGCGCGCGCGGGAGAATCTCGCCGGGGCCCGTCACTTGATCGACCAGCCGTTTGCCATCGACGTCATGATCGGCAAGGCGCAGATCAAGGAGAGTGCCAAGCTGCTGGGACGCGTAGCCCGGCAGGCGAATGATCCGGCGCTGGCCGGAGCCGCCGACCGGTTGCAGGTGCTGAACGAGTCCTTTTCTCCGCTCCCGCCACTCGGTCCGGCGCCCCTGCTTCGCGCCGCAAGAGACCCGGCGAGCGACTCGCTCGTGCGGCTGGCCCTCGATACCTCGATGCATCCAGCCCGGCGCCTGCAACTGGCCGAAATGCAGGTCTTCGGTGCCTGCTTCAACCCGCGGGAGATGCTGTTCGGGGTGCGTGCCGAACGCCGCGCCGGCCTCGGGCGCCTGTTTGTCGCGCTTGGCGACATTCCCCGCGCTGGCGAGCTCGAAGCCGCGTTCCGCGGCACCTTCGACCTCGCCGACGGCGAGTCACCGCGGGCCCGCCCGCCGCGCTACCGCGGTCTCGGCGAGCAGTTGCTGGAGGTGGTGCTGCCGGACGGCATCACCGCCCGAATGCGCTGGTGCCGCCGGGTCGCGTAAGGGGCGTAGCGAATCCGGCGGCACCGGCCAGTCTGCTCATGCCCCGGAGAGCTGCGTCCGCACGAACGGCGTCTCACTGGAGGCCGTGGCCGTGCGGCCGTTCAGCACCGCCAGCCATTCCTTGATCGACGCGGCGAGGATCACGACCACCGACACGAGGAAGAACGCCGCGACGGCTGCATCGAGGCGGTCATTGAAGATCATGCGCTCCGCCGCGGCGACCGACTTGATGTTGGCGGGCAGGGTCCCGGCCGCGATCTGTCCCTCGATCAGCGTGGCGTGCGAGAGAAAGCCGAGCCTGGGGTCGGCCGAGAAGATCTTGGTGAGCCCGGCCGTCATGGTGACGATCACCAGCCAGGTCATGGGCAGCAGCGTCACGAAGGCATACTTGGCCCTGCCCATCTTGATGATGACGGTGGTGCCTACGCACAGTGCGACCGTGGCCAGCAGCTGGTTCGAGATGCCGAACAGGGGCCAGAGCGAGTTGATGCCGCCGAGCGGGTCGGTCACGCCCTGATACAGGAAATAGCCCCACATGCAGACAAAGATGGCGCTCGTGAGCACCACCGCCGGGTACCAGGACACGCGGCCAAGCGGCTTGTAGACGTTGCCGAGCATGTCCTGCAGCATGAAGCGGCCCACGCGGGTGCCGGCATCGAGCGTGGTGAGGATGAACAGCGCCTCGAACATGATGGCGAAGTGGTACCACAGCGCCATCGAGCTTTCCCCGCCGAGCGCCTGCGAGAAGAGGTGCGCCATGCCGACGGCCAGGCTGGGGGCCCCGCCGGTACGCGAGAGCAGCGAGGTCTCGCCGACCTGGCGGGCGAGCGTCTCGAGATCGGCCGCCGAGATGGGCTTGAAGAGCGCCCAGGTGTTGATGGCCTCAGCGGCGCTGACTGCCGTCGTGCCGATCACGCCGGCGGGCGAATTGATGGCGAAGTAGATGCCCGGCGTGAGGACGCAGGCCGCGATGAGCGCCATGATGGCGACCAGCGACTCGGTGAGCATCGAGCCATAGCCGATGAGGCGGGCGTCGGATTCGCGCTTGAGGATCTTGGGCGTGGTGCCCGATGAAATGAGCGCGTGGAATCCCGAGATGGCGCCGCAGGCGATCGTGACGAAGACGAACGGGAACAGCTTGCCGGCGAAGACCGGTCCGGTGCCGTCGATGAACTTGGTGACGGGCGGCATTTCGAGCGGCGGCAGCACCACCAGGATGCCGACACCGAGCGCAATCACGACGCCGATCTTCACGAACGCCGAGAGGTAGTCGCGGGGGGCCAGCAGCAGCCACACCGGCAGCACCGAGGCGGCGAAGCCGTACAGCATGATGATCAGCGAAAGCGTGGTGCCGCTCAGCGTGAACACGGGAGCCCAGGTGGCCGACTCCGAGACCCACTTGCCCGCATACAGCGACAGCGCGAGCAGCACGAGCCCGATGGCGGTGGTCTCCAGCACGGCGCCGGGGCGCAGGTAGCGCAGGTACAGCCCCATGGCGATCGCGATGGGGATGGTGAGGCCGATGGTCACCGTGCCCCAGGCACTGTCGCGGAGCGCGTTGACGACAATGAGGGCGAGCACGGAGATCAGGATGATCATGATCCCCAGCACGGCGATGAGCGCCGTGGCGCCGGCCACGGAGCCGATTTCCTCCTTGGCCATCTGGCCCAGGGACTTGCCGTCGCGGCGCACGGACGCGCAGAGGATCACGAAGTCCTGCACCGCACCACCCAGGACCACCCCCACCAGGATCCAGAGGGCGCCGGGGAGGAAGCCGAATTGCGCGGCCAGGGTGGGGCCCACCAGCGGCCCCGGGCCGGCGATGGCGGCGAAGTGGTGCCCGAAGACGACCCATTTGTTGGTAGGGACGAAATCGCGCCCGTCGTCGAGTCGCTCGGCGGGGGTGGCCCGCTCCGGGTCGAGGTTGAAGATGTCGTGCGCGACGATGCGGCTGTAGAACCGATAGCCGATCAGGTAGGTGCAGACCGCAGCCGTGAGCAGCCAGGCGGCGCTGATCTGCTCGCCCTGCGACAGAGCAATGGTGGCGAGGGCGCCGGCACCGAGCGCGGCGACGCCAATCCAGGGGAGGGTTTTGAGCACGCGGGTGTCGCGGAGGAAAGGAAGGAGGGAAGGCTCAGCCGATATGCGCTGCGGGACGCGGGCTTGTCAATGCGAGGGTACGGGAGACGGCGGCACACCGTTGGACGGGTGCGGCGCCGCGGGGCACGTGGGTATCATTCCGGCATGCCCACCCCAGTCACGCTGATCCCCGGCGACGGCATCGGCCCCTCGATTGCCGAGGCGACCGTCCGCATTCTCGCGGCCGCCGGCGCCGAAATCGAGTGGGACCGGCAGGTCGCCGGTATGGCGGGCGTCGCCCGCTGGAACGACCCCATCCCGGAGGCAACGCTCGATTCCATCCGGCGGACGCGGGTGGCGCTCAAGGGCCCGCTGGAGACGCCCGTAGGCGAGGGGTTCCGCTCGATCAATGTGGCGCTGCGAAAAACGTTCGATCTCTACGCGAACGTGCGGCCGGCGTACACCATCGTCCCGGGCCGGTTTGCCGACATCGATATCGTGCTGGTGCGCGAGAACACCGAGGGGCTCTATATCGGCGTCGAGCACTACGTCCGCATCGGGGACGACCCCAAGGCGGCGGCCGAGTCGGTGGCCATCATCACCCGGCACGGCTCGGAGCGCATCGTGCGCTATGCGTTCGAGTACGCCCTGGCCCACGGGCGGAAGAAGGTCACACTCGTGCACAAGGCCAACATCCTCAAGTTCTCCCAGGGGCTGTTCCTCGACGTGGGCCGCATGGTGGCCCGCGAGTTCGAGGGGCGGGTGCAGTTCGAGGAGCGCATCATCGATGCCATGGCCATGCATCTGGTGATGCGGCCGGAGCAGTTCGATGTCGTGGTGACCACCAACCTGTTCGGGGACATCCTGTCCGATGAGGTGTCCGGGCTGGTGGGCGGGCTGGGGCTGGCGCCGGGGGCCAACATCGGGGCCAACGCGGCCATCTTCGAGGCGGTGCACGGCACCGCCCCGGACATTGCCGGAAAGAATGTGGCCAACCCCGGGGCCCTCGTGCTGGCGGCGTGCATGATGCTGGAGCACCTCGGCGACGGCACCCGTGCCCAGCGCATCCGCCATGCCTTCGAGGGCACCATACGCGCCGGCACGGTGCTGACGCGCGACCTCGGCGGCACGGCGGGCACCGACGAGTTCACCGACGCGGTGATCGCGGCCCTTGGCTGACGCGCCGAGCGCGACGGGCGGCGGGGGGCCGCCGGTGCGGGTGCTGCACCTCTCGGACATCCATTGCGGACGGCCCTTCGTGGCGGCGCACGTGGAGGCGGCGCTCGATCTGGCGGGGGCGTCGCCGTGGTCGGCAATCGTCGTCTCCGGCGACGTCTCGCAGCGCGCCCGCGACGTGGAGTTCCTGGCGGCCCGCGACATCCTCGACCGCTTCCGGGCCATCGCGCCCACTCTGGTCGTGCCGGGTAACCACGATGCCGCGTGGTGGCATGCGCCGTTCGGCTTCGGCGAGTACGCGCGAGTGCATGCCAAGTACCGCCACTACATCGCGCCCGACCTCGAGCCGACGGTCGAGGCTCCCGGCGTCACGTTGGTGGGGCTCAACTCAGCGTGGGGCACCCGGCCGGAAGCGCTCACCTGGTACCCGCGGGACTGGCGCGTGAAGGGTGGGTTGACCGCGGCCCAGTTGGAGGGCGCGCATCGCCGGCTGGTGGCCGCCGCGGCCGGCGACCTGCGCATTCTCGTGGTGCATCACAACGTGGTGCGGGGGCGTCTTTCAAGCCGGTGGGGGCTCAAGGCGCCGCACCGGGCGCTCGACGCCATCGCGGCGATGCCGGTGGACGTGGTGTGCACCGGGCATGACCACGAGGAGCGCGCCGAACTCGTGGAGCGGGCCACGGGACGATTCGTCGTGAGCGCGGCCAACACGCTGTCCGACCGCATGCGAGGGCACCGACCGAGTGCCCTCAACGTGATCGAGGCGACGGCGGACTCGATCTCCGTGACGGCCTGGAGCTACGATGCGGCGGTCGCGGCATTTCGGCCCGGGCCGATCACGGTGACCGTCCCTCGGGTGACGGCAGGCGCACCGGCTCTCCCATGAACAGCTGTTCGCGGGTGAGGTGACGCTCGACTTCGAGCAGGAGCTGCTGCAACTCGTGGACGGCGCCGGCGAGCGCCCCCCGGAAGAGCCAGCGATACCAGACGGCCGTGGCCGCGGCGGCCGCTATGGACGCCCCGGCGGCGCCGACCAGCGCCGGAGCTGACAGCAGGCCCAGCCCCATGAGCGCGGCGAGCCCCTTGGCCGCGCCACCAAAGGCCAGGGTGCCGGCGCCTCCCATGAACCTCAGGTCCCCTTTCACGTTCTGGCGCAAGCCGGCGCGCAGATCACCCGTGATGATCACTTCGCACGCCGGCTGGGCCGCGGTGCCGCGCGCAGCGAGGGTGACACTCAAGTCGAAGAGTTCGATCTGCTCCAGGCGGAATCGGAGCGCCTGCTGCTTGTCGAACGCCAAGGAGGGATGGCTGTATGTCTCGGTCAGGCGCGGCACCTTGAAGCGCAGGATGCCCCCGTCGAGCGGGTGGCCATTCACCGTATCCTGCACCGTGAAGCTGCGAGGCGGTGAGGTGAACACGGCGCCCAGCGCCTGCAGGGTGGCTTTCGGGGCGGCGGGTATGACCCGGGACACCGAGATGGCCCGGTCGGCCGTTCCCATGAGCAGGGTGAACCGGCGGTCCTCGCGCTCACTCACGCGCACGACGGGGGCACCTGAAGACCCGCGCGCCCGCATCTCGGCGAGCGCGAGGGCGACATACTGCCGGGAGATGCCGGCCTCGATGGCCGCCGTCTCCACATCGCGGACGCGGTAGCCGTCGGCGTCGGTGTCCTGCTCAGCGGCCGAGGGATTCGTCGCCGGCGGGCGGGCCGGTTGCAGCATGGCGGATCGCTCCATGCGATGCGCCGCCTCGGCCTGCAACTGCGCGGCGCGCTGCCAGACCGCCAGTGCGTCGGCTTCGGACAGCAGGCCCCCCGGCGCGGCGTCGGCGAGGGCGCGCTCGCTGGCCTCCACCTCGCGGAGCACGCCGTCGAGCGCACCCGCGAGGGCGTCTGCGGAGGCATAGCGCTGCTGGGGGTCCTTGGCGAGGCATCGCTCGACCACCGCGATCACGCTCGGCGCCAGGTGTGGCGCGACGCTCCCCAGCGGCGGCGGGGACTTGGTCACGTGAGCCACGAGCACACTCTGGGGCGTCCCGTCGAACGGGGGCGCACCCACGAGCGAGTGGTAGGCCACACATCCCAGCGAATAGAGATCGCTCCGGCCGTCCACGTCCTCTCCGGCGGCCTGTTCCGGGCTCATGTAGTGCACGGACCCCAGGACGCTGCCGTGCATGGTCAGTGAACTCGCCGCCCCGGAGTCGCGTGCGATACCGAAGTCGGTGAGTACGGCGCGCCCGGAATCGCGGTCGAGCAGGATGTTGTCGGGCTTGATGTCGCGGTGCACCACCCCGCGCGCATGCGCGTACGCGAGCGCCCACGCCACTTCGCGCAGGATGCGCAGCGACTCGCTCACGGAGAGCGTACGCCGCTCCCGCAGGCGGTCGCCGAGCGACTCGCCGTTGATGTAGCGCATCGAGAACCACACTACCCCGTCGGTCTCGTCAGCGCGGTAGACATCGATGATGTGGGGGTGCTCCAGCCGGGCGCTGGTGCGAGCCTCCCGCAGGAAGCGCTCGCGTCGGTCGGAGTTGCCATCGTCGACAAGCAGCACCTTGAGCGCCACCAGCCGATCGAGAAAGCGGTCGCGGACCAGCCAGACCGCGCCCATGCCACCGGACCCCAGCAGGCGCACCGTCTCGAAGCTGGCGGCGAGACCGGGCGGGAGCGGCGGGTTGGGCGAGGGTCGCATAGCGGGAACGATAATGGCCAGCGCACCGTCCGGCGCGAGGGGCGGCGGCGGTTGCGTCTGCCGACGGGGCAGCCCCATCTTCCCCGTAATGCCCGCCATCGACGACCTGCAGCTCGGCTTCTTCTTCGACGCATCGGTACCGCCGCCGGTCGAGCGGTCGCCGTCCACGGGCGCGCCGTCTTTGTCGACCGGGTCCCCACCGTCGGTGGACGAGGCGCGGCCGGCCCGTGGCCGCACGGCGTTACGCGCTCGCACGGCGGTACTTTTCTCGCGCTTGCAGGACCTTGGGCTGCGCGGCGTGGACGCGCTGGTGCTGATGCGCACCCGCACCGTCATGGTGTCGCAGATCGGTCGTACGCTGCGGGTGCATGAGGGCTATGCCGAGGCGCCGGAGTCGGTGCTGCGGGCGATCGTGGCGTTCGCCACGGCGCGCACGAAGCCCGAACGGTTGGCCGCCCGCGAGGTCATCCTGGCCCACGACGTGGAGCGGGCACCCGCGGTGCGGCGCCGGGAGCCGGCGCGCCCTGGTGATCTGGCCGTGATCGCGCAGCTCACCGAGGCACACCGGCAGCTGAATGCGCAGTGGTTCGGTGGGACCCTGTCGAACATCCCGCTTCGGCTGTCGGGACGCATGGCCACGCGGCTCGGACACTACGACGCCGGTTCGCGGCATACACCGCCGGAGATCGTGCTGTCGCGTACTCACGTCACGCGGCACGGCTGGCGCGAGGCCATACATACGCTGCTGCACGAGATGGTCCACCAGTGGCAGCATGAGACCGGGCGACCGGTCGATCACGGCCCCGAGTTCCGCGCCAAGGCACGCGCGGTTGGGATCACGCCAGCGGCACGGCGGGATGTGACGCCGCTCGAGCGGCGGCGGCGTATCGCCGGGTAGCGGCCGGCGCTCTGCAGGGCGGGGTGCAGAGCGGATGACATGGGACAGAGTCCCTGCGAGGCAGGACCTCACAGGGGCTCGTGGCCGGATTCAGCCCGGACCGGTGCCGGTCGCCGTCCCCGATACGTTCAAGGTGTCGGTGCCCATCCCGGTGAGGCGGCTACGCCGGTGCCGGTCCCGCGCAGGGGCGGGCTGTGAGTCCGAGGGGCGACGGTCGTGGTCGTGGGGGGGGCGCGTTCACATACCGGTGCACACGGTGCTCCACCGGCTTCCCGCCGATTTCGCCGGTCATGCCGGCCGGAGCACCCTCGCGCGTGAACGCGAACACACCGGTAAGGCCTCCGGTACGGGCCACGCCGATGGACGTGATGATTGACTGCCCGGCGGTCACGGTGGCGGTCGCCAGGGAGCCGGTGAGAGCAAGGATCGGGGTGGGAAGCGGAAACGCCTGCGAGGCGGCGGCAGGCACCCCGGTGAAACGGTGGTCGGCGGACCGGGTAACCGAGCCCGGGTAGCTGCCACCGCGAGTGCGTGTGACGGCCGTGGTACCGGTGGCGCCCCGCGGAACCGGTCCAGCGCCGGACGAGCGCTGAACGCCGATTGAGGGCGTGGCAGGCGGAGTCGTACCCCCCGCACCGCCCCCGTCACCCGAACAGGGAGCGAAGAGCAGCTCCCCAATGAAGTAGGCGAGAAAACGGCGCATCGGATCCCTCCAGGTTCGGGAGGGCCGGCCGCCACACCTTGATCCGACATCGACGGCTGGCCGGAGTCAACCAACCTCGCCCTTACCATTGACGCGCGATGACTAGATTGACTGATCCGTCCCCGAGCCCCTCTTGTCGATCGAACCCATGGCCACTGACCTCCTGACCGGCGGCGCGGTCCCCGCGCTCCCTTCCGTCGAACTGACGGCGCACCCCGCCGACCTGTTCAACATCGACGCGGCCCTCACCGAGGAAGAGCGCGCGATCCGCGACACGATCCGCCGCTTCGTCGACGAGCGCGTGTTGCCGATCATCGGCGACTGCTACGTCCAGGGCCGCTTCCCCGACGAGCTCATCCCCGAATTGGCCGAACTGGGTGTGCTCGGCGCCAACCTCCCCGAGGAGTACGGCTGCGCCGGCCTGTCGAGTGTGGCCTACGGCCTCATCATGCAGGAGCTCGAGCGCGGCGACTCCGGCATCCGGTCGTTCGCGTCGGTGCAGGGCGCGCTCGTCATGTACCCGATCTTCGCCTTCGGCAGCGAAGCGCAAAAGCGGCACTATCTGCCCAAGTTGGCCAAGGCGGAACTGATCGGCTGCTTCGGCCTCACCGAGCCCGACTACGGCTCGAACCCGTCGGGCATGATCACCCGTGCGCGCGAGCAGGCCGACGGCAGCTGGATCCTCAACGGCGCCAAGATGTGGATCACCAACGGCTCCAAGGCCGACGTGGCGATCATCTGGGCCAAGACCGGCGACAGCACCGAGGACACGTCGATTCGCGGCTTCGTGGTGCCCACCAACACCCCGGGCTTCCACGCCAAGGACCAGAAGGGCAAGCTCTCGCTGCGGGCGAGTGACACGTCGGAGCTGGTGCTCACCGACGTGCATGTGCCCGCCGATGCGATCCTGCCCGGCTCGAAGGGGCTCAAGAGCCCGCTCATGTGCCTCACGCAGGCGCGCTACGGCATCTCGTGGGGCGTGCTCGGCGCAGCCCTTGCCTGCTTCGAGGAGGCGGTGGCCTATGCCAAGAGCCGCGTGATGTTCGACAAGCCCATCGGCGGCTTCCAGATCCAGCAGGTGCGCCTGGCCGACATGCTCACCGAGATCGTGAAGGGGCAGCTGGTGTCGCTGCATCTCGGGCGCCTCAAGGATGCCGGCAACTTCACGCCAACGCAGGTGTCGCTGGCCAAGCGCAACAACGTGGATATCGCCACCGACATCGCCCGCGAAACGCGCCGCCTGCTGGGCGGCAACGGCATCCTGGCCGAGTACGGCGCCATGCGCCACATGGCGAACCTGGAGAGCGTGTACACGTACGAGGGCACGCACGACGTGCACGCCCTCATTCTCGGGCAGGCCATCACGGGGTTGAACGCGTTCAAGTAGGCGGTTCGCGGGTCACGCCGTCGAGACGGTACTGAAGCGCCCGTTCCGCTTTGGCGGGACGGGCGCGTTGCCTTGACAGCAATCCTGGGCGTCGGATCTAGGGAACGATGCTGTCTCTCAAGGCCCGGCTTCCCCGACGCAGCACCTCGACGACGGGGTCGCGCCCAACCACTATGCGATCGGCTGAAAGAAGCGCCGGCACCACGGTCACCCCAGCGTTGTCGGATGCGGCTTCGTGTCGTGCGACAACATCCACAACGTCCGGGCGCTTCAGGCACTCGAGAAATGCGGTGGTGTCGGCGCCGGAAGCGCCGGCGGTCCGCGTGAGTGGTCTGTTGGGGTCGGCAAGGTGATCAAGGCGTACACTCACATACCGCTGTAGCACGCCCTGGCGGTGAGCGCATTCCAGCGCTGCGCCTTCGATCCTCGCCGCGCGGTCACGTT
Source organism: Gemmatimonadota bacterium (assembly GCA_021299375.1). Lineage (GTDB taxonomy): Bacteria > Gemmatimonadota > Gemmatimonadetes > Gemmatimonadales > Gemmatimonadaceae > Gemmatimonas. The sequence continues at coordinate 28,386 of JAJTGR010000032.1, forward strand.
TCGTCTGCGGCCGATGAACAAATGCCGTAGTCGAGGTGCCGGACGGAGCAGCCAGCGCTGCCTCGAGAGCGACCAGCGAATTCGGACAGGTCGCGTCCACAAAGAGGACCGATCGCGGCGCATCGGACCTCAGGGCGGTATACAGCGACGGGGTGTGCAGGAACTGCACCGCAGCGGCCTCTGAGACCTGAACGGTGTCGAGATTCGAGCCTTGCGCGCAGCCGGCCGCCAACGTCACCAGCCAGCACGCGGAACGCCAGCTGCTACCGCCGGGCATAGGCAGACAGTATCGAGCCGCGTTCCGTGCTTCTGAGGACCACGAGCAAACCCGTGGCCACGTCAATCTGATACGCATCATCGTGGGGAACTGACAGGGACTTGATGCGACGCCCAGTCCCCAGGTCGTAGACATCCACCATCGCACCGGGGCCCGCATACATCGAGCCCCGCAGGACAAACAGCGAGTCACCGAACACCGCTGCATCTTTCGCTGCGCTTGGAGCGGACACGGCCCGAGGATACGGGCCACTACGGTCGATCCGAGGGGCCGGATACGGGTCCGCATACCGTCGATACTCCCTATCCGACTCAGCGGAAGCCGTGACCTCAAAGAAGTAGTCTCCCTTCGGCTGCCACACGATGCAACGCCCCTCCCGCGAGCGCGCGAATCTCGCTTGCCGTAATCCGAGCACCTCGTTGTACACCGGCACAGGCCAGACGATGGAGTCGATCACTGCGGGAGGGGCCTCCTTGCGGAGCCGAACAATCATCATGTCGCCAAAACGTATGGCGATGTAGGAGCCAGTCGCTTCGCGGCAATAGCTGTTGAGCTGACCTTCGAGTGGCAGCGTGCCCGCGGGTGCGTCGAGGGCAGGCCCACTGAAGACGCTGAGGCGGCCCTGTCGAGTGTCGGCCACGCCGAAGCGCGCTGGCCCAGCATCAACGAGTTCATCTGGGACCAGGAACTCTCCCGGACCTGCGCCCCGGCGTCCCGCGATCCACAGTGAATCGCCCGTGCGGAGATCGCGAGCGTGAACGGTGGCATCAGCGCCGTCGAGGAGCAGAACCCTGTCCCCCTGCACGAGCAGTTCGTCGAAATCATGACCGCGATCGTCGCGGTCGAAACGAACGGTCCACATTTCGGTGGCAGTTTCGACAGAGGCGCCGTGTTCGGTGACGACGGCAGGTTGTCTCTCACAGGCGGGAAGCGACAGCCCCAAGGTGATGACGACAGCCCAACGATAGGAGTGACGATGCATTGCTCCAGACTACGGCGTCTTCGGGGTGGGGTAGCGCGTGACCTCCGTGCATTCCCGCTGACGGGTCACGGGATTGGTGGTGCAACGGCAGCTGACGCACTGCGTCAGGGCATCGCAGGAGAAACAACCACTGCCGCACCAGGCCGGCATCGGCGGGCAGGTCTGCTGACATCCCTCCCCACCGCCTTCCCCGCCGCCGCACTCTCCATCACAGGGCAGCTCCTGGGCGGTCAACATGCGACCGCCATCAACACCGTCGTTCAATACCGGACTGATCGCCACGACAGCAAGGAGGCACAGCGCGAGCAGGGCTCTCCGCTTGATGGTCATCGTCACCTCGGCAGTTGGAGAAAACCGGGATTGGTCGAGCAACTCGACATGGCGAAGCTCCCCCCCCGGGAAAACGCAAGACTCCGAGCGCTGGGTACGGCTGGGAGCACTGCTCGTCGGTGGGACGAGCCGCGTGCCGTCACATCGGGTCGAAGAGTTCGGTCCATCGACGGGATTCGCGCCTTGCCACCCCCCAGCGAACCCGTAATTTCTGCCCACCATTTCCCGCCACACGTGTAATCCCCTCTGTCAGGAGAAGGCGCATGCTGCCATCTGTCTTCCGCGACGTCGCGGGCCGGATGCGGTCTCCGTGGACCGCAGTCCTGCTCGCCGTCGCGGTACAGCTCACCCCCACTGCCGCGGTCGCCCAGGCGACCGGCACCCTTGCCGGCACGGTCGTCAATGAACGGAGCGGGGCGCCCATCAGCGACGCCCAGATCGCCGTCGAGGGGCGCAACATGGGCACCACCACCGATGCCGCCGGACGGTTCCGCTTTGCCGGGCTGACCGGCTCCGGCGAGGTCCAGCTCACTGTGCGCCGAATCGGTTTCGTCCCCAAGACGGTCGCGGCCACCATCGGCGCCGCCAGCGTCCGCATCGCCCTGACCGAGCGGGCCATGGAGCTCACGTCGCTGGTCGTGACGGGCACCGCCGGCGTGGCCGAGAAGCGGGCCATCGGCAACGCCGTCACCACCGTGAACGCGGCCGAAGTCGTGGCCACCCAGCCGGTGAACTCGTTTCAGGAGCTGCTCAACGGACGCGCCGCCGGCGTGAGCATCGTGGCCAGCTCGGGGCAGGTGGGCACGGGCTCGCGCATCCGCGTGCGCGGCGCCAGTTCGCTCTCGCTCTCCAACGATCCGCTGATCTACGTGGACGGCGTGCGCGTCGACAACACGCAGGCCTCCGGGCCGAGCAATCAGGGGTTCGGCTCGGCCTCGATCTCGCGCTGGAACGACTTCAACCCCGATGACATCGAAAGCATCGAAGTCATCAAGGGCCCGGCCGCCGCCACGCTCTATGGCACCGAAGCCTCCAACGGCGTCATCCAGATCATCACCAAGAAGGGCGCGGCGGGCCGCCCGGTGTGGAACGTGACCGCGCGCGGCGGTTCCAGCTGGGTACCCAACTGGCTCAATCGCTTCGAGGACAACTACGGCACCGTCCCGCGCGCCGGTAGCGCCACGGCGCTCGACACGGTGAGCATCTCCACACGCCAGCTCAACGACTCGCTCAACGCACGCTTCGGCAACGATGTCTTCACCAGCGGGCAGCTGCAGGACATCCAGATGTCGGTCTCCGGTGGCACCAACGCCGTGCGCTACTACGTGGGTGGGGGGTACGAGGAGAACCAGGGCGCCGAACGCGTCAATCGCCTCCGTCGCACCAATCTGCGCGTCAACTTGCAGGCGAACCCCTCGCCGAGCGTCGACCTGCAGACGAGCCTCGGCTACACCACGGGGCGCACGTACCTGCCGTTCGAGTCCGGTGGTGGTGGAGCGGTCTGGGGTACCCTGTTCTCGTCTCCGTCCTTTCTCTTCGGCGGCGTCGGGGTGAATTCACGCACGCCGGGCAATCCGCAGCTGGGCTTCCGTTCGGGGCCGCCCAACGCCTACTACGACGCGTACGACGTGTTCCAGGACGCCGATCGCTTCACGGGCAGCTTCCAGTTCACCAATCGCCCGACTAAGTGGCTCAACCACCGGCTCATCGTGGGCCTCGACCGGCTGGCCGAGAACAACGAGGACCGGACGCCGCGTAACGACCTCATCGCCGCCACCTTCGCGGCGTTCGCCGGGTCGGGGCTGCCGACCGCCGGCGCGATCTCGGCCAGTACGCGCGATGTGACGCTCACGTCGTACGACTACGTCGCCAATGCCGAATTCCAGCCGTCGTCGTCGCTCAAGAGCGTCACGTCGGTTGGCGGGCAGATCTATCTGCGGCAGACGCGCTTCCGCTCCATCAGCGGCACGACGTTCCCCGCCGTGGGGCTCACCTCCATCTCATCGGCAGCCATCCGCAACGTGGGCGCCGACGAGCTGACGCAGAACAACACCGTGGGCGCGTTCATCCAGCAGCAGCTCGTCTGGAACGATCGGCTCTTCGTCACGGGAGCGGTGCGTACCGACGACAACTCGGCCTTCGGCACGAACTTCGACGCCGTCACGTATCCCAAGCTCAGCGCCTCGTGGGTGGTGAGCGAGGAGCCGTCGCTCCCCATTCCGGCGTTCGTGAATCAGCTGCGCCTGCGCGCCGCCTACGGCGCGTCGGGGCTCCAGCCGGGCGCCTTCGACGCCATTCGCACCTACACGGCGGCGGGCGGTTTTCTCACGCCGTCGTCGGCCGGTAACGCCGACCTGGGTCCGGAGCGTAGCACCGAGCTCGAGCTGGGGTTCGACGCCGGGCTGTGGAATGACCGTGTGGGGCTGGAGGTCACGTACTTCGGCGGCTCCACCCGTGACGCCATTCTGTCGCGCCAGGCCCCGCCGTCGAACGGCTTCCCCGGCTTGCAGCTGTTCAACGCCGGTCAGGTGGATCGGCAGGGGCTCGAGTGGGTCGTGCGCGGCACGCCGCTGCGCCGCGACAACCTGTCGCTCGACCTGACGCTGAGCGGCTCGACGACCGCGTACAACATCGCGTCGCTCGGTGGCTCGACCGACTTCGTATCGCTGTCCAGCAACATCGGGCACCGCGTGGGCTTCGCGCCGGGGGCCTGGTGGGACCGCCGCATCGTGAGCGCCGACTACGACGCCACGACCCGCCGCGCCACGAACGTGTTGTGCGACAACGGCGCAGGCGGCACCATTGCCTGCGCGCAGGCGCCGCGCGTCTTCCTCGGCAACTCGGTGCCCATGCAGGAAGGCTCGTTCTCGGCCGGTCTCACCATGTTCAAGAACCTCCGCGTGAACGCGTTCGTCGACTGGCGCGGCGGCTACAAGAAGCTCGACGGCAACTACCGCGTGCGCTGCGGTGCCTTCGTGCTCTGCCGTGAGCTGTACTACCCCGACGAGGTCACCGACAGGGCGCAGCTGGCCGCGGTGCAGGCCGGCACGGCGTTCACGCATCACCTCATTCATGACGCCAGCTTCGCGCGCTTCCGCGAGCTGTCTGCCACGTACACGCTGCCCGGCACCTTCGCGCGCCGCGTGGGGGCCACGCGCGCCTCGATCACCGTGGCCGGCCGCAACCTCGGCCTCTGGACGAACTTCCCGGGCATCGAACCGGAGGCGTCGTTCAACGGCGGTACCCGCGGTGGCGCCTTCGGCCAGTGGGAGCAGAACGTGCTGCCGCAGCTCCGTCAGTTCGTGACCACCGTCAACTTCAACTTCTGACCATCATGCGAAACACGATGAAGGTCCTGACGGCGGTCGTGTCGCTCGGCCTCACGGCCGCCTGCGGCAACTTCGATCGCCTGCTCACGGTGCAGACCCCGAGCCGTCTGGCCGAAGAGGCATTTCTGGCGCCGGCCAACGCGGCACTCATGTCGGCCAGCGCCGTGGCCGACTACGAATGCGCGCTGGGTGGCTACGTGGTGGCCAGCGGACTGGCCGCCGGCGAGCTCGTGGATGCCACGCAGACGGCGGCGCGCTGGAACTACGACCGCCGCAACGTGGAAGCCGTGGATGCCCTCTACTCGACGAGCGGTTGTGAAGGGATCGGGGTGTACACGCCCATCAATACGGCGCGCTACACCAACGATCAGGCGGTGCAGCGGCTCTCCGAATGGACCGACGCGCAGGTCCCCAATCGGCAGCGTCTCATCGCCCTGAACTCGGCCATGGCGGGCTTCAGCCTCGTGCTGCTGGGTGAGGGTTTCTGTGAAGGCGTGATCGGCCTGGGCAGCGCCCTCACGCCGGCGCAGCTGTTCGACTCGGCGGAGGTGCGCTTCACGCGGGCCATTACCGCGGCCACCGCGGCCGGCGATGCCAACGTGCTCAACCTCGCCTACGTGGGCCGGGCGCGCGCGCGCATCAACCGGGGGCAGAAGCCCGGCGCGGCCGACGACGCCGCCCAGGTGCCGGTGGGCTTCGTGTACAATGCCACCGCCGACGCCACCATCGGCCGCCGCAACAATCGCATTTTCCAGCAGGTGAACCAGTCGAACGCCACCAGCGTGGCGCCGGCGTACCGCACGCTCGGTGACCCGCGCGTGTCGGTCACGGATCTCGGCCGCACGGCGCCGGATCAGATCAACCGGCTGTGGAACCAGAACAAGTTTGCGAGCCTCGTGGCGACGTATCCCATCGCGACGGGTATCGAGGCGCAGCTCATCCTTGCCGAAGCGCGGGGCGGAGCTGCCGGAGTCGCCATTCTCAACACGCTGCGGGCCCGAACGGGGGTGGCGCTGCCGCCGCTTACCGCGCAGGAAACGGCCAACGTGGACGCCGCGGTGGCGGAAGAGCGCCGCCGCGAGCTGTTCCTGCAGGGGAACCGCTGGTTCGATGTGAAGCGCTTCAACCTGCCGCAGGTGCCGGCCGCCGGTACCCTCTACGCCAAGGGCGGTGTCTACGGCGATCAGCGTTGCTGGCCGTTGCCGGACGTCGAAAAGCTGGCCAACCCGAACTTCGGGCGCTGAGCCGAGCGTCACTCGCTGAGCGAAGTCCACCGGGCCCTCCCAATGGAGGGCCCGGTCGCATGTGGCGGGTCTGGAACGCCGGGCGGTGTCCTCCCGGCTGGTCTCCCGGCACGGGCTGCGGCGAAGATGCGACGTTCGCGTCGCATTCAAGAGGGCGGAGCATTGCCCACGCTGGTGCCGCTCCCTAGCTTCCCCCGCGTAGCGTTCCCATCCTCCCTGACATTCGAACGGAGCAACCGCGGTGAAGATCGCCGTGTGCATCAAGCGTGTCCCCGTGATGGAAACCAAGTTCGCGATCGCGGCCGATGGCACGCGTGTGGACGAGGCGGGGCTCAAGTACGACGTCAACGACTTCGACCTGTGGGCCATCGAAGCGGGGCTGCAGCTCAAGGAAAAGAACAACAACGCCGGCGAGGTCGTCGTGCTCTCCCTCGGCCCGGATTCGGCCCAGGAGCAGATCCGCAAGGCGCTGGCCATGGGTGCCGACCGTGGGGTGCTGCTGCAGGCGACGGCCACGCCCGCCGATGGACTCGCGGTGGCGCGGGCGCTGGCGGCCGAGCTCAAGGAGGGCGGCTATGACCTCGTGCTCTTCGGGCGCATCGCCATCGACTCCATGAACCAGATGACGGGGCCCATGGTGGCCGAGCTGCTCGACCTCCCGTGCGTCACCAACGTGTGCAAGCTGGAGATCAGCGGCGGCACCGGGCGTGCCGAGCGCCAGCTCGAAGGCGCGACGGAGGTGGTGGAGTTCCCGCTCCCGGCGCTGCTCACCATCGACGATGGGCTCAACAAGGAGCGTCTCCCGTCGCTCAAGGGCATCATGGCCGCCAAGAAGAAGCCGCTCGACGTGAAGCCGGCGCAGCTCGGCGAGATCACGGTGAGTGTGGCGAAGATGGTGCTGCCCCCGGAGCGTGCGGCCGGGCGCATTCTGGGCGACAGTGCCGCCGCGGTGCCCGAACTGGTGCGTCTCCTCCAGACCGAAGCGAAGGTGCTCTGACCATGGCGAACGTTCTCGTTTTCGCAGAGGTGCGCGGCGGTGAGCTGCGCAAGGTGGCCTTCGAGGCGGTGACGGCGGCGCGGCAGCTGGCCGAGCTCGCGGGCGGCGGCAGCGTACATGCGCTGCTCGCCGGCGCGGCGGGCATCGCCGACAAGGCCGAAGCGCTGGCGCAGTACGGCGCCGACCGCATACTGGTGCTGGAGCACGAGGGCTTCGCGCAGTACAACCCGGAGGCGCTCGCGGCCACGCTGGCCCAGCGCCTGGGTAGCGGCACGTACGGCTACGCGGTCTTCAGCGCCACCGCCCAGGGGCGCGACCTCTCGCCGCGTGTGGCAGCCAAGGTCGGTGCCGGGCTCGCGCCCGACCTCACCAGCTTCACCGTCGACGGCGGAGCCGTATACGGCCAGCACTTCCACATGAACGGCAAGACCATCGCCACGCTTGCCCTCCGGGGCGCGCCGGCGGTGCTGTCGGTACGCCCGGCGGCGTTCCAGCCCACCGTCAACGCGAAGCCACTGGTCACCGAGGCCATCACGTCGGCCGCCGATCCGTCGGCGTCGCGCGTGAAGGTGGTGGCGCTCAAGCAGGGCAACACGGGCACGATCGACCTCAACGACGCCCCGGTGATCGTGGCCGGTGGCCGTGGCCTCAAGGCGCCCGAGCACTTCAAGCTGTGCGAAGACCTCGCCGATGCGTTCGGCAACGCCGCCGTGGGCGCCACGCGCGCCGTAACGGACGAAGGGTGGCGTCCGCACGCCGACCAGATTGGCCAGACGGGGCGCAACGTGAGCCCCGACCTGTACATCGCGGTCGGCATCTCCGGGGCCATTCAGCATCTGGCAGGCATGCGCACGTCCAAGACCATCGTCGCGATCAACAAGGACAAAGACGCGCCGATCTTCAAGATCGCCGACTACGGCATCGTCGGCGATGTGTTCGAGGTCATGCCGGCGCTCACCGCGGCCGTCAGGCAGGCCAAGGCGCACGGCTGATCGCGCCTCGGCGCGGGTTGCGGTCGCCGTTTCCTCCTCCGGATCGCAGGGGCGGGGAGCGGCGACCTTCTCATTTTGGCTCGTCAGGGTTTCGCGAGGGGGGGCGTTCGGTTGGGCGGCGGCCAGACTGGAGCGCCCGCCGGCGGCCGGGGGCGTCAGGCGCCCCCCCGGCATCCCGCGCCGTGTGAATGGTGCCCGGTCGTACGGGCCCGGCGCGATGGCGTCCTGGCCCTCCCGCGGGGGAGCGATCTACGACCACCGGCTCACCCCGGGTGCTCCACCCGAGGAGCGCGCGCGGCTGGCCTGCCGAGCAGGTCGATCCTGCCGTTCTCCCGTTGTGGATCGCGACGCCTCACGCCGCCCGCCTCACGCCGCCCGCCTCACGGCGCCCGCCTC
>JAJTGR010000030.1 GCA_021299375.1 Gemmatimonadota bacterium
AACACCAACGATCCGGGAGTACACTCTGTCGGCATAACGGCTGTTCTCCGGTGTGTGGCAAGGCGTTCTCGACAAGCACCTTATACCACCGGGGGCAGCCGTTATTCAATGCCGTGGTGAGAAATCCGGGCTAGGTCGTCCACGTAGAACTCGCGGCTGCCCCAGGTCTGGGCTGTCGGCCCCTCGTGCACGGGGGAGTCCGGGTTGCCCGGGGTGCACAGCCCGCGGGCGCGGAAGGTCTGCCAGAGCCCGTCCACGTCAGCCGTCTCGACCACGAGGGCCTGCCCGAACGCGCCGTCGTCGCGATGGCTGGAGAGGAACAGCCGGTCGGCGCCGCGCCGCAGCACGCAGAACGCCGGATCGTCGGGCGGGTCGTGGTCGTCCACGCGCGTGAAGTCGAGGATGCCCGTGTAGAAGGCGAGCGACGCGCGCATGCGGCGACAGCGGATGGTGGGGATGATGGGCATGCGGCGGGCGTTGGCGTGGGGGACGGCGGGGCTTGAGGCCGGGTGCGGGACGATCCGTGGATCCGGGTGGACGCTCGCCTGCCGAACGTAAGGGCTGCAGGGGTTCGTCGCCGAATCACGGGCGACGGAGCCCATCCTGATTACCCAGCACGGGTTGCCGAGTGCGTCGCTGGTCGCTGTCGAGTCGTACCAGCGACAACACGAGCGCATGACGATTCTCGAGGGGATCCCGCGCGGAGCGATGGCGGTCGCGGGCGACCGCATCGTGACTGCCGCGCCCCAAGGGCAACTGGGATTTCGTCGTGGCCGCCACCTTCACCCAGAATGGCAACGGCGACATGACAGGCGTGAACTGGGCGAAGGAAACGGGGGCCCCCGCAGGCCCCGTGCTCGGCACGGGCAGCGCTTGATGAAGCCAGGCCCGGGCGATCTGTTCCTGGCGTTTCCCACCGCCAATCGGGCCACGGCCGAGGACGACGCCGAACGCACAATCCGGGCGCTGCCGTACGCCACGCCCGTCAGCGCGCCGACGGCCCCTCCTCCGTCTCCCTGCTCCAGACGTCGTCCGGGATGGGCACGCTCGGGTGGCGCTGGGTGGGCGTCGTGTGCCCGCCGCAGAAGGACGAGCCCTGCGCCCCGGCAGCCGAGGCAAGCAGGGCGATCACGAGCGACACGAACGGCGGACGCACGCGGGCCTCCGGAGGCGGGAGCATCGAAACGACTCCCGGCGCTCGCCGCACGCCCCTCTGGCGCCTTCGACCGTCTGGAAAGACCTTGGTGCATCCGGAGGCGCTGCCCACATGGCCCGAGTCGACGTTTCCCCCCACGATCCCGCCTGGCCGCAGGCGTTCGCGTGCATTCATGGGTGCGTGTGGCCCGTGGTGCAGCACGCGGCCATGGCACTCGAGCATGTGGGCAGCACGGCCGGCGCGCTCGTGGCATCGCTGGCCCGCCAGTTCCCCGACGACCTCGGCGTCTACCTCGCCGGCACGACGCCGTGCGTCCTGCACATCCTCCGGCGGGTTGGGCTTACCGCCGAGGAGCGTGCGGCCATCGGGGCGCTGAACGCGCCCGATTCGCTCACGCGGGCCGCCGCGCCGTGAGGGCCGACGTGCGGGGTGGCGTGATGCGCTGGGTCGTGGCCGGCAGTCTCGCCCTCACCGGCTGTCGTACCGCCTCGCCTCCGGTGAACCTCGACGCCCCGCCGGCGCACGCACTGGTCATCAGCGACGCGCGCATCGCCGCCTGTCCGCGCAGTCCCGGAGGCGTGGGCGCCACGTTCCGCGACACGCTGCCAGGCGGGGTCAGCGATGCCGTGCAGACGCAGGCGCTGGCCTTGCTGCCACCGGCGGCCCGCCGCACCGCCCTGGCGGCCGGGCTCGAGCCGCTCATTGCCGAGGTGCTGCGCGCCCGCCCGCGCGCCGGCGACCCGCCGTCGGTGGCGTTCCTCGCGCGGCGGCAGCAGCTCGACGCCGCGCTGGCGGCGCTGCCGCCGCAGCTGCTCGCGGCGGAGTTCGAGGCCGAGTGCAACATCGCCCTGATGCAGGATGCGCTGGCCGAGCGCGGCCGTGACCGGGATCGGTGGACGCAGCGCTACACGGTGGCCTCGCTGCTCGTCGGCGCGGCGTCGGTGCTGGTGGCGGGCATCTGGGACCTGATGGGCACCACGTCCAGCGGGCCGGTGGTGGCCGGGCTCGTGGGCGCGGTCGCGACCACCGGGCTCGGCCTCGCCACGCTCGCCCCGCCCGGGCGCCCCATCGTGTTCCGGCACACGCCGAACCTGCTGGCCCCGGTCGCGCGCGGCGAGGACCCCGACCGCCTGTATCCCACGTTCGTGTTCCGCCTGCTCACGCTGCCCACCGCCACGGGAGCGCCAACGCCGCGCGCCCAGCTGCTCGACGCGTGGCGGGAAGACCTCGCGCGCGATGTCCCCGACGACCGGCGCGCCCGCGTGGAGGCGCTGCTCTGGAGCGCGGGCGGTGTGTACGACGACGACACGCTGACGCTGCGCCGCCGGCTGTACGACACGCTCGAATCGACGCTCGATGCGTTCGCCCGCGACGTGGACCTGCTCAACGCGACGCTGGCGCGTCTGCTGCGCCACGACGCCGCGGGCGGAGCCTAGCGTCCCGCCGGCGCGGCAAGGGGGATCGGCCGCCATCGCTCCGGCGCCCACACGGTTCCGCCGAGCAGCCCGCCGACCGGCGCGCCCACGAAGAGCCCGAGGAACAGGCCGCCCACGGGCGCGAGGTTCGCGCCGTCCTCGGGATCGGTCGGACACACGGCGAGGCACAGGAAGCCGCCCACCACGCTGGCCCCGAGCCCGATGAGCGCGCCTCGCACCGCCCCGCGGTGCCGATTGCGGCCCTCGGACCGCTGCAGGCGCGTGATGGCGGCGCGCGGAATCTGCAGGCGCGTGCCGGCACCGTCGGCCGTGAGCACCAACGTGTCGGGGCCGAGCGTATCGAATGTGCCGACCACGGCGCGCCGGCTCCACGCGGGGGCCGAAACGCGGAGGCGGGCGCCGGCCGGAATCGGCACGGCCTGCGCGTCCACGGGCGCCGCAGTCACCAGCATGACCGTCGTCGCCAGCACGATGGCGTGACGGCGTGCCCATCCCGTCGGCCTCTGGCATGGGAGACGCAGGGCGAGTCGTGGCAGACGATGGCCCGGACGGCTGTGCATCAGCTCGCCCGCCGCCTCGACCACAGCGTCCGCACCATGAGGCCCACCACGAGCAGGTTGACCCCCAGCAGCGCCAGCCCGTGCCACGTGGGCTGGCGAGCCAGCCCCAGCAGTTCGAACGGCACGTACACGGCGCCGCTCACCGCCGCCAGCAGTTCGGCCCACGGTTGGTCGTGCAACAGACCATACGCCTCGATGAGGCGCGTGGCGGCATAGGCCGCCGCACCCAGCGCGAGTCGCAGCAGGCGCGCGTCCTGCAGGTGACTGGCCGCGTCGATGAAGATCTGCGGGTACTTCGACGCCGGGTTGAGGTGGGTGTGCGCGACCAGTGTGGCCGCGAGGGCGCCGACGTCGCGGTGCAGGAGTGAGAGCAACCCGGTGGCTGCCAGCAACACCACCGCGCCCTTGATCGCCTCGACCAAGGCCACTGCTTGGACCGCGCGCGCCGCTCCCGTCTGGTGCTCTGGCATACGTTGTCCATTCTACCCCGCACCCGCCCTGCCGCCATGGCTGTCCCTGCGTCGACCCGGCCGCGATGGCGGCCAGCACACCCGCTGTCTCGTGCGTTTGTCTAGTGCGAGGCGGCCCCGCGCCGTATCGTCTCCCCTGTCGCCTCAATGGCCGCGTGTTCCCCGATGGGAACGCGCTCCGGCCCAGCTCTCCCATGGAGTCTCTCCGCATGTCGGTACCACGCCCGCTTCGCCTCCTCTCACCGGCCGTTCTCCTGGCCGCCCTGCTGGCCGGCGCGTCGTCGCCCGCCGCGGCGCAGGGCGGCATGGACCACAGCAAGCATCACATGGGCCCCGAGATCGTGATCCCCAAGGGCGCGATCTACACGAAGGCCGATGTCGAGTTCATGCAGATGATGATCGCCCATCATGCCCAAGCCATCGTGATGGCGCGCATGGCCGAGTCCAACAGCAGCAACGCGCAGCTGCTCAAGCTGTCGCGCAAGATCGACCAGTCGCAGATGCCGGAGATCCAGATCATGCAGGACTGGCTGCGGCGTCATGATCAAGTCGCCCCGGACACGTCATCGTGGCGTACCGTGCGCATGGACGGCATGCTCAGCGACGAGGAGCTGCAAGCGCTCAACGCTGCGCGTGGCGCGGCCTTCGACCGGCTCTTCCTGAACGGCATGATCAAGCATCACGCCGGCGCCATCAAGATGGTCGACGATCTCTTCAAGTCGCCAGGCGCCGGCCAGGAGGTCGACGCCAACGTCTTTGCCAACGACGTGGTCGTTGCGCAGACGGCGGAGATCGGCATCATGCGCCGCCTGCTCGCCCAGTTACCCAAGTAGTACCCGCGCGCTCCGTGTCGCCGCGCGCCACGCCTGGTGCGCCGCGCTGTCTCCCCTGCTGTACCTCACCTCTGGAGGGTGAATCGATGCGTGTAGTCCGCAGTCTGCTTCTGCTTGCCGCGGCGGTGGCCGTGCCGGCGCTCCGTGCGCCCGGTGCGCTTTCGGCGCAGACCTATCCGTCCAACAAGGATCCCCGCAGCACGCTCAAGCCCGGGCGCTTCGACGCGGGCATCGCGATCAACGGCATGAAGCAGGTGTCGTTCTCGCCCAAGCCGGCCGAGTTGGACACGGTTCGCGGGTTGACGTTCATCAATTCCGATCTGGCGTTCGCGACGCACTACATCTACCAGGCCAACTTTGCCGGCTTCACCATCTGGGACGTCACCGATCCGGCCAAGCCAGTCATCGCGTCGGTCACGAAGTGCATCACCTCGCAGGGCGACCCGACGATCTACGGCACGCTCCTCTTCCTGTCCGCTGAAGGCGGCGGCAATCGCAAGGACTGCGGGGCGGGCGGCGTGAGGGATCCGAAGGATCACATGGCCGGCATTCGCATCTTCGACGTGTCCAACCCGAAGGCGCCCAAGCTGGTCAAGAACGTCGAGACGTGCAAAGGCTCGCACACGCACACGCTGGTGCCGAGCCCGACGAACAAGAACATCATCTATCTGTATGTGTCGGGGCAGCAGGGCGCGCGTCCGGACACCGAGCTCGCCGGGTGCAAGAACGGCAACGATCCGAAGGATCCGACGAACTCGCTGTACCAGCTCGACATCGTGACGGTGTAGCGCAACGACCCGGAGAATTCGGAGGTCATTCCGGGTGCGCGCATCTTTGCCGAC
>JAJTGR010000111.1 GCA_021299375.1 Gemmatimonadota bacterium
CAGCTGCCGCTCACGCGTGAGCCGGTCCCGCAGCGTCTCGCCGCGCACGTAGGGCATGACATAATACAGCAGCCCGTCCGCGACCCCGCTGTCGAGCAGGGGCAGGATGTGCGGGTGCTGCAGCTTCGCGGTGGTCTTGATCTCGCTCAGGAACCGCTCGGCGCCGAGGGCGGCCCCCAGGTCGGGGTGCAGGACCTTGATGGCCACGTCGCGCTCGTGGCGCAGGTCGTGCGCGAGGAACACGGTGGCCATGCCGCCGGCGCCGAGCTCGCGTTCCACGCGGTAGCGATCGGCGAGCGACGAAGTGAGTCGCGCCAGCACATCGCTCACGCGTGTGCGCTCCGCGCCGATGGGCGTTTCGAATCTGTGCAGTGCGTCACGCTCGTAAACTGCACGCGGTTGAGGCTGCAGTCGAGCGCTACTCGCTGAGCGCTACTCGCTGAGCGGGTGCCGCCAGCGCAATCCGGGAAAACGTGCAAAGTCGCGATCCGTGGTGACCCATTCCGCGCCGGATTCGATCGCGAGCGCCGCGTGATACGCGTCGGCCACGAGATTGCCGCGGACGGCGCCGCGGCGGCAGAGCTCCGCAAACAGTTCCCAGTGACGCGCCCCCGGGCGGAGCGACACCACGCGTGGATGTTGCCGGATGGCCTCGGCGTAGGCCATCGCGTCGGCCAACGGCATGGGTGGATCGAAGACGCGACTGTTGGTCAGGACGCGAATCACCCCGGACAGCACGAGCTCGGAGATGCCAAGGGGTTCCGGCGCGGCAAGTGCGGCCTCGAGCCACGCCCGAAAATCCGCATGGCGCGGCGCGTCGTCCCGCGCGGCGTAGACCAAGACGTTGACGTCCGGCGCGATCACCGGAGGTGGTCATCCATCAGTTCGAGCAGCGCGGCGTTGCTGTCGAGATCGACCCCGGGGCGTAGCCCGCGGCCACCACGAAAGACGGGAAGCGGCGGCGGCGCCGGTGCTGGCGTGCCATCGGTCCGCACGGCTGCCCGGACGGCGTCCTCGATGAACTCGTTCAGTGACCGGCCGGCACGCGCCGCCTGGGCCTTGGCTTCACGAAGGAGGTGGTCTTCGAGGCGGATGGTGGTACGCATGTCATGATGCTATACGTGTGACACTTAAATGTCAATTCTTCAGCCGCAGGAACGCAGGCCTGCGCATCGAGGGCGGCGCCGTGCACCACCGTCGTGGCGTTGGGCTTCAGGGTCGCGATGGCGACGAGAAGCGCGGCGCCCGCGCCGAGCCCGTGTAGGCGAGCCACCGCCCGTCGGGTGAGAGGCGGGGGCCAATGACCGGCTCCTCCTCACCGCTGATGCGCCGCGGCGTCGATCACCACGTCTGCGAGGAACCGCGCGCCTGTCAGGGAGCCGTCAGCGCGTTGGGAGCGGGTCCGGGGGGCGACAGTCATCCGGCGCGCCGGCGCATTGCAAGGTGGTGAAGAGCTCCGCCTGCACCCGCCACCGTCCAGACACGTCCCGCTCCCACTTGGCCGTATAGCGCCCGCTCTGCCGGGCCACGGCGCCGTTCACGGTCGCTCGGCACTGCCAGTGGCCACGTTCATGGGCGAGCCCCCAAGCGTCGTTCACCGTAACGCGGTCGGCGGTGCGGATACAGGAGGCTGGATCCTCGATCCAATCGGCGCGTGCGGCCTCGACGCCTTCGATGTGCGCGCCGCGTCCGAACACCGCGTGGTAGTCGGGGGTGAAGAGTGCCGCGATCGCGTTGGCGTCGCTGCGGGCTATCGCGCGGTTGTACCAGTCCCGCGCCGCCCGCACGGCGGCGGCCGACGACCGCCCCGCCACCGGGGCCGGCAACAGCCCGGCGCGTGCCGCCGGCACCGAGTCCGGGCGCACGCAGGCCGTGGATTTCCCCGCGCACTCGAGCGTCGTGAAGATCTCGGCGTGCAGGCGCCAGCTGCCCCCGACATCGCGCTGCCACTTGCCGTTGTAGATCCCGGTGGCGTACCCCGGTGGTGCTCCTGCCGGGACGCCCTCGTAGCGGCACCGCCAATGGCCGGCCTCGTCGGCCAGCCCCCACGGCGCGTTCACCGTGACCTGGTCCGGGGTGCGCACGCAGCCGTACAGCGAGTCGGCGGCAAAGGTGCTCCGCCACCGCTCGAGACTGGCCTCGGGCCCGTGGCTCTGGCTGCTGCGTCCCAGCAGCACGTGATAGCTGGGGGTCAGCGTGGCGCGCATGGCGTCGAGATCCCGTCGGGCGATCGCGGCGTTGAAGGCCCGCCGCGCCGCGATCACGGCGCGGGACGGTGATGTGGGCTGGGCCGGCAGCGGGGCGACCGCGAAGGGCAGGCCGAGCAGGAACGCGGCGGCGGCGCGACGAGCGGTGTGCAGCACGAGCATCGGGATGGGGAGCCAAGGCGGACGGGCTTTCCGGCGCGGGGTGGGTACGGTGCGCCGCAGTTCACGTGGCAGGACTCACCGCGCGGCCGCGCCGGACGGCAGGCGACGCTGCCAGTTCGAAATCACCAGCAGCGGTGACACGACGTCGCCGGGGATGGCGACGACGATCTGCCGGCCGTTCGGCGATACATCGAGCGCGAGCTCGCCCGTTGCGCCGAGCGCGGCCAATGTTGCCTCGGCGATCACGGTGCGCGTTCCGGCTGGTGCGCCGTCGGGATCGAGGGTCACCGCGACGACCGATCGGCCGGCCACGTACAGCAGGTCGCGGTTCCCGCGCCACGCCGGTGACGTCCCCCCGCCACTGGACAGGCGAATCGGTACGCCGGGTCCGGGGAACGGCCGCACGAACACATCGGTCTCGCCGCCCCGGGTCGCCGCATAGGCCACGTATCGCCCATCCGGCGACACGCGCATGCCGAACACGTCCGTCCCGTCGTCGAAAAGCCGGGTGAGGGTTCCCGTGGTCACGTCGACGACCATCGCGTCACTCGGCGGGTTCGCATTGCCCCCCGATGCCTCCAGCAGGATGTAGCGCCCGTCGCGCGTCCAGTCGGTGGTCTCGAGTCGACGCCGTCGATCGGGGAATCCGGACACCCGACGCGTGTGCCCCGTGCGCAGATCCACGATCACGACCGAATCGCCGGGAAAGCCCATCTGCCCGACCGCGAGCAGCGTATCGCCCGGTCCCCACACCGGATTGAGGAAGGTCCGCGGCGGCGTCTCCGCGCGCAGCAGGTCCGTCCAGCCGCGGACGCGCGCCTCCCACTGCGCGACATGGAACCCCCCGTGCACAATGGTACCGTCGTCGTTCACCCGAAACTGCCCGAATGTATCCGACGCCCGAAGGGTGTCGAGCAACTGCCCGGCCACCGCGCGCACCTGCGCGGCGGTGAGCTGGTCTACGTCGGCAGCATCGAGCATGGCGGCAGTGTGTCGCACTGCCGCGGTGTGCGCCATCGCCAGATTCGCCGATTGCGCGCGGCCCCGCTCTACAGCACGCTCACCACCGCCGCTGCTCCCAGCCGCTGCCACGGCAGTCCCAGCACGAGGGCATCGAACTGCTCGCGGCTCAAAGCGACGCGCTCGCCCGCCGCGCTCCACGCAAAGCGACCGCGGTGCAGCCGGCGCACCGCCAGCCACAGACCGTAGCCGTCGTGCACCAGCACTTTGATCCGGTTGCCGCGCCGGTTGGCAAACACGTACGCCCAGTGCGGCTGCGCGGCACCGAAGACGGCCACCACCCGCGCCAGCGCGCTGTCCAACCCCATGCGCAGATCGACCGGTGCTATCGCCAGCCAGACCGCTTCGATGCGGATCATCGCAGCCAGCCCCGCAGCCACTCGGCGCAGGCGCCCGCAGCCGTCAGCGGCCAGTGGACCTGGGCGACGGTGGCGCTGCGGCGCAGTTCGATTCGAATGGTGGCCGACGGGTCATCCGTGACGGTCACAGGGACGAACTGCGCAACGGCCGCAGTGGGCGCAGCGCCCGTACATAAC
>JAJTGR010000042.1 GCA_021299375.1 Gemmatimonadota bacterium
CCGACGGGGCCGACGTTCACCAGGTAGATCGCCGAGAAGATGATCGTGCCCGCGAACGTGAGCAGCCACCAGCGCGGCATCGGGTTGTCGTATTCCTGGATGCCGTCGTAGGTGTGGTCGAGCAGCTTGTCCTGCAGCGGATTCTGCTTGTCGTCAGCCATGGCTCAGCGCTCCTGGGCGCGAGGCGTGAGCACCGTGTCGTCCTCGAGCGGCAGGCGGGCAGCCGCCTCGTACTCCCGGCGCCGCGAGGGGAGGAAGGTGCGGATGGTGATGGCGATGAACACGCCAAGGAAGAGGACCAGCGCCACCTCGGTGTACACCGAGAGCTGCGCGTAGGACATGATGTCGGAGAGCTTCATCAGTTCGAGCCTCCCGCCGCGCCGGTGGCGGGCTTCGGGGTCGCCTGGGCGGTGCTGGTGACCTTGATGTCGCGGCCGAGGCGCTGCATGTAGGCCACCATGGCCACGATCTGCTTGTCCTCGAGGCCATCGGGACCGCCCTGTTCCTTGATGGCGGCCGCGATCTGCCTCGCCTGCTCCCGGGCCATGGCCGGCGCCTTGTTCACGGCGTCGCCGTAGGGTACCCCCACCATGGCCATCGCGTCGACCCGCGACTGGATCTGCTCGAAGTCGATCGACTTGGTGAGGAAATGCGCGTAGGCCGGCATGATGGACTTGGCGGTCACGGCGCGCGGGTTCTCGAAGTGCCGCACGTGCCACAGGTCGGGATACTTGCCGCCCTCGCGCGCGAGATCCGGCCCGATGCGCCGCGAGCCCCAGAGGAACGGATGCTCATACACCGACTCGCCCGGCTTGCTGTACTCGCCGAAGCGCTCGGTTTCGTAGCGGAAGGGGCGGACCATCTGCGAGTGGCAGTTGAAGCACCCCTCGGCGATGTACATGTCGCGGCCGGCCAGCTCCAGCGGGGTGTACGGCTTGACCGAGGCGATGGTGGGCACGTTCGACTTGATGAGAAACGTGGGCAGGATCTCGAACAGCGACGCGACGGCCACGGCGAGCACCGTGAGGGCGGTGAAGAGCATCGGTGTCCGCTCCCACGCCCGGTGCCACTGCACCTGGTTGAAGCGCGCCCAGAGCCCGGCCGCCGGGATCACCGGGTGCGGATCGACGAACGTTGGCGACAGCGGCGCCGCTTCGACCACCGCCACCTGATACGTCTTCGGCCGGTGCTGCCACGTCTTCACGACGTTCCACGCGAAGATGAACATGCCGACGATGTACATCGAGCCACCGGCCACCCGCATCCAGTACATGGGCATCAGCTTGAGCACCGTCTCCACGAAGTCGGGATAAGCCAGGCGTCCCGTCTCGTCGAAGGCGCGCCACATGAGCCCCTGCGTCACGCCGGCACTGTAGATGGCCACCACGTACAGCACGATGCCCACCGAGGCGATCCAGAAGTGGATCTCCATGGCCCGCTTGCTGAACACCTCGGCCTGGAAGACGCGCGGCAGCAGCCAGTACACCATGCCGAACGTCATGAAGCCGTTCCAGCCCAGCGCGCCCGTGTGCACGTGGGCGATGATCCAGTCGGTGTAGTGGGCGAGGGCGTTGACGCTCTTGATGGAGAGCATCGGGCCTTCGAAGGTGGACATGCCGTAGGCGGTGACACCGACGACGAAGAACTTGAGGATCGGGTCCTGCGCCACCTTGTGCCACGCGCCGCGCAGCGTGAGCAGGCCGTTGATCATGCCGCCCCAGCTTGGCGCCCAGAGCATGACCGAGAAGAGCATGCCCACGGTGGAGGCCCACTCGGGGAGCGCCGTGTAGTGCAGGTGGTGCGGGCCGGCCCAGATGTACATGAACACCAGCGACCAGAAGTGCAGGATGGACAGCTTGTAGCTGAACACCGGCCCCTCGGCGGCCTTGGGCATGAAGTAGTACATCAGCCCGAGGAACGGCGTGGTGAGGAAGAAGGCCACGGCGTTGTGTCCGTACCACCACTGCATGAACGCATCCTGCACGCCCGCGTAGATGCTGTAGCTCTTGAACAGCCCCGCCGGCACGGAGAGGTTGTTGAAGATGTGCAGAATGGCGACGGTGACGATGGACGCGATGTAGAACCAGATCGCGACGTAGATGTGCCGCTCGCGCCGCTTGATGAGCGTGCCGAAGAAGTTCACGGCGAACGCCACCCACACCACCGCGATCGCGATGTCGATCGGCCACTCGAGCTCGGCGTACTCCTTGGCCTGGGTGAAGCCGAAGGGCAGCGTGAGCGCGGCCGCCACGATGATCGCCTGCCAGCCCCAGAAATGAAAATTGCTCAGGGCGTCGGAGAACATCCGGGCCTTGAGCAGCCGCTGGGTGGAGTAGTAGGCGCCGGTGAAGAAGGCGTTGCCGGCGAAGGCGAAGATCACCGCGTTCGTGTGCAACGGCCTGAGGCGGCCGAAGGACAGGTACTCGGTGTTGAAGTTGAAGATCGGGTTGGCGAGCTGCAGGGCGATCAGCAGCCCGGCCACCATGCCGACGATGCCCCAGATCAGAGTCGCGAACAGGAATTTGCGGACGACGGCGTCGTCATAGGAGAAGCGGTCCAGCATGGCGCCGGTCGCGCGCGGCACCGCCGGTGGAGCGGCAGCGCTGGGAGCGGGGGTCATCGAATACCCTCTGGGAGATGGGATTGGCGGTCAGTGCCCAGAGTCTAGGCCGCGGACCACCCCGTCTCCGTCAGGCGGGCGATTGAAACACGTCGGGGAAAACCCGATGGTCGTGCGGAGTGGACCTGGTGGTCCAAAGTGGTGAGGGGCAAGCGCTTCCCCTGTGTCATCCGCGCGGCGCGCGTGGCAAACCCATCGTGGCCGCCCGACGCTGCTATCTTTTGCGGATGTCACCCGACCTCCTGACCGGCGGCATGGCCGACCGGCGTGCGTTTCTGCAGCGAGCCGCCGGACTCCTCGGTGGTGCCGCGCTCGCGGTGCCGCTGGTGTCGCCCCTCGCCGCCCAGACGACCCCGCAGCCCGCCACGCGCCGGGCCCTGCCCCCCATGACGGTCTACAAGGACCCCAACTGCGGCTGCTGCACCGAGTGGGTGACCCACGTGCGCACGGCCGGCTTCACCGTCACCGTACGCGACACCAGCGACATGGCCAGCGTGAAGGCCTCCTTCGGCGTGCCGGAGGCGCTGGGGTCGTGCCACACGGCCCGGGTGGGGACCTATGCCATCGAAGGGCACGTACCGGCGGATCTCATCATCCGTCTGCTCGAGGAGCAGAAACCCGGCCGCGGTCTGGCCGTCCCCGGCATGCCCGTGGGGTCTCCGGGCATGGAGCAGGGCGCCCGCAAGGACCCCTACGACGTGCTGCTCTTCGACAAGGTGGGCAGGACGACCGTGTACGCCTCGCGGTGAGCCGGCGCACATGACCGTCCTGGCTCACGAGGCGCCGGTCGCCGACCGCATCCTGCCGCCGTTTCAGGTCGGCGACGTCACGGTGCATCATGCCGAGGAGCGGGACATCCCCGCCATCGTGGCGCTGAACAACCTCTATGCGCCCGACGGACTCACCCTCACCCGCAGTGAGGCGTTCGTCACCAGTCACCTGCAGGACTATCAGGTCATCCGCGCCGCCGACGGGTCCATCCTGGGCCAGGTCGCGCTCGACGAGTACTCGCCCTCGCTGGTGGAGCTGGTCTCCCTGGCCGTGGCCCCCGACGCCCAGGGGCGTGGGCTCGGGCAGCGGCTGATCGTGGCCGCCGAGCAGCTGGCGCGGGAGCGCGGGCATCAGGAGCTGTTCGCGATCTCGCTGGCCGAACCGCTCTTCCTGCGCATGGGATGGACGCTCACGAGCATCGAGATTTATCCCGAGAAAATCGCCCGCTACCGGAGCATCTCGCGGTCGGAGCTGTCGATCGGGCGGAAGTTCTGCTTCACGAAGCGTCTGGGACCGGCCGTACGCTGAAGGGCGCCGCCTGACCGGTGTGCCCTGGCCGGCCGCGACGGCTCCGCACGAGCACCACACTGGCCTCGGGGAACCCGCGGCGCGAGCTTTCCCCGAATGTCCCCACAGTTCGTCGACCCCGCCCTGCCCAAGCGCATCGATCGCTGGCGCAGCCCGGCACTCGGCCTCGAGATGCCCATCGTGAGCTATGGCTGGCGCGGTCAGCCGGTGCTGCTCTTTCCCACGGCTGCCGCCGACTTCCTCGAGAACGAGC
The DNA here is from genome assembly GCA_021299375.1 of Gemmatimonadota bacterium. Classification (GTDB taxonomy): domain Bacteria; phylum Gemmatimonadota; class Gemmatimonadetes; order Gemmatimonadales; family Gemmatimonadaceae; genus Gemmatimonas. The sequence goes on from JAJTGR010000042.1 coordinate 4,173, forward strand.
GGTTCTGGCTGGTCAAGGCCATCGAGCCACTGCTCCAGCAGGGGCGCATTCGCGTCTTCTCCATCGACAGCATCAACCGGCTGGCCTGGATGGACCGTGGGCTGCCCGTGCGCGAATCGGCACGGCGGCAGGCGCTCTACTCGCGCTACGTGGAAGACGAAGTGGTGCCGTTCATCCGCCACATCTGCGGCGACGGCGGCGCGCGGGCCATCACCACTGGCGCGAGCTTCGGCTGCTTTCACGCGGCCAATGCCTTCTTCCGCCGCCCCGACCTCTTCGGCGGCGTGATCGGCATGAGCGGCTTCTACGACCTCGCCCCGAGCTACTTCAAGGGCTACTCGGACGACAACTGCTACTTCAACAACCCCATGTGGTACGTGGCGAACACCGAGGGGTGGGCGCTCGACCAGCTGCGGCACCACTCGCGGATTGCGCTGGTGGCAGGGCAGGGGGCCTACGAGGCGCCTGATGCCACGCGGCAGTTCCACGACCTGCTCGATCGCAAGGGTGTGGGGCACATCTTCGACCTCTGGGGGCACGACGTGAATCACGACTGGCCGTGGTGGCGGAAGATGCTGCCGCATTACCTGGAGCGGATTGGATGCTGAGGCTGGTCGGCAGACATCAACCCCGAGGCATCAGGGGGGAGGGCTTCAGGAAGGAGGGAGCAGTGGGAGTGGCGCTGCTGCTGGCGGCCCTTCTGCTTGTTGGGCCGCTGCCGGCGCAGGCGCGTGCCGGGACCTCTGCCAAGGCGTCGCCCTCGCTCGCCGGCGCGTCGCTCGAGGTGCGGCTGGCCCACGTCCGGCAGCTGTTGCGCACCACGCCGCTCGTGGACGGCCACAACGACCTGCCGTGGGCGCTGCGCGAGGAGAAGGAGACGCCGCGCGACGTGGAGGCGTACAACCTGCGCCGGAAGACGCGGGGCATGACGGACATCGCGCGCCTGCGCAAAGGGCAGGTGGGTGGGCAGTTCTGGTCGGTGTACATCCCCGGCGAGATCCGCGATTCCGGCTACGCGCGGGTGCAGCTCGAGCAGATCGACATCGCCAGGCGCGTCATCGCCCGCTACCCCGATGTCTTCCAGCCGGCGCTCACCGCGGCCGATGTGCGCCGGGCGTACGCGCGCGGTCGCATCGGGTCGCTGCTGGGCATGGAGGGCGGCCACGCCATCGAGAACTCGCTCGGCGCCCTGCGCGCCTTCTACGACCTCGGCGTGCGCTACATGACGCTCACGCACAATGTGACGCTCGACTGGGCCGATGCCGCCGCCGGACCGCCGCGCCACAATGGCCTGTCGCCCTTCGGGCACGAGGTCGTGCGCGAGATGAACCGGCTGGGCATGCTGGTCGACCTCTCGCACGTCTCGCCGGCGGTGATGAGTCAGGCGCTCAGCACCACCGAGGCGCCGGTGATCTTCTCGCATTCCAGCGCCCGCGCCATCACCGGCGTGCCGCGCAACGTGCCCGATTCCATTCTCGCCCGCCTGCCGAAGAATGGCGGCGTAGTCATGGTCACCTTCGTGCCGGGCTTCGTCTCGCAGAAGGTGGCCGACTACAGCAGCGCGCTCACGGCCGTCCGCGACTCCATCGCCCGGCAATTCCCCAACGACAACGACGCGCAGTTCCGGACCATTGCGGCGTGGCGGCAGGCGCATCCGGCGCCGGTGGCCACCATCGCCGACGTGGCCGATCACCTCGACCACATCAGGCGCGTCGCCGGCGCCGCGCACGTGGGCATCGGCGGCGACTTCGACGGCATCACGGAAACCGTGCAGGGCCTCGAGGACGTCTCGAAGTATCCCGACCTGCTGGCGGAACTCGTGAAGCGCGGCTGGACCGACGCCGAGCTGCGCGGCCTGGTGGGCGAGAACGTGCTGCGCGTACTGGCGCGCGCCGAAGTGGTGTCGGCGCGCCTCCGCAAGGAACGCCCGGCCTCCACGAAGACCATCGAGCAGCTCGACCGCCGCATCACGCCGTAAGGCGCATCACGCCGTAAGGCGCATCACGCCGTAAGGCGCATCACGCATCTCCCGGAGCCCGTCATGTCGCTGGACCGTCGTGCCTTTCTCAAGACCTCGGCGGTGCTCGGCGGCGCCGCCGGGCTTGGCCTGCCTGTCATGGCCCGCGCCTTCACCGCCGACGGCGTGCGCCCGCCGGCCTCTCGCCCCGAGACGGGCGCCGCGCAGCCGAAGCCGCTGCGCATCCTCATTCTGGGCGGCACGGGGTTCATTGGTCCGTACCAGGTGCAGTACGCGCTCGACCGCAAGCATCAGGTCACCTTGTTCAACCGCGGGCAGACCAACAAGGCGCTCTTCCCCAACGTCCCGCGGCTCATCGGTGATCGCAACACGGCCGGTGGACACGATGCGCTGAAGCGCGGCACGTGGGATGTGGTGATCGACAACCCCACCCGTAATCCCGCCTGGGTGCGCGGCGCCGGTGAGGCGCTCAAGGGCCGCGTAGGCCAGTACGTGTTCGTCTCCACCATCTCGGTGTTCAGCGACTACAGCAAGCCGGGCATGGACGAGCAGGGCCCCCTGCACACGCCGGGCGCCCCCGCCGTGTGGGCCAGCAACGACGGCGCCAACTACGGCCCCAACAAGGTGCAGTGCGAGATCGACGCCACGGCACAGTTCGGCGAGGACAAGGTCACCATCGTTCGCCCGGGCCTCATCGTGGGGCCCGGCGACCTGAGCGACCGCTTCTCCTACTGGCCCGTGCGCATCGACAAGGGTGGCGAGATCCTCGCCCCGGGCACTCCCAGTGACCCGGTACAGTACGTCGACGTGCACGACCTCAGCGAGTGGATCGTGCGCTGCGGCGAGAACCACACGCTCGGCACCTTCAACGCCACCGGCCCCAAGGCGCCGACGAACATCGCCGAGATGCTCTATGGCATCAAGGCGGTCACGACCAGCGATGCGCGCTTCACCTTCGTGCCCGCCGAGTTCCTGCGCGAGCAGCAGGTGCGCGCGTGGAGCGAGATGCCCGTGTGGCAGCCGGCCATGGGCCCCACCCTCGGCTTCATGCAGGTGAACTGCCAGAAGGCGTATGCCGCCGGCCTCACCTTCCGTCCGCTCGCCGATACCGCAAAGGCCACGCTCGACTGGTACAAGAGCCGTCCCGCCGCCGAGCAGGAAAAGGCACGGGCCGGCATCGCACCGGAGAAGGAGCAGGCCGTGCTGGCCGCGTGGCACGCGAAAGCCGGCCGCTGACCAGACCGCCTCACTCACGCCGACCCGTCGCATGAAGATCCTCGTTCTCGGGGGGACCGGCTACATCGGGCCCCACCTCGTGTCGCACGCCATCGCGCGCGGCCACTCCGTCACGCTGTTCAACCGCGGTCGCACGCGGCCGGGGCTCTTTCCCGAGGCCGAGCAGTTGCTCGGCGACCGTAACGCGCCGGACGGCCATGCCGCGCTCGCCGGGCGCTCGTGGGATGTCGTGTTCGACCTGCCCACCACCAATCCGCAGTGGGTGGTGAACGCCGCGGCCGTGCTGAAGGGCAACGTCGCCCAATACGTGTACGTGAGCAGTACCGCCGCCTACAAGGACTTCACGCGGTCGTTTCCCGACGAAACGCACCCCACGCAGGACCCGGCGCCCCTCGACGGTCCCGACGCGGCGAGTGCGCCGTACGGCAACAAGAAGGTGCGCTGCGAGCAGCTCGTGCAGGCCGCGTTCGGCAGCGGCGCCACGATCGTGCGCCCCGGCCTCATCGTGGGTCCCGGCGACCTCACCGACCGCTTCACCTACTGGCCGGTGCGCATCGAGAAGGGTGGCGAGATCCTCGCCCCGGGGCAGCTCGACGACCCGGCGCAGTGGATCGACGTGCGCGATCTCACCGAATGGATGGTGCGCCTGGCCGAGCAGCGCACGGGCGGCGTCTTCAACGCGGTGGGCCCGCGCACGGTCTGTGGCATCGGCGAGCTGCTGTATGGCATCAAGGCCTGCTATGCCAACGATGCGCAGTTCACCTGGGTCCCGCAGGCGTTCCTGGCCGCGCAGAAGGTGCGCTCATGGGCGGAGATGCCGGTGTGGAGTTACACCGGTGCGAGTACGGTGGCGTTCTGTACGTCGGTGATCGAGAAGGCGCTGGCGGCGGGACTCACCTTCCGCCCGCTGGCCACCACCGTGCGGGATGCCATGACCTGGTATCACGCCCGGCCGGCCGCCGAGCAGGAACGACTGCGGGCGGGCATGTCGGCCGAACGCGAGCGCGAGGTGCTCGCCGCGTGGCATGCGCAGCGCCGCGGGGGCTCGTGACCGTCAGTCCCTCGGCGTGGCAACGGGTGATGGGACGGCTCGGCACCATCGAGCCGGGCGAGGAGCGATCGACGCTGCTGGCAGCGACGTACTTCTTCTTCGCGCTCGCCAGCTATTTCATCCTGCGGGCGGTACGCGACGCAGTGGGCGTGGCCGCCGGCACGGGGCAGCTGCCGTGGCTCTTCACGGGCACGCTGCTCACGACGCTGGTGATGAACCCGGCCTACTCGGCGGTGGTGGCGCGCCTGCCGGTGCGTCGCTTCATCCCCATCGTCTACCGCGTATTCATCGCGGCGCTGCTCCTCTTCGCGGCGACCATCAAGTACGGCCCGCCGTCCATCGAGCCGTATCTTGGACCGGCGTTCTGGATCCTCACCAGCATCTACAGTCTGTTCATTCCCTCGGTCTTCTGGGGGTTCATGGCGGACACCTTCCGCCCGGAGCAGGGCAAGCGGCTGTTCGGCTTCATCAGCGTGGGCGGCACGCTGGGCGCACTGGCCGGCGCGTTCCTCACATCGCGGCTGGCGCAGCTGGTGGGCACACCGGTGCTCATGGTGATGTCGGTGGTGCTGCTCGAGTGCGCCGTGCAGGCCGCGCGCCGCTTTCCTCCGAGCTTTCGTCCGGATACGCGGGCGCGTGACGAGGAATCGCGCGCCGTGGGGGGCTCATCGCTGGCCGGCATCACGCACGTGCTGGGATCGCCGTACCTGCTGGGCATCTGCGTGTACATGCTGATGTTCACGATCGGCTCGACCATCCTGTACTTCCAGCAGGCCGAGATCGTGGGGGCGCGCTACGCCGACCGCGAGGCGCGCACGGCGTTCCTCGCTACCGTGGACACCGTGGTGCAGTCACTCACCATTCTCACGCAGCTCTTCGTGACCGGGCGCGTGCTCAGGTGGCTGGGGGTGGGACTCACGCTGGCCATCATGCCCGTGCTGAGCCTGGTGGGCTTCGGGGCGCTCGGCATGTGGGGCACACTGGCGGTGTTCGTGGTCTTCCAGGTCACGCGTCGTGCCGGCGAGTATGCGTTCGGGCGGCCGGCGCGCGAAGTGCTGTTCACCGTCGTGCCGCCCGAAGACAAGTACAAGGCCAAGAACTTCATCGACACGTTCGTGTACCGCGGTGGCGACCAGATCGGGGCCTGGAGTTACGCCGGCTTGTCGGCCGTGGGGCTTGCCGCCAGCTCGATCTCCCTGCTGGCAGCGCCGCTGAGCGCGGTGTGGCTGGCGGTGGCGTTCTGGCTGGGGAAGCAGCAGTTGCGGCGGCAGGCGGCGGAAGCGAGCTGACGCTGGCGTGTTGGCTGATGCGCCACGGCTGACGTCCGAATTCCAGTCCGGGATCGCGCTCAGAGGTCGGAACGCTGTGAGGGAGGGCTCTGGTCAAGGGCGGGTCCGGGGTGCAGCATAGGGCACTCACTTCCACCCCGCGCCGATATGCGTGCTCCCTCCGATTCCGTGCGCGCGACGTGTGTCTTCTGCGACTCGCCGCGTCGCGTGGTGCATGGCTCGCCCCCGATGCTCTGCGGAGCGGCGCCCTGTGTACACCGACATGCGGCGCTGCCGGCGTTCCGGAAGTGCCGCGTGTGCACCACGCCGCTGCTGCCGGCCGAGTGGGCGCGCGAGGTGTGCGCCGAGGACGGCTGTCGGCTCGCATGGCTGCAACGTCGGATTCCACCGGCCATGCGGCAGTCGTGGGAACGGCGGATCCTCGGCGCCGAGGTTCGGCGCAACCGGGCGGCGGGGCAGCGAGGCATCCCGGCAGATGAGCGCGCGAGCTGGCGCGTCTCCGTGTTGCCGCGCAACCGTGATCGCCCGTCGGCCTTGCCGGCTCGGCGGCGTGAGGCGTTCGAGGCGCACCTGCGCCGGAACCTCGCGGAGGCGCGCGCGCGCTTCGCTGCCGGCGGCCCCATGCCCTCGGCGTCGTTACCCGCGTCCCGATCAGACGTCTCGCCAGCGGAGCGGGATGCCGAGGCCGCGCTGCTCGGCGCGGGATGTGCCGCGTGCCGCGGCAATTGCTGCAAGGAGGGCGGGAACCACGCCTTCAACACCAGCGACACCATGCTCGCGTACCTGCACCGGTTTCCCGAGCAGGACGATGAGAGCATCGTCGCCCGGTGGCTCTCGTACCTGCAGCCCCGCTCGATGACGTACGGCTGTGTGTACCAGGTGCACGACGGGTGCGCCCTCCCGCGCGACCTGCGCGGCCACACCTGCAATGCGTACTACTGCGAAGGCTTGAAGATGATTCGCGGGCGGTACGCGCCAGGGGAGCCAGTGCGCGCCTACTTCGTGCACCGGGAGGACGACAGGTTCACTGGCGGGCAGTTCGTACAGATTGCGGTGCGGCGGGGCTGAATCCCTGTCGTCGCCCCCGACTCCTTGCCGCCCGCGGACATGTCCGGCCCCCTGCTGCGCACCATCCTGCTGCTCACCGCGAGCAACGTCTTCATGACGTATGCCTGGTACGGCCACCTCAAGAACCTCAGTGGACGCCCCTGGTACCTGGCGGCGCTGGTGAGCTGGGGGATCGCGCTGTTGGAGTACCTGCTCCAGGTGCCGGCCAACCGCATCGGGTCCACCACCATGACCCTGCCCCAGCTCAAGATGCTGCAGGAGGCGATCGCCCTGACGGTGTTCGTCCCGTTTGCGGTGCTGTACATGAAGCAGCCCGTGCGGCTGGATTTCGTCTGGGCCGGGCTGTGCATCATGGGGGCCATGTACTTCATGTTCCGCGGCGCGACCTAGCCAGCTCGAGCTCGGCCCGCCGCGCCCTTCTCCCGGCGCCCTCGCGGTCGATCACTTGACAACGTTAGGTGAATGACTCATGTTACCCCCGTGACGACCTCCGCCATCCGCTCCGCCTCCCTTGCCCGCCGGGAACGACAGAAGGCCGAAACGCGCCAGGCCATTCTGGACGCGGCGCGGGAGCTGTTCGTGGCCGAAGGCGTCGAGGCGACGACCATGCGCGGGATCGCGGCCCGGATCGGGTACACGCCCACGGCCATCTACCACCATTTCCGCGACAAGGACGCCCTGATCGTCGAGCTGTGCATGGCTGACTTCCGGGCCCTCGGTCAGGCTATGTACAAGATCGGCCGAATCGAGGACCCGGTCACGCGGCTGATGCGAATGGGGCAGGCGTATGCCGACTTCGCCTTGGACAATCCGAGCCAGTATCGGTTCATGTTCATGACAGTATTCGCTCAGCCGCTCCTTGACGCCGATGGCCACGTGATCAAGATGCCCGATGAGGACGCCTATGCCTTCCTCCTCAGCACGGTCGAGGAAGGGATCGCCCGCGGGGTCTTCCGCCCCGAACTGGCCGACGGGCCGGAGCTGGCCCAGATGTTCTGGGGAAGCATCCACGGCATTGTCTCCCTGTGGTTTACCCACTGTGCCGACCCCCACATCATCCTCCGTGATCCGCGCGAGACCATTCGTACCCTCTGCGATACCCTCATCCGGGGGGCCCTCAGGGCCCCGGCCTGACCGGCCCCCGTTCGCCACCCGGCACCTCGTTGTCTCGTCCCCCAACCCACCGCCGACGAACCGGCGGCACCCAGGGCGCCTCGGCGCCCTTCTTCAGACCGATACACCTAACAGTGTTCTCTCAAGCATCAGTGTTCACAGGAAACCCCATGTTCAGAGTTGTCTGGAGAACCGCTGTCCTGAGTGCCGGTGCCGCGGCGGGCACCGTCGCGGTCCTGCTGGCGCTCGCCGCGACGCCTGCCTGCGTCAAGGCGCAGCCGGCGGACCCTCGCCCAGTCCCCGACGCCCGCACCCTGCTCGACGGCTATGTCGCCGAAGCGCTCAGCGCCAACCTCGCCATCGCCCAGCAAACGGCCGCGCTCCGACGCGCCGACGCCGAGGTGCGGGAGGCCGGTGGTCGTTTCCTCCCCAGCCTGGGCCTGAATGCTCGCTACTCCGAGTTCAGCGGCGTGGTGAACATCGGGAATTTCATCAACCCCGCCTATTCAGCGCTCAACCAGCTGCTCGGCCAGGAGCGCTTTCCCACCGACGTCAGCGCCACGCTGCCGTTCCGCCAGGAAACGAAACTCGACCTCACGCTCCCCATCTTCAACGACGCGCTGTTCGCCGGCCGCGCCGCCGCCCGCGCCCAGCGCGACCTCGTGGGCAGCACGCGCCAGGCCGCCCGCCGGCAGCTGGCGGCCGACGTGCAGCAGGCCTGGCTCGGCTATGCGACCGCCACCCGCGCCGTCGAGGTCTTCGAGGCCACCCTCCCCGTGCTCGACGAGAATGTGCGCGTCAGCGAGCGCCTCATCGGCGCCGGTCAGGCTACCCCCGACGTGCTGCTGCGTGCCCGGGCCGAACGGAGCGACGTGGTGCAGCAGCTCGCCGAAGCGCGCCGCCAACGCGACGCCGCCCAGCGCGGCTTCAACCTGCTGCGCAACCGCGAGCCCGATGCCCCCATCACCCTCGTCAGCGACAGTACGCTCCTGGCCATGCCCGCGTTCGATCGCGCGGCCCTCACGGCGAAAGCCCTCACGCGCCGCGAGGAGTTGGCGCAGACCGCCGCCGGCCTCACCGCCGCCAAGGCGCAGGAGCGCCTCGCCTCCGCGGCGTTCCTCCCCAACCTCGCGCTCGCCGCGAGCTATGGTGTGCAGGGCAATCGCTATCGCTTCGACCAGAACAATGACGTCGGTCTCGCCTCCCTCGTGCTGTCGTGGAACGTCTTCAACGGGACGCAGGACGCCGCCCGCCGCGAACAGGCCCGCGCGGCCCGTGACGAAGCCGGGTACCGGCAACGCGAGGTCGCGCTCGGGGTGCGCATGCAGGTCGCCAACGCCGTCGACGCCGTTGACGCCGCGCGCAGCAACCTCACCACCGCCGACGATCGCCTCGCCAGCGCTGACCGTGCCTTCACGCTCGTGCAGCGCCGCTACGCCGAAGGACTCGCCACGCAGGTGGACTTCCTCAGCGCCCGCGCGGCCTACACCAGCGCCGCGCTCAACCAGGTCATCACCCGCTTCGCCTTTGCCTCACGCGTCGTCGAGCTCGAGCGCGTCGCTGCCCTGCGTGCCCTGCCCGACTGACATGACGTCGCCGTCTCTGCTCCCAGCTTCCTGATCCCCTCCTCCCTGACGCCTCAGGAGTCCTCCCCAATGTCCCCCGCATTCCGGCCGCGGCCACTGCACCCCATCGTCAGCACCTCCTCGGTCCTCCTGCTGCTCGCCGCCTGCGCTCCCGACGCTCAGCCCGCTCCCGAGCTTCGCGCGCCTCCCGTCGCCGTCACCGTCGCCGACGTAGGCCCCACCAGCCGTGTGGGCACAGTCACTGCTACCGGCACCATCGCCTCCCGCGACGAAATCCCGCTGGGCTTCAAGATCGGTGGTGTTGTCGCGCGTGTGCTCGTCGACGATGGTGCCACCGTCCGGCGCGGTCAGCTGCTTGCCGAGCTCGACCTGCGCGAGATCGACGCCGCCGTCCGCAAGGCGCAGGTCGCGGTCGACAAGGCTCAGCGTGATCATGCCCGCGTCCAGCGGCTGGCGCTCGACAGTGTGGCCACGCTCGCCCAGCTGCAGGACGCGCAGTCGGCGCTCGACGCCGCGCTGGCGGACCAGGCCAGCGCGCGCGTCAATCGCGAGTACGCCGTCATCACCGCGCCCGAAGCCGGTGTGGTGTTGCAGCGACTGATTGCGCCGGGCAGTCAGATGGCTGCCGGCTCGCCCGCCCTGATACTGGGCGGATCGCGTCGCGGCCGCGTACTCCGTGCCGGCCTGCCCGATCGCGATGCGCTGCGCGTCCGTGCCGGCGATTCGGCTACGGTGCGCTTCGATGCCGTGGCAGACCGCCGCTACCGCGGCGCGGTGGTACTCATCGGCCGTTCCGCCGATCCGCGCACCGGGACGTACGCCGTGGAGATCCGCCTCGCCGACGCGGACGCGCTGCCGAGTGGCCTGGTGGGCACTGCGAGCATCGCCGTGCGCACCATGCTGGTCGGTCTCAGCGTGCCCGTGGACGCGCTCCTGGAAGCCGACGGCGATTCGGCCACGGTGTACGTGGCCACGCGCGACACGGAGCCGGTCGCCCAACCGCATCGTGTGCGGATTCGCGGCCTCGACGGGGAACGTGCCACGGTCGACGGCGTCCCGGGCGACGCGCGCCTGATCACGCAGGGCGCCGCCTACGTCACCCCCGGCGCCCGGTTGCGCGTGGTCACCGGGGCCACGCTCGACTCCATGGCGCCCGCGCGCTCACGCACCGTGGCCACGCGCGGAGGGCTGAGCCCATGAGCTGGTTGAGCGGCCTGACTGAATTCGCGGTGAAGCGCTGGCAGTTCACTGTCCTGATCTTCCTCATGTTCGCCGCACTGGGGGTGACCAGCTGGCTGTCCATTGCCCGCGCCGAGGACCCGGACTTTCCGGTGCCGATCTTCACGGTGATCGCCGTATATCCGGGCGCCTCGCCGGACGACATGGAGCAGCTGGTCAGCGACCCGATCGAGAAGGAGCTGCAGTCGCTGGAGGCGGTGAAGAAGCTGGAGAGCACCAGCTCCGATGGGTTGTCGGTGGTGCGTGTCGAATTCGAACCGGACGTGGACGCAGACCGCAAGTACGACCAGGTCCTTCGCGAGGTCAACGCCCTGCGGCCGGCACTGCCGGCGTCGCTCCAGCGCCTCGATGTGGAGCGCAACGAGAACTCCGACCTCACCGTCTTCCAGGTGGCCATCGTGGCGCCGACGGCGTCGTGGACGGTGATCGACGATGCCGCGAAGGTCGTCGAGGACGCGCTCGAGCGTGTGCCCGGCGTCAAGCGCGCGGAGCGTGCCGCCGCGCCGCCGCGTGAACTGCAGGTGACGGTGGACCTCGGGCGCCTGGCGCGCCTGGGCCTCACGCCGGGGCAGGTGCTGAACGCCATCGGGAGCGACAACACGCAGATTCCCGGTGGGTCGGTCGACGTGGGAACGCGCCGCTACAACGTGGCCACGGGCGGACGCTACAAAGGTCCCGCCGACGTCGAGCGCACCGTCATCACCGGCGCCGGCGGTGCGGTGGTGCGGGTGCAGGACGTGGCCACGGTGGCGTGGCGCGATGGAGACGCCGTGCACCTGGCGCGCTACAATGGCCAGCGCGCGATGTGGGTCACCGTGGCGGTGCGAGCGGGGGAGAATGTCTCCACGGTCAAGCGCGCCGTGTGGCGGGAGCTCGACCGGCTCGAGAAATCGCTGCCAGCCGGCGTCACCATGGCGCGCAGCTTCGATCAGTCAGCCAACGTCGACGCACGGCTGCAGCGCCTGGGATGGGACTTCGTCATTGCCATCGGGCTGGTGCTCATCACGCTCCTGCCCCTGGGCGTACGCGCCTCGCTGGTCGTCATGATCTCGATTCCCACATCGCTCGCCATCGGCGTGCTGCTGCTGTACGTCACGGGCTACTCCATCAACCAGCTGTCGATCGTCGGGTTCGTGATCGCGCTTGGCCTGCTCGTGGACGACTCGGTGGTGGTGGTGGAAAACATCGCGCGGTTCCTTCGCAGCGGATACTCTCGTACCGCGGCAGCCGTGGAGGCCACCAAGCAGATCGGTGTCGCGGTGCTCGGCGCCACGGCTACGCTCATCTTCGCCTTCCTGCCGCTGCTCTTTCTGCCGGGGTTGGCGGGTCGGTACATCCGGTCACTCCCGCTGGCGGTGGTGTTCGCCGTGCTCGCCTCGTTGTTCGTGTCGCTCACCATCATCCCCTGGCTGGCCAGCCGGATCATGCCGCGGGAGGAAGCGGCCGAAGGCAACCGCGTGCTGCAGTGGTTCGATCGTGGCATCCACCGCACGTACGCGCCCTTGCTGCAGCGCGCCATGGCCTACCCACGCCGGACCCTGGCGCTGTCGTTCGGCCTGGTTGTGGCGAGCATGGCGCTGATCCCGGCCGTGGGCTTCTCGCTGTTCCCCAAGGCGGGCACGCCGCAATACCACGTGGACATCACCACCCCCGAGGGGACGAGCCTCGCCGAGACCGACCGGGCCGTGCGCTATGCGGAGGCGGTGATCGGGGCGCACCCGGACACGCGGGCGATCCTTGCCAACATCGGCAAGGACAACCCCGTGGTCTACTACAATGTCTTCCAGCGTGCCGAGGCGCCGAACCGGGGGCAGCTCATCGTCCTCTTGCATGACTATCACAACACCCGCACGCCGGTGGCGCTGGACTCGTTGCGGGCGAAGCTGGCGCTCTACCCCGGGGCACGCATCGAGCTCAAGGAGTTCGAGAACGGTCCACCGATCGATGCCCCCATCGCCATGCGGATCGAGGGACCGGATCTCGACACGCTCAGTGCCTTGGCGGCCCGCTACGAGGCCGTGCTCGCGAGCACCCCGGGCACGCAGTACGTGAACAATCCCCTGCGCCTGCGGCGGTCGGACCTGCGGGTCGTGGTGGACAAGCAGAAGTCCGGACTGCTCGGTGTGCCGAGCGCCGACGTGGAGCGTACGCTGCGGCTGGGCGTGGCCGGACTCGAGGCGGGCACCATCCGTGCCGACAATGGCGACGAGTACCCCATCACGGTACGCATCGCGCACGATGGCCGGCCATCGCCGGACGCGCTCGACCGGATCTTCGTGGGCAGTGTCACGGGAGCCATGGTACCGCTGACGCAGTTCACAAGCACGCGCTTCGCGGCGTCGCCCACCACGATCGATCATCGGGATCGCACGCGGGCGGTCACGGTGACCAGCGCCGTGCGCTCAGGCTACAACACCGACGCCGTGACCAAGGTGGTCCTGGCGCGCCTCGACTCCATCCCACTCCCCAGCGGCTATGTGTTGCGGCCGGCGGGCGAGATCGAGAGCCGTGAGGAGAGCTTCGGCGGTATTGGCGGGGCGATCATCGTGGCGGTGTTCGCCATCCTGGCCATCCTCGTGCTGGAGTTCCGCGACTTCCGCACCACGCTGGTGGTGGCGAGCGTGATTCCGCTCGGTGTGATGGGCGGCATCGTGGCGCTGTTGCTGAGCGGCTACACGTTCAGCTTCACGGCGATGATCGGCTTCGTGGCGCTGGTGGGCATCGAGATCAAGACGAGCATCCTGCTGGTGGACTTCACTGACCAGTTGCGGCACGAGGGCGTCCCACTGGACGAGGCCATCCGCAAGGCAGGGGAAATCCGCTTCCTCCCCATCGTGCTCACGAGCCTCACGGCGATCGGCGGGCTGCTGCCACTGGCGTTTCAGGGGTCGGGGCTCTACTCGCCGCTGGCGTGGGTCATCATCGGGGGGTTGGTGAGCAGCACACTCATCGCGCGTCTTGTCACGCCGGTCATGTACAAGCTGCTGGCGCCGTCGATGGCGGCCACGCCGGCGCCGACGCCGTCTGCGGGATTCGCCCCGTCGGCCATGCCGGTTGTACCATGAGAGCGCCCGACGCGTCCGGTACACCGGGCAAGCGCACCCACTGACGTTCCGCCTCGGTTTCGGCGCATGCGAACGGGGCGTCGATGCCGAGGGCGGTGGGGGCGTTCAGCAGGTGGCTGGCGCGACGTGTCTGGTAGTATGGTGCCCGAGGTCGGCGTGGGGCGCGTGGTCATGCCTCGGGCAGGGCGGCGAGCTTGTCGCCGAGGGCACCGAAGCCGCGGGCCGTGGCGAGCATGGCCGGCGTGGTGCCGTCCTCCATGGTGGCGTGGACGTCGGCACCGCGGGCAATGAAGAGGTCGCAGAGCGCTTCGTCGCCGCGCGAAGCGGCCAGGTGCAGGGGCGTGATGCGTTGGGCGCCCCAGGCCATGACGTCAGCGCCGGCGAACACGAGGCGGCGTACGATGGCGGGGCGGGTGACCCCAGCGAGGGCCGCGTGCAGTGGCGTGTTGCGGGTGGCGTTCGTGGAGTGGGCGTCGAGCGGGGCGCCGTGATCGATGAGCAGGGCGACGGCGTCTTCCTGACCGAAAAAAGCGGCGAGGTGGAGCGGAGTCCAGCCGTCGCTGCTGCGGCGTACGCGGGCGTCGTCGTCGTGGTGGATGGCAGTGCGCAGGGCGTCGACGTCGCCCAGCGCAGCGGCTTCACAGGCATCCAGTGGCCGGCCGCGGTGAAGCAGGGGCACCACCTCGGGCGCGCCCACATAGCAGGCGTGCAGCACCAGCGATTCGCCGCCCGGCGCGCGCATGCCGGCGCGGGCGGAGTCTTCGTCGAGCAACCGGGCGATCGTGACCTGGTCGCGGCTGCGGATGGCGGCGATCAGCGCCTCGGGAGCAGTGGGGACCATACGCAATGCTGAAGCGAGCGGATGCCGTCGTCAACACCCGGGGCTGGGTGGACGGAGCGTACCGCACGGCAGTGCTCGTGAGCGGCGGCACTCGTGTACGGTGGCCCGCTTGCAGAGCGGCTGTTCCCCACGGAAGGGAACGGAAGCCGCGAGCGTCGCGGAGACGGCCAGCTTGGTGCGGGTCGTATCCGTGCATTCCGGGGGGTCCGTTGGTTTCTGTGCGCGATCGGTTCTGATCGGTGCCCTCCCCCGATACAGGGCCGTGACGGACCCGCCGGCCTGCGCGCGCGGTGCTCGGGATATCTTGTGCCCGACGCCTGCTATCCCTCATCAAGCTCTACGCGCCGTAATCGATGAAGATCTTCGTCCGCCGCCGTGAAGCCCGCTGGGTTCTTGCGGCGAGCCTGCTGGCCCTGCTCGGCGCCTGCCAGCGTCCCGGTTCGGCACGGCTGTTCGGCGAGCCCTCGGCCCGCCCGATCGTGATCGCCCATCGCGGGGCCAGCGGTCATCGCCCCGAGCACACGCTGGCCGCCTACACGCTGGCGGTGGAGATGGGCGCGGACTTCATCGAGCCCGACCTCGTGAGCACGAAGGACGGTGTGCTGGTGGCCCGCCACGAGAACGAGATCGGCGGCACCACCGACGTGGCCGCGAAGTTTCCCGAGCGCCGCACGCGCAAGGTCATCGACGGCGATACGCTCGATGGCTGGTTCACCGAGGACTTCACGCTCGCCGAGCTGAAGACGCTGCGGGCTAAGGAGCGGCTGGCGTTCCGGTCGCATGCGTATGACGGCCAGTTCGCGGTGCCCACATTCGATGAGGTGCTGGCGCTCGCCGATTCGCTGGGCAAGGCGCGGGGGCGGGCCGTGGGGGTGTACCCGGAGACCAAGCATCCCACCTATCATCGCGCCATCGGACTGCCGCTCGAGCCGGCGCTGCGGCGGTCGCTGAAGGCGCGCGGGCTCGATCGTCGCGACGCGCCGGTGTTCATCCAAAGCTTCGAGGTGGGCAACCTCAAGGCGCTGCGTGCCGAGACGCGGGTGCCGCTCGTGCTGCTGCTGGCGGGCCCGTCGGTGCCGTACGACCGGGCGCTGGTGGGGGACATGCGCTCGGGTACACAGTGGGTGACGCCCGAGGGGCTGCGGGAGATTGCGTCGTTCGCCGACGCGATCGGTGTGAATCAGCGCATGCTGGTCGGCGCCGATTCGTCGAGCGTACCCACCACCATGGTGCGCGATGCGCACGCCGCCGGGCTGCGGGTGCATGTGTGGACGATGCGCTCGGAGCCGGCGTTCCTGGCCAAGCGCTATGGCGGCGATCCGGTGGCTGAGGTGCGGGAGATGGTGCGGTTGGGGGTGGATGGAATTTTTGGGGACTTTCCGGATGTCGTGGTCGACGGAGTACGGCGCTAATGCACGGATCGATGTTGCCCAGATACTGCGCGTGATTCCCAGCGATTCGCGGCAGGTGCTTCCTGGACGCCCCTGTTTCTCGTAGGCTCAGCTCCGAGGCGATTGGATCAGGGACGGCGATTCGTGGGGGCTCGTAGGGCCGAGAGGTAGAAAGTGCCGCAGTCAACTCGAAACCCCTTTCTTCGGGTGGTCCGCGATGAGAAGCCTTCGCATGCTTGGTCTGGTTATGGCAGGGACGTCGCTCGCTGCAGCACCGCTAGGCGCGGCTTGTGCGCCAGACGCGGGTAACCCTCGACTTGTATACTGCACGGTGTGCAGTACCCACCCGACAACGGGAAAGGTCACGTGCTGCACCTCGCTGTTCTACGACGGTGAGTACCAGTCCCATCGATGCGACTCGGGCGGCGAGGAGTCACCTCAAGGCTGAATCATCACCCCGGTAGTTGCATCGGGTTCGGTCCGCGCCCCGACCGAACGCGAATGTGGTCATCTTCGCAATCATGAAGAGCCCCCAATGCGGAAGATCGCGACGACTCTCCTTCGCTTCGCAACCGCTTGCCTGCCGGCCCTTACGATGGGCTGCGACAGCGGAACCATTCAACAAGGCCATGTTAAGCGGTCATGCCTCGACGCCTTTATCGACACGTCCCTAGCTCGCTCGCGTGTGCCCAGCCTCGACGATCACGACTTCATCGGTGGGGTCGCACGGGTGCCTGGCGGTTTCGTTGGCCTCGACCTGCGCGCGGGGCAGGTCGTCCTTTTCGATGGCACAGGGGCGAGTCGGCGCGTGTTCGGACGGACAGGCCAGGGTCCGCTGGAGTTTCAACCGTTTGCCCTTAGCGAGCGCCTGTTGATTCGCGATGCGCGTTGGATCGATGCGCGCGGTACGGATTTGGTCGTCTTCGACGGTCGGCGCCTGCTGTTCGGCGATACCACCGGCTTTCGGCACGCCGTGAACATCCCGACTACCGTGGTCAGCGGATTCAATCAGATTCATCAGATTCGATGGCTCGATGCCGAACGCGTGGTGCTCGCCTACGAACGTGCGCCGTCATGGGAGGCACAGGGCGCCGATCGCGGATCGTTCGAGTTTCTGCTGGTGCAACGACGCAGCGGCGACGTCACGGAGTGGGCGCGTTTCAGAACACTACCGTGGCCACGCAATGCCATGGGCCGTGTGGGGCGCGGTGCGGCCGAAGCGCAGCCGAGCGTGGACGTGCGCGGAACGTGCCTGGTCTATGCGGACGGACACACCGATTCTCTCTGGATTGTCGATCGGGCGCGTGGCGATTCGCTCGCAATGCGCATCGCACTCCCGGAGCGATTCGCCGAGGATATGTCCGCGGACGAGTACCGACGTGTGGGAGTCCCGGAAGGCGCCATCCTGCCGATACGCCATGCCGCGCGCATCTCTCGGCTTGCCGTCGATAGTGGCGGTCGGGTGTGGCTGAGGCCCTCCGCTCCGCGCTACCGTGGAGAGGTGTGGCGGCTCGACGTCGGTATGCAAACCGTCGTCTCCGATACCCTGATCACGCCGTTCGTCATGACGCCGTTTCCGTAGCGCTATCGGAGTTCCCGCCGTTCGCCGTCAAAAGGCGTAGTTTGCGGCATGACCGTGCCTGCGACCGACAAGGACCTCCCCCTCCGCGAAGACATCCGCCTGCTCGGCCGCCTGCTCGGCGATGCCGTGCGCGCACAGGAGGGGGCACCGGCGTTCGAGCTGGTGGAGGCCGTGCGCCAGGCCGCCGTGCGCTTCGCGCGCGAAGGACACGCCGAAGACCGGGCCCGATTGCACGACCTGCTCGACAACTTGCCGCCGGATACGGCGCTGCGCGTGGTCCGCGCGTTCGCGTACTTCCTGCAGCTCGCCAACATCGCCGAGGATTCGCACCGCGCGCGGCGACGCCGTGCGCATGAGCACATGGGGTCGCCGCCGCGTGCAGGCACGCTGGCCTTTGCCATCGACGCCGTGCGCGAGGCACTGGGCAATGACGATGCGGCGGCAGCGCGGCTATCCGACTTCTTTCGCCACGCGCTCGTCTCGCCGGTGCTCACGGCGCACCCCACCGAGGTGCAGCGGCAGAGCACCCTCAAGGCGCTGCAGCAGATCGCCGCCCTGCTCGAGCAGCGCGACCGGATGGCGCTCACCCCCGACGAGCGGGTGGACACTGAGGCCGAGCTCACCCGCCAGGTGCTGACGCTCTGGCAGACGCGGCTCGTGCGCGGGGAGCGGTTGCGCGTGATCGATGAAGTGAAGAATGGCGTCGCGTACTTCCGGAGCACCTTCTTCACCGAAGTGCCGCGGCTCTATGCCTCGACCGAGGCGCTGGTGCGCGCCCGTTTCCCCGACATGACGTGGCAGCCCGGCACCTTCCTGCAGGTGGGGAGCTGGATCGGCGGCGATCGCGATGGCAACCCGTACGTCACCGGCGAGATCCTGCAGGAGACGCTGCGCCTGCAGGCTGCGGCGGCGTTCGACTTCTATCTGGGCGAGGTGCACACGCTGGGGCAGGCCCTGTCGATTTCCCGCGCCCTGCGTCCGGCCACGGCGGCGCTGGAGGCGCTCGCCGCGCTGTCGCCCGACACGTCGGTGCAGCGGGCCGATGAACCCTACCGCCGCGCCCTGAGCGGCGTGTACGCCCGTCTCGCCGCCACCATGCGTGCCCTTGGCCTGCCGGCGCCCGTGCGGGCAGCCCTTGGTGAAGCGGCGCCGTACGCCCAGGCGGGGGATCTCCGCGCCGACCTCGACACCGTGCGGGCGTCGCTCGAGCATGCGGGGCTCTCATTGCTTGCCGACGGCCAGCTGCGCCGGCTGATCACCGCCGTCGATGTGTTCGGCTTTCATCTCGCACCACTCGACCTGCGGCAGAACGCCGATGTGCACGAACGGGTGGTGGCCGACCTGCTGGCGCGGGCCGGTGTGTGCGCCGACTATCGCGCGCGCGATGAAGCGGCGCGCGTGGCGCTGCTGACGAAGGAGTTGCAGGGTACGCGCCCGCTGTATTCGCCGCACCTGTCGTACGCGCCGGATACGACCAGCGAGCTGCACATCGTGTTCACCGCCCGCGCCATGCGTGCGCGCTACGGGGCGGCGGCGATTCCGCACTACGTGATCTCCAAGTGCGATGGTGTGTCCGATCTGCTCGAGGTGGCGCTGCTGCTCAAGGAGGCGGGGCTGGCCTCCGGCGGCGACACGCCGGCGCTTGGGCTCGACATCGTCCCACTCTTCGAGACCATCGCCGACTTGCGCCGCGCGGGGGAGACGATGCGGGCCGCGTTCGCGCTGCCCGCCTACCGCGCGCTCGTGCGCGCCCGCGACGACATGCAGGAAGTCATGCTGGGGTACTCCGACAGCAACAAGGACGGCGGGTTCCTGACATCGGGGTGGGAACTGTACCAGGCGGAGCTGGCGCTGATGCGCGTGGTCGCGGCGCACGGCGTGCGCCTCCGACTGTTCCACGGTCGCGGTGGCTCCGTGGGACGCGGCGGCGGGCCCAGCTACGACGCCATCCTGGCGCAGCCCTCGGGGGCGGTCACGGGGCAGATTCGCATCACCGAGCAGGGTGAGGTGATCGCCTCCAAGTACGCCACGGCCGACGTGGGGCGGCGCAATCTCGAACTCCTCGTGGCGGCTACACTCGAAGCCACGCTTCTCGATCACGAGAACGAGTCGGGGCGGGCCGAGGTGTACCATCCGGTGATGGAGCGGCTCTCGGCGCTTGCGTTCTCGGCGTATCGCGCGCTCGTGTACGAGACGCCGCGCTTCACGCAGTACTTCCGGGAGTCGACACCGCTGGCCGAGATCGCCACGCTCAACATCGGCAGCCGGCCGGCGTCCCGCACGGCGTCGGATCGCATCGAGGATCTGCGTGCCATTCCCTGGGTGTTTGCCTGGGCGCAGTGCCGGTGCATGCTGCCGGGGTGGTACGGCTTCGGCAGTGCGGTGTCGCAGTGGCTGCAGGACACGCCCGACGGCCTGCCGGTGCTGCAGCGCATGGCGCAACAGTGGCCGTTCTTCCGCACCTTGCTCAGCAACGTGGACATGGTGCTCGCCAAGAGTGACCTGCGGGTGGCGTCGCGCTACGCCGAACTGGTCACCGACGCGGCGCTACGGGCGCACGTGTTCGGGCAGATCGAAGCCGAATGGCATCGCACGCGTGAGGCGCTGCGGCACATCACGGGGCAGGATGCGTTCCTCGCCGACAACCCGCTGCTGGCGCGATCGATGGAGAACCGGTTTCCCTACATGGACCCGCTCAACCACCTGCAGATCGCGCTGCTGGCGCGGCACCGCGCGCATGTCGCGGCGGGTGTCGCCGCCGACGAGCTGGTACGGCGCGGGATTCACATCACCATCAACGGCATCGCGGCGGGGCTGCGGAACAGCGGGTGACGGTTCGGTCTTCGTTGAGACTGGAGGCTTGCCTGATCACGCAAAGACAAGGAGGCGGGGAGGCAACGACAGCGATGGGTTGGCGCAGTTTCACTTCGTGAATGAAAAGGGCGCCAAGCTCGTGATGTCGTTGTCTCCTCGCTTCCTTGTCTCTGCGTGATCAGGTCCCGTCTGACGTCCGTAGCGGACTCCCGCTCACTCCATCGCGAATTCGCGCGCGAACGCCACGTTGAACTGGAAGGTCTTGGCCCGGCTGCGGGTCTCCATGGCGTCGGCGATGCGCTCGAGGCGCGCCGTGATGCCCATGATCTTCTCCTGCGCCTTCTTGCCGGCCTCGTTGAGCCCCTCGACCTTGTCGAGCGCCCAGAACTTGATGAGGTCCTCGACGATCTTGATGTATTCGCGCGGGCCGTAGATGCCGGCGCGACGGATGACATCGGCCATCTCGCGGAAGTGCGGCATGTTCACGCCCGGCATGTCGATGCTCGGCATGACGAGCGACGCCGAAATCATGGCGTTGCTGGGGTCGCGCTTCAGCACGCGGTTGAAGATCTCCCGATAGAACACGTAGTGCCGGGCTTCTTCCTTGGCCACGTTGGCCAGCACCTCGCCGATGAGCGGCTCGTATTCGCTGGCGAGCTTGCCCGTGTTGGCGTGACTCACCTGCGTGGCGCGCTCCTGCAGCGACGTGTAGACGAACACCCGGTAGGGATCCTTGTCCCACTCGGGCTCGAAACCCGCCTTGAGGTATTCGAACTGCATGCGCTCGAGCACCGGGTTGTCCAGAATGCGGCTGTCGTGCGCGTAGTCGTGCAGCACGGCCCCGTGCCGGTCCTCCTCGGCGGTCCACAGATTGTTCCACTTGGCCCAGAAGGTGTCGCCGCCGAGGTAGGTGGCGAGGAGGCGGTGGAAGTGGGGGAGTCCTTCTTCGGTGAGGGTATTGAGGGCCAGCGCGATCCGGGCCGGCATGGAGATGCCGCGGGCGCGCTCCCGGAGCTGCTTCACGTGTTCGTCGGGGTCCGTATCCGGCGCCGGGGCCAGCAGTTCGGACGGGAACCACAGGATGCGCTTCGCCTCGTGGGCGGCCATGAGCTCGTCGACATCGGGTTCGAGGTCGGCAAGCACTTCCACCTTGGCGAGGATTTCTTGACTCGGTATGAACATACGATTCGATGAGAAGGCTGGATGTGACCCTCGAAACATACTGTGCGGCGGGGGACGGCGCGCCCCCGCCCTTGGGCCGCCCTGTACATTGCCTGCATGACTCCTCCCAAGGGAAAGCCCAAATACGACACCAGACGCGCCTGGGCGGAAGCGCGCAAGCTGATGTGGGAGCACCGCCGGTCTGTGGGTATCGGCCTGGTCCTCATGATCATCAGCCGAGCCTCGGGGTTCGTGCTTCCGCTATCCACCAAGTACGTGTTCGACGAAGTGGTGCCAGGCAAGGACGTCCGGCTCCTTGGACTCATTGCCCTGGCCGGCCTCGCCGCGACCATCGTGCAGGCGCTCACCGGCTATGCCCTGTCGCAGGTGGTGAGCGTGGCCGCCCAGCAGGCCATCGCCCGTCTGCGTGAGGAGGTGCAGGGGCACCTCATTCGCCTGCCGGTCCGGTATTTCGACAGCACCAAGAGCGGTGTACTGGTCTCTCGCGTCATGAGCGATCCGGAAGGCATCCGCAATCTCATCGGCACGGGGCTCATCCAGCTCACCGGAGGCATCCTCAGCGCCATTGGCGCCATGGCGGTGCTGATCTACCTCAACTGGCGGCTGACGCTGGCCGCGGTCATCCCGCTGGTCGTGTTCGGCGCTGGCCTGAGCATCGCGTTCAGGCGGCTCCGTCCGATCTTCCGTGAGCGGAGCGTCATTCAGGCCGAAGTCACGGGTCGTCTCACGGAAACGCTGGGCGGTATCCGCCTCATCAAGGTCTATACTGCCGAGGAGCGGGAGAAGCGGGTGTTCGGCGAGGGTGTGCAGCGCCTCTTCCGCAACATTGCCAAGACCATCACCGGCACATCGCTCACGGGCACAATTGGTCTTGCGGTGGTGGGCGTGATCGGGGTCATCGCCATCTACATCGGCGGCCGTGATGTGATCCTGGGCCGCATGACGATCGGCAGCCTGCTCACGTTCGGCATCTTCATCGCGATGGTCACGGCACCGCTCATCTCCATTGCGAGCATCGGTACGCAGATCACCGAGGCCTTCGCGGGGCTCGACCGCATTCGCGAGCTGCGCGACATGGCCACCGAGGATCAGGAGGACGCCCACAAGCAGGCGGTGCCCGCGGTGGTTGGGCATGTGGCATTCGAGCACGTGTCCTTCGAGTACGAGCCGGGTGTGCCGGTGCTGCGCGATGTGTCGTTCGACGCCCCGGCTGGCACCACCACGGCGCTGGTGGGTTCGAGCGGCAGTGGCAAGAGCACGATGATCTCGCTCATCATGGCCTTCGCGCAGCCACAGCAGGGGGCCATCCGCGTGGATGGGACGCCCGTGAGTGACCTCAAGCTGCGCGACTATCGCCACCATCTGGGCGTGGTCATGCAGGACAACTTTCTCTTCGATGGCACGGTCAGGGAGAACATCGCCTTTACCAAGCCCGGTGCGACGGAGGAGGAGATCGTGGCGGTGGCGACGATCGCCAACGCGCACGATTTCATCAGCCAGTTCCCCGAGGGCTACGAGACCATCGTGGGCGAGCGCGGCGTGAAGCTGTCCGGTGGCCAGCGGCAGCGCGTGGCCATCGCCCGTGCCATTCTCGCCGACCCGCGCGTGCTCATCCTCGACGAGGCCACCTCGAGCCTCGACTCGGAGAGCGAGCACCTCATCCAGGAAGGGCTGCGCCGCCTGCGTGCCGGACGGACGACGTTCGTGATCGCCCATCGCCTGTCCACGATCACCAGCGCCGACCAGATCCTGGTGCTCGAGAAGGGCCAGATCGTCGAGCGGGGCACGCACCACCAGCTGCTCGCCCTTGGTGGGCGATACCGCGACCTCTACAACCGGCAGTATCAGCTCGAGCAGGACCAGTTCATCAATCCCGGCGAGGAAATCGCAGCGACCGGGTGACGTCTGGCGGTAGCGGCTCGCCCCCCGATCGGCGAGCTTCCACCGACACACAACAACCAAGACCACATACGTGACTGCTTCACCGACGTTCACCACGCTCCAGTTGCACCCGAGCCTCCTGCAGGGCCTCAAGGCACTCGGCTTCGCGCGTCCCACGCCCATCCAGGGCGAGGCCATTCCGCCGGCCCTCGAAGGGAAGGACGTGCTCGCCTGCGCCATGACCGGCAGCGGCAAGACCTACGCGTTCCTGCTCCCCATCCTGCACCAGCTCATGAGCAAGCCGCGCGGCCACACGCGCGCCCTGGTGCTCACGCCCACGCGTGAACTCGCGGCCCAGATCCTCGACAGCCTCAACGATGTCACCGTACACACGCCGCTCACCGGCGCGGCCGTGTTCGGCGGCGTGGGCATGGGGCCGCAGGAGCACGCCTTCCGCAGCGGCGTCGACGTGATCATCGCCACGCCGGGCCGTCTGCTCGACCACTTCCGCCAGCCGTACGCAAAGCTCGACAAGCTCGAGTACCTGGTGCTCGACGAAGCCGATCGCATGCTCGACATGGGCTTCCTGCCCGAGATCAAGAAGATCCTGCGGCACCTGCCCACCACCAAGCGGCAGACGCTGTTCTTCAGCGCCACCATGCCGGCCCCCATTGCGGCGCTGTCGCAGGAGATGCTGAACAAGCCGGTGACGCTCAACCTGCAGCGGCAGGCCGCGCCGGCCAAGGGCATCACGCAGGCGGTCTATCCCGTGTCGCAGGATCTCAAGAGCGCCCTGCTGGTGGCGCTGCTCAAGCGCGGCGACATGCCGCAGGCCCTGGTGTTCACGCGCACCAAGCATCGCGCCAACCGCCTCGCCAGCCAGCTCGTCACCGCCGGCATCAAGGCCGAGCGCATTCACGGCAATCGCTCGCAGGCCCAGCGCACGCAGGCCCTCGCCGGCTTCAAGGAGGGCAGCTATCAGGTGCTGGTGGCCACCGACATTGCGGCCCGCGGCATCGACGTCGAAGCGCTCGGTCACGTGGTCAACTTCGACGTGCCGGTGGCCGCCGAAGATTACATTCATCGCGTGGGGCGTACGGCGCGCGCCGAGGCGACGGGCGAGGCGTTCACCTTCGTGAGCCCGGAAGAAGAGGGTGAGCTCAAGCTCATCGAGCGCGCCATCAAGAAGCAGTTGCCGCGCGTGACGGTGCCCGACTTCGACTACAGCGCCAAGCCGCAGGCCAAGCTCGAGGTGCCACTGACTGAGCGCATCGCCGAGATCCGCAGGAAGAAGGCGGAGGATCGCGCGCGGGCAGCAGAAAAGGCGGCCCGTCGGGCGGCGGCGCAGGACGCCGAAGCCGCGCGGCGGGCCGGCAAGCCGGCACCGCGCGTGCAGCCGGCGGGGCGTGCGAAGGCCGACGTGGGTCCGCCGGTGGCCGGTGCCCCGCCTCGGGGCCGCCGCCCGAGCCGGCCAGGGCGGGGCGGCGGCGGCCGCGGTGCCACCGGTGGCCGTACCGGCGGCGCCGGCAACAGCTCCCGTCGCGACGATAGCCCCTACAAGTGAGCGACGCGCGGTACCCGGTGCCGGCGGCGCCGCATCGCGTCGCGCAGGTCATCGACCGCAGCCGGTTTCTGTGCACGGTCGCGCGCGTCGCGAACACCGACGACGCGCAGGCGTTCATCAAACAAGTCAACGCTGAGTTCCCCGACGCCACGCACAACTGCTGGGCGTATGTCGTCGGGGCGCCTGGCAGCACCGACCGCATTGGCATGAGCGACGACGGCGAACCGCATGGCACCGCCGGCCGCCCCATGCTCACGGTGCTGCTGCACAGCGGCATCGGCGAGATTGCCGCCGTGGTCACACGCTACTACGGCGGCATCAAGCTCGGCACCGGTGGCCTGGTAAAGGCCTACAGCGGCGCGGTGCAGGAAGCACTGGCCTCGCTGCCCACGATGCAGCGGGTCGACACGGTGACCGTGCGCTTCGAGGTGGCGTACCACTCCGTGGGCGCCGTGCAGCAGCTGTTGCCCACCGTCGACGCCGAGATCCTCGAGCAGCGCTTCGAGGTCACCGCGGCGTTCACGGTCCTCGTGCCGCGCGATGAGGAGCCGCGACTGCGCGACGCCATTAAGCATCTCACGCGCGGCTCGGCGGCGTATCGGCTCGACGATTGAGCGTCGGCTCGTCCGGGTTCGGCGTGGATTGGTCCGGCTACATCGCGGTCTCCCGGATATCTGACCAGGCGGGCCCCGCGATGCGCGCCCTGCGATGCGGGCGGCGTGAATCAGGCGGCGTGATGCAGGTGCCACAAGGCGGGCGCCGCCTTCGGCGTCGCGATCCACAACGGGAGTACGACCGGATTGCCCTGCGCAGCAGGCCACCCACGCGCGCTCCGCGGGTGGATCATCCGGGTGGCCCCCGGTGGGGCCTCCCGTGGTGGAGCGCCCCCCGCAGGGGGGCCAGGACGCCATCGCGCCGGGCCCGCACGACCGGGCGCGATTCGCACGGTGCGTGATGCCGGGGTGGCGCCGGACGTCCTCGACCGCCGGCGGGCGCGCGATTCCGGCCGCCACCCTACCGAACGCCTCCCCACGCGAAACCCCGAAGCGCCTGCGTTTCTTGCTGCGGCGGATCCGCTGGTACTGATCGATGGAGCTTGGGAGCAGAGCAGCAGAGGAGGAATGGGTGGCGGTGAGTTCCTCCTCCCCGCCGATCCTCCATTCCGCCCACGGTCAGGCACGAACGAACGGCGCGCGCTCAGCTGAGTCCCTCGATCGTCCCGTCCCGGCGCAGCCGCATCCCCTCCGCCGCCGGCGTCTTCGCCAGCCCCGGCATCGTCATGATGTCGCCGCACTTGGCCACCACGAAACCGGCGCCAGCGCTGCCGTACACCTCGTTCACGGTGATGCGGAACCCCGTGGGGACGTTCAACCGCGACGCATCGTCCGTCAACGAGTATTGCGTCTTCGCCATGCACACCGGCGTCTCCCCCATGCCGTTCGCCTCCAGCCAGTCGATGGCCTTCTCCGCGGCAGGGGAGAAGTCGACGCCGTCGGCGCCGTACACCTTCTGCGCTACGGTGCGGATCTTCTCCCGAATGGGACGTGCGCTGTCGTAGAGCGGGCGGAACGACGCGCGCCGCGCATCGAGCAGCGCCAGCACCTCCTGCGCGAGTGCTTCACCGCCGGCACCGCCCTCAGCCCATACATTTGCGAGTGCCACCGGGACGCCGAGTGACGTGACATAGTCGGCCACCATCCTGAGCTCGGCCTCACTGTCGCTGAGGCGACGGTTGATGGCCACCACCACCGGCACCCCGAACTGCTGTACGTTGCGCACGTGATGCGCCACGTGCGGCAAGCCGCGCTCGAGCGCGCCGAGATCCTCGCGATCGAGTTCGGACTTGGGCACGCCACCCTGCATCTTGAGCGAGCGCACCGTCGCCACCAGTACCGCCGCCTCGGGCGTGAGCCCGCCCGCGCGGCACTTGATGTCGAAGAACTTCTCGGCGCCCAGGTCGCTTCCGAAGCCGGCTTCCGTGACGACGATGTCGCCCAGCGCGAGCCCGGCGCGCGTGGCCACCAGGCTGTTGCAGCCGTGCGCGATGTTGCCGAATGGCCCGGCATGCAGAATGGCCGGCCCCCCTTCGAGCGTCTGAACGAGATTGGGGCGCAACGCCTCCTTGAGCAGCAGGGTCATGGCGCCGGTCGCCCCCAGGTCCCGCGCGCGCACGGGCCGCTTGTCCTTGCCCGCCGTGGTGCCCACGATGATGTGGCCGAGCCGCTGCTCCAGATCCTCGGCATCGGCAGCGAGGGCGACGATGGCCATGATCTCGCTGGCCGGAATGATGACCCAGCGTTCCTCGCGCATCACACCGTTGCCGGCGCCCACCCCGATGATCGCACTGCGCAGCGCCCGGTCGTTCATGTCGATCGTGCGCGGCCACGTGATCGCCTTGGGGTTGAGGCCCAAGGCGTTGCCGTGGTACAGGTGGTTATCCAGCATCGCCGACAGCAGCGCATGGGCACTGGCGATGGCGTGGAAATCACCCGTGAAGTGCAGGTTGATGTCGTCCATTGGCAGCACCTGCGAGAACCCGCCCCCGGCCGCCCCTCCCTTGACGCCGAACACCGGCCCCAGACTCGGCTCGCGCATGCAGAGCACCGCGGTGTGCCCCAGCCGGCGCAGCGCCTGCGACAGCCCCACGCTTACGGTGCTCTTGCCTTCGCCGGCCGGCGTCGGGTTGATGGCGGTGACCAGGACCAGCCGCCCCCGGGCCGGCGCTGCCGCGAGCGACAACGGGAGTTTCGCCTTGTACTTGCCGTACAGGTCGATGTCGTCTTCACTGAGCCCGAGGCCAGCCGCGACCTCGCGAATGGGGCGCATGGTCGCCCGCTGGGCGATTTCGATATCGGTGGGGATCGCAGAGGGGGTAGCCGTCATGGCGGGGGGCGGGGTGCGAGTGCAAGTTGGGGGATGTCCTGCTTTCACGCCCCATGATCATAGCAGTCTTCGGCGCTTCCGGCCGCCTCGGACACCAGTTCATCGATGCCGCCACGGTGGCCGGCCACACCCTGCGCCTGCACTATCGGGCCAAGCCGTCGGCGCTGGTCCCGGAGCACAGCACGGTGATCGTGGGGTCGCTGGCCGATCCGACGGCCGTGCGCGAGGTCTTGCGCGGGGCCGATGCCGCCGTGGTGTTTCTCGGGCACAAGGACGACGCGCGCGTCCCGTACATTGCGGCCGCCACGAAGCTGATCGTGAACGCCATGAAGGCGCTGGCCATGTCGCGGCTGCTCGTGGTCACGGGAGCCACCGTCGGCGAGTCGTCGGGGAATCTCGGGCTCGCGATGAAGATCACGGGTGCCTTTGCCCGACGCTCCGCGCACGACGGCATGATGGAGGATCGCGACGAGCAGGAACGCCTCGTGAGGAACAGCCGCCTCGACGGGTGGACCGTGGTGAAGCCATCCAGACTCACGGAGGGCCCCCGGTCCGACGCGGTGCGCATGGCTCCCACCCTTCCGGTGGGGATGGGCAGCAAAGTCTCCCGGGCGTCGCTCGCGAAGGTGCTGGTGCAGGAACTCGAGGCGCCGCAGTACATCCACCAGTCCGTGTTCGTCGCCGAGCGCTGAGCGTCGAGGCCTCGTCCTGATGCTGCCGTACGATACGCTCCTCACCTTCGGCGCCGGGGTCCTGTTCTGCGGCTGGATGCTCTGGGACCTTCGCAAGGAGAACAAGAAGGCGGAAGCGCGCAAGCAGGCGGCACTCGCCGCCGCTGCCAGCTTCGGCCCGCCCGCGCCGCCCATCCGGGTGGCCACGGCGCCGCGCCTGCCGTCGGCGCCCCCCGTTGTTGTCCGTCCGCCCCGCCCCTCGGGCGGCGCGCCCCGCATGCCCACCCTGCCTTCATCCGTACACATGACCGACGTTCGCAAGCTCGCATGGGACGACATGGCCGTCGAGGAACTCACGCCCCAGATCGGTCGCCGTCTCATCTACTCGCAGCAGCAGATGCTCGCCCACGTGTACCTCAAGCAGGGCGCCATCGTGCCCGCCCACGATCACGTGAACGAGCAGTTCACCTACGTACTCTCCGGGGCGCTTCGCTTCTGGATCGGGGAGCATGCCGATAACCCCGGCAGCACGTATGTCGACGTGCGGGCCGGTGAAGTACTCGTCATTCCGAGCCACGTGCGCCACCGCGCCGAGGCGCTCGAGGACACGCTCGACGTGGATATCTTCAACCCGCCGCGTCAGGACTGGATCGACAAGTCCGACGACTACCTGCGCACGGGTACTCCCATGGGGAACGTGCCGGGCGGTCCGGCATCACAGGGCGACGGCGACGGGGGCAACGGCTGATGGATCTCGGACTGCGCGGCAAGGTGGCCCTCGTGTGCGGTGCCAGCCGCGGCATCGCCTATGCCACGGCCGAGGAGTTGGCGCGTGAAGGGTGCCTCCTCGCGATCTGTTCGCGCGACGCGGTGGCGCTCCACTCGGCGCAGCGCCGCCTCGAGGCGCTCGGCGCAGAGGTCACCGCCATCGTCGCCGATCTGGCCACGCCGGATGGACTCCACCAGGTGATCGGGGGGGTCAAGGCGTATCATGGGCACGTGGATATCCTGGTGTGCAACACCGGCGGTCCGCCGACGGGGGCCCCGATGGCGCACGAGTGGGACGTGTGGCAGCAAGCGGGTGATCTGCTGCTCCGCACGGTGGTCGAGCTGACACGCGCCTTCGTGCCCGGTATGCAGGAACGTCGCTGGGGGCGCGTGGTGGCCATTACGTCACTGGCGGTCAAGCGCCCGCAGCCATCGCTCGTGCTCAGCAACAGCCTGCGCGCGGCCGTCACTGGTTACCTGCGTACGCTCGCCGACGACGTGGGCAAGGACGGTGTGACGGTGAACACGGTACTCCCGGGCTTCACCGCCACCGAGCGACTCGATGCACTGGCCGCCGCCACGTCGGCCCGTACGGGGCAGGAGCGCGAGGCCGTATTCGAGGGGTGGGCCGCGGAATCACCGCTCAGGCGCCTCGGGCGCCCCGAGGAGCTCGCGGCCGTGATAGCTTTCCTGTGCTCCGAACGGGCGGGCTTCATGACCGGACAGGCCGTGCTGGTTGACGGCGGTGCCGTGAAGTCCCTGCTCTGACCGATCCGTTTTTCTCCTCCAGCAGCGACAGCCATGAGCCGCATCACCGAGACGCAGTGGATCTGGCGCGACGGCCATTTCATTCCGTGGGCCGACGCCACCGTCCATGTGCTCAGCCACTCCATGCAGTTCGGATCGTCCGCCTTCGAGGGGATTCGCTGCTACCACACCCCCAAGGGCCCGGCGATCTTCCGCCTGCGTGAGCATCTCGAGCGGCTCATGCACTCGTGCAAGATCTACCGCATGGAGGTGCCGTACTCCATCGACGAGCTGGTCGAGGCGTCGCGCGAGCTGATTGCCCGCAACGGCGTGGAGTCGTGCTACCTGCGCCCCATGGTCGTGCGCGGCTATGGTACCGCGGGCATGGTGCCCGTCGGCGCGCCCATCGAGGTGTATCTCCCCTGCTGGCCGTGGGGTGCCTACCTCGGCGACGAAGCGCTGGAGAAGGGGGTGGACGCCTGCATTGCGTCGTGGCACCGCGTGCAGCCCAACACCATTCCCGCCATGGCGAAGATCGCCGGCAATTACCTCAGCGGGCAGCTCATCAAGATGGAGGCGCTCGCCAACGGCTACGCCGAGGGGATCGCGCTCTCGCCGAGCGGCATGGTGAGCGAAGGGTCGGGGCAGAACGTGTTCATGGTGTCCAATGGCACCATCATCACCACGCCGCTCGACGGCAGCATTCTGGGTGGCATCACGCGTGCCACCATCATGCAGCTCGCTGCCGATGCCGGCATTCCGGTGCGCGAACTGCACATCCCGCGCGAGATGCTGTACATGGCCGACGAGGTGTTCTTCACGGGCACTGCTGCCGAACTCACGCCGGTGCGGAGCATCGACCGCATCACCATCGGTGCCGGGTCGGTGGGGCCGATCACCAGGCAGCTGCAGCAGCAGTACCTCGGCATCGCCAAGGGCGGGATCGAAGATCGCCACGGCTGGCTGACATACGTGACGTGAGCGGTGCCACACCGGAGGCGTGCCCATGGCGTTGACCTCCACGATGTACGCCCTGCAGGTCGAGCTGGCCCATGTCGACCGCGGGGTGTACGCGTCGCTCGACTTCCGCATGGCCATGCATCCGTCGGAGTCCCCGGAGTACTTCGTGGCCCGGATGCTGGCCTACTGCCTGGAGTACGCGGAAGGGATCGGGTTCTCCAAGGGGGTGTCCGACCCCGACGACCCCACGGTGAGCGTTCGCGACCTCACCGGCACCATCACCACGTGGATCGAGATCGGCGCCCCCGACGCGGCGCGCCTGCACAAGGCCAGCAAGGCGTCACCGCGGGTGGTGGTGTACACGCACCGGGATCCCACGGCGTGGCTGCGCCAGCTGGCCGGTGCGCGAATTCACAAGGTGGACCAGATCGAGTGTTTCGTGCTGGACCGAGTCCTCATTGCCGAGCTGGTGGAGCGGCTCGACCGCCGGCTGCGGCTCGACCTCTCGGTGACGGACGGGACGCTGTTCGTGAACGTGGACACCAGTACGCTCACCGGCACGGTCGAGCGGATTTCGCTCGCCGGCTGACGTGGCCGGGTTGGTGGGGCGCGGTTGACGCACCCGGGTCCGCGCTGAATCATCCAGTCATGCCGGTCAGCGAGAACTATCGGGCGTTCATCCTCGAGCAGCTCGGCCGCGTGCTGCACGACGTGCGCGGCCGCCGCATGTTCGGTGGGTTGGGCGTGTACAGCGGCACCACGTTCTTTGCGCTCGTGGACGACGACGTGCTGTACTTCAAGGTCGACGACCAGTCGCGTCCGCGTTTCGAGGAACGGGGGATGCGGCCATTCCGACCGTTTGGTGAGGAAGGCGAGGTGATGCAGTATTACGAGGTCCCCGCCGATGTCATCGAGGATATCGATGCGCTGAGGGGATGGGGCGCCGAGGCGGTGGCCGTGGGGCGCCGGGCGAAGGCGCGGCGGGTGAAACGGACCGCGTGAGTTGCACCGCGTGATGCGCCCTGGTTTCATCGCGCTCTGCCTGCTGGGCGCAGTGACCGCCTGTGCGGCGGTACACAGGCCTCCGGCGAGCGTCGCGTCGTTGCAGGCGGAAGCGGTCACGCTGGCGTCGCGTGACCGGCAGGTGCGTGACTCCGTGATCGTGCGCCTCGTGCGCCGCGTTCAGCGGCGCGGCGACCGTACACTCGATGTGCTGCTGCTCTCGGGAGGCGGGCAGAACGGCGCGTTCGGGGCGGGCTTCCTGCGCGGCTGGCGCTCGCGCAGCGACCAGCCCATGCCGCGCTTCGATCTGGTGACCGGCATCAGCACCGGCGCCCTGCAGGCCCCGTACGCCCTGCTCGGCACGGCGGCTGCGATCGACACGATCACGGCGCTGTACGCGCGGGCGGCCGCCAGCATCGCGCCGACCGTGGACTGGTGGTTCTGGTTGCGTCGTACCGGCGGGGTGGTCAACACGAAACGCTTCGACCGTACACTCGAGCAAAGCATCCACGGGCGCTTCCGCGATGAACTGCGCGCCGCCTTCGCCGAGGACCGGCAGATCCTCTTCGCGTCCACCGACTTCGACCTTGGCATTGGTCGGCTCTGGTCGTTGGGTGATGAACTCGACACCACCGCGGCTGGGCTGCAGCGTACGCGGCGCCTGCTCAAGGCGGCGACGGCGATTCCCGGGATCTTTCCGCCGGTGGTGATCGACGGGCATGTGCACGCCGACGGTGGCGTGGTGGAGAACATGCTGCCGGCACTGGATTTCGACGACTACGTGCGGCTGGGTGCGGCGCTGGCAGCGTACGGCGTGCGCGACGTGACGGTGCGCGTGTGGGTGGTCATGAACGTCTGGTCGCATGGCGAACCGCGCGTCATGACGCCCTCGAGTCGCAAGCAGATGAGCGCCCGATCGACCGGATTGCTGTTCTATCTGCATCAGCCAAGCACGCTCGATCGCTTGCACAATCTCGCCCGTGCCGTGAGCGCCGAGGTGCCCGGTGTGCGTGTGCAGCTGAGCGTGGCCTTACTGCCCAGCAGCGAATCCACCACGCCTGGCGCCGAGCAGCTGTTCGAGCGCCGGTTCATGCAGCGCCTCGACTCGATTGGCTATTCCAAGGCCCGCAGCAGCGCGCCATGGGATGTTGTGCCGAGCGCCTACCGTCGTCCGGAACGCTGAGTGTCCCTGTCTGCTGATCACCCCGACGCGCCCCTGGTGGTGGTGCGTCCACACCCTCTGTGCGCCGAGACCCCACCGGCGGCGCTTCGGCCCGCGATCACGCCGGCGGCCAGTGTGTATGTGCGCAGCAACTTTCCCACGCCGGTGCTCGATGACGCGCACCAGGTGGCGGTACGTGGCGCCGTGCGTGCGCCGTTTGCCATTGGTGTGAATGAGCTCGCGGCCATGCCGCAGCGCACGGTGGTGGCCACGGTGGAGTGTGCCGGCAACTGGCGTCTGGGCATGGACCCGGTGCCCATCGGGGAGCCGTGGCGGTACGGCGCCGTGAGTACGGCGGTGTGGACGGGGGTGCCGCTGCAGCGGCTGCTCGAGCGCGCTGGAGTCGCTGCCGATGCCGTGGAAGTGCTGGCCGTTGGCGCCGACACCGGCCCGCGGGACGATGCCGAGGGCGTCGTGACCTTTGCACGGGCGCTGCCGCTGCCGGTGGCGCTGCACCCCGACACGCTGGTGGTGACGCATATGGGTGGGGCGCCACTGACGCCCCATCACGGCGCGCCGGTCCGGTTGCTGGTGCCGGGCTGGTACGGCATGGCCAACGTGAAGTGGCTGGCAGCGCTCGAGCTGCGCACCGTACCGTTCACCGGCTACTTCCAGCGGCAGCGTTACGTGTACGACACGGCGGATGGGGTGACGCCGGTGGCCGAGGCGCGTGTGAAGTCGATGATCACGTCACTGGTGGACGGCGGGCGTTGTGAGGCTCGGGTGATCGTGCGCGGCTGGGCGTGGTCGGGCGCCGGCGCCATCACGCGCGTGGAGCTGTCGGTGAATGGCGAGGCGTGGCGCGAGGCGCAGCTCGGACCCGCCATGTCGGCCTATGCGTGGACGCCCTTCGAGCTGGCGCTGATGCTGCCGGCGGGTGTGGTGTCGCTGCGCAGCCGGGCGACGGATGCTGCGGGGGACACCCAGCCGGAGCGTATCGAGTGGAACCGGCTGGGGTACGGGAACAATGCGGTGCGGGCGATGACGGTGCGCGTCGGGTAGCGACATTCCGCAGCCCCACTGGGTCAGCCTCGTTGGCTCAGCCCCGCTTGCGCTGCGGGGGCGCGACCTCCGGCACGTCCATCGTGTTGGGCATGTGGGTCACCCCGCGATGGCACATCACGCAGGTCGTCTTGGGCCGCGGGTCGTCGAGCTCCTTGACCTTCGCGATGTACTTCGCGTCGATGTCACGCTGCATGCGCTCCATCTGCCTGGCGATGACCTTGTTCTTCCGCTCGTCGCTGGCGTAGTCCTTGTTGTCCAGGTGGCAGTTGGTGCACGTCATGCCGAGTCCGCGCCCGTATTGCTCGTCCATCATGGTGAGGAACTCGCGCGCCGGCATGCTCTTGTGGAGCTTCACGTTCTTGAACACCACCCCTGCCGGTTCATTCTCCCGCCCCTGCAGCGCAGCCATCAGTTCGGCGATGGCCTGCTTGCGCACCGTATCCTGCTTCATGGGGCTCACGGGCTGGCGGCGCTGCGCCGGTGCCGTGGCCGGCGCACCGGCCGCCGCCGCGATGGGGCGCGCCTCGGCCACGGGGGCTTCCTGCTGGGTGCGGGCGCAGGCCGCCATGGCGGCGGCAACGAGGACGATGGTGAACAACGAACGCATGCGTGTCTCCGGGACCGGTGAAGAGGTGTCCGCAAACTGCGTCGGTCAGCGCTTCTTCGCCAGAATGGTGCCGCGGCAGGTGATGGCCCCGCAGTGGCAGGGAAAGCGCTTCTTGGCCGCGGCGGTGTGGCGTTCCTCGAGCACGTAGGCGTAGTCGTACACCAGCTCCTCACCCACCTCGATGTCGTGGATGGCCTCGATCCAGATGCGGCCGTCTTCGATGACCGCATCGCAGTTGGGCGCGCACGAGTGGTTCAGGAACCGCGCCTCGTTGCCGTTCACCGCCGCGTCGACCACCACCGTGTCGTCGATGGCGAAGAGATACGTGTGGTGCCGTTCCCCGGTCACCTCGGGATAGCGCGAGTCCGCTTCGGAGGGGCTGAGGCGCTCGCCGGCGTACTCGACGATGCGGGTGCCGGCAGCGATCGGGCGGGTGGCGAAGCCGCCAACGCCCTGGATGCCGGACCGCCGGACCGCGAAGGGGAGGTCGGTCTGTGGGAAACTCATGCCCGGAATGTCGCCACGCCGGCCCTCGGGTGGGTAGATTGCAGGCTACAGGAGAAAACCCATGACCAAAACGGACGCGCGCTCGTCTGCCGCGCCGATCCGCGCGGGCACCGAGAGCGACACGGCCGAAGCCACCAACGGCTTCGCCACCCTCGGCGTCGACCCGCGCATTGCCGAGGCACTGTCGGCGCTCGGCTACGAAGAACCCACACCCGTGCAGCGGGCTGCCATTCCGCCCCTGCTCGCGGGTCGCGACGTGCTGGCCCAGGCGGCCACCGGTACCGGCAAGACGGCGGCGTTCTCGCTGCCGCTGCTCACGCGCATCGGCGCTGGGCACCGCAACACCAACGGGCCGTCGGTCCTCATGCTGACCCCCACCCGCGAGCTGGCCATGCAGGTGGCCGAGGCAGTGCACCGGTACGGCAAGCCGCTCGGCCTGCAGGCGCTGGCTGTGTATGGCGGCGCCAGCATGGAGATGCAGGTGCGGGCGCTCAAGCGTGGCGTGGACGTGGTGATCGCCACGCCGGGCCGTGCGCTCGACCACATCAAGCGCGCCACGCTCAAGTTGGGTGGACTGCAGGCCGTGGTGCTCGACGAAGCCGACGAAATGCTCGACATGGGCTTCGCCGACGAGCTCGAAGCCATTCTCGAGGCCACGCCGTCCACGCGGCAGACGGCGCTCTTCTCGGCGACGCTGCCGTCCCGCATTGCCAGCATTGCCCGTACGCACCTGCAGGACCCCGTGCACGTCACGGTGGAGCGCGAAGTGGTGGCGGAGGGCGAGGTGGCCCGGGTGCGCCAGGTGGCGTACATCGTGTCGCGCGCGCACAAGATGCAGGCGCTGGCGCGGGTGCTGGACATCGAGCAGCCCACCAGTGCCATCGTGTTCTGCCGTACGCGCACGGAGGTGGACGAGCTCAGCGAGACCATGACGGCGCGCGGGCTGCGTGCCGAGTCGCTGCATGGCGGCCTGTCGCAGGACCAGCGCGACCGCGTGATGCAGAAGTTCCGCGCCAAGAAGGTGGACCTGCTCATTGCCACCGACGTGGCTGCGCGCGGGCTGGATGTGAAGCACGTGTCGCACGTGGTGAACTTCGACGTGCCGGCCGACGCCGAAACGTACGTGCATCGTATTGGGCGCACGGGGCGGGCGGGGCGCGAGGGCGTGGCCATCACGCTGGCTGAGCCGCGCGAGAACCGGCTGCTGCGCAATATCGAGCGGCAGACCAGCCAGAAGATCGAGATCGCGCAGGTGCCCACCGTGGCCGACCTGCGGGCGCACCGGCAGGAGCTGGTGAAGGCCACGCTGCGTGAGGCGGTGGTGGAGGGTGGCCTCGAGAGCTATCACGGCATGGTGGAGTCGCTGGCCGCCGAGTTCGACATCATGGATGTGGCCGCCGCGGCCGTGAAGTTGGTGGCGGCGCGTGGTGACGGCGAGGAGCAGGAGATTCCGGCAGTGACCCCCCGCGCTGAGCGGCCGGGGAGTGAGCGGTTCGAGCGTCCGTCCCGCTTCGATCGTGGTGGTGCGCGCGAGGAGTCGCGTGGTAGCGAGTCACGTGGAGGCGAGTCACGTGGAGGCGAGTCACGTGGAGGCGACGCGCGTGGGCCGCGCGGTGAGGGCAAGCCCGAGAAGGGCGGCAAGCGGGCCAGGAAGGAGGCGGCGTGGACTGCAGCCAAGCTGTGGATCGGGGCCGGCCGCAAGCTCAAGATGCGGCCCGGCGACCTCGTGGGGGCGATTGCGAACGAGGCCGGACTGGACTCGTCGCACATCGGGGCCATTCAGATTGCCGACAACTTCAGCACGGTCGAAGTGCCCGAGGCGTTGGCGGAGGAAGTGATTGACGCGCTGAAGCGGACGAAGATCAAGGGACTCAAGGTGCAGGTACGGCGGGACCGGATGGGGCGGTAGCGGCGTTGGCTGGCCGGTTGGGTGCGTCGTCATGATGACGTGCGCGATGTGGTGATGACGGCGAGGCGTGGAGACGGGTGCAGTGTGCTGCATGACGTCATCACGCCTCTTGCTGTTGGTACGGGACCGGGCCGCCGTGCGGCGATACCGTCCGCGCACGACGCAGGTGTACGTGCAATGGATCGTGCGGTACATCCGTTGGCACGGGATGCGACACCCACGGCAGCTGGGGAGCGTACACGTGCGCGAGTACCTCACGCATCTCGCGCGGGAGCGGCACGTGGCCGCGTCCACGCAGCATCAGGCACTGGCAGCGTTGCGGTTCCTGTATCGGGACGTGCTGGAGGCACCGCTCGAGGCGTTGGCGGGGGTCGAGCCCGCCCGGAAGCCGACGCAGCTCCCCAATGTGCTGTCGCGCGAGGCCGTGCAGGCGGTGCTGGCGTGCCTGACGGGTGTTCCGCTGCTCATGGCGCAGCTGCTGTACGGCAGCGGACTACGGCTGCAGGAGTGCTGTCAGCTGCGGGTGAAGGACGTGGACTTCGAGCGAGGCGAATTGCGGGTGCGGCGCGGCAAGGGGCAGCGGGACCGGGTCACCGTGTTGCCCGGGGCCGTGGGCGCGCCATTGACGGCGCAGCTCAAGCAGGTGCGTCTGGGCATGGCGCGGCGCGCGGCGCGCGGCGGCGGCTACGTGGAAGTACCTGGCGCCCTCGACCGCAAGAGCCCTCGAGCGACCCGCCAATGGGCCTAGTGTTGGGTCTTTCCCGCTGCTCGTGAGTACTGGCATCGAGAAAGCGGTACGCGCCGCACGCACCATGTGCATCCGACCGTGGTGCAGCGGGCTGTGGCCGAGGCAGCCAGGCAGGCTGGAATCGCCCAGCGGGTCGGGTGTCACACGTTGCGGCACAGCTTTGCGACGCACCTGCTGGAGTCCGGCGCCGACATTCGGACCGTACAGGAGCTGCTCGGCCACCGGGACGTGAAGACCACGATGCTGTACACGCACGTGCTCAATCGCGGTGGCCTGGGTGTGCGCAGCCCGCTGGACGTGCGGCACTGAGGAACCCGTGGCATCCACGCCCCTCGGGCTGTGCATCCTTCCTGGCTGCCGTGTCTTCACGCGAAATCCCTTTCGGCTGCGGCGTTCGCAGCCTAACGGTGGTGCGACGCGCTGGGCGCCGATCGCGCAACTCATTGACCTGAAGGATCTTGCCGGTCTGCTTTTCACGGCGTACCGTCCGTTATGCTGCCGGGACCTGCCTGCCTAACGTCCGCCTTGCAGCGATTCCACACAGGCAAATGGGCGTTAAGCGGGCTGGAATGCGCCTTGGTAGATTTCCAGCATGCCCGTCATCTGCCGGTTCCTTGGGATCGCCATCGCGATTCTCTACCGCGATCACGATCCGCCGCATTTTCATGCCACGTATGGAGAGTATGAGGTGACGGTGGGTATTCGTGACGGGGTGGTGACGGGTCGATTTCCCCGGCGCGCCTTGGTGCTGGTCTTGGAGTGGCTGGACCTGCACCGTGACGAGCTGATGGTCAACTGGGAGCGGGCGCGGGCGCGCGAACCGCTCTTCCCAATCGCTCCGCTGGAGTAGGAAAGGGCCCATGCTCCACGTAACCGATGTGCGTCTGGTCAGCGGCTACCGCCTCTGGCTCCGATTCAATGACGGAACAGCTGGGGTGATTGATCTCGGCGCCGAGTTGGAAGGGCCCATGTTCACGCCCCTCCGCGACCCAGCGCTGTTCAGTCAGGTCGGCATTGATCCCGATGTGCACACCATCGCGTGGCCAAACGGTGCGGATTTTGCACCCGAGTTTCTTCGGGCGCTCGTAGAGCGGCATGTCGCCGCTTAACCCAACGCTGCTGCAGGCAGCGCCACAGTGAGGGCGCGCTGCGCGCGCTCTTGTTGCAGGCGCTGCTGCAGAGCTCTGCGTTAGGCCGCACAAACGACCCCACCTCCCTTACGCAGCGCCCCGTACATGCCAGTCCATCAAGAGTCCAACCCTGCAAGCCTTGCAGCGCCAGATGGTCATTTCTCTCAATGCACTGTGGTGCAGGCGGGCACCAAGCTCCTCTTTGTCTCGGGGCAGGTCCCCAGAGACTCAGACGGCCATACTGTTGGCGTAGGCGACATGACGGCACAAGCCGAGCAGGTGTTTGCAAATCTGCAAGCGGCCCTTGGCGCACACAGCGCAGGCTTCGAGCATGTCGTGAAGGTCACCGTGTATGTCACGAGAATGGATCTGGCACCCGAAGTAGTTGCTGTCCGCCGCCGCTTCTACGGAGAGAGTAGGCCCGCAAGCACATTCGTGGGGGTCACAGCGCTCAACGATCCGAATTGGTGGCTCGAGGTTGAGTTGGTCGCAGCACTGCCGGCGGGTGCGGCCTAACCCCAATACTGTCCAGTGAACGTGATGGCCGTCGTGACCATCGCTTCGGGGGACGGTGGCGCACGATGATATGCGGAGGCGTGTCACGGCGCGTGGTGCACTGCGAGCGGCGTGGGCGTAACGGGAAATTACTCATCTTGCGTTTCACGCCGCGGCCGCGGCTCGAGCTGACGACGACCTGCCGGATTTCCGCGACGACCCGCTGACGCGCGCGGTGCTGGCGCGGCAGGTCCTGAGGGGGGAAGGGCCGCCACATGCGGCAGTGTGCGGCGGACGACGCGGAGCGTATGCGTGAAGGACACCGTGTCGGGATCACGCGCCTTCGGGAGGGCGCCCAGCGCCGCCTCGTGCATGAGGGCACGGAGGGCGTAGTGGGTGAGGAGGAAGCCCCAGGCTTCCTGGTAGACCAAGTCGGGCGTCTTGCTGCGCAGGACGCGCTGGGCGCCACGCAGATGCGTCTTGAGTTCGTCGAAGGCGGTCTCGATCTCCCAG
Source organism: Gemmatimonadota bacterium (assembly GCA_021299375.1). Taxonomy (GTDB): domain Bacteria; phylum Gemmatimonadota; class Gemmatimonadetes; order Gemmatimonadales; family Gemmatimonadaceae; genus Gemmatimonas. The sequence continues at coordinate 44,220 of JAJTGR010000042.1, forward strand.
CGCTCGTGGTAGAGCGCGGCCAGTTCCGCAGCGGGAGCGCGCGCCGGCTCGAGGATCGAGGTGACCAGCCGATAGCGCGTTACCGGACGCGGGGCGCCCTCAAGGGTGTATTCGAGGACGCGCACCGCCTGCGGGCGTCGATCCGGGCTCGTGCAGCCCGCGTTCCAGCGGAGCTCGCTCCGATAGGAGCCGTCCGCGTAGCGCTCCAGCACGGGCAGCGTGACCGTGGCCGGGGCGCGCCACAGCAGCGCCGCGCCCGTCGCGGCCGCCGTGCGCCACAGATCGAAGCGGAGGAAGCCACGATCCGCGAGGCAGAGCATCTCGCCGGTCAGGCCGGCGACGACCTCGACGGCGAGCACGCGTTCGTGCGTCCCGTACGCGCCCAGCTGCGCCGCGGTGATCACATGGGTGCCGTTCTCCAACAGCCCCACCAGCCGGAGCTGGGGAAACGCCCCCGTCGCGTTCACGCCGCGCGCACTGGCAGGGCGGCCGAAGGCCTCGGCATTCGCGGCCGTGTCCCCCACATCGAGCGTCGTGCCGTCCAAGCTCATCACGCGCCAGCCGCGATACCATGCCCCCGACGTGCCCGCCGTGGCGACCGGCGCGACGACCGCGCGATACAACGCCTCCAGCGGCGCCGCCCCCAGCCGGATCCGCGCTTGCGAGATCGCCGACTTGGTCGGCAGCGCCGCGTCGGACGGCTCGCCGAGCCACCGGGCCCCTTCGACCACGCACCGGAGGACCTCCTGCGTCGAGACCTCCGCATAAAGCGCCATCGCCAGCACGTAGTACACCATCACATGCGCGGGCAACGCCCGCTCCCGGGCATTCACCGCCTCCGTCTCGACCAACACCTGATCCACCAGCTCGCGGGGGAACTGCGCGGTCAGCACACCCAAGCTGATGTGATCGGTCAGGCGCATCCCGGCGGGGATCGTCGCGGCCGTCCGTGCCATCGGTTCCTCCGGTGGTAGTCCCCCGAAGGTAACCCTCAATTGCTTATCTGGACAGTATTGCCACTAGGGATGGGTTGGACGGGGTGGCCGTGATGACCTGGGATGGTTGCGTGACCTGCGCCCCAGAGCGGGACCGTTACGAGGTGTAGGCGAGGGGCTGAGGTGATTGGCTGAAGGTCGAGGCGAACTCGGCCGGCGTCAACTGGCCGAGCGCGCTGTGGGGGCGCACCATGTTGTAGTCCTCTTGCCATGCGGCGATGGTCTCGCGGGCGTCCGGCACCGACGCGAACCAGTGGAGATCCAGGCACTCCCCGCGACACCTGTCGTGGCAGCTCTCGACGTACGCGTTCTCGATCGGCTTCCCGGGCCGGATCAAGGCGCGCTGCACGTGGTGTGCATACGCCCACGCATCCAGCGCACGGGCGATGAACTCCGGGCCATTGTCCACGGCGATCGCGGTGGCCACGCCGCAGACCAGACGCAACGGCTCCACAACCTGTACCACGCGCGCCGCCGGCAGCGATGTATCGACCAGGCTGAACACCCGGAAGCGCGAGCACGTCGCACGCTGATCGCCGATGACGTCCATCGCCCACACCTGCCTGGCAGTCACGTGCCGACCGTCTCGCGCCAGCAGGATGTGCAACCGCCGGTATCCCCAGCGCGGGCGCGCCGCGGATTTCGTCTGCAGCGCCTCGATCAACGGCGCATCACTCGGCCGCTCGCTCTGATGATACCAGCGCGAACGCGCGAGGCCGCTCAGCTGACACGCGGGACGGGTGCTCACCGGGTAGGTGGCGAGGAGAGGGGTGACGACCGCCCGCCGCTGCTCGGGCGTCACCACTTTCGTCCCACGACGTCGCGCAAGATCGCCACATCGAGGGAGAGGTCCGCGACCAGCCGCTTGAGACGCGTATTCTCGTCCTCCAGCGCCTTGAGTCGCTTCACCTCGGGGATCCCGATCCCGCCGTACTTCGCCTTCCAGTGGTAGAAGGTCGTCTCGGTAATTCCGTGTTTCCGAATCACCGTCCGCGCTTGGTCACTCGCGGCGGCCTCCTTCAGGATGCTGACAATCTGCTCCTCGGTGAACCGCTTCCGCTTCATCCGGGGCTCCTCCGGCCGCTGGCCGGGGTCGTGCCCCTAACCTACCGTCTGGTCCCGATTCTGGGGCGCAGGTCAACCGCCCACACCCGGACGTCGGCTGGGCAGGCGCGAAGGGGGTACACGGCACGACGCACACCGTGGGCAACCCGTTCGCGGCACCCCGCGCTCCTTCGCGTCCCCTTTTCAGATCCTTGACATGAGAAAATGTGGCCATTGACACCCTTGACGGTGAGAACCGACCGGTCTACTTTCCTTGCATGGTCGCGGGCAGCCTCCCCCCAAGTCGGGAACGAATCATCAACAGCGCGACGGCGCTGATGTTTCGTGATGGCTACGAGGCAACGGGCATCCAGAGCGTTGTCGAAGCCGCGCAAGTTCCGCGAGGCTCGTTTTTCCACTACTTCGCCTCGAAAGAGCAGCTCGGGATCGTCGTCCTACAGCGGTTCGCGCGGGCGTCTGAGCAGCGCCAGATCGCAGCGTTCGAGAATGAACAGCAGTCGCCGACGGCACGGCTGAGGTCGTTCTTCGCCGCAGCAAACGATCGGATTATCGCAGACGACTTCACGAAGGGATGCCTGATCGGGAACTTCACGCTCCAGCTCTCGAACACCTCCGAACCGATTCGGCAGGTGCTCGCACAGGCGGCGGACGAGACCATTGATCGAATCGGACGCGTGCTGCAGGCGGCCAAGGATGCCGCCGAGCTCGACCCCGACGTCGATCCGGACGAGCTCGCTGAGCTGATCTGGTCAAGCTGGGAGGGCGCGGTCCTCCGCTCGAAGTTGTCACGGACCGACCACGTCTTGCGTTGCTGGGAGACCCGTCTGCTCGGCTCGCTTCTTGGTGCCATACCGTGATGTCGGTTTTTTTTCTGTGAACTAACCGACCGGTCTATTCAACCAAGGAAGGAAGCACCATGACCTCCGTACTGATGATCATGACCAACAACCACCGTCTCGGGAACACGAACGTGCCCTCGGGGGCGTGGGCCGAGGAGATCGCCGCGCCACTCGAGGTGTTTGACCGCGCTGGAATCTCG
>JAJTGR010000016.1 GCA_021299375.1 Gemmatimonadota bacterium
CGCGTTTCGTGCTGCCGCGTTTCGTGCTGCCGCGTTTCGTGCTGCCGCGTTTCGTGCTGCCGCGTTTCGTGCTGCCGCGTTTCGTGCTGCCGCCGTCCGTGCTACCGCCGTTCGTGCTACCGCCGTTTGCCGTCCAACGCTCTACCCCAGCCTCACCGCGGCCCCCACGGCTTCGTACAGTTCTCCGGCAGTGAACGGCTTCTGCAGGAAGCCCGAGCGCTCGCGTCCGGCGAACATGCGCGCCACGTCCTGCTCGTTGTAGCCGCTCATCAGCAGCACGTTGAGATCCGAACGGATGTGACGCAGCGCCCGCAGCGTCTCCTCGCCGTTCATGTTGGGCATGGTCAGGTCGAGCAGCACCAGCGAGGACTGCGAGGGCGCCGCGCCGAACACGGACACGGCATCGAGTCCGTCCCGGCCTTCGGTCACGGTGAAGCCGCGCCGCCGCAGCAGCGCGGCAGCGACCGACCGGACACTCTCCTCGTCATCGACCCCGAGGACGTGTCCGGCGCCTTCCGATCGTGCATCGTCGGGCGTGCCCCGTGGCGGCAGCGTCGTGCTCGAGGGGAACAGCAGCGTCACCGACGTGCCCGAGCCCACTTTGCTGTACACGCGAATGGCGCCGCCGTGGCTGCGCATGATGCCGATCGTGGCCGTGAGGCCAAGGCCGGTGAACTTGGTGGAGAAGAACGGCTCGAACATGCGCTGGCGGGTCTCGACATCCATGCTGGCCCCCGTGTCGTGCATTTCGACGAACACATGGGCCCGGGGGTGGCCGTGGTGCCGGGCATGCAGGCCCCGAGATACTCGGCCGTGACCTCCTGGCGTCCCGTCAACACGCTGATCACGCCCTGTCGTTCGGTCAGCGCGTCGGGCGCGCTGGTCACCAGCGTCATCACGACCTGGCAGAACTGGTTCACGTCCACCTCGATCGGCGGGATCGTGGTCGGCAGGTCGAATTGGAGCGATGCGCTGCGCGAGACCGCCGACCGCAGGAGCGAGCCCACGTCCTGGATCGTGGACGAGGGGTCGACGGGGTCGACGAGGTAGCGCCCCTTGCCGGCAGAGGCCAGCAGCTGGCGCGTGAGTTCGGCGGCCTTCTGAGAGGCGCGCTCGATCTCCTGCAGGCAATCGCGCACCGGGCTGGGTGCGTCGAGTTCCAGCAGCGCCAGCGAAGCGTTGCCGAGAATACCGACCAGCAGGTTGTTGGAGTCGTGGGCGATGCCCCCGGCGAGGATGCCGAGCGACTCCAGCTTCTGGGCTTGCGGCATCGGCGCGTCGATGCGCACGCGTTCCTCCTCGGCGTGCACGTCGGCCGTGACCTCCAGGGCCGTACCCACCAGACGGCTCGCCGCCGACTCACTGTCGGGAACGAGCATGGCGCTCACCTGCAGGTGGCGGACCGTGCCATCCGGGCGAACGACGCGGGTGCGCAGCATCTGCTTGTCACCCGCCGCGATCGCCCGCAGCATGACGGCCGCACCGAATCCCGGTCCTCGGGATAATGAGCGGCAAGGCCATGGCGGGATCGACCTGCGACGGATCGGAGGTGTCGAGATCGAAGCCGAACAGGCGGATGAGTTGGTCGGACCACGTCCGCCGCCCCGTCTGCAGGTCGTACTCGAAGCTTCCGACCATCGCGGCCTCCTGGGCGAGCCGCAGCGTCCCCTCGCTTCGGCAGCAAAGGCCGGAAGGGCGGCGTTCCATTCCCATCGGATGACGATGGCACGTGGTTCTGCATCGGAATTCCAATCGTGCCCCGTGGCCTCAGGGGCGTCTCACAGCGGACGGAGTCGCGGCATCGCGAGCTCAGCCGTAAAGAACCATCGAACACTGAAGCCGCCAACCAGATGGACCACAAGTAGTGGGACCCAAGGGCCAACTCGGCAAAGCGCCGTGGAAGCCGCCCCGCCCCCGTCGACGATCAGAACTCGATTTGGGTTCCCAGCTCCACCACCCGATTGGGGGGGATGCAGAAAAACTCGGTGGCGGAGCGCGCATTCCGGGCCATGATGGCGAACACGATCTTGCGCCAGCGTGACAGTGCGATCTTGTCGCCGGTCTTGCTTGCCACCGGGATGAGACGCTCGCGCCCCAGGAAGTAGCTCGTTTCCATGGGCTTGCAGCGAATGCCCATCCGGTCCACCACCTCCAGGACGCTCGGCACGTTCGGCGTCTGCATGAAGCCATAGGACGCCACCACTCGCCAGAACCCGTGGCCCAGCGGCATCACGCGTACACGCTCGGCGGCCCGTGTCTCCGGCACGTCGGCCGTCTTCACCGACACCAGCAGCACCCGCTCATGCAGCACCTTGTTGTGTTTGAGGTGGTGCAGCAGCACCGGGGGCACGCCGTCGTCGCTGCCGGTCATGAACACCGCCGTACCCGGTACACGATGCACCTTCGACTTCTCGACGCCGTCGAGGAAGAGCCCGAGCGGCATGGTGCCCTCGGCCAGCCGCTGGTTGAGCAGCAGACGGCCGCGTTTCCAGGTGAGCATGAGCAGGAAGAGCACGAGCCCGAGCGCCATGGGTACCCACCCCCCGTGCATGATCTTCACCACGTTCGCGCTGAAGAAGCAGATGTCCACCGTCACGAACAGTGACACGAGCGCGAGGGCTTGCCACGCCTTCCAGCGGAAACGGATGCGTGCCACGATGTAGAACAGGAGGCTCGTGATGAGCATCGTACCGGTGACGGCGATCCCGTACGCCGCGCCGAGCGCCGACGTATTGCGGAAGCTCATCACGATGATCAGGCACCCCACGGCGATGAACCAGTTCACCTCGGGGATGTAGATCTGCCCCTCTTCCACCGTTGAGGTGTGCCGGATCTCGAGCCGGGGGATGAAGCCGAGCGCAATGCCCTGGCGTGTGGTGGAGAACGCCCCGGAGATCATGGCCTGAGAGGCCACGATGGCCGCCAGCGTGGCGATCACGAGCAGCGGAATGAGGAACCAGGGCGGCGCCAGCAGGAAGAACGGATTCTCCGCGGCGGCGGGATTCTCCAGCAAGAGGGCGCCCTGCCCGAAGTAGTTGAGCAGGAGCGATGGGAACACGAGGAAGATCCACGCGAACCGGATCGGCTTGCGTCCGAAGTGGCCCATGTCCGCATAGAGCGCTTCGCCGCCGGTGATCACGAGCACCACGGACCCCAGCACAAAAAAGGACAGGGTCCCGTTCGCCCGCACGAATTGCACGGCGTACCAGGGGTTGACCGCCGCGAGGATCGACGGCTGCTGCGCGATCTCCACGGCCCCGAGCACGGCGATGGTGATGAACCAGATCAGGGTGATCGGACCGAACGCCTTGCCCACCAGGTCAGTCCCGAAGCGCTGCACGAAGAACAGGGTCGCCAGGATGACGACCGTGAACGGCACGATGTAGGCCGCCAACGAGGGGATGGCGAATTCCAGCCCCTCCATGGCGCCGAGCACACTCATGGCCGGGGTGATGATGCCATCGCCGTAGAGCAGGGCCGTGCCGAAGAGGGCCAGCGCCACGATGAGTCGCCCCTTGGCCACGGTCTGCGGGGTACCGCGCGGGAAGATCAGGGCGAGGAGGGCGAACTGGCCACCTTCACCGCGATTGTCGGCGCGAAGCACGAAGCTCACGTACTTCACGCTGATCACCAGCGTGAGCGCCCACACAATGAGGGAGAGTACGCCGAACACGTTGTCGCGTGTCGGCTGCAGGCCATAGAGGTGGCCGAAGATTTCCTTGACCGAGTAGAGTGGGCTCGTCCCGATGTCGCCATACACCACGCCAAGCGCGGTGAGGGTCAGGATGGCGAGTCGCTCGCCCGTTGGATCGGTGTCCTTGTGATGATGGCCGGCAGGGGCCTTCGCCGCGGGGAACATGCCAGTGTGCGCCCGCAGCTCCTCGCCAGGGGCCGCCTCGAGCGCGTTCACGGAACCTCGAGGAGGCGTCGGCCCCGTGGGGTGACGCAACCCGTCGGCCGGTGGGGTCGGCTTGTCGGGAGGGGCGTCGGCGCTGTGGTGGGGATCGGCCTCGCCGCTGGACGGCGAGGCCGGTGGAGTGGAATCGTCGGGCATGTGGGATGTCGGAAACCTGCAATCTACACGGGCGACCTTCCGGCGCAGAGGGCGGCGTCCATCACCCGACTCGGTCTACTCGTAGCGCAGCGCCTGAATGGGATCGAGTCGAGCGGCGCGACGAGCCGGCCAGACGCCGAAAATGAGCCCCACGGCGGCGGAGAAGAGGAACGCCAGCAGGACGCTCTGCGAGCTGATGGCGGTGTTCCACTGGAAGGCTCGGCTCAACACCATGGCCCCGCCGCTGCCCACGGCAATGCCGATCGCCCCGCCCACGAGACACAGCACGATCGCCTCGATCAGAAACTGCATGAGGATGTTGCCCTTGGTCGCGCCCAGCGCCTTGCGCACGCCGATCTCGCGGGTGCGCTCGGTGACCGACACCAGCATGATGTTCATGATGCCGATACCGCCCACCACCAGCGAAACCGCGGCGATGCCGGCCAGCAGGGAGCCGAACACCTTGCTCGTCTCGGCGAAGGTGGTGAGGAAGTCAGCCTGGTTGCGGATGGTGAAGTCATCGTCGCGCTCGCGCGGCAGGCGGTGTTCGCGGCGCAGGATCTTCTGGATCTCGGCCATCGACTCGGGAATCCTGGCCTCCGACACGGCCAGCACCGAGATGGACCGGATGCGATCGGTGCCCAGCACGCGGAAGCGTGCCGTGTTGAGCGGGATGAGTACCTGGTCGTCGGGGTTCTGGAACGGTGAGGTCTGCCCCTTGGACTTGAGAACGCCGATGACCGTGAACTGGATGCCGCGCAGGCGGATCTGCTCCCCGATGATGGCGTCGGGATTTTCGATGCCAAGGTTCTGCAGCACGGCGGGCCCGAGCACCGCGAGGCGCTGTTTCCCGACGTCTTCCTGCGTCGTGAACATGCGGCCGCCGAGCAGCTCGTACTTGCGCACCTCGAGGTAGTTGGCCGACGTACCCACCACCTGCGTGCTGGCGTTCTTCGACGCGAACTGGATCTGCAGCTGCCGCGACATCTCCGGCTGCACCGCCGTGACCAGCGCGGCCTGCTCCTCGAGGGCCGCCGCGTCGTCCATGGTCAGCCGTGCGCGATCGGCCTCGGCGGCCACGCCCCCCATGCCGCGAATCTGCCCCGGTGTGACCGTCAGCAACGTGGTCCCCAGCGCGGTGATGCGGGTCTTGATGGATTCCTGCGCGCCACGGCCGATACCGTCCATGGCAATCACCGCGCCGACGCCAATGACGATGCCGAGCATCGTGAGCACCGAGCGCAGCTTGTTGGCCCGCAGCGCACCGAGCGCGACGCGCATCACTTCGCCATAGATCATAGGATCCTCCAGCTGCTCTGCGGCATGGTCACCGCCCGCCCGGTCGTCCGCCTCCCCCCGCCGCGCCGCCAGCCGGCGCCGACATGCCCGGCATGCCTCCCCCCGTCATGCTGCGGAAGCGGTCGTTCTGCTGCTCCCGCTTGGCCTGCAGTGCGCCCACGGCAAGCAGTGCGACCTTGTCCCCTTCAGCGAGGCCCGACAGCACTTCGCTGTAGTCGTAGTTGGATGCCCCGAGTCGTACCACGCGCGGCGCGTACCGGCCGGGCGCCGTCTCCACAAACACGAGAGCCGTTCGGGCGCGGGGACTCCGTCCGCCGCTTGCCGCCGTCGCGCCCGTTCGCTCGCGCTCATTCGCTCGCGCACCCTGGCTCGCGCCGCTACGGCTCGCGCCGCTACGGCTCGCGCCGTCCCGCGTCGCGACTGCTTGGGTCTGCGCGGCGTCACCAGACCGCGCCCCGCCGCCGTTCCCCCGTAGGCTCGCCTGCTGCGCCTGCACCTGCGCCGCCACGCTGTCCGGGTTCAGCTTGAGTATGCCCGCCGCGATGGCCGCTTCACGCAGCGTACGGACCGCGTCGTTGGCCACCGCGAGCACGTTCTCGCGTCGGTCCACGAGCAGCGAGACTTCGCCGTTCATGCCCGGCTTGAGCAACCCCTCCTTGTTGTCCAGCGACACGATGACCGGGAACATCGTCACGCTCTGCTGCACCACCGCCTGCGGCTCGATCTTCTCGACGGCGCCGAGGAACGGCCGGTCCGGGTACGCATCGACCGTGACCCGCGCCTCCTGGTCAGCGCGTACGCTGCCGATATCGGTTTCGTTCACCAGGGCGCGCATGCGCACCTTGCCGAGATCGGCCATGCGGAGCAGGGTGGTGCCGCCGGTGACGGAGCCCGTGGCCGAGGCGATGACCTGGCCCAGCGCGACCGGCTTCTCGATGATCGTGCCGCCCACCGGTGCCACCACGGTGGCGTCCTCGAGCCGCTGCTTGGCGAGATCCACATTCGTGGTGGCCCGCACGATTTGCCCCTGGGCCTGGGTGAGCTGCAGTTGGGCCGTCTCGTATTCCTGCGTGGTGATGACACGCTGCTTGTAGAGGTCGTCCGACCGCTGCCGCTGCGCCTGTGCAACTTCGAGGCTGGCCTGGGCGCTACGCAGGTCGGCCATCGCCTGGTCGTACTGGTTCTTCACGTCGCGCGTGTCCACCTGCACCAGCAGGTCGCCAGCGTTGACCTGCGAGCCGGTTTCCACCGGCATCTTCACGATCTGTCCGGACGCCTTGGACTTCACCTCGATCACGTTGATCGGCTCCACGGCGCCGGTGGCCTGGGCATCGACGACAATGGTACGGCGTTCGACGGCGGCCGTCGGGATCGGCGCGCTGGCCTCCTGCTTCTGGCCACAGGCGGCGAGTGCGACCAGCAGCGCACCCGCCAGACGCGGACCGCTGCGGGGGCGTGCCATCAGAGCTCCCGGCCGATGAGCGCCGACAACTGCGCGCGGGCGATACGTCCGTCGAGACGAGCCTGGATGAGGGCCTGCCTCGCCTGATTGAGCTGCGTCTGCGACGTGAGCAGGTCGAGCAAGGTCGATGCGCCCAGCGCATAGCGCTGCTGCTGGACTCGCAGGTCCTCTTCGGCGGCGGCAATCGCCGCCAGCTGCACGGCCACCCGGGCCTGTGCGTTCTGCAAGGCACGCATCTGCTGGGTGAGCGTCTGTCGCGCGCTCAGGCGCGCATCGCGCAGCTGCGCTTCGGCGTTGCGCAGGGCGACATCGGCCTGCACCGTCTGCTGTTCACGCTGGAAGCCGTTGAACAGGGGGTACGAGAAGTTGAAGGTCATGTTCTTCCGATTGGGGTTCTGTGCGCCCACCAGGAAGAGGTTCCCACCGTCGAAGGTCCGGCTGCCTTGCGTGAAGGTGTAGAGGTACGACATGGACAGCGTCGGCAAGTACTGCGAGCGCTGCGCCCGGCGCCCGGCCTTGGCCGCTTCGTAGGAGGCTTCGGCCACCAGCACCCCGGGGCCGCGGTTCACCAGCGCCTCGAGCTCCGTTTCCGTGGGTATCGTCGGGAGCACTTCCACCGTATCGGTCAGCGAGGCCGTGACGGTCGTGGTGGATCCCACGAACCGGGTGAGCGCGGCATTGGCCACCCGCAGGTCGTTCTGCGCCGTGAGCACAGCCAGCTGGGCGTTGCCCACCTGAATGGCCGAGCGGAGCGAGTCTGACTTGGTCGCCACACCGGCGGCGACGCGCGCGGTGGACGCCTTGAGCTGCTGCTCCGCCTGCTCGAGCTGCGCCTTGGCGGCCGCCTCCGACTCGTGGGCGGCGAGCACGGCGTAAAACTGTTGCTTGGCCTGCAAGGCCGCGTCGAACCGTGCCTGGATGGTGCTGGCGTCGGCCACGTCGCTGCTGGCGCGCGCACGCCGAAGCTCGGAGAGTCGCCGCCCGCCATCGAACAGCTCGAGTTGCGTGTTGAACCCGTTGTTGTAGTTCCACGGGTTGCCGGTGATCGGAATCAGCTGCCCCTGGAAGAACTGCACACCCAGGGTCCGGCCGGTGGACGCGTTCATGGTCAGTGTCGGCATGTAGGAGCCGATCACGGCGCGGTGCGAGGCGCTGGCATTCCGCTCGAGGCCGCGCGCCTGCACGACACCCGGCGCGTTGCGCTGCGCCAGCTGCACCGCTTCAGCCAGCGAGATCGGCCGCGCGCCATCCTCGGGCACTGCCGGAACCTGGGCACGCAACGGGGCGGCCACGAGGACCGCCCCGATCACCACCGCTCGGCCCATTGCACACGAACGATTCACCGTTTCCCCCCTCGTGCACGCGCGACACTGTCGGCGTAGCGCTGGTTGCGCTCGATCAGGCGGCGAAAGGCCGCCGTCTGGGTGCTGTCGAACGAGTTCATCATGAGAACCCGGGCACTGTCGCGCACGGAGTCGAGTGCGGGACGCACGGTCGCCATGATCTCGCGTGAGCGGGCGCGTCGCCACGCCCACACCGAGTCGACGTGGCGCCGCTGGGCGTCGTTGAGGGCCAGTTCGCGCGCGAGTTCCTGCTGCGCGTCATAGGCCGGAATGGCCGGCTTGCTCACGGCGCGCTCGGCCGCAAACCCCACGGCGCCGCCGGCGAGGAATGCGCCGAGGATGAACAGCATCGCCAGCGACTTGGAACGGGAAGACGACGGCACAGGTTGCTCGCGGTCAGTAATCGAACGGGTTCAGGAACCGCTCGGGGGCATCCGGCGCCAGGTGCACCCGCGCCCGCGTCATGGTGGCGTCATCCAGGGGCAAGGGCATCGCCGACTCCGCCGCCGCCCGGGCGGCCAGCTCCCGCGCCTGCGCGCTGGCTTCCTTGTCGCGCACGAAGCTGGCGCCGGCGGCGATGAGCGTGAGGGTGGCGGCAATCAGGCCGGCCGTGCGCCAGTCGGTGGACCGGAATTCGGTGAAGCCGCTCCACCACGACGGACGCAACTCGTGCACGGCACCGGAGACTGCCGCGGAGATCCGCCGCATCATCCGCTGCTCCGTGGCCTGCCAGTAGGCGTCGTCCTGCGGCGCCGCATAAAGCGCCCGCAGGGCTGCGGTCACTTGGGGATCCGCGCCCGGGCTCCGCCCGTCGTCGTTCCTCGTGCCGTTCATTGCTCACTCCGAAGATTGCTCAGCTGGCGCCGCAGGTGCGCCCGAGCATGATGCAGGTCCGACCGGGCCGTTCCCTCGGGAATTCCGAGGAGGGCGCCGATCTCGGCGTGCTTGTACCCCTCGACGTCGTGCAACACGATCACCGCGCGCTGCCGCTCCCCGAGCGTCGCGAGCGCCCGACCCAGGCGCGCCCGCAGTTCCTCCGCTTCGGCCGGGTCACGATGCGGCGACGACAACGTCTCCGGCAGCTCGTCGGCGTCCCGCACCTTGCGTCGCCGCGCGATGTCGAGCGCGGCATTCGCCACGATGCGGTGCAGCCACGCCCCGAAGGCCTGCTCGGGACGGAACCGCTCGAGCGCCCGGAAGGCATGCAGAAATCCCTCCTGCACGGCGTCCTCGGCGTCGTCGTGCGACAGGACGATCGCCCGCGCCACCGCGTAAGCCCGCCGCTGGTGGCGACGGACCAGCCCGGCGAAGGCGACGTGGTCGCCCGCCTGCGCGGCCAGTACCAGCTCCCGCTCTTCGAGCACCTCCGCCGACACCGGTCGCTCAGGCCCCATGCGCGCGTCCGAACGGGTACCCCACGGGGTGACGCCCGGAGCGGACGTGGCAAGCGGGGCGGGAAGAGGGATCGCGGTCAGGGGATCGGGTTGGGTTACCCGACTTACGCATCGGGGGAAGGCGTCGTTGAGGACGGGGCGGACGGCGTGGGGGCGGCAGCCCCAGCCAGGCCAAGCGCGGCGGCATCGGCCTGCATGGCGGTGAGCACGAGACCGATGTGGTCATCGAGCGGTACGCCCAGTGCCTCAGCCCCCTGCACAATGTCGTCGCGGTTCACCCCACGGGCGAAGGCCTTGTCCTTCATCTTCTTCCGGACACCGGCCACGTCCACGTCGGCGACAGCCTTGGACGGCTTCACCAACGCGCAGGCGGTAATCAGCCCGGTCAGCTCATCCACGGCAAAGAGCGCCTTGGCCATGGGCGTGACCCGCGGTACACCCGTGTACTGGGCGTGCCCCAGCACCGCCTCACAAATCTCCTCCGACCACCCGAGGGCCCGCAGGTGGCGGACCCCCTCGGCCGGGTGCTCGGCGTCAGCAGCGTGGGCATCGTTCGGAAAGCGCTCGTAGTCGAAATCGTGGATCAGCCCGGCGATCCCCCATGTCGCCTCGTCCTCCCCCAGCCGACGGGCATAGGCGCGCATGGCGCACTCCACGGCCAGCATGTGCTTGCGGAGGGACTCGGACTGGGTCCAGTGGTGGACCAGCTGCAGGGCGTCGGCGCGGGTCGGGACCATGGCAACAGTTTGGGGGACCAGAGGCCGGCGGACAACCGGGGGACGACGAACGGCGGGACCGACGAACAGCGGAGAACGGCAACTACGGTACACCAACGGCGTAACGTGCAGGGACGTGAGCGGGATCCGGCACCCGCCGCCATCCCTCGCCCCCGATCACGTCGGTACACGTTACGCGGCTGGTGTACCGCCGTTCGCTGTCCCAGCGTCAGTGCCCGTCCACTGACACCCTTCCAGCCGTCCGCCCCGTCCGCCACAGCAGCAGCAGCGGCAGCGCGCACACCAGCAGGATGCCCGAGACCAGGTAGATCCGCGAGAACGCCATCACGCCCGCCCGGGCGCCGATCTGCCCGTCGAGCAGCAGCAGCGCCTGCGGCTTGGCAGTCGCGGCATCGTTGCCGCGACTCATCAGCCCCCTTGTCACCGCCCCCAGCCGTTCGGCGGTGGCCGGATCGTAGGCGCCGGCGTGCTCGGTGAGCACCGCTTTCTCCACCCTCGTGAGCCGGGCCAGCATCGTGGCCATGATGGCGATACCGAGCGAGCCGCCCAGCTGGCGCATGAGGTTGAACATGCCGGTGCCCTGCCCGAGCTTGTGCATGGGCAGGCCGGCCATGCTCGCGCCGGTGAGCGGCACGAAGATCATGCCGAGCCCCACCCCGCGGGCGATCAGCGGCCAGAAGAAGTCGTCGTGGCCGGCATCCAGCGACAGCAGCGACAGCCGCCACATGGCCCACAGGAACAGCAGCGCGCCTGCCGTGATCAGCGGCCGCTCGTCCACGCGGTTGGCAGCGGGCCCCATCACCGCCATGGTAATGGCCGACGCAATCGCACCGGGCAGAATCACCAGCCCCGTCTGCTGGGCGCTGTAGCCGTGCAACTGCTGCAGGAACACCGGCAGCACGAACACCGCGCCGTACAGCGACAACCCCAGAAACCCGGCAAACAGCATGCCCGGCGCCAGCTGCCACGACCGCAGCACGCGCAAGTCGATGACCGGTTCCTTCACCGTGAGTTCCCGCCACACCAGCAGCACCGCCGACAGCGCCCTCACCGCCGCCAGCGTGAGCAGCACGATGCCGAGCCCATCCACCGACATCGCCCGCACCTGGTGCGACACGTCCTTGACGTACGTCCACACCAGTACCGCTGCCACCAGCCCCAGCGGCACGTTGATGTAGAAGATCCACGGCCACGCGTAGGCGTCGACGATGTCACCACCGAGCGTGGGCCCCAAGGTGGGGCCCACCATGACGCCCACCCCGAAGATCGCCTGCCCGATACTGCGCTCGTGCGGGGGGAACGACTCGAACAGCGTGGTCTGCGCGGTGGACAGCAGCGCTCCGCCACCCAGCCCTTGCAGCACACGCCAGAACACCAGCCCCCACAGCGACGTCGCCACCCCGCAGAAGAACGACGCCGCGACGAAGATCATGATGGAGCCGGTCAGGTAGCGCTGGCGGCCGAAGTACGCCGACAGCCAGCTCGACATCGGGATCACGATCACGTTGGCGATGATGTACGACGTGCTCACCCACGCGATCTCATCGAGAGTGGCGCTGAGCGTGCCCATCATGTGCGGAATCGCCACGTTGACGATGCTCGTATCCACCAGTTCGAGCACCGCCGCCAGCGTCACCGCGATGGCGATGAGATAGCGATTCCGGTACGGATCCGCGTCGGCCCTCGCCGCCGAAGCAGCGGCCGGGGCGTCGGGCGTGGGCAGGACGGCAGTCGCCACGGACCGGTGCCTACTTCACCACGATGTCGGCGAGCACCGACATGCCCGGGCGCAGCGGACGGTCGGGCCCCAGATCCCGAGTGACCCGAGTGCGCACGGGAACACGCTGCACGACCTTGGTGAAGTTGCCGGTGGCATTGTCGGGAGGCCGCAGCGCGAATCGGGCGCCGGTGGCCGAGGCGATGCTCTCCACTTCGCCTTCGGCGGTCGCCCCGTAGGCGTCCACCTCGAGGCGTACACGCTGGCCGGGGCGGATGCGGGCGAGCTGCGTTTCCCTGACGTTCGCCGTCACGAACACGCCCGTGTCGGCCACGATGGAGGGCAGCGTCTGTCCCGGTTGCACGAGCTGTCCCACTTCCACCTGCTTGCGTGCCACCGTGCCGCCCAGCGGCACCGTGAGCGTGGTGTACGACTGCTGCAGGGCGGCCTGATCGCGCGCGGCCTCGGCGGCCGCGAACCGTGCCTGCGCCAGCCGCACCCCGGCTTCGGCGTTGGCGATGCTGCTGGTGGCGGCCACCACCTGCCGCACGGTGGCGTTCAGCTGCGCGCTGGCCGCGTCGAGCGCCGCCTGCGCGGCATCGAGCTGGGTAACACTGATGATCTGCTTGGTCGCCAGCTCCTTCGCCCGCGCCAGATCACTCTACGCCTTGGCGCGCTGCGCCCGCGCGGCCTCGACCTGAGCCGTGCCCACATCCCGCTGGTTCGACGCTGTGCGCACGACCGTGCGCGCCTGTCCCTCCACCCCGCGCCCGCCGGCCGCCGCCAGCGCCGCCGCCAACTCGGCGTCCGCCTGCGCCAGCCGCACCGCGTGCTCCCGCGCATCGAGACGCACCAGCTCCGCGTTCGGCAGCACCGGCGCATTCTCGATGACGTCCACCGCCGCCACATAGCCCCCCACCTTGACCACAATGGGCACGATGTGCCCCTCCACCTGCGCGTTGTCGGTGGACTCGTGCGACTGCGCAAACGACCAGCGGTTGAAGCCCCACACGCCGACTCCGCCGAGCAGCGTGGCGGGGACGAGCAGACGGATGTTCATGTGTGAGTCCTTGGAGAGGCGGAACGGCGCGAGCTAAACGGCGTGAGCTAAACGGCGTGAGCTAAACGGCGTGAGCTAAACGGCGCGAGCTAAACGGCGTGAGCTAAACGGCGCGAGCTAAACGGCGCGAGCTAAACGGCGCGAGCTAAACGGCGCGAGCTAAACGGCGCGAGCTAACGGGCGCGAGGGAAGCACGCCGCAGTACGCGCGCGCTGGTTCGCGCCCCATGGCTCACGCCCCATGGCTCACGCCCCCTGGCTCACGCCCCATAGCTCGCGCAGTTTCGCAGTTACAAACGCCCTCACGGCAACCGCCGGACCGCGCCCATCGCCCGCGCGAGCCCCACGCGGGCCGTCTGGTATTCCGCCAGCGCATTGTTGCGCAGGGTGCGGGCCTGATTCAGCGACAGCAGGGCGGCGATCACGTCGGCGTTGCCGGCCACGCCGGCCTCGAAGCGGTCCTGCGCCTGCGCCACTTCCTGCTCGGCCAGTCGCAGGCGTTCGGCCACGGCGGTCACCTGCTCTTCCGACGAGGCCAGATCGAGCAGCGCCGTGCGCACCTCGAGGGTGCTCTGGGTGCGCAGGTCCTTGAGCCGCGCCTCGGTTTCGCGGGCCACGGCCACCTGCTCCTCGAGGCGGGCTGTGCGGCGGAAGCCGTCGAACAGTGCGAACGAGAGTTGCACACCCCAAGTGTAGGTGGGCAGCAGCCGCTCCCAGTTGCGGCCGATCACGCCGTGGTCGACGACGAGCCCCAGCTGCGGTGTGCGTTCCCATCGAATGGCCCGCGCCGCCTGCAGCTGCGCGCGTTCCTGCGCCTCCAGCGCCCGCAGGTCGGCGCGCTGTTCCATCGCGGCGCCGAGCGCGGCGTCGGGGGACGGCAGTGACGACGCCACCGGCAGTCCGGCCAGCGAATCGGCGAGCAGCACGGCGGCATCGGGCGCCAGGCCGGTCACCCGCTTGAGCTCGAGCAGCGTGCGACTCCGGTCGTTGCGGGCGGCGATGATCTGGGCCCGCACGGCGGCGAGTTGCGATTCAGCGCGGGTCACGTCGAGCGCGATGCCGACGCCGGCCTGCAACTGGTCGCGGGCAATGCGCACGAGATCGGCGGCAAGGGCAGAGTCGGCCTGGCGTGCAGAGAATTGGGCGTCGGCGCGGACGGCCCGCACATAGGCGACCGCGGCGGCGGCCGCCGCGAGGTCGGCCTGGGCCTCCACGTCGGCGCTGGCGGCCGTGGTGGCGGCCTGGGCGGCGCGCCACCCGGCGTAGCGGCCGAGGTCCAGCAGCGGTGCTTGCACCCGGTAGCGCAGGTCTACCGTGGGCACCGGTCCGATGAGTTCCCCATCGGGGCGCAGCAGCGGCTGGCCGGTGACCGGGTTGGCGAAGGTGAAGCCGAAGGTGGCCGAGTTGATGGTGCGCTCGGCCTGCTGGACGTCGGCGGCGAGATTGGGGATGAGCGCGCCGCGGCGCTGCCGGGCGCGCGAAGCGGCCTGATCCACACGGGCGCGCGCCACGTCGAGCGCACCGTTCTGACGTGCCGCGAGCCGAGCCGCATCGCCAAGTGACAGCGGCGTTTGCGCGGCGGCGACGGACGCAGCGAGGGCGATCGTGGTGCCGATGGTGGAAATACGGACAGTCGTCTTCATCGCTTGATCGCTCCGAGGTAGAAGTCGAGCATTTCGGCGAGGAGCTGCTCGTCGCTGCCGAGTGTGGGGTCGAACTGCCGGCCGGCGGCCCAGGTGGAGTGGGTGAGCCAGATGGCGGAGTACATGCGGGCGGCGAGCTGCGGGTCGATGGGTCGGAACTCGCCGCGCTCGACGCCGCAGGCGATGATGCCGGCGACGAGGCGGCGTCCGCGGGCGATGACTTCGTCGGCAAAGAACTGCATCAGTTCGGGGAAATGATGGAGTTCGGCGAGGGCCAGACGATGGATGGTGGTGACTCGTTCGGTGCGCAGGAACTTCCACCACCAGGCGGCCAACTCTCGGATAAATGACTCGATGCTGTCGTTTTCATACGCTGATTGTGCCTGTTCAGCGACGGTGATGGCTTCGATCAGCGTCGTTCGCACCATCTCCTCGAACAATGCTTCCTTGTTCGGGAAGTAGAGGTAGATGGTGCCTTTGGCGACACCGGCGCGGCGGGCGATGTCGTCCAGCCGGGTGCTGGCAAGGCCGCGCTCCCCGAATTCGTGGAACGCGGCATCGAGGATCTGCTGCGGGCGCGCTTCCGGTGCGCGCCGGCGTCCGGCGCTACTGGTGTCGACTGGTCTGGGCATCGTAGTAACTGACTGGTCAGTCAGTTAACGTAGCGACTCCACCGACGGCTTCAAGCGCGGGCCCAGTCGCGGCCGGACAACAAAAAAACGGGCCCGGCGCAAAACGCCGAGCCCGCTTCTCGTACCGCGGCCGCTTCAAGCGACCGGCGCCGACACCGTCACCACCGCCGCCTTCTTCTCGGCGCCGTGCCCCTCGAACTGCTTGTTGGTCCAAACGACAATCGCATACAGAATGGCGCCGATGAAGATCGCGCCGCCGATGAGGCCGGTGAACGCCGCCCCCATGTCCGGGTTGGTGTCGTGCTTGTCAGCCATCGTGGTGGGTGTCAGGGGAGTGAGGGTCCGTTAGTCAGCGTCGGCCACGCGGACCGACACCATGTGATCGTTGGCCACGATAGACGGCAGGATCTCGAGTCCCTGCGTGACCTGACCGAACACCGTGTGCACCCCGTTCAGGTGCCGCGTGTTGGACTCGCTGAGCACGATGAAGAATTGGCTGCCGCCCGTGTTCCGGCCCGCGTGCGCCATGGACAGCGCGCCGACCGCGTGCTTATGCGGGTTGCCGGACGTCTCGCAGGGGATCTGCCAGCCCGGGCCACCCGTGCCGATGCGCCGATCGCCCTCCGGCAGGTCGCGCGAATACGGGTCGCCGCCCTGGACCACGAAATCGGGAATCACCCGGTGGAACTTCACCCCGTCGTAGAAGCCGGAATTCGCGAGCTTCTCGAAGTTCTCGACGGTCTGGGGGGCTTCGCCGGGGAACAGCTCGGCGACCAGCGTCCCCTTGTTGGTTTCGAAAGTGGCCTGTTTGGTCACGGTTGGTCTCGGTAGGTGAAATGTGCGCCCGCAATCTAGTCCGGTGAACCGGATCGGCGACAGCGTCGCAACGCCGCCCGCCCCGACGCCGGTCCACCGCCCGCTCCGACGCCGCCCGCCGCTACGCCGGTACACCGCCCGCGGCTACGCCGGTGTTGCCGGGGAGCCGGAGCCACGTGGGCCCGCGTGCCCAACGCGCGGTCACCAGTACCCGAAACGATCGCCGCCCGCGCTGTGACCACGCATGCCATCCGCAAGACGCCACGCGTGTCGTCCCCGGCCGAGTGACCATGCGCCGGTCACGGAACGGACGTCTCGGCTGTTGCGGCACGGGGCCCGAGTCTGTCCTGTCTGTACGTGCGGGCGCCTCGGCATGGCCCCGTCCCGCGCCGCGCCGTATGCTTTGGCCGCGTCCCTGTGTTGCGTCCCTGTGTTGCGTCCCTGTGTTGCCTCCCTCCGTCGACGCCCACCCCATGACTGAACCGCACCGGCACAGCCGGCGTCAGTGGCTGCGGGGCAGTGCCGCGGCGCTCGGTGCCGCCGCCCTCGCGCCTGCCGTACTGCCTACCGACGCGGAGGCCCAGCCGCCCCGCCCCAGCAACACCACGCGCCTGCCCGGGCTCTTCAACCAGCTGACGCAGCAGACCCAGTGGCGCTCGCCCGAGCTCCGGCTCGTGCGCCGGGTCACCCAGGGACTCACCGAGGCCGACGTGGCCCGTGTGCAGGCGCTCGGCTACAGCGGCTATCTCGAGGAGCAGCTCAACCCGTCGGGGATCGACGACAGCGAGATGGATGCGCGGCTGCGTGACCCGCTCTACGTGCGCCTGCTGGGCTACACCCCCAAGGAACTGATCGACCGGGACGACGCGGGGAGCATCTACTTCGACGCGATCCTCCCCATGTCGTTGCTCACCGCCGAACGCGCCGTGCGATCGCGGCGGCAGCTGCAGGAGCGGATGTTCGAGTTCTTCTGCGACCACCTGCACGTGCCCGTCTGGTTCGAGGGGCTGCCGCCCATTCACTACGAGCGGGTGATCCGCCCGCACGTGCTGGGCAGTTTCGGCGATCTCACGCGCGCCAGCATGCGCAGCACCGCGATGCTCTGGTATCTCGATCAGGTGTGGAGCACACGCTTCGGCCTCAACGAGAACTACGCGCGTGAGCTGATGGAACTCCACACCGTCGGCGTGGATGGCGGCTACACCCAGGAGGATGTCGTGGGACTCGCCCGCGTGCTGACCGGGTGGAGCATGAACGAGCGCGGCGAGTTCGAGTACAAGGCCGGCAATCACGACTTCGGCGCCAAGCGCGCGTTCGGGATGTCGTTCCCCGCGCGCCCGCAAGCGTTCAGCGGAACCTCCGGCATGGAGGAAGGCATCGCCTTCGGCGAGATGCTCATTCGTCATCCGAGCACCAAGCGGTACCTCGCCACCAAGCTGCTGCGCTGGTTCGTGACGCCGACACCCACCGAGAAGCAGATCGTCGACGTGATGGCGGCGTACGGTGAACAGGGCGACATCAAGGCCATGCTGCGGGTGGTCCTCTCACGAGACAACATCACGCGGGCGCCCGCCAAGCTGAAGCGCCCGGCGCACTATGCGGCGTCGGTGCTGCGGGCCGTGCAACCGGAGCTGCGGCCAATCGCGGACATCCGGCGGGACTACCTCGTGCTCGCCTATCCGCAGAGCGGGATGCGACACCCGTACATGAACTGGTCCACGCCCGACGGCTATCCCGACAAGGCGGAGTACTGGGCCGGCCTGATCGTGGATCGCTGGAACGAGGTGGAGTGGAACCTTGTGACCGATTTCGACGCTCCTGGCCGCGCGGTCACGAATCCGGCCCGCTTCAACCCGGACGGGAGCATCGACGGCGTCGTCCGCACGATCAACACCCGGCTATTCGCCGGCGAGATGAGCGCCGCGCTCGATGGCGAGTTGCGGGCGGCGCTGCGTGGCGGGGTCACCAACGCTCGCATCCTGAACGCCCTCCGGTTGGCCGTGTCGGCCCCCGAATTCCACTTCTACTGAGCCGCCCACCCCACCGACCCATGCATCATCCGCATCCTCATCACGAGGCGGGCGGCTGCGACGAGTATCGCACGCTCGACCGGCGTCGCTTTGTCAGTCTGAGTTCCATGAGTGCCATGGCGGCGGCGATGCCGGCGTGGTTTCCCGAGGTCCGTCTCGCGTCGTCGCAGAACAGCGCCCGTGACATCGTGGTGTCCGTGTTCATGCGCGGCGGGGCCGATGGCCTCACGCTCGTGGCGCCGTTTGGCGATCCGCTGTACTACGCCGGTCGTCCGACGATCGCCGTGCCGCGCCCCGATGCGACCTCGCCGAATCGCGGCACCGCGCTGGACGACTTCTTCATGCTGCCGCCCGGCATGGCCGCGCTTCTGCCGGCCTACCGGGCCGGCCAGTTGGCCATCGTGCACGCGGCCGGGCAGCGGTACACCACGTCCCGCTCCCATTTCGAGGCCGAGATCTACCTCGAGAACGGCAAGCCGGACTATGCGATCGAGACCGGCTGGCTGGCCCGCCATCTCGCGTCCTCCGAGCCGCTCGATCCGTCGGCTCCGCTGCGCGCCATTTCGGTCACCGGGGGCACGCGCCGTACCATGCAGGGCGCGCCCAGGACGCTACCCATCCCGAACCCGGACAGCTACCAGCTCGGCTCCCCGAACGAACTCGCGTTGCAGCGCCTGTTCGCCAACGCCTGGTCGCCCATGCGCAATGCGGCGCTCGACGGGTTGAACACCGTGAACGTGATGCGCGGCGTGGACTTCCCGGGCTATCGCCCGGCGAATGGGGCGCAGTATGGCGACAACTATTTCGCGCGGTCGCTCCGGTCGGTGGCCACGATGATCCGCGCCGAAATCGGCTTGGAAGCGGCCCACCTCGACTACGGCGGCTGGGACACGCACGCCAATCAGGGCAGCGTGGGGCGTGGCAACGTCATGCACGACCTCATGACGGAATTCTCGGGAGCGCTGGCCGCCTTCTGGCAGGACATCATGCAGGGGCCGCCCTCGTTGCGCGTCACACTGGTTGTGGCCACGGAGTTCGGCCGCAACGTGCGCGAGAACGGCAGTATGGGCACCGACCATGGCCGCGCGGGCGTGATGTTCGTGATGGGCCCCGCCGTGCGCGGCGGGCGCGTGTTCGGTGACTGGCCCGGCATCGCCATGGAGCTCCTCGAGGATGGGCAGGACCTGCGCGTGACCACCGATACCCGCGACATCCTCGCCGAACTGGTGCAGACGCGCCTCGGCAACGCCAATCAGTCACTGGTCTTCCCCAACTACGTGCCCCGTTTCCGCGGAGTGTTCCGATGACCGTGTTCCAGCTGCCGCGTCGCCTGGTGCTGATCGGTACGCTGCTCGCGACCGCCGCCTGCGCCGGTGCTGAGGGGCCCGCCGGGCCGCAAGGGCCCGCCGGTCCGACCGGTCCACAAGGGCCGACCGGGCCTGCCGGCCCCGCCGGGGCACCGGGGGCGACGGGGCCGGCAGGGCCCGTTGGACCGCAGGGCCCGGCTGGTCCGGCGGGTGTCGTGAACCGTGTGGAGTCCACCGGCCTGTTCGACGCCAGCGGCACCTTTTCGCTTCCCCTGCCGGCGGCGGCTACGGCCAACGGGCGGCTCCCGTTCGTGGCCTGCTGGATCTCCACCGACAACAACACCTGGCTCTCGGTGAGTCAGGTGCCCGCCACCAGCAGTGACGTGTACTGCGGGGTGACGACCGTCGGCACGACGCGCTCGATCACGATCGTGAACGGCGTGGCCGGCTGGCGCTACTACCTGCTGGCCATGTGGTGAGCGCGCCCGTGATCCGGCGTCTCCTCGCCACGCGCGACCCACAGCGGATGGCCGCGCTGCTGGCCGGCGGGACCGCGGCGTTGCTGTTCGGCGGCTGCCAGGCCGCGGAGGCGCCGGTGCGCAGCACCGACGCCACCCTCACCGTGTCGGTGCCCGACTTCCGGGCCGGCTCACCGCGCGTCGATGTCACCGCGGCTGAGGTGGTCGTGGGGCAGAGTCGTGGTGGTGGATTCCAGAGCTTCGGACAGGTACCGGTGACGGCGGCGCAGTTCGGGCAGCGTGTCGCCGTGCCCGTGAAGCTTGCCTGCGGCACGGTGTCGGGCTGCACCGTGCTGGCGCGGCTGCGCCTCCTCGGGAACGGCGGGGCACCCTTCGACTCCGCCGACTCCGAATCGTTCGCCCTCACCGGAGGCGCGACGCGCGAGGTGGGTGGCTTCACGTTGCGCGCCGTGCGCCGGCTCGCGGCCGCCGATACGCTGCTGGTGGCGCCACTCAATGGCACCGGCCAACTCACGGTCACGGCGTTCGACGACGCCGATCGCCCACTCCAGCGGCGAGTGCTGACCTGGTCGTCGCTCGATCCCACGGTGGCGGCCGTCGACTCGCTCGGGCGCGTGACCGGGCTGCGCCCCGGCCGCACCGCAGTGGTGGCCACGGCCGGCGCAGCACGCGCCACGGTCGCCGTGGCGGTGAACGCCGTGCAGGCGTTCACCCTGTCGGCGAGCGCCACACGCGTCATCGCCACGCTGACCGTGCGTCTCACGCCCTCCATCACGGTCGGCCCCGGCGTCAGCCAGCGCGTACGCTACCGGAGCAGCGACACCGCCGTGGCCGTCGTGAGCGACAACGGCACGGTGCAGACCCGCCGCAATGGCACGGTGATCATCACGGGCATTGCGGAGGCCGACACGCTGCAGCAGCGCACCGTGTCGATCACCGTCGACCCGTTTCGCGCCGCGACCAGCTACGCCGGGGTGCAGGTGCTCTCACGCGGTGACATCCCGGGCAACCTCACCGGGCTCTGGGGCGAGCGCTTCGACAACCTGGTGGGAGTGGGATGCGGCGTGTTCGCGCGCTGGAACGGCACGTCGTGGCGCGTCGAACAGACGCCTGGCTACTGCGCCCTTGGCGCGGCGGGCACTGCCGACAACAACGTGGTGGCGGTTGGCACCCAGATCTGGCGCTTCAACGGCACGGCGTGGGCGCGTGAGACGGTCGCGTTCACCGGCGAACTGCAGTCGGCGGCCGCCGTCGACGGCGTCATCTACGCCGTGGGTCAGCATGGCCAGATCCTGCGGCGATCCGACGCCGGGTGGAGCCCCATGCCGTCGCCCACGACGCGCACGCTTCGCACCGTGCACGGCATCACCGGCAACAACATCTGGGCCGTGGGGGACGGGGGGGTGATGCTCCGCTACAACGGGACCACGTGGCAGGTGCAGAACGCGCCCGACGGACAGTTTTTCGATTGCCGCACGGTCCACGTGCGCGGCCCGAGCGATGTGCTGGCCAGCTGCAATGAACGCGGCTGGGGGTGGAGCATCCAGCGCTGGAATGGCTCGAGCTGGATACGTATGGACACGCCGCAACGCGAGTTCATTACCGACATCGCCGAGGGGAACGGGCGCCTGTGGGCTGTGGGGTCGCAGCGCACGATCTACCGGCAGGAAGGTGATGGGTGGGTGCAGGATGCCGAGCGGCTCGGTGACGTGAATGTGCAGGCGATCTACGCCGACGCGCGTGGTGTGTTGGCCGTGGGCAACGAAGGTCTGTCCATGCAGCGCACGACGAGTGGGTGGACCATCCGGTCGGGGTATCCACTGTACGAGGCCATGTGGGCGGGTGGTCCCGATCTCATCGTGGCGGGCGGGACACGTGGGGCCATCGACGTGTTCGACGGGACGCGCTGGAGTGCGTCCCGTCCGATCGGCGAGCAGCACAGTATTCGGGCCGTATGGGGCGCGGCGCGCGATGCGATCTTCGCGGTGGGGCCGTTCGCCACCATGCTGCGCTACAACGGCCTGCAATGGCAGCAGATGAACGTCCCCACCACGGCGTGGATTCACGGGGTATGGGGCGTGAGCCGCGACAGTGTGTGGGCCGTCACCTCGAGTGGCGAGATCATGTTCTACAACGGCAGCCAGTGGGCGCTCACCTTCCGCACGGGAGGCCAGCTCCTCGATATCCATGGCCGCGATGCCCGAAACATCGTCGCCGTTGGCGACGGCGGGCGAATCTGGCGATTCGATGGTCGCAGCTGGCAGCGCGAGGAGTCCAACACCGATGTGCAGCTGCGCGCCGTGTTCGTGGGCCCCACGCGCACGTTCGCCGCGTCGGGGAGCCAGCTCTTCGAGTACCGTGGCGGTGAGTGGCTGGCTCCGGTGACCGTTCCCGGCAGCAACTTCACGTGGCTTGCCGGCACGGGTGATGCCGACGTGTATGCTGGCGGGTGTGGCGCGCAGACCCGTCGGTTCGATGGGTCGACGTGGACGGCCGAGGTCCCCACGACCCTTACTCAGTGCACGTTCAGTGGTGCGGTGCTGCCAGGTGGCGGGCTGGTGATCGGCGGCGCGCTGCGTGACGTGATCAGCGGCACCGGGCCAAACGGGGTCACCCCGGGGGTGCCGCGCTGAGGGCTCCTGCCGTCCAGACGATGAACCCGGGCTGAGACCGCCCCATCCTCCCGGGTGCGCCGGCGCGAGCGGCGGCCCGCCATCGCCTCACGCCGCATGGCGGGACCTGAGGCGCGGCCAACCCAGCTGGGCACGCGTCCCACCGTGGTCAGGGTGGCCGACACACCTGGCCTGGCTACTCGACTCCCCCAGCGCTCGGGCAGATGTCCTGCACCACGCACCGGCCGCACTCCGGCTTGCGTGCGAAACACGTGCGCCGGCCGTGCCAGATGAGCAGGTGACTCAGCAGGGCCCAGTCCTCGCGCGGGAACAAGGGCATCAGGGCCTTCTCGATGCCGATGGGGTCGGCCTCGCGCGTGAGGCCCAGCCGCCGCGCCAGGCGCTGCACGTGCGTGTCCACCACGATGCCCTCGTTGATGGCGAACGCGTTGCCGAGGATGACGTTCGCCGTCTTGCGCCCCACGCCGGGAAGTGGCACGAGCTCGGCGATGGTGCGCGGCACCTCGCCCCCGTGCCGGTCGACCAGCGCGTTGGCCATCCCCACGAGGCTTCTGGCCTTGGCGCGGAAGAATCCGGTGGTGCGCACGATCTCCTCCACATCCTCCAACCTGGCCACGCTCAGCGCCTCGGCGGTCGGGTAGGCCTTGAACAGCTGCGGCGTGACCATGTTCACCCGGGCGTCGGTACACTGGGCCGACAGTATGGTCGCGCAGAGCAGTTCGAACGCGTTGGTATGATCGAGTTCGCAGTGGGCGTCGGGATACTCGGCCTTGAGCCGTTCGAGCACGACCTGCGCCACGGTCAGCTTCTCGGCCCTGGTCTTCGGGCTCTTGGCTGCAGGCGCTGCCCGTTGGCTGGGCTTCTGCCCGAAGGTCTTGGTGGTGTTGCGCGTCTTCACCTTGCCGGCGCTGCGGGCGAGCGGCTCGCCCGTAGCCGGCGCGGATCGCGAGGCGGCCTTGGCGGGCTTCTTCACGCGGAGCGGTTGACGGGGGGCGTTCGATCCTTTTGCCATCAGACGCGAGGGGGCAGAGGGCGGCGACAGACAGAATCCGACACCGCTGTGGCGGGCGGCCGCGGATGCTGCGGACGCACGGCAGAAACGGCACGGATACCACTCGTCAGCATGCGCGCGGCGAATGTGGCATACACCGTGAAGAATCCGTCGAATGCGGTCATCGTTTCCGTGTCATCCGTGGCGTGCCGTTCGTCGACCTTGCCACACACGACTCAGCATGGTTACACGACGCGAAGGCGCGGTACGCGGCCAGCCGCGGCAGCGCGCCGCGCCCGCGCGAACGCCAGCACCTCGTCGGCAGGGCGCGTGTTGAGGACGTTCGCCGCCCCGAGCCAGCCCTTGCGCGCCTGGGCAACGCCCAGCTCGAGGTTCTCGAAGCCCTGCGGCGAATGCGCATCGGGTCCGATGCTCACCAGCGTCCCCATCTCCGCCGCCAGGCGGCAGGCGCGCCAGTCGATGTCGAGGCGGTGCGGGTCGGCGTTGAGTTCGACGGCCACCCCCACGCGACCGGCCTTCTCGATGATGCGGTCCATGTGAATGGCGTACGGCTCCCGCGTGAGCAGGAGCCGCCCGGTCGGGTGCCCCAGGATGGTGAGGTGCGGGTCGTCGAGCGCCTTGAGTACCCGGTTCGTCATCTGCTCGGCGTTCATGCCGTAGCGCGTGTGTACCGACGCAATCACGAAGTCGAAGCGGTCGAGGAATGCCGCGTCGTAGTCCACACGGCCGCACGGCAGGATGTCGGCCTCGATCCCCTTGAGTATGCGGAAGTCGATACCCTCGGCCGCGAAACGCGCATTCAGCGCATCGATCTCGGCGTGCTGCTCGACGATGCGGTCGCGCGACAAGCCGCCGGCGTACGTGTTGGACTGCGAGTGGTCGGACACCCCGAGGTATCGCAGGCCTCGCGTCATGGCCGCGGCGGTCATCTGCTCGATCGTGGCGCCACCGTCGCTGTACTGCGAGTGGCAGTGCAGGGCACCACGCAGGTCGCGCTCCTCGATGAGCGGCGTGAAGGGGCCGCGCGCGGCGGCCGACACTTCGCCGGCGGCTTCGCGCTGTTCTGGCGTGATGAACGCGAGACCGAGCTGCGCATAGAGGGTGGCCTCGTCGGGAATCGCGACCACGGCCCCGGCGGCATCACGCAGTTCGTCGCCGGCCAGCACGTAGCCCAGCTGGGCCGCGCGCTCGGTGACCTGCTGCACGTGGGCCGCACTGCCGGTGGCGCGCCAGAGGGCGAGCGCAAACTGCTCCGGGCGTACACAGGTGAGGTCCACCCGGACGCCATTGTCGAGGCGCAGCGACAGGCTGCGCCCACCGCCGCCGAGGACTTCCGTCACGCCACGCAGCTGCGCGAGTGACGCGGCGACGATGCTGGGTGAGCCGCGCACGGCGGCCACGAGGTCCACATCGCGCACGATCTCCATCCGCCGGCGGATGGAGCCGGCGACGGCGATCCGCAGCACGTCAGGGTGGACCTGCAGCATGTGCATGATGCGTTCCGCCTCGGCACGACCGTGCTGCCAGAGCACAGAGGCCCCGGTGGCACGAAGGTCAGCGATCCCCTTGAGGACCTTGTCCGCCGTGCGGACACCGAACTTGGGCAGGGCGGCGAGCCGTCCGTCGCGCGCGGCCTCTTCGAGCTCATGCAGCGAGTCGACGTCGAGGCCGTCGTGGATGGAGCGGATGCGCGCGGGGCCGAGGCCGGGGACGCGCAGCATCTCCATGAGGCCCTCGGGCGTTTCCTCCTGCAGCTGCTCCAGCAGCGCCGAGCTGTGGCTCTCGGCGAGGTCCTCAAGCACGGCAAGGGCCGCCGGCGCGATGGCATCGGGCGCGCGAAGCCGCGAGGCCAGCGACTCGGCCAGCGGTGTGTCGCCAAGGCCAGCCACGGTGCGCGCCGCCGCCTGCATGGCCCGCACGGAGAGCTTGTCCTCGCCGTGCAGCTCGAGCAGCGTGGCGACCTGCGTCAGGGCGTGAGCGGCGGCGCGGCAGTCCATGCGGCAATCTACCCAACGGGCGGCCTGGCCCGTCAGCCCGCCGTCAGCCCGGTCAGCCTTCCACGCCGGCCAGATTCCGCATCTGGCCGACCAGAGCCAGCATCTGCCGTTCGGTGAGTTCCAGCTCCTGCGCCGCCGCTTCGGGGTCGAGCAGCCCACTGCGCATGCTGACGCCCACCTGATTCAGGTAGCGCACCTTGGCCAGCACTTCGAGGGTGAGTTGCCGCAGGCCGTGATAGCGGCGCTTCTCGGCATTCGCCCGCCGGTAGCGCTGCGCGAGCTCCTCGGGTCGGAGGTCGTCGGCCAGTGCCTGCACCGCGTCGACCGTGCGCCCCGGGAGCGTCCCCCGGTCGGGGATCCCGTTGTTCGGCCAGTCGGGTTCCGCAAAGAACAAGCGGCCCACGAACTCGATGCCATCGTGCGCCGTGTGCAGCGTTACCTGCACCTCGCGCCCATCGATGTGCAGGGTCGTGAGCGGACATCGCGTGACCGGACCAAAGGGTGCCATGCGTGAAGATCTCCAGTGTCACGGCGTGGTGAGGCTCCTGCCTGTTTCCTGACCGTGCAAAAATGCAGCAATCGCTCCAAACAGCGCGTCGGCCTGCTCAACATACGGCACGTGCCCGCACCGCTCCAACACGACCAGCTCCCCCCCCAGGCACGCCGCCGCCGCCGCTGCCGATGCCAACGGGATCGGATCGTTCCGCCCATGCACGACGAGTGTGGGTACGTCGACGCCACGCAACGCGTCGCGGAGGTCGAAGTCGCCAAGGCTGCCCCAGACCGACTGCTGCACCTTGCCCGTCACCCGGAACGGCGTGAGCGCCATGGCGCGGTGCGGGTCGGCGAAGTAGCCGGCCACACTCAGCTCGAAGCTGCGCTGCCGGTACGCCGCCGGGTCGGTTTCGCGAAGCCCCGAGGCCGCCAGCGCCTCGCGCATCGCCAGTATCGCCGCACGGCGCCCGCGCTCGGCGAGCGACTGCTCGAACTCGTCCCGCCAGGCGCGCGTGATCGGTGCCGGCGCCACCAACACGAGTCGTGCCGGGGCGCACCACGAGGGTTCGTATCGGCACTGCACGGCGTAGAGCATGGCCAGCAACGCGCCCCACGAGTAGCCGACGATGGTGGGGGGCACGAGGCCGAACTCCGTGATCACCTGGGCCAGATCGGCCACCTGCGTCTGCCAGGTGATGGGCTCGGGGGCGTCGGTCTTTGACTGCCCGCCGCCGCGCTGATCGTACGTGATGACGCGATGTGTCGCGGCGAGGGCCAGCATCTGCGGGTACAGGTAGTCATGGTGGGCGCCGGGGCCACCGTGCAGCAGGAGCAGCGGGGGAGCGGCCGGGGGGCCGTCCTCGCGGAAGAAGAGGGGGACGGGAGTGGAGGTGGTGAAGGGCATGAGATGGGGGACGGCGGGACAGCGCGAGCGGGGACGGCGCGAGCGGGGACGGCGCGAGCGGGGACAGCGCGAGCGGGGACGGCGCGAGCTAAGGGGGCGCGAGCGATGGGGGGCGCGAGCGGGGGGGCAGACGCTCGGGAAGTCTAGACGCGGGCGGGCGCGCCCCCAACTCGGGCCGGCCGGTGCGCGCTCCGGCTTGCGCCACCGTGCCGTCCCGCCGTCCCGCGGTTACCCTCACCCGTATTACCATTCCGACATGCCACCGCTCGGATACCGTCGCGCATCGCCGTCCACCATCGCCGCCGTCGACAGCGGTCTGCACCATGGCATCCCCGATGGCCCCGCGGCGCGCGGTACGTTGCGCGCGCTGGCGCTGTTGGTCGATCGCCTGGCCACGCTGGGCGACCGGGCCCCGGCCGACGAGCGCGATGCGGCGCAGGTCGCGGCCGTCCGCCGTGCGCTCCGGCAGTACACATCCCGCATCCGCGACGCGGCGATGCTCTGCCGGATCATCGACGGCCAGTTCGTGCTCGCCGGCGAGCCCGTCGATCGTGGGCTCACCCGCGAGGATCCGCTCATCGACAGCCTCCTGCAGCGTTGCCTGAATCTGGACATTGGTGGCATCACTGTACGGCAGGGCGCGGCCCCCAACGAACTGCTGTCGCTCGCGCAGCTGCTCACGGGGGCGTCACGGCCCACCATGGGGGCGCCGCGGCTGTCGAGCGACACGCCGACCACCATGAGCAGCATCGCCGCTGTCGCGCCGGCCCGCGAACTGCTCCGGTCATGGAGTGTGCTGGTGACGCGGGCCGATCAGGCGCCGGCTCCGCCTGTGGCACCCGGTGCGGAGCAGGCGCCGACACGTGCGGAAGGGGCGACCGGCTCCGCCGTCGCCACGGCACTCGCGATGTTCGCCGCCTCCCGCAGCGACGAAAGCGCGTCCCGGGCGGCCGACCGACTCCTCGCCCTGCTCGACGACGCCGAGCGCCGCGGCGAGGCGCAGGTCATCGAAGGCATGGCCCGGTCGGCCATGCAGTACGTGCACACCGTGGGCACCTCGGGCGGACGCCTGGCGGTCGAACGCGTGCTCCGGCGCCTGCAGCATCGCAAGACGCTCGAGCAGCTGGCCGACCGGCTGCCGCACACGCCGGACCGCGCCCTGCTTCTGGAGCTGTTCGCCAGGGCCGGCGAGGTCGGCGCGGAACTGCTCGTGACTCGACTGATGCACGCCGAGGATGCGCAGGTGCGGCGCACGTACTTCGACAGCATCGTGGCGCTCGACATCGGCGCCACGTTGCTCTACGACCTCGTGCACGATCCGCGCTGGTACGTGGTGCGCAACACGGTGGCCTTGTTGGGTGAGATGGGGTTGGAGCACGCCGACGTGGTCGTCTTGCCGCTGCTGGCACACGCCGACGATCGCATTCGCACCGCCGCGGCCCGGGCGCTGATCCGGCTTGGTACGGCCAAGGCGCTGCACGGTGTGCAGGGGGCCGTGGACGATCCGAACACCGAGGTGCGCCGTCTTGCCGCCGTGAGCTATGGGCTGTCGTCCGGCACGGCCGGCGGCGTACGTCCCGCGACGGCGCGGCTGGCGGGTGCCCTCGAGAGGGAAACGGACGAGGACGTCGCGCTCGAAATGCTGGCGTCGCTCGGCAAGCTGGGAAGCGCCGATGCGATCCAGCGGTTGCTGCGCGTGGCGGTGCCGCTGCCGGCCGAGCAGGGAGAGCGGGTGGTGCCGCGGGAGTCCTACCTCCGCATCGCCGCCCTCGAGGCGCTCATTCGTGCCCGCGGCCAGGCGGTCGTGTCGGCGCTCGAGGGGTTGATCAACGACCCGGACCCCGAGGTCGCGGCCGCGGCCGCTCGCCTGACGCGCTCCTGACCCACGGTTCGGCGGTCGTGGTGGTGTGCGGCTAGCCCGCCGCGGGGGCGCACCATGCCCCGCGCGGTCGCCAGCGCACCAGACGGGTCAGCGGTCGGTGAAATCCGTCGAAGCCGACACCGACCGGCACGCCTCGGCAATCAGCGACGCCGCGCGGTCGAGGTCGTCGAGGGAGACCATCTCGTTCGGCGAATGCATGTAGCGGTTGGGGATGCTCACCAGCGCCGTCGCCACACCGTCGCGCGCCAGGTGCATGGCGTCGGCATCGGTGGAGGTGAACCGCCCGGCCGCGTGAATGGAGAACGGGATGTCCAGCCGCCGCGCCGAGTCGGCCAGCAGGCGATAGACCACCGGACTCACCACCGAACCACGCGTGAGCACCGGCCCCCCGCCGATGTTGTGCTCGCCGATCTCCTCCTTCTTCATCCCCGGATGGTCGGTCGCGAACGTCACGTCCACCGCGATCGCCATCTGCGCGTGCACTGCCTGCGCCGCCACCCGCGCGCCGCCGCCCGAGTAGCCGATCTCCTCCTGCGCCGTGGCCGCCGCAATCACCCGCGCTGCACCGGGATTGGCCGCGTAGCGCCGCAGCGCCTCCAGCACCACAAAGGCACCGATGCGGTCGTCGATGCTGCGCGAGACGATACGGTGGTTCGGCAGGTCCATCGTGCGCGAGTCGATCACCCCTGCATCGCCCACCTCCAGCACCTCGAGCGCTTCGGCCTTGTTCTTCACGCCGATGTCCACCCAGAGGTCCGTGATCTTCGAGGCTTTTTCCCGCTCCTCGGGCTTCATGAGGTGGATGGGCTTCTTGCCGATCACCCCGAACACGTCGCCGTGACGCCCGAGGAAGCGCATGCGCTGCGCCACCAGCACCTGCGGATCCCAGCCGCCGATGGGCTCGAAGTACACGTAGCCGTTGTCGTCGATGTGGGTGATGATCACCCCGATTTCATCGATGTGGCCGGCGAGCAGGATGGTGGGGCCGGTACCGTTGCCAGCCACGGTAGCCAGCGAGTTGCCGACGACGTCGGCACGGACCTCGGCCGCAAAGGTGGCCGCTTCGGCGCGCCAGACACGTGCCGGCGCGCCCTCGAACCCCGACGGTCCAGGGGTGTCGAGCAGGCGCTTGAGGAAGGCGAGAGAGGAGTCGGAAAGCATGCGGGGAATATATGTGCTAACGTAAGCGCATGATCCTCATGCTTCTCGCCATCGGACTGGGGGCCGGCGTCCTCTCCGGCGTCTTCGGAATCGGCGGCGGCATCGTCATCGTGCCGGCGCTCATCTACCTCGCCAAGATGACACCGCAGCAGGCGGCGGGCACGTCATTGGCGGCACTCGTGCTGCCGCTGGGTGCGGCGGTGGGCGCCGCGACGTACTACAGGGCCGGTCACCTGCAGCCCGTCGATTCGCTCTGGATTGCCGTGGGCATGGCGGGCGGGGCGTTCATCGGGGCCTACGTTTCCACGCATGTGGACGCCGAGCTGCTGCGGCGCGGGTTTGCGGTGCTCATGGTCGTCATGGCCGTGAAGCTCTGGGTGAGCTGAGCGCGCGGCGTGTCGCGCCACTCGCTCAGGCTGCCAGCAACCAGGCCGCGCGAGAGCACGTCCCCGCCAGCCCCCTCGCTACTGCACCCGCACCGCATGCC
The DNA here is from genome assembly GCA_021299375.1 of Gemmatimonadota bacterium. Classification (GTDB taxonomy): domain Bacteria; phylum Gemmatimonadota; class Gemmatimonadetes; order Gemmatimonadales; family Gemmatimonadaceae; genus Gemmatimonas. The sequence continues at coordinate 30,544 of JAJTGR010000016.1, forward strand.
GTGCGTCGATGGGCGAGAAGCACGACGGATTGAACACGCACGCCATGGCCTCGATGCCGTCCACCACGCGCGGACCGGGGCGTGAGGTGAGCCCGTTGGCATCCAGCGCCCACACCTGGCGCCCCGCCAGCCACGACCACGCGGGCAGCGCCAGGCACCGCTCGGCCTCGGCCGCCGCCGCCTTCACACCGTAGCCACAGGGCGCAAAGAGCACCATGTCGGGGTTCGCCGCCCGCAGGTCGTCCATGCCGACGGGCACCGAGTGCGTGCCGGCGGTGCCCAGCACGTCGATGCCGCCGGCCCGGCGGATCTGCTCGGGGCCCCAGTGCCCGGCGACATACACCGGGTCCGTCCACTCCACGAGTGCCACGCGCGGCCGAGGGGCCTGCGCGGCCTTGAGCACCTCGTGTACATGCCTCACGCGGTCGTGCAGCCCGGCCAGCAGCTCGTCGGCCTCGTCGTCGACGCCGATGGCCTGCGCCACGGCGCGGATGTCGGCGGAGATGCCGTCGAGTGATGTCCCACCCAGCGTGATCACCCGTGGCTCCGGTGCGAGTCGCGACGCGAGCGCCCGCACGTCCGTCTCGCGCACGGCGCATACATCGCACTGCGCCTGCGTGAGCATCACGTCGGGGTGCAGCGCACGAATACGCTTCTCGTCGAGCGAGAACAGCGCCAGCCCCTGCCCGTGCTGCGCCCGAACCGCGGCGTCGATCGCGCCGGGATCGTGCGTGTCGGGTATCGCACTCTTCGTGACGCGCGCCCTGGAGCCGACGATGTCGGGGTAATCACACTCGTGCGTGATGCCCACGAGGTGGTCGGTGGCTCCGAGCAGGGCGACAATCTCGGTGGCGGCAGGAAGCAGGCTGACGATGCGCATCTCGATGTCTCGGGCAGACGGGGGACTACAGATCGTTGAGAGGGGAGCATTCAGATGAGCAGAGCGCAGACGACGAGAGAGTGTTGAGACGGTGAGCGACCAACGAGCGTTGAGAGTACCGAGCACTTCATCCGCAGTGCTTGTACCGAGCACTTCATCCGCGCGCTGGGTGCCTGGCACATGCACCACGGCCGACGACCATTCCCCCGACAGTCCCAGCGGATGGAGTGCTCGGTACTCTCAACTCCTGGGTGGCTCAGCGTCTCCATGCTCTCTCGTCGTCTGGGTTCGAGACGCGGCGCTCTCGGTTCTCAGCATTGCAGAACGCAGAGCTCAGGGCGCCCGGTACACCGGCTTCCCGCCCAGGTACGTCGCCAGCACGCGCGTCTGCAAGACCAGCTCCGCCGGTACGCGCATGATGTCCTGGTCCAGCACCACGAAGTCCGCGTACTTGCCCGGTGTGATGCTACCCATGTCCTTCTCCTGGAACGCCGCGTAGGCCGGCCAGAGCGTCATGCTGCGCAGCGCGTCCTCGCGCGACATGCGCTGCTCGGCGAACCAGCCGCCCTCCGGCCAGTCGCGCGCATCCTGACGCGCGATGCTGGCGTGGAAGGAGATGAGCGGGTTGACCTCTTCCACGGGGAAGTCGGAACCGTTCGGAATCACCACGCCGGTCTTGAGCAGCGACTGCCAGGCGTAGGCGCCGTAGAGACGCGTGGGGCCAAGCCGCTTGCCGATCCAGTACATGTCGCTCGTCTGGTGGCTGGCCTGCATGCTCGGGATCACGCCCAGCTGGGCAAAGCGCGGGATGTCGTCCTGGTGCAGGATCTGCGCGTGCTCCACGCGGAAGCGGTGGTCCACCGTGGGCACCTTCTCGAGTGCCTTCTGGTACGCATCGAGCACCACGCGATTGCCGCGGTCGCCGATGGCGTGCGTGTTGATCTGGAAGCCCGCCTTGAGCCCGGCCTCGGCGACTTCCTGGATGTGGGCTGGTGCACTGAGCAGCAGGCCGGTGTTGTTCGGGTCGTCGCTGTACGGTTCCAGCAGCGCGGCGCCGCGCGAGCCCATGGCGCCGTCGGCGTAGAGTTTCACGGCGCGCACCCAGACCTGCCCGTCGTACAGCCCTGCGCGCGGCCCCATGGCGAAGTAGTGCGTCAAGGCCTCGGCGTTGTCCCCGATCATCACGTAGAGGCGCAGGTTGAGCGTGCCCTGCTTCGCCATGTCCTCGAACAGGTCGATGTGCTCGCGTGAAGCACCGGCGTCGTGCATGCCGACCAGCCCCAGCGAATGCATGCGCGCCACCGCGTCCCTGAGCGCGGCGCGCGTCTCCTCGCGCGTGGGGGCGGGCACCTTGCTCTCCACCAGCCCACTCGCGCGATCGATCAGCACGCCGGTGGGACTACCCTTCGCGTCCCGCAGGATCTTGCCGCCGCTCGGGTCCTTGCTGGTGGCAGTGAGGCTGGCGAGGCGCATGGCGGCCGCATTCGCGAGGGCGGCGTGCCCGTCCACCCGCTCCAGCAGCACCGGGTGGTCGGGGGTGGCGGCACTGAGCGGCTCGTGGGTGGGGAAGTCGGTGTTGCCCCAGGCGTTCTGGTCCCAGCCGCGGCCGATGATCCACGTACCCTTGGGGGTGCGCTGCGCGCGCTCCACGACGCGCGCGATCACCTCGGCGTAGCTCTTCGTGCCCACCAGGTCCACGCTGCGCAGCTTCTGCGCCAGCCCCGCAAAGTGGGCATGCCCGTCGACCATGCCCGGGATGACGGTGCGCCCGCCGGCGTCGACCACCCGGGTCGTGGCCCCCTTGAGCACGGCCGCCTCACGCTGCGACCCGGCAAACACGAAGCGCCCGCCGCGCACGGCAAAGGCCTCGACCAGCGGGCGGGTGTCGTCGGCGGTGTAGACGCGGGCGTTGGTGACGATCAGGTCGGCGGGGGGCGTCGCGGGCTGGGCCGCGAGCAACGCGGGGACGAGGACCGCGAGGGCGGAGGCCGCATTGGCGGCGGAGGGGCGGAGGGACATGCCGTTCCGTGGGCAGGGGGAGCGCGAAGGGAACGGCTGCAAGTTACTCCGGTCGGCCGGCCCATGCGTCGACAGCCGCCCCGGGGTGAGTGCGGAGCCACGAACGGCATGGGGACGGTGACGACGAGAGAGCATTGAGCGGACAGCGAACCACCGAGTATTGGGCTCTTCCGGGTTCGGCGTGGGTTGCTCTGGCCTCATCGCGGTCCCCGGGATATCAGGTCAGGCGGGCGCCGTGAAGCGGGCGCAGCGATGCGGGCGCCGTGATGCGGGCGCCGTGATGCGGGCGCCGTGCTGCGGGCGCCGTGCTGCGGGCGCCGTGCTGCAGGCGCCGCCTTCGGCGTCGCGATCAACAACGGGAGCACGGCCGGATCGCTCGGCGCAGCAGGCCACCCACACGCGCTCCGCGGGTGGCGCACCCGGGGGGATACGCTGGGGCCCCGCCTCGCATTCGAGGGCCCCTGACGCTCCCCCCGAGTTCCGACCTCCAGGCCCAGTCCGGATTCCCAGCGCGGGCATCGTCCGACCGTCCGGCTATCCGATGAGCCAAAAAGCAGAACGCCGCCCCCTCGAACCGAGGGAGCGGCGTTCGTCCAGCCAAACCGGCGGTTACTTGGCCGGCGGCAGGATCACCGCATCGATCACGTGGATGATGCCGTTCTTCGCCATGATGTCCGTCTTGACGATGTGCGCCTGATTGATCATCGGCGTGCCACCCATGACCGAGATCTTGGCTTCCGAGCCTTCGACCGTCTTGGCGCCCTTGCCGGCGAGCTTCAGCGCTTCAGCGGCCGGGACCTTGCCGGCGACGACATGGTACAGCAGCACGGCCTTGAGCTTGGCCTTGTCGGCGGCCAGCGCCTGCAGCGTGGCGGCCGGGACCTTGGCGAACGCCTCGTCGGTCGGGGCGAACACGGAGAACGGGCCGGGGCCCTTGAGCGTCTCGACCAGGCCGGCGTCGCCGAGCAGCTTGGCGAGCGTCTTGAATGAGCCCGCGGCGACGGCGGTCTCGACGATGTCCTTGTCCTGCGCCTGAGCGGCGGCCGGGGCAGCGAACGCAATGACCGCGGCGGCGGCGAGCAGGGAAAGCTTGCGCATCAGTTGGGGCTCCGAAAAGTCGGGGTTCCAGATCATGTAGGACCACCCGGTCCTAGCACGCGATAGAACACCGGCCCCGACAGGCCGGTTCCACGGTCGGCGTTTCGTGACAGTCCGAGACCGTGGGTCCGAATTCCCGGGGCTCCCTCTCGCTTACCGCAGCAGCACCCCGACAACCAGCGACTCCAGAATCCCCAGCCCGAAATACGCCACCAGCACCGTGATATCGATCATGCCAATAGTCGGAATCACGGTGCGCAGCGGGGCCAGGAACCACTCGGTCAGCACGTAGCTCCAGCGCCACCACTTGGAGTAGGGGCCGCCGCCCACCCAGCTGGCGATCACGCGCGCGAAGAGTGCAATGCGCAGGATGCTGAAGGTCCACTTCACCAGCACCGCCAGCAGCCCCGCACCCGACCGTGACGCGTAGGCCATCATCACGATCTGGTCGCGCAGGAACTGCACCGCCGAAATGAGCAGCAGGCCACCCAGCACCACCGCGGCCAGCGCCCACCATGGCGCCGACACGGGGGTGCCCCCGGCACGCACCAGGCGGCGTTCCATGGGGGCAATCAGCCACGGGTCCACTTTTTCGCGCGTCAGGCGGGCGAGCGGCGAAAAGGGCGACAGCCGGCGCGTGCGCGCCGCCCACGAGGTGCCGGCCGCCACGGCGGCCACCGCGCCGGCGACGAATACCGCCGGGCGAAGCAGGAGCAGGAAGGCGTCGAGGGCGCCGACGATCGTTTCGATCATATCGGCAATCTACCCCGGTGCAGCAAGCGTGAGCCGACGGCGCCCGCCGCGAGCAGCACCGCGAGCGCCATCCATTGGGGCCGCGACACCGGGGCCACGCCGGTGATCGGTGGCAGGAAACGCAGCACGATCGCCACGGCGCCGGCTGCGGCCAGCGTGATCCACCGCGACCCCCCACCGCTTCGCGCCCCCCACCAGCCGATAGGCAGCACCAGTCCGGCCAGCCAGCAGCACAGCACGATCGGGGCCAGCGCCGACGATGGCTCCACCACCGTCTGGATCATCGCCCATCCGAGCGTTGGCGCGAGCGCCAGTACGGCACGGCCCTCGTAGCCGGGCCCTCGCGCCGACAGCACCAGCGAGTCGCGCCCGACGTGGGCCACCAGATGGAGCGGTCGTGCGTCGTCCGGAGTGCGCCCGCGGAACGCGTCGGCCAGGCGCGCTGGTGGGAGCGCCAGCCCCCACGCCCAGGCGCGGCGCGTCACGGCGAGTTCGGCCGCGTCCCCATGACTGCGCAATTGCAGCACGGGCGCGCTGTCGCTGGGGGCATGCACGAAGACGATCGGCACCGTGGACGGCTCGGTCGCGCGGCCGTGGACGAACGCCTCGGCATCCAGCATTGGGACATCGCGCCCAATCTGCACGATCGCCGGCTCGGACGATCCGCGCCGCACACGGTATGTCCCGCCGACGATGGCCGAGTCGAGGATGCCGCCGGACCACGGTTGCCCGGGGATGTGCGGATAGGGGCTCGCGCTGAGGTCGGCAGCGCTCGAGGCGGCCGCGCCGACCCGCGCATCGCGCGGCCCCACGGCCAGCGTGGTGAACCCGAACACCGCACTGGCGCCGGCCGCCCACGCCACCGTGAGCCGCCGGGCCACGACGACGCTGGGCGCGACAACCCAGTCCCACCGCGCCACGAGCCCCGCCCCGAGCAGCCCGCCCAGCGAATTGGTGATCACATCGGCCAGCGCCGCCGAGCGCGCCGGCGGAAACCCCAGCGACTGCAACGTCTCCACGCCTACCGACAGCCCGAGCGCGGCAGCGCCCACGATCCACCACCGCCATCCGCGTAGCGCCAAGGCGATGCCGAGCGGTGCAAAGAGCGCCACGTTGCTGAGGGCGTCCGTCATCCAGAGGCCGCCGCACATCAGGCACCAGCGCGGCGGGATCTGCTGCGAGGCAATCTCGTTGCCGGGCAGTAGCGTCGCCCACACGATGAGCCCACCGCCCACCACCCACACCCACCGCCCGAGGCGGCTCACACGCAGCCGGCGACCCGCAGCGTGAACCTGCTACTTCAGGACCGCTTTCGCGATCGTCTGCAGCTGCATGTTGCTCGTGCCCTCGTAGATCGTGCCGATCTTCGCGTCACGGTAGAACTTCTCCACCGGATACTCGCGCGTGTAGCCGTAGCCGCCGAAGAGCTCCACACACAGGCTCGTCACGCGCTCGCACATCTGCGACGCATAGAGCTTGGCCATCGCGCCTTCGCGCGCAATATCGCGCCCGGCGTCCTTGAGGCGCGCGGCGTTGTACACCATGAGCCGCGCCGCCTCCAACTCCGTCGCCGCCTGCGCCACCTGAAACTGGATGCCCTGGAAATCCGCCAGCGCTTTGCCGAACTGCCGCCGCTCCTTGAGGTAGCCGGTGGCCGCCCGCAGTGCGCCTTCGGCAATGCCGAGCATCTGCGCGCCAATGCCGATACGCCCCTCGTTCAGCGTCTCGATGGCGATCTTGTACCCCTGGCCCACCACGCCGAGCACGTTGGCGTCGGACACGAAGACGTTCTCGAAGTGCAGCGCCGTGGTACTCGAGGCGCGGATGCCCAGCTTGTCCTCCTTGCGCCCCACGGTGAAGCCCGCCAGGCCCCGCTCCACGATGAAGGCGGTGATGCCCTTGTAGCCGGAGGCGGGGGCGGTGTTGGCGAACACCACGAACACGCTGGCCTCGCCGCCATTGGTGATCCACGCCTTCGACCCATTCAGCACCCAGCCGCCCTCGGCGCGGTCGGCGCGCGTGGTGAGCCCAAAGGCGTCGCTCCCCGAGCCGGGCTCCGACAGGGCGTAGGCGCCGATCGTGTCCGACGTCATGCGCGGCAGGAGGCGCGCCCGCTGCTCCTCGGAGCCGTAGCGGTGCAGCGGATAGTTCACCAGCGTGTTCTGCACGTCCACCTGGATGGCCGCGCTGGCGTCCACCTTGCTCAGCTCTTCCACGGCCAGCGTCACCATCATCAACGAGCCGCCCGCCCCGCCATATTGCTCGGGCAGCTCGATGCCCATGAGCCCCAGCTCGAAGAACTTGGCGGTCAGCGCGGGGTCTACCTTGCCGGCGTCCTCCATCTCGCGCACCCGCGGTCGCACCTCGGAATCGGCCAGGTCGGCCACGGCGGCGCGAAACAGCTCCTCCTCTTCGGAGAGGATCGTGAGTGGCGGACGGGTGACGTCGGCGATCGGAGCGGTCATGGTGAGGCCGGCAAAGTTGGAGAGTTCGATGGGATTTAAGGAGCGGAGCCGCGATTGCAAAGCGTGGTGACGGGGCTGGTGGTGGGATATGCGCTGGTGATGGCGGGGGTGGCGGCGGCGATCGTCGCCATCGGCGATGCCAGCGCCGCGGGCATGCTGCTGCTGTTCGGGCCGCGCTGGCTGCTCCCGTGGCCGTGGCTCGTGCTGGTGCCGCTGGCGTGGCGCGCGCGGTGGTGGGTGCGAGGCGCGGCGGTACTGGGGGCGGCGGTCACGCTGTTCGGGGTGGCGTTGTGGAACGTGCCGTTCGCGCGTCTCCGGGGCCCTGCCTCGGACGACGCGGCCGGGCCCACCCTTCGCGTGGTGACCTGGAACACCGACGGGCGCCCCCTCACGGCAGAGCAGCTGGCCGCCTACCTCCCGCGGTGGAACGCGCAGCTGGTGCTGCTGCAGGACTGCCGAGGCGACGCGCTGACGGTACTGGCCCGCCGCCGCCGCGACTTCTCCGCCTATCGCGACGGGGAATTCTGTGTGATCTCGCGCCTGCCGGCGCACCGTCTGGCCGTTGCCGCCGAGGGCAAACGCCGCGCAGGCCGAGCCATCGGCTTCGATGTCGCCTGGGCTGGGCGTCTGCTACGCATGGTCACGGTGCACCTGCCAAGCCCCCGTGACGAACTGGGAGCGGCGCGCCAGGGCAACCCGAGCAGGCTGGCAGGCAGCGTGGCCGAGCGGTCGGCCGCGTCGCAGCGGCTGTCGGAGTGGGCGCTGGCCGGTGCCCGGCAGGCCGATGCGCTTGTCGTCGCCGGCGACTTCAACCTCCCCTACGGCAGCCGCGCCCTGCGCCGCGACTGGGGCACGCTGCGGAATGCCTTTGCCGACGCCGGCTGGGGACTGGGACACACCATGTTCGCCGGCCGCCACCGGGTACGCATCGATCATGTGCTGGCGTCGCCGACGCTGGTGGCGCGGTCGGCCCGTGTACTGTCGGGGTACCCCGCCGAGCATCAGCCGGTGGTGGTGGAGTATGGGTGGCGGTGAGCAGTCACGCCGTGCGCCCAGTCCAAACCGAGCAGCCACTGCGTGGCCGAAAACCACCGGAGGGTTCCAGGAAGGAGCCTCGCCGGTGGGGACTCCTCGTGCGTGATCAGTGCGGCCGTGGCGCCAGGGTACGCGACGGAAGCCACCGCCAGCGCCATCACTTCACGTTCCCACGTGGCGTCGTCCGTGGTATCGAGACGGACCTCCACTAGCAGCGGCGATTCGTCAAGGCGCGACGCATGAACGTCGACGTCGCGGTCGTCTTCGACCCGCAGCCATGAGACGTCATGCGCGCGTCGCTCCAGTTCGAGCAGACCGGCGGTCTCGAGTGCGCGCCGTTCGGTGTCCTCGGCCGGGCCGCTCGTAGGGAGGGATGAGCCCCGTATCGATCGGGTAGACCTTTCGGGGGGTGACCATGCGTTGCCGTTTCGAAGCGCGCTGCATCGCGACTGCGCGGATCAGGAACGCGTCCGGCACGTGCCCCAGGTACGCGTGACGCATGTCCTTGCTGATGGCGACGCGTTGCGACTCGCGCGACTTCCGGAGACGATGATTTCGACATCCCTCGACTCCACCAGCCGGTGAACCAGCGGTTCCCAGCCGGCGACGATCTGGACCTCGTCGAGGTACAGCGAGAGGAGGCCTTGGGGGCGAATCGCGGGGAATTGGCGCGCGTGTTCGTCGATCACCCACCCGAGGGCTAGCGCCGTCATGCCGACCAGGCGCTCGTCTTCGAGCCCACGCATGACCTGCGCTTCGCGTGGCCGCCCGGCGGCGAGGCGATCCGCCCGCTGCTGGTGACGGAACGATGTCTTCCTGCCCCACCGTCCGTGGCCGGCGAATGAAGCAGAGAACGCCCGGTTCGGCACGCCGGTTGCCCCATCCTTTGACGAGTGAGGGATCAGGCCACTTCCGTGAGGCCACACCGAGTGTTCGCAACGCAAGGCTCCACAACCACTTGCACCGTCGCCCCCAGGCGGCGTCGCCACCCGCTCGGCGCCGCGCGGGTGGCATGCCTCGTGGGGGTGTTGCACGCCTGCAGCGGTGGTGACGCCACGGCGCCAGCCCCGGCTCCGACGACCTCGGCGCCCGCCACCCCGATCGCGCCCCGGGTGACCCGACTCGGCCCCGACACCCTCACTGCCGGCGGCACGCTGATCATCGAGGGCCTTCACTTTCCCGCCGCCCTCGCGGACATCCAGCTCACCGTGGGCGGCGTGCCGCTCGCCGTTCGCGCCGCCAGCGCCACCCGCATCGAAGCCACCATGCCGGACACCGCCTTCGCCTGCCGCGCCGTGACCGCCATGCCGGTGCGCCTCCGTCTGGCCAGCATCGTGATCGACACCGTCGCCCCCGTCGCGACCGCCACCCGCCTCGCCCTCTCCCCCGGCGAGACCGCCCAGCTCCTCGAAACCCACGAGTCCCGCTGCCTCGAACTCGTCGCCCCCACGAACGGCACCACCGCCCGCTACGTCGTGGCCGTCGTCAACACCAGTACCGACCCCAACGGCGCCGCGACCGTTGACCTCCGCGGCACCGGCACCGGAAGCCTCGCCGGCGTAGAAAGCACCGAGCAACTCCACGGCCTCACCGCGCACTGGCGGTCCTCCCCCCTCCCCCCGGCACCGCTCCCCGCTGATGCCTCGGGGTTCCACACAAGAAGCCTCACCACCTCCGTCTCCGCCACAGCCGCCTGGTCCTCCGCCACCCGCACCACCCTGAAGTCCCTCCGCGCCCCCCTCCAGCTCGGCGACACCCTCAGCATCACCGCGCTGCTCGGCTCCTGCACCACCGGCAAGCCCCTCGAGGCCCGCGTTGTCTACGCCGGCACCCGGGCCCTCATCCTCGAGGACCTCGCCGCCCCCCGCGCCGGCCGCATGGATGGCACCTACAAGCAGCTTGGTACCGAATACGAACAGGTCGTTCACCCCCTGCTCACCGGGCAGATCGGTAACCCCCTCGCCATGAACGCCACCATGGGCGGCGACGGGCGCATCACCATGCTCTTCACCCCGTTCGTCAACGACTCCGCCCCCGGCACCGCCGCCTATGTGAGCGCCTGCAACTTCTATCCGCGCGCCACCTTTGCCGGCAGCAACGAGAATGAAGTCATCTACGCCCGCATCGCCACCGCGCACGAGACGCCGGACGATTGGCGCCGGGCCATGCGCTCCACGATCGTGCACGAGGCCAAGCACCTTGCCAGCTTCGCCGAGCGACTGGCTCGCGGGCATGGCTTTGACGACGCGTGGATGGAGGAGGCTACTGCGCGCATCGCCGAGGAGCTGTACGCGCGCACCTTCCCGGGCGGAGGGAGTTTCCGGGGGCGCACCGGGTTCGCCGGCAGCGTAGGCTGCGAGCTGCGCCTGTGCGATGATCGCCCGCTCATCATGTGGAAGCACTTTTCGCAGCTGCACCAGTATCTGGCCGGCGGCGAAACGCTTACGCCGCTTGGCCCGGCCCATCGCGCCGACGCCACTCACTACGCGAGCGGCTGGTCCCTGGTGCGCTGGGCCCTCGATGCCTTTGCCACCGAGGAATCGCAGGCCCTCCGGGCACTCGTGCGGGGCGGCGGTGGCCGCGGCGTGGAGGCGTTGGCGTCGAGTATCGGCCGGCCTCGCGATGAGGTGGTCACCGGGTGGGCGATCGCCAACGCGGTCGGTGCCCTTGGGAGCGACCTGACCAATGCCGGCCAGGCGTCGTGGAACGTGCCCGACGTGTGGAGTGGGTTGGCCAGGGAGTTTCCCGGGGCGTTTCGCGCCACGCCGCTCCAGGCGCGACAGCTGACCTTCGGGCGCTTCTCCACCCACGTGGCCGCGCTCGCCCCGCTGGGCGTGCACCACGTCGTACTCGCCGGCGAGCAGTCCGGTGCCCAGCTGCTCGTACTCGAGGGCGCGCGGATGGATCCATCGGGTCTACGGCTGCTGGTGAGTCGGCTGCCGTAGCACGCAACCCGGTGGAGCCCCAACAGCGTCTGACCGTTCACCGTGGGCTTGAAGGTGACCGGCGGCCGGAATCATCGTCCACCATGGCATACCCCAATGCCCGTCCGGTACGGGTCGCGCGCGATCAGTCCGTCCTCCACCCGGCGGTTTCCGCCTTGGCGATGTCGCTTCCCTCCCTGTGTCGCCTCGTGGTCGATGCCGCAGCGCGTCACGCACCCCGTCCGGCACTGGTGGGCCGGTTCGGCGTGCTGTCGTTCGAGGAACTCGACACGGCAGCGCGTCGCTGGGCGGCTGCCCTGCGCGAGGCCGGTGTCGATCCGGGAGGGCGCGTGGGCATCATGGGCAACCGGTCGCGCGTCACGTACATCGGCGCGCTGGCGGCTGCGTACGCCGGGGCCGCCTTCGTCCCGCTCAATACTCGGCTCCATCCTGACCGGCTCCGGCGCATCGCGCAGCTCGCGGAGCTCGACGCCGTGATCGTGGAGCCCGAGGCATCCGACCTGCTGGCGTCGATGCTCGATGCCGTGCCGGCGGTGCGGGCCGTGCTGCTCCCCGAATCCCCACGCGGGCTTCCGGCGTCCGGCGTCCCGGCGCTCACCGCCGCCGACATGCCCGCGACGGGTGCGCCGCCGTGCGTCGACCCCGATCCGTCGTGGGTGGCCTATCTGCTCTTCACCTCGGGCACTACAGGGACGCCGAAAGGCGTCGGCGTCACGCAGGGCAACGTGGCGGCGTATCTCGCCAATGCCCGCGCCCGATTCGAGTTCACGCCCGACGATCGGTTCTCGCAGATGTTCGAGCAATCGTTCGACGTCTCGATCTTCGATCTGTTCGTGGCCTGGGCGAGCGGCGCGTGTGTGCACACGCTCGATGCGCGGCAGTTGGTGGCCCCGGCCAGCTACATCGAGCAGCAGCAGCTCTCGGTGTTCTCGTCGGTCCCCTCGGTGCTCACACTCATGCAGCAGCGCCGGGCGCTGCGCCCCGGGCGTTTTGCGTCGGTGCGCTACAGCATGTTCGCCGGTGAGGCGCTGCCCGTGTCGCTGGTGCGCCAGTGGGCGGCGGCGGCCCCGAAGAGTGTCATCGAGAATCAGTATGGCCCTACGGAAGCGACCGTGGTCGTGACCGGATTCCGCTGGTCGCCGAACGATCCCGCGGCCTATCCGCTCGATTGCGTGCCCATCGGCACCCCGTTCCCCGGTGTGCAGCTTCGCATCGTCGATCCCGACGGGCATCTGGTCGCGCCCGGCGAGGCCGGCGAACTCTGGATCGGTGGCGCGCAGACCGTGCCGGGCTATTGGCGTGACGACGAGCAGACGCGGCGGTGTTTTACCGAGGCCGAGGGCATCGATGGGCGGCGGCATCGCCATTACCGCTCGGGCGATCTGGTGCGCATGTTGCCCGGCGGCGACATTGCGTACCTCGGGCGCGTCGATCATCAACTCAAGATCCTTGGCCGGCGCGTCGAGCCCGGCGAGGTGGAGGCGCTGGCTCGGCAAGTGGCTGGCGTGTCCGACGCGGTGGCCGTGGGGTTCCCCCTGGAGGAAGGGCGTCCGGTGGCGCTCACGCTCTTCGTGCAGAGCGCTGCGCCGGCCGAGACCGTGTCCGCTGCCGTCGCGGCGACCCTCAGCGAGTGGCTGGAACCCTTTCTCGTGCCCCGCTCGGTGGTGTGCTGCACCGCGTTCCCGCTCAACGCCAACGGCAAGGTCGATCGCGGCGCGCTGTTGCAGGGGCTGTCGCAGGGGCTGTATCCTTCGTCGTCTCCGACGCCGATCCGCACCGGATGACCGTGCCATTCTGCAGGCCACTTGTCCCGATGCCCGCTCTTCTCGAATCCGTCATTGCCATCGCCCTTCGGTTGCCGCGCGACGAGGTCGATGACGCACTCGCCTACCAGGTGCATCCGCAATGGGATTCCGCGAACCATGTCGCGCTCATTGGTGCGCTGGAGGATGCGTATGGCCTGATCATCGCGGACGAGGACATCCCCGACCTGACGACCGTGGCCATCATTCGCGCCTATGTCGAGCGACATACGGCTGGCTGAGGTCGGGCGCGAGGCACCCGAGGAGGTCGCGTTCGGCCCCGGCACGTTCTCGCGCGCCCTGCGGGAGCCGAGCTATGCGCTGATGGTTGCGATGGCCATCGTGAAGGGTCGGGTGTTCTCCTGGTGGGTGCGGATCTTCCGCCCGCGGGTCGTGATCGGCCGCGGGCTGCGCATTTATGGCACGCTGTGCATTCGTGGCCCCGGCACCGTGGTGCTCGGTGATGACGTCCACATTCACGGCACGGTGACGCCGTGGACGAATCGTGCCACCGCCCGGATCGTGGTGGGCGACCGCACCAAGCTCGATGGCACGCGGTTCAGCTGCGTGCAGTCGGTGGAGATCGGCGCCGACTGCCTGATCGCGAACTGCCGTATCCTCGATACCTCCTTTCACCCCACCGCCCGCCGCGAATCGGGGAGCGATGCCCGCGTACTCGAGGCCCCCGTGTCCGTCGGGAACTCCGTGTGGATCTCCCCCGACGCGGGGCTGCTGCCGGGCACGCGGATCGGCGATGGCTCGGTGGTGGCCATGGCGGCCATCTGCAAGGGCGAGTATCCCGCCGACGTCATGATCTTGGGGAATCCGGCGCGTGTGGCGGGGCGGATTCCCTGACGGGTGTCGCCAGCGCCTGAGCTGCTCAGCGCGTCACGCACGACAGGACGGCACGCCCGAGCAGGGGGCCGTAGCGCAGTAGCCATCCGGAGTGGCTGCTGCGGGTGCCGACCATGGCCCACGACACGTCGGCCACGGGGTCATGCCAGGCCAGCGTACCGCTGACGCCCACGTGACCGAAGGACGCAGGGCTGGCCTCACCCGGTGTCCAGTGCGGCTGCTTGTGGCCGCGCAGCTCGACGCCCAGGCCCCAGGCACACGGCTCCCACTCGAGGCGTGGGATGGGGTCGATGCCGAGCTGGCTTCCCTCGATACAGCCAGCCAGCGCCCCCCCGTTCGGATCGCGCACGGCCAGGTTACGGAGCGACTCGGGCAGCAGGGTGCCCGCGCGCGAGAACTCGCGGACCAGGGTCAGGGCATCCTCCGGCCTTCCGCATATCCCGGCCCAGGGCAACGACAGCCCGTGCCAGAACGGTGAGTTGAGCGGTTCGATGGCGGTACCACGATGGGGTGAAGGCACGCCGATCACCTCGACGTACTCCGTACCCGGGGGCTGTCCCAGGCTCAACCGGGTGCCCAGCGTCGCGTTGAGGCGCGACTCCAGCGCGGTGTGCAGCGAGTGGCCGGTGACGGTCTCGATCACGATGCCCAGGAGGCCATAGGCGACGTCGCTGTACAGCACGCGGGTACCGGTCGGCTGCGTACCGGCGTACCCGAGGCAGGTCGCGCGCAGCTGCGCCCACGTGAGTGACGCCTGGTACGGCGCCTCCGACTCCCGGACGGTGGGCGGAATGCCTGCGCGGTGGGACAGCAGCCCGCCCATGGTCGCTCGACCCACAGGGCCGACCGCCTCCGGGCAGACCGACGCCAGCTCGGTGGAAAGGGTGAGCGCGCCACGATCGATGAGCTCCAGCACCAGGAGCGCCACGGCCAGCTTCCCGACCGAGGCCAGGCAGACGGTGCGATTGGCGGTGACTGGATTCCCACGGGAATCCGTTCCAGCGAAGACATGCGCCCGACGCCCCTCGCCATCGCAGGCGAAGAGCGCCACGCCGGGCATACCGAAAGGGTTGTCCGGGTTGGCAGTGATGCGGGCGCCGAGGGTGCGGAGGGCGGCGTCGGCGCGGGCGCTATCAAGCATGAGGTCGCGGTGCCTGATTGTCAGGAATTGGGGGCGTGCGTAATTGACCATGCGCGCTGCCATTCGTCACCTTAGGGGTCTCATCTCGCCTTCTGTCTTTCTGTCCGCTGCCCTCGTGTTCCTGCTGACGCTGAAGCTGCTGTTCTGGACCGGGCTGCTCGCCGTCGTCTGGAGCTACGCCGGTTATCCGCTGCACCTGTGGCTGCTGGCGCGCGGTCGGCGGCGCCCCGAGGCCGCGCCGGTGGGGCTGCCATCAGTCACGGTAATCGTAGCGGCCTACAACGAGGAGCGGCATCTGGCCGCCAAGCTCGACAACCTGCTGGCGCTGGCGTATCCGAAAGAGCAACTGCAGCTCATCGTGGCCTCCGACTGCTCCACCGACGGCACCCATGCCATTGCCCAGCGATACGCCGAGGCCGGGGTGGAGCTGGCAGCGCTGCCGGAGCGCGGTGGCAAGACGGCTGCGCAGAACCTGGCCGTCACGCGGGCCACGGGTGACATCGTGGTGTTCACCGATGCGACCACCGAGTTTGCCCCGGAGACGCTGCACGACCTGCTGGCACCCTTCGGTCGCCCCGAAGTCGGGTGCGTGGGGGCGGAGCTCGAGTATGTCAGCACAAAGGGCTCGGTGGTGGGGCGCGGCGCCGGCGCCTATTGGCGCTACGAAAAGGCGGTCAAGGCGCTGGAGGCCCGGGTGCACTCGCTGGTGGGTGTGTCGGGGTGTCTGTATGCCGTGCGCCGGGCACTGTATCGCCCCATGGACCCGGTGCTCATCAGCGACTTCATGATCGCCGGTGACGTGTACGAACAGGGCTGCATTACGGTGGGCGCGCGCGGGGCGGTGTCGCGGGAAACCACAAACGAGGATGCGGAGCGGGAGTTCGACATGCGCGTGCGGGTGGCGGTGCGCAGCATCAACGCGCTGGTCACCCGGTCGCGGCTGCTCAATCCGTTCCGATTCGGATTCTTCGCGTATCAGCTGTGGAGCCACAAGGTGCTGCGCTATGCGGCGCCGCAGTTGCTGCTGCTGTCGCTGGGCGCGGCGGTGCTGATCGTGCAGCAGGAAGGGCTGCGCAGCGTGTACGGCGCTTCGCTGGTGGGCGGCGTGGCGCTGCTGGCGGCGGCGGCGGTGGGTTGGATGGCGTCGCGGGCCGGGCGCCGGCTGCCGTTGGTGCACGTGCCCTTCTACTTCGCGCACGTTAACGTGGCGGCGCTGTGGGCGGCGGTGCTGTACCTGCGGGGCGAGCGCAAGGTCACGTGGACGACGGTGCGGGTGTGACAAAGCTGCTCTTCCTCGCCAACCGCTTTCCGTACCCCACGCATTCGGGGGCGGACATTCGCACCTACAATGTCTGGCGCGAATTGGCACGCGATTGGAACGTGGAAGCCATCGTGCTGCACAACAGCGCGGAAGATGTGCCCGGCTTGTCCATGGAGCAGCGCGTTGCCGCGCTCTCCGAGCTCGGTACGGTGCGGGTGGTGCCCCTCGAGGCGCAGCGGGCCCGGACGCGCATGTTGGCCGCACACGCGCGGGCATTCCTGCACGCCGAGCCCTACGTGAATCAGGTCTTCGGCGGCCCCGTGTTCGCCGACGCGCTGGAGCAGCACCTCGCGCGGACCCGATACGACGTGATTCACGTGGACGGCATCTCGCTGATGCACAACTTCCGTGGCCGACCGTCGAGCCGGGTGGTGCTCACGCACCACAACATCGAGAGCGATCTGCTGGATCGGCGCGCCGCGTTCGTGGGCAACCCCGTGCTGAGCGCCTACATGCGACTGCAGGCGCGTCGGTTGCGGGCCACGGAGGCCTATTGGGCCGCGCGTGTGGCCATGAACATCTGCGTGTCGCGGGAAGATGCCGTTCGCCTCCGGGAAATCGCGCCGACGGCCAAGCTGGTGGAGATCCCGAACGCCGTCGATGATTCGGGTGCCGGGCCGGTGGCGCTCGGCGAGCGTCGGCAGGGTGGACTTTTCGTTGGCGGATTGAACTGGTTCCCCAACGCCGACGCGCTGGCGTACTACGCGCAGGACATCGAGCCGCTGTTCGGCGCGGGCGCGGCGGCGTTTCCCACCACGTGGGTGGGTAAGGCGGGCGGGGCGCAGGTGGCCGAGTATGCGGGGCATCGCAGTATTCGCGTGGTGGGGCACGCCCCGTCGCTGCGTCCGCACACCGACGCCGCGCGCGTGTTCATTGCGCCGCTGCGCGTGGGTGGTGGTACGCGCCTCAAGATTCTGGATGCATGGGCCGCCGGCCTGCCAGTGGTTGCCACCGCACTGGCCTGTGAAGGCCTCGGCGTGACGTCCGGAAAGGAGCTGCTGATTGCCAACACGCCGGACGAGTTCGTGAACCGTGTTCGGCAACTCGTGACCGATGACCGCCTTTGGCTCGCGGTCGCGTCGCACGCTCGTGCACGACTGCAGGCCGACTTCTCGTGGGCGGCGCTGGGACCACGGCTTCGGGCGCACTATGCAGAGGTTGCTGGGCGCGCGGCGAGTGGCACGGGCTGACGCGCTAGCCCCAATACTGTCCAGTTACCGTGATGGTCGTCGTGACCATCGTTTCGGGGGACGGTGGCGCACGATGATATGCGGGGCCGTGTCACGGCGCGTGGTGCGCTGCGAGCGGCGTGGGCGCAACGGGAAGTTACTCATCTTGCGTTTCACGCCGCGGGGCACGACGCGGCCGCGACTCGAGCTGACGACCGCGCGCCGGATCTCCGCGACGACCTGCTGACGCGCGCGCTGCTGGCGCGGGAGGTCCTGAGGGGGGAAGGGCCGCCACCTGCGGGAGCGTGCGGCGGACGACGCGAAGCGTGTGGGTGAAGGACACCGGGTCGGGATCACGCGCCTTCGGGAGGGCCCCGAGGGCCGCCTCGTGCATGAGCGCGCGCAAGGCGTAATGCGTGAGGAGAAAGCCCCACGCCTCCTGACGGACCAAGTCGGGCGTCTTGCTCCGCAGGACGCGCTGGGCGCCGCGCAAGTGCGTCTTGAATTCATCAAAGGCGGTCTCGATCTCCCAGCGCTCGTGGTAGAGTGCGGCCAGTTCCGCGGCGGGCGCGCGCGCCGGCTCGAGGATCGAGGTCACCAGGCGATAGCGCGTCACCGGACTGGGGGCGCCCTCGAGCGTGTATTCGAGGACGCGCACCGCCTGCGGGCGCCGATCCGGGCTCGTGCAGCCCGCGTTCCAGCGGAGCTCGCTTCGATAGGAGCCATCCGCGTAGCGCTCCAGCACGGGCAGCGTGACCGTCGCCGGGGCCCGCCACAGGAGCGTGGCGCCGGTCGCGGCCGCCGTGCGCCACAGATCGAAGCTGAGGAAGCCGCGATCCGCAAGGCAGAGCATCTCGCCGGTCAGGCCGGCGACGACGTCGACGGCGAGCCCGCGTTCATGCGTCCCGTACGCGCCCAGCTGCGCCGCGGTGATCACATGGGTGCCGTTCTCCAACAGCCCCACGAGCCGGAGCTGGGGAAACGCCCCCGTCGCGTTCACGCCGCGCGTACTGGCAGGGCGGCCGAAGGCCTCGGCATTCGCGGCCGTGTCCCCCACATCGAGCGTCGTACCGTCCAGGCTCATCACGCGCCAGCCGCGATACCACGCCCCCGGCGTGCCCGCCGTGGCGACCGGCGCGACCACCGCGCGATACAACGCCTCGAGCGGCGCGGCCCCCCAACCGAATCCTGGCTTGCGAGATCGCCGACTTGGTGGGCAGGGCCGCCTCGGTGGGCTCGCCGAGCCATCGGGCTCCCTCCACCACGCACCGCAGCAGCTCCTGCGTCGACACGTCGGCATAGAGGGCCAGCGCCAGCACATAGTACACCATCACGTGCGCCGGTAATGCCCGCTCCCTCGCATTCACCGCTTCCGTCTCGAACAACACCTGGTCCACCAGCTCGCGCGGAAACTGCGCGCTCAACACGCCCAAGCTGATGTGATCGGTCAAGCGCATCCCGGGAGGGATCGTTGCAGCCGTCCGCGCCATCGGCTCCTCTTGAGTCGGTACGCACCGAAAGTAGCCGTTAAACACCTATCTGGACAGTATTGCTACTAGGTTACGTTAGGATGAGTCATCCCACGGCCGTCGACACGTCGGACACCACGCGCCCCAGCGAATCAGGAGGGCTTGGAGCTGTCGGCGGATCGCCGGGAGGGTGACGCGCGGCGTTTTTTTCTGCGTAGCCCCTCGAGCACCAGAAACGCGTACGCCATCGAGGCGAG
>JAJTGR010000036.1 GCA_021299375.1 Gemmatimonadota bacterium
GACGCGAGCGGGCCACGACGCGTTCCCTGGCTCGCGCCGTCTGGCTCGCGCCGTCTGGCTCGCGCCGTCTGGCTCGCGCCGTCTGGCTCGCGCCGCGCCGCCGTTACCAGAACTCAGCCAAACACTTCGAACACACCCGCCGCCCCCATCCCGCCCCCGATGCACATGGTCACCATGCCGTAGCCCCCGCCCCGCCGCCGCAGTTCGTGTACCAGCTGCGTGGTGAGCTTGGCACCGGTGGCGCCGAGCGGGTGGCCGAGGGCGATGGCACCACCGTTCACGTTGATGATGTCAGTGGGCATGCCGAGCGCCTTGATCACGGCCAGCGCTTGTGCGGCGAACGCCTCGTTGAACTCGATGAGCTTGAGGTCGGCGAGTGTGAGGCCGGCGCGCGCGAGTGCCTTGGGCACGGCCTTGATGGGCCCCACCCCCATGATGGTCGGGTCGACACCGCCCACGGCGAAGCTCACGAAGCGGGCGAGCGGGGTGAGCCCCAAGGCCTTGGCCGTGTCGGCGCGCATGAGCAGCACGGCGGCGGCACCATCGGAGTACGGGCTCGCATTGCCGGCGGTTACCGTCCCGGTGGGCACGAAGGCCGGCCGCAGCTTGGCCAGCCCGTCGGCGGTGGTGTCGGCGCGCGGGCACTCATCGGTGTCGAACACCACGTCGGCCACCGTCTTCTTCGCGCCGTGCCACGTGACCTGCCGTGTGTGAATGGGCACGATCTCCGAGCGGAATACGCCAGTGCCGATGGCGGCCACCGCCTTCTGCTGACTGGCCAGCGCGAACGCGTCCTGCTGGTCGCGCGAGATTTCCCACTGCCTGGCCACCCGCTCGGCGGTGAACCCCATGCCGATGTACGACTCGGTGAGGTCGGGCGAGAGGCGGGTGTTGTAGCCACTCATCGGCACCTGCGACATCATCTCGATGCCACCGGCCAGCACAGCCTCGCCCTGACCGGCCATGATGGCTTGCGCGGCGTACGCCACCGACTGCAGCCCGGACGAGCAGAAGCGGTTGATGGTGGCGGCGGCGGTCTCCACGGGCAGCCCACCACGCAGCCAGGCGAGGCGGGCGTGGTTGAGCCCCTGTGATGCTTCCGGCATCGCGCACCCCCACTGCACATCCTCGATGAGCGAGGGGTCCACCCCCACGCGCTCGATGGCGGCTTTCATCACCGCCGACGACAGGTCCACCGGGTGCACACCGGCCAGTGCCCCATCGGCCTTGCCGCGGGCCACGGCACTGCGCGCACAACTGACGATCACGACTTCGGTCATCTGCAGATCTCCTGTCGCGCGCTCAGTTGCGCAGCGGCTTGCCGGTCTTGAGGGTGTAGGCGATGCGCTCCTGCGTTTCCCTGGTGCCCAGCAGCATCAGGAACTGCTCGCGCTCGAGATCGAGCAGGTCCTGCTCGGTCACGTCGCGCGCCGGGCCATCACCGCCGCACAGCACGTACGCCACCGCACGGCCCACCCGCACGTCATGCGCGCTGGCCTGGCCGGCTTCCTTCGCGGCCCAGAGCGCATAGTCGAGGTTGCCGATGCCTTCGCGGCCGATGGCGCGCACGGTGCGTTCCGCTGGCGGCAGGTAGCCCGGCGCCAAGTCCAGCACACGTTGCTTGGCGTCGGCAATCTGATGGTCGCGGTTCATGCTGATGCGGTCGCGGTCGCGCAGGTAGCCGAACGCACGCGCCTCGAACGCGGAGGTGCTGGTGGTGGCGAAGGCAATGAGCTTGAAGGCGCGCCGCACCGCCGCGAACAGGTCGGTGTCCTCGTACTGCTGCAGCTCGCTCGTGAAGCGCATGAGCATTTCCTTGGTGCCGCCGCCACCGGGCAACAGTCCGACGCCCACTTCCACGAGCCCCATGTACGTCTCGGCATGCGCCTGCACCGCATCGGCATGCAGCGTGAACTCGGCGCCGCCGCCCAAGGTCATGCCGGCGGGCGCCACGACCACCGGGAACGGGGCGCGGCGCGTGGACATCACGCTGTCCTGAAAGGCCTTGATCGACGCGTCGATGTCGTCCCAGGCGCCGGCAGCCACCGCGAACGACACCAGGGAGAGGTCGGCGCCCACACTGAAGGCGCGCGGGTCCTCGTTGCCGATCACGAGCCCGTTGAAGCCGAGCGTCTCGACCTTGCGGAGCGCCTTCTCGAGCCCTTCGAGTACGCCCTGGCCAAGGCTGTTCATCTTGGAGCGGAACTCGAAGCAGGCCACGCCATCGCCGAGGTCGATGAGGCGCGAGAGGCCCGTGTCTTCGAGTACACGGCCGCTCCGGGCCAGCCCGGCCAGCGACACGCGGCCGGGGATGCCGGGAATGGGCTCGTACGTGCCGCTGAAGGTGAGGTACTCGCCGTCCCGGTAAAACGCCCCCTGGGCGTGGTCGAGCAGGGCGGGGATGTCCTTCCCTGCGGCGATGAATTGCGCCCGCAGCCAGTCGAGGCCGAGCGCATCCATCACCTGGAACGGACCGGCCTCCCATCCATAGCCCCACTCCATGGCCCGGTCGATGGCGACGAGGTCGTAGGCGAGCGTGGGCGCCAGTGTGAGCGTGTAATGCGCGACGTCCACCACATGCTGGCGAATGAACGCCCCCTGGGCACCAGGCAATGTCTTGATGGCCGGCAGGCGCTGCGCGATGGGAAGGCGAATGGCCTGGCCGATCTCGCCGCCCTCGAGCCGCTGCTGCGGCACATACTGTCTCGTTTTCCAGTCGAACGTGAGCGTGCCGACCTTGGTCTTGCTGTAGAAGCCGCCGCCCGTCTTGTCGCCGAGCTTACCCTTGCCCACGAGCTCCTCGTGCACCCAGGCGGGCAGCGCGAAGTCCTCACCGGTGGCGGCGCCGATGCCCTGCGTGACATGCGCGAGCACGTCGAGCCCCGACAGGTCGCCGGTGCGGAAGGTGGCGCTCCGGGCGCGGCCCACGAGTGAGCCGGTCAGACCGTCCACCTCGTCGATGGTGAGGCCGTGCTGCTCCATGCCGCGCATGGTCGCCACCATGCCGTACACGCCGAGCCGGTTCGCCACGAAACCCGGCACATCCTTTGCCATGACGATGCCCTTGCCCAGGATACGCTCGGCGAAGGCGCGCACCGCCCCAATGACAGCCGGGTCGGTCTCCGCCGTGGGGATGACCTCCAGCAGGTGCATGTACCGCGGCGGATTGAAGAAGTGCGTGCCGAGGAAGCGGCGGCGGAACCTCTCGCTGCGGCCGGTGAGGAGCACGGCCATGGGGATACCCGACGTATTCGACGAGACGATCGCCGTGGGCTTCAGGAGTGGCTCGATCCTCGCGAACAGCTGCTGCTTGGGCTCCGGCCGCTCGATGATCGCTTCGCAGATCCAGTCGCACTCGGCGAGCCAGGCCAGGTGATCCTCGGTGTTGCCGGTGCGCACGCGTCCCGCGGCGGCCGACTCCATGAACGAAGCGGGCTTGCTCTTGATGGCCCGCTGCAGGCCGTTCCTGGCGGGGGCACTGCGATTGGGTGAGGCGGGGTCGGCATCACCGGGAACATCCAGCAGCACGACGCGGCAGCCCGCCGACGCCGCGAGGGCGGCGATGCCGCTCCCCATGGCGCCGGCGCCCACCACGCCGACGGTCGTCAC
Source organism: Gemmatimonadota bacterium (assembly GCA_021299375.1). GTDB lineage: Bacteria > Gemmatimonadota > Gemmatimonadetes > Gemmatimonadales > Gemmatimonadaceae > Gemmatimonas. The sequence goes on from JAJTGR010000036.1 coordinate 3,610, forward strand.
GCGCATGCAAAGCTCTCCGTGAGGGATGGCAGGAACATCCCGTCCGGAACGCCGGGGCGGAAGGGGTTCGGATGAGGAATGCGACGACGGCGTCATGTTCCGGCCCTCGCCACCGCCGGCGGGGGTCAGGCTCGCTGGGTCGGGTCGTAGCCGCGGATGTCGGCGAACAGCCCCCGGAGCCGCGCAATACCGGCGTCGGCGGTATCCTCGTCGGCTCTGACGGTGGGGCCGAGACGGACGACCTTGCGCCCCCAGTCGAGCGCCACGCAGCAGATCGGCACGTTGGCGCCCTTGGCGACATGCCAGAATCCCGTACGCCAGGCCTCGACCTTCTTGCGCGTCCCTTCGGGTGACAGGGCGAGGGCGAACCGCTCGTTGGTCCTGAAGGCGTCGATGGTCCGGTCCACCACGTTGCTCTTGTGGTGCCGGTCCACCGGGATGCCGCCGTTGGCGCGCATGAACCAGCCCAAGGGCCCGCGGAACAGGGTGTCCTTGCCCCACCAATGGGCGTCGAACCCCAGGGCCCACTTGGCGGCAAGGCCCACAGGGAAGTCCCAGTTGGACGTGTGCGGCGCCACGATGACCACGAACTTCGGGATGTCGGGCATCTGCCCTTCGAAGCGCCAGCCAGCGCGCTGGAGTAGCCACCAGCCGATCGCGCGCAACCATGGGCGACGGGACTGGGGGATGGCGGGCCCGAGGTGCCATGCCGTGCTGGCGAGCGGTTGTGTCATGTCGTTCATTTGACCCATGACTCGATCGCTTGGCAAGATGCTGGCTGTCCACATGGTGTTGGCCGCCACCACGCTGGTCCCCCTGAGGCCCACGGGAGCGCAGCCGCGCGGTGAAGGCCCCCTCGTGCTGCGGCTCCCGGTGAGCGCACGCACGCTGGCGCTCGGCAATGCGCACCTCGTGTCGAACGACGCGGACGCCCTCTTCGGCAATCCGGCGCTCCTGACCGTGGCACGTGGTCTGTCGGCGTCACTGCAGTCGTATGGTGCGCCGGCCGCCGGGGGGGCCGTAGCGAACGTGGCCGCGATCGGCGCCCTGTTCGTCGGGGTGGGTATGCAGCACCTGACGTGGCACGCACCGACCGCGGCCTACGACGACGCGGTGCGCTTCGGTGCGACCACGCTGTCGGATGGCGGGGCGGTGTCCGCGTCGAGCAGTGCCTTCACCGTGGGCCTCGCGCGCAGCATCAAGGGGCTGCAGCTTGGCGCCAGCGTGAAGTTCGCCGAAGACCGCCTTGGCCCGACTGGGGACGGGACCGTGGCGATCGACGTCGGGGCGGTGCGGTCGATGGGGCGGACGCTGCTGAGCGTGTCGGCGCAGAACCTCGGCGTGGGCCCGCGTCTCGGTGGCGTGTCGGGCACGTTGCCACGCCGTCTCGGTGTCGGCATCGGCAGCGTCCCCTTCGCGTTCGCCGAGCACTGGGATGTGGCGGCGCAGGCGCAACTCACGCTCGAGGGGGAGTGGTTCGTCCGGCCCGCCGGCGGCATGGAAGTGCTGTACGTACCGGTGGATGGCGTGGCCTTCGCTTGCCGCTATGGCGTCCGCCTGCCGCGCGAGCGCGACGAGTCACTCGTCACGGCAGGGCTGGGTTTCACCGTCGATCGGGTGTCGCTGGACTATGCCCTGGAACCGATGCGCGGGGGACGGCCGCTGTCACACCGGGTGGGGATGCGCATCCGGTAACGCCCTGCCTCATCCGCAGCTGGGGCGGCCGCGTGGCAGCGCGATGGTGCAGTTCTTCGTGGTGCCATTCTCGGTGATGATCACCTTGGCCGTCGCCGAGCCGTCGTAGGTGATGACTTCCCTTCGGTTGTTGGTGGTGGGCGTGCCACCGTCGATCGTGGTCTGCACCGACATCACACGGACCACGCGGCCCGCGGTCGGGTAGCTGGGTGACGTGCCCGACGAAACGGGCACCACCAGACCGGTCGTCGTGTCGGTCGACGTGCGCACGGCGGTGAACTTCTGTCCCTCACGGTTGGTGCCGCTGGCGGTCTCGCTGCCCTTCGCCCAGCCGTTCACCGTGCGCTGGGTGCTGCTGGGCGCGAGGCCGGTCACGGTGCGGTCGCTGCTGTTGTTCACCGTGGCGGTCACGCTGCCGTCGCGGCTGCGGCTGACGGTGCCAGTGGCGGTGGTGCGGGAGCGCACGGTGTTGGTGGTGAGGGTGTCGATCTTCGTTTGCGCGGCGCCGGTAACGGACGTAATGGTGTAGATCGTCGTCACCGTGAGCCCGGACCGTGTGGCCGCACAGGTCACGTCGGTGCCGGCGATCGTGCAGCTGGAGTCGATCCGCGCCGCGAACGCGCCGCGGTGCGGACCGCTGCCCGGCTGGCCGGCGCCGACGAAGTCCGCACCCAGGCCGCCGCCCATCATGCCGCCCATCCCGGGGCCCCCGCGCATGCCGGGCCCCCCCATACCCATCATCATCCCGCGCCCGAACTCGGGGCCGCCCCACGGGAGCCCTGAGCCGTCGCCGCTGTAGCTCGAGGCCGTCATCTCCATGCCGGCGGGCAACGTGTTGAAGGCGCTGCCGAACGCCAGGTCGCGCCCACCGGCGCCGTTCATCGCATCGAAGTTGCACGCCGTCGCGCCAAGCAGGGTGGTCGTCGCGGCAAGCATGCGGAAGCGGATGTATCGCATCGAGTGCATCCTCAGGTCGGGCTCGCGATCGCTCACGATTTTCGTGCGCAGCACCAGCGAGCATCTGCATCAGGAGACACCGTGGTGTCCCTGCACCCTATGTGCCCGGCGTCGCGAACGCCCGCGGGGGGCGTTACTCCGGCGCGCCTCCGAGAAAGGGGGCGAGTCTCTCGCGGAGCTGCTTCAGGGCCCGGGTCATGTTCGCTTCCACGGCTTTGACGCTCACGCCCAGTTGCTCGGCGATTTCCGCGTAGCGCAGGTGGCGCTCGCGGCTCAGCAGAAACACCTCGCGCGTCCGTGGCGGCAAGCTGCCGATGGCGTCCTGCACCGCCCTTTCCAGTTCGCGGGCTTCGGCGCCCACATCGGCATGTTCTGCGGGGTCGTGCAGCGCCTCGACGACGCTCTGCGACTTCTTCTGAACCTGGAGGTGGCGCAGGTGATTGAGGGCGCGATTGCGGGCCGCCTGCAGCAGGTAGCCGGGAACACTGCTCCCCTCGGGCAACTGCGCGCGGCGCCGCCAGAGTTCGAGCAGCACCTCCTGCGCCACCTCTTCGGCGACGCCGGGATCGTGCACGATGCGGTTGGCCGTGCGCACGAGGGGTTCGTACCACTGCCGGAAGATCGCGTCGAACGCCGAGTGGTCGCCGCTGCGGAGGCGGTGCAGCACGTCGGCGTCGGTCACGAGGGGGGCGGAAGTGGTGGCATGCCGGTGACGAAGGGGGGGAGCCGGCGGGTACCGTGCCCGTCGCGGGATTGCTGATATACTACACCCGCGCCCCCGATTTCCACCGAGGTAGGGTCGCTTCCCGCTGCCGTGTCTTCCGGGTATGCCCCACGATCTTCCCTTGCCCTCGCCCGACGCGTCCGACGCCGAATGGGCGGCGTTCGCCCGGTATGTCACGGAGGAAAGTCCGCCGGCCGAGGTGGCGGCGGTCGAGGCCTGGCTGGCCGCTCGTCCGCTGGACGCCCGGCTGGCGGCGTTCATGAAGGCGCGCGCACGGCGCATCGAAGCCGTGGCGGCTGTGCCGGTGAACACCGAGTCGGCGCTGGCGGCTGTTCGGCGGCGGATCGCCGACGATGCCGCGCCGTCGCTTCGCGTGATTCCCGGCGGGGCCGTGTCATCGCCGGCGGCCACGACGGCCGCGCCATGGCGTCGGCCCTGGCGTTTGGTGGGATTCGCGGCCGCGGCAGGTCTGGCGGCCGTGATCGGCCTGTCGCAGTTCGGCCGGTCCGGCGGATCGGCCGCGTCGCGCGCGTATCGCACGGCGGTGGGCCAGCGCGACTCGGTGCGCCTGCCCGACGGCAGCACGGTCGTGCTGGCGCCCGGGAGTATCCTGACCGTGGCGTCGGGCTTTGGTGAGGTGGCCCGCGACGTCACGCTCGAGGGCGCCGCGTACTTCGACGTCGCCCACGACGAGGGGCGCCCGTTCACGGTGCGCACGGCAACCGCCGACATTCGCGACATCGGCACGGCCTTCTCGGTGAAGACGGTCGCCGACGGGGGCGTGGCGGTGGCGGTGACCCATGGCATCGTCGCGTTGGGCGCACGCGCATCCGCGGCGACGCCCGTCGAACTGCAGGCGGGCGATCGCGGCATCGTGCACGCGGGGGCGGTGGCAGTGACGCGCGGCGTGGTGACGAGCGACGACATGGCGTGGACGCAGGGGGCGCTGCGGTATCGCGATGCCTCGCTGGCCGAAGTGCGCGCCGACGTGCGGCGCTGGTATGGCATCGACCTGCGCGTCCTCGATAGCGCACTGGCGCGTCGCACCATCACCGCATCGTTCGATGGGGCGTCCGTGGCGCAGGTCATCGAGACCCTGGCGCTCACGCTGGGGGCGTCGGTCGAGCAACGGGGAGATACCGTGCTGTTGCAGTTGCGCGGAGCCGGCGCCGCCACCGTGCGGTGAGGCCGGCCATGGGAGCGCACGGACGCGTGGGGACTGCCGCGCTCGGCACAGTCGTGCGCGGCGCGGCTGTGCGCGTGGCGCTGGTGCTCGCGGCGCTGGTGCTCGCGGGGCGGGCGGCAGGCGCCCAGTCGTGTGTCGTGCGCGTGACCGCCAGCGACCGGGCATCGCAGTGGGCGCCACCGCTCGACCGGATCGTCTCGCTGCGGCTCCCCGAGATGTCGATCCGCGACGCGCTGGACCGGCTGGTGGCCGAGGCGCGCGTGGAACTCTCGTACAGCGCCGAGCTGCTGCCGCTCGAACGCCAGGTGTGTCTGGTGCTCGATCGCGTGCCGGTGGGGGCCGCCCTCGAGTCGTTGCTGCGGGGGTCGACACTGCGGCCGATCGTGCTGGGGACGATGCACGTCGTGCTCGCGCCGACGGGTGCTCCGGTGGTATCGGCACCGGTGACGCACGGCATGTCGCGGCGTGCCGGTGTGCTCGACCGCGTGGTGGTGACCGGTTCACCCGACGGGGCGCCGCAGCGCGGGTCGCCCTTCGCCCTCGACGTCCTCGATGGCGCCACGCTCGCCGAACACGGTGTCAGCACACTCGGGGAGGCGCTCGACCTCTCGGTGCCCGGCGTGTGGACGTGGAGTGCTGCGGCGGGGGCCGTGACGGGTCGGTATGGCAGCATCCGCGGCGCCAGCTCGTTCGGCGTGAGTGCACCCAAGGTGTACCTCGACGGCATCGAGGTCGCCAATCCCCTGCTCGTGACCCAGCTCGACCCGGCGCGCATCGCCCGCGTCGAAGTCATTCGTGGGCCGCAGGGCGCGGCGCTCTATGGGGCCGATGCCATCAGCGGCGTGGTGAACATCCTGACGCGTTACGACGGTGCGAACGATGCGCGAACCCAGCTGCACGTCAGCGCTGCGGCCGGCGTGACGAACACGGCGTTCGCCCCGCGTGACCCGCTGGTGCAGGACCATGCTGTGTCGCTGCGCCGAGGGTCGCCGTCGCGCAGTCTCGGGCTGGGGCTCACACTTGGCACGGTGGGGGCGTTTGTCCCCGGGGCGTCCGAACGCCGAGTGCTGGCCGATGCCAATGGCCGGGTCACACGCGACCACGCCGTCCTGAGTGGAACCGTGCGCCTGTCGCTGCAGCGGGCAAACGCGACGACGGGCCTGATGCTCGATGGTGGTGGCAACGGCGCTGCGACCGGCTCGCTTCGCCCCCGCCTGCCGGGCGACACTGCGCGGGGCCTCGCTGGTGGTGACAGTGCGAGCGGGCAGGACGTTGCCCACTACACCGTCGGTGGCACGGTGGCGATGATGCCGTCATTGCGCTGGACGCACACCGTCATTGCCGGCGTCGATGGGTACCGTCTGCGCGGGTTGTCGGCGGCGGCGCTGCCGGGGCCCCTTGCCGCCAGTGGTGGTGCGCTGCTCGGCGATTCCAACGGCGCCGCCGATCGTGGCAGCATTCGCTTTCGATCGGTCGGGCGTTACGACGTGGCGCCAGCCACGTTGCTTACGCTCACGCTGGGCGCGGAGCAGGCCATGTCCCGCGAGGTGCTCGATCGGGCGCCCGTCACCGCGCCGCCAGTGACCACTGGTGGGGCGGGCGCCCTCGGACCGTGGACGGTGGGACGCCTGAGGTCGGTGACGAGTCAGGAGGTGACCACGTACGCCAACAGCGGCCTGCTGGCACAGGGCGTGATGGCCTGGCAGGACCGATGGTACGTCTCGGCTGGCGCGCGGCTCGAGCGCACCACGGGCGCTACGCCGCTACCCCAGCAGTCGTTCCTGCCCATGTTGGGGGTGGCCCATGTCCGCGACGTCGGCACCGCGGTGGTCAAGCTGCGCGGAGCCTATGGCGCCGGGATCCGTCCGGCCCGTACGCTGGTGCGCAACACGACGTGGATGGGGGTCGGGACCTGGGCGTCGTCGGCGAACCTCGACGCTGAGCGGCAAAGTGGCACCGAGTTCGGCGCCGACCTGCTGCTTGGCTCCCGACTCGCCCTGCACATGACGCGCTTCGATCAGCGGGCCTCCGGGCTAATCCAGCCAGTGGCGTCCCTCATCACCACGGTGACCACGACCGGTCGCCTCGGGCGCAGCATGGCATACACGCTCCAGAACGTCGGCGCGATCGCCAATCGCGGCTGGGAGCTCGACGCCAGCACCCGCCTGTCGCGCCTGTCGCTGTCCGGCGCACTGTCGCTGGTGGATAGCCGGGTGGCACAGCTGGCACCAGGGTACCGCGGCGACCTGCGCATCGGCGACCGCATGCTCGACGTGCCGTCCAGTACGATGAGCCTGTCGGCCGCCTGGGCCGCCGGCCGATGGACGTTCACCAGTTCGGCCATCCGGGCGTCTGACTGGGTAGGCTACGACCGGGCGGCCATCGCGGAGGCGGTCGCCGCCGCGGCCGCACCGCGGGAACTCGAAGGCCCTCAGCTGCGCCGGTATTGGCTGGCGTACGGTGCCGTGACGCGGTGGCGTGCCGGTGTCTCGTACCGAGTACGCGATGGCCTCTCGATGCTGGCCGGCGGCGATAACCTGCTCAATGTGCAGACCGGGGCCCCGGACAACACGACGGTGATTGTGGGGCGGACCATGACGCTCGGGGTGCGGACGCAGTTCTGAGCGACCGTGTTGGCTACCGAGCGCCCGTCACCCCGATGTCGTCGAGCAGGATCGCGCCCACCCGCTTGCGGTCGAACACGAGTCGAATGGTGCGAACGGCGGCCGGATCGAACGCGGCCGTTCGGCCGACGAACGCCGACATGGGCGCGAGGTACGTCTGCATCACCGGCTCGGCCAGCGTTGGGAACTGCGCCTTGTCGCGGCCGCGTCGCCGGTAGATGTAGCTCTCGATTGGCGTACGTACGGCGCCGAACGCGCTGAGCGGCAGCCGCGCCACATGCCCGCCGTCATCTTCCACCTCGATGGTGAAGTCGGGGGGGACCGTGTCCCTGGCCGACGTGCCAGCCGGGCGCCGCGCTGCCGAACGGGTTGGCGCACCGCCCCGGCCGGTCGTGTCGCGCTGGGTGCTGTCGCGTCGGGCGGAGTCCCGCGCCGCGCGCCGCGGGCCGGGCTTCTGGTCGGTGCTGCCGACGGTCAACAGCAGCGTGCTTGACCGTCCGATCCCAACCGCCCGCCGTACCGAGTCGCTGAGCGTCACCGTCAGGCGCGCCGGCCACCGCGGTGTGGCCGTGTCGGTACCCGCGGGCATGTTGTTCCACCCCAGCGTGACGGCGTTGCTGCGGAATGTGGCCGAGCGAGAGCGGGCCGGCACGTCGCCTTCCTTCCACGTACTCAGGGAGTCGCCGCTGATGCGCACCCCGGGCATGGTGCCGGTGGATACGTCGACATCCTCCTCGAACGTGGCAAGCCACTGCGTGCCGGCATCGGCGTAGCGCGTGAGATACATGCTGGGTGGCAGCCAGTCGCCCGCGCTCCGATGATCTCGGAACAAGGCGCGATACTCGTCGCGGCCGTTGAGCGTGGCCTCGAGGAAGCCGCCGATGACGACCCGCCCGAACCGCCGCTGCTCCTCGCCGTCGATGAGCGCCCCGAGCTGCAGGCGACGGGCCGACGTGCGGCCGTTGTCCTTGTCGTTCCAGACGGTGTTCCACTGGCCGTGGTTTGCCCGGTGCATCCAGATGGCGCTCTTGAAGTCGGGGCCTGGCCGTGTGTAGCGCAGGCGGTTGTATTGCGTCAGCCCCGAGAAGCTCGAGACATCGCCGTCATGCGACCCGTGGATGACGAGGTAGCTGTAGTCGCTCACCGGCGTCGGGCGATCGGCTGGTGTGTACTGGCCGTCCACCGGGGCGATCGCCACCAGCGCCCTGATGGCGAAGTTGAAGTCGAAGCGTTGCGTCGCGTCGTCGGGGTAGGCGGGGAGCCGGTTGAAGGCGCCGGCAATCGCCACGGCCTCACCGCCCCGCGAGTGTCCCATGAGCGCGATGCGCGACAGGTCCACCTTGGCGTGCAGCGGCTTCCCCGTCGAGTCGTTGAGGGCGCGGAACACCTCCAGATGCTTGAGCAGCATCCAGCCGCGCGCATCGTTCTCGCCGCGCAGGGCGCCGTTGAGGAAGTTCTCGTCGATCGAGGCGAGGATGAACCCACGCGAGGCAAGGAGCTCACCCAGCCACTGGTAACCCGGGTCCGAGTACTCCTCCATGCTGTGGTTGCCGTGCACCACGAGCACCAGCGGGAACGGGCCAGCTCCCTCGGGATACCAGACCCGCGCGTTGAGCGGAAACGCGGTGTTGTCGTAGCCCCAGTACTTCTTGCGGCTCCTCGCCAGGGCCGGTTCGGTGCGCGCATACGGGGCGGCGTTCACGGTCGCGGTCCGATAGGTGATCGAATCGCGGAACTCGGGACGGCGCTTGTCCTTCCCGCTGCCGTAGTAGAGTCGCTTGACACCGAACGGCCCGGGCAGCCCCGGATTGGGCGCCGTGATGGTGCGACGCGCGAGCACCGTCGCGGCGTCACTCGGCGTCACGGTGAGGGGTTGCAGGCAGGCGGACATGGCTGCGGGGAGCAGCGCGGCGCAGGCGAGGGCGGGGAGACACCGGGAGCGAGGCATCGGGGGACGTTAGAGCCGCGCCACGGGGGCCGCCACCGTGCCGAGTCGGCGATGGCCCCCGGCGCCCCCTCGCCATGTCGCCACGAGCGCCGCAATTTCTCTCATGGACCGTCGCCTCTTTGTCGCCGCGCTCGCCGGGACCTCCGCTCTTCCGGCTCTTTCGCCCCGCTTCGCGCCCGGGGCCGTCCGTCGCCTGCTCGATGCGGCCGAGGTCGCCCGCAGCCGCGGGGGGACCGTCACCGACGCCGGGGCCGTCCCGTGGCGCGGCTCGGCGGCGGCCGACGCGGCCTTCGCCGGCGATGAGGACTTCTGGGAACCGGTGCAGCGGGCGTTCGACCTCGATCGTACGTGGATCAACCTGAACAATGGGGGCTGCTCCCCGGCGCCCTCGCACGTGATGGCGCAGCTCGAGCGCGACTTGCGCTTCTCCAACGAGTTGCCGGTCATCCACATGTGGCAGACGCTCGAACCGCGCATCGAAGTGGTGCGCCGCGAACTGGCCCGGGAGTTCGGGTGCGACCCCGAGGAGATGGCAATCACGCGCAACGCGTCGGAGGCGCTCGAGACCCTGATCTTCGGCCTCGACCTCACGGCCGGCGACGAAGTCGTGATCAGCAACCAGAATTACGGGCGCATGATCAGTGCCTGGAAGCAGCGCGTGAAGCGCAATGGCATCGTGCTCAAGGAAGTTGCTTTTCCGGTCCCGTGCACCTCGCCGCAGCAGATCGTCGATGCCTTCGCCGCCGCGATCACGCCGCGCACCCGGGTCATGGAGATCACGCACATCACGAACCTCACGGGCCAGATCCTGCCGGTGAAAGAGCTGGTCGCCATGGCGCGGGCCCGGAACGTGGAGACCTTCGTGGACGGCGCCCATGCGTTCGCGCAGTTCCCGTTCACGCGCGACGAGCTGGGGTGCGACTACTATGGCACGAGTCTCCACAAGTGGCTGCTGGCTCCCATCGGCACGGGGTTCCTGTATGTCCGCCGGAACAAGATCCCGGCGCTGTGGCCGCTCATGGCCGGCAACCCGGGGCAGGAGAACGACATCCGGAAGTACGAGGAGATCGGCACCCACCCGGCGGCCAACCACAATGCGATCTCGGTGGCGCTCACGTTCCATCGCGCGCTCGGGGCCGGCCGCAAGCAGGCCCGCCTCGCCTACCTGCGCGACCGGTGGGCCAAGCGCCTGCTGGCCGAAGGGCAGGGACGGGTGAAGATCCTCACACCGCTGGACTCTCCGTGGGGAGCCGGCCTCGGGTTCTTCGCCGTCGACGGGCTCGATCCGCACAAGCTCGGGGCGTGGCTTGTCGGCCAGCACCGCGTCGTGCAGACCCCCATCACGCACCCCGAGTTCAGCGGGATCCGGGTGACCCCGAACGTGTATACCACGCTGGACGAGGTCGATCGTTTCAGTGAGCTGGTGCTCACGGCCATTCGCAAGGGAATCGCGTGAACCATCGGTGGGGACGTGGTGTGGTGGCGGGTGTCGCGTTGCTGGTGCGCGTGCCGAGTGTGCAGGCTCAGGGGGACTTCGAGGGGAGTGTCAGTCTGCGGCTCATGGCTCGTGCGCCACAGGGCCTCACGATGCAGCCTGTCGAGTATCTCGTGCGCGCCGGCAAGGTCCGCGTGAACATCGTGGGGCCGATGGGCGGCATGGCCATGCTGGCGGTGCCGCGCGAGCAGAAGCTCTATCTCCTCATGGCCGCGCAGAACGCCTACAGCGAAATCCCGATCACGGCGGCGGCCGGCACCGCGGTCACCGAAGCGTCAGGTGACGTGAAGGTCGTACGCACCGGTCGCCGCGAGACGATCGCCGGGTACACGTGCGAGCATGTGCAGATCACCTCGGCCGCGCAGACGACGGACGTCTGCCTGTCGAAGGACCTGGGGCGCTACGTGAACCCGCTCGAGGCGATGCAGGGCAATGCGTCGCCGGCGTGGCAGCGCGCCGTCGGAACCGACGGCTTCCCACTCAAGGTCACGCTGCCTGACGGCACGGTGGCGCTCGAGGTCACCAGGATCGAGCCGAAGCGGCTGGCCAACGACCTGTTCTCCGTCCCGCTCTCGTACACCAGGATGGAGATGCCGCGCCGACGCTGAGGTTGGGTGACGGAGAGCGATGCAGAGTGGCGGAGAGTGATGGAACGACATGGCGGGGCGGGGATGAAACCTCTGCCCCGCCGCCTCGTTAGGTGAACAGGAGTGGCACGGCGCGGAGGGGCCGCGCGGCGCACGCTGGTCTGGAACTTCGGAGGAATCATGTTCGCCCTGCTGTTGTCGTTCGCGATCGCGAGCATCGTGGCCATCGTGCTGCACGGCACCACGCGCAAGTTCGTGCGCGACCGCCTGCGCTACGTCGATGCCGTGCAGAAATCGCTGGCGCCGTGGCTGGCAGGTGGCGCGGCGTTCCTCGTGGGCAGTGTGCTGGTACCGTTCCTGCCACTGGTCGGTGTGGGCACCGCGCTCACGGCGGGGCTCGCGGTCGGGTCGGGGGTCGCGGCTGGCGCGCGCGACATCCGGCAGGGCACCTCGCCGATCGTCTACGGGCCCTGAGGTCCCATTCCCCGCACCGGGGCATGCGCAATCCGGGCCGGTGCCAGTAGAATTCGGCGTGACCGCGCCCGCCCTCGCCGCCCGCCCGACCGCCCTGCCGTGGGTCGCTCCGTTCGCGGTGTTCATGGTGTGGCTGGCCGTGGGGCCCTCGCTGCAGATCCCGCAGCCGTGGGAGTCGGTGGCGCGGGTGAGCGTCCCCGCGCTGGTCCTGCTCACCGTCTCGCGCGACCTCGTGTTCGGGCTGCGGGTCCGGCGTGTCGGGCTCAGCGTCCTCCTCGGGTTGGCGGTGTTCCTGCTGTGGATCGCGCCCGACCAGCTTGTGCCGGGATGGCGGAGCCACTGGCTCTTTCAGAATCGTCTCACCGGCACCGTCACCACGTCGATCCCGCCGACGGAACTGGCCGATCCCCTCGTGGCCACCCTGCGCGTGGTGCGGGCGGCGCTCCTGGTCCCCATCCTCGAGGAACTGTTCTGGCGCGGCTGGTTGCCCCGGTGGATCGCCAACACCGCGTGGGCGCAGGTTCCCCTCGGCACGTACACGCCCTTCGCCTTTCTGGCTACCGCGGCGCTCTTTGCGGTCGAGCACGGGCCGTACTGGGAGGTCGGGCTTCTCTGCGGTGTGATCTACAATGCCTGGATGTGGAAGACCCGCTCGCTCGGCGACCTGGTGCTGACGCACGCCGTGACCAACGCGGCGCTCTCGGCGTTCGTACTGGTCACGGGGCAGTATGGCTACTGGATGTGAGCGCGCGCCGGGGGGACCTCGCGGATGAGCAGCGCCTGCGGGCCGGCGAAGTCCAGCAGCAGCACATCGCCGTGGCCGTGCGCGATGTGGACCGACATCGAGTGCGGGGCGGCGGGATTGTCGGTGTGCAGCATGTCGCCGTCCACCCGATACACCAGCGAGATCACCTGGTCCTTGCCGCCGACATCCACATGGTATCGCAACTCGCCGCCCGCACGGAACTCCATGCGGACGCCAGGCGCAAAATCGAGCTGGGGATCGGCGCGCATCAGGCGCCAGGTGCCGAGCAGCCAATCGGTCGTCATGGGAGAACGATAATGCGCACGATGCAACGTTGGGGACGGGGGCTGCGCGTCCTGCTCGTCGCGATGCTCGCGCCCCTCGGTGCTTTGCGCGCCCAGTCGGTCGTCGACCACTCGGCGTACGACGCGCTGCTGCGCCAGCACGTGGTGAATGGACTCGTCGACTACGATGCCTTCGCCAGGGCGCCGTCGTTCGCCCGCTACCTGTCGACGCTGGCCACGGCCGACCTGGCACCGCTCGACGACGCCGAGCGCCTCGCCTTCTGGATCAACGTGTTCAACGCCTACACGATTCAGCTGATCGTGACGCACGGGGAGCGGGAGTCGATCCGCAATATCAACCGGTCGTTGGGGGTGCTCCGACTCAAGGGGCCGTGGAATGAGCCCCTCGTGAAGGCCGCGGGGCGCACGCTCACGCTCGACCAGGTGTTCCATCGTATCCTGCGGCGCGACTTCCACGAGCCACGCATTCACTTTGCGGCGGTGCCGGCCGCGCTGGGGGCGCCGCCGCTACGCCACGAGGCGTACACGGGGGCGCGCCTTGACGCGCAACTGGAGGACCAGACGCGTCGTGTCCTCTCCGACACCGCGAGGACCTGGTATCGGAATGGCGTCCTGGGGCTCAGCCGCGGGTTGCTCGCCTACCAGGAGGACTTCGGGAGCACCCAAAAGGACCTCGTGGCCTTCGTGGCACCCTACGTCACGCTGCGCCCCACCGAACCGCAGCGTGACCGCCTCACCAAGGGCCGGCCACTCGTGCGGGAACGCAGCTACGACTGGACGCTGAACAGCCAGCGCCGGTGACCTCAGACGCGCATCGTGCGTCTACCGGGACGTCCCTGTCCCTCATCAGGAGTCCCCGATGCCCCGTTCCCCACGTCGTCCGGCTGCCCATGCCATTCGTCTGGATACCCCCTCGGTCGTCCAGGGCGGGCTGGCGTTTCTTCTGGCCTACCTGATTGCCTGGGCCTTCACCGCCCTCTGACGGACGGGCGCTTCACCGCCAAGCGGCCGTCATGAGTCCGGCGGCATCCTTGGTGTAGGGCACCCAAAGCAGCGCGACGAGCTGCACGTGCACGTCGCTGCTCTTCGGCTTGATCACCACCGTTTCCAGCGTCTCCTGCTGGGCATCGTAGGTGCTGCCCAGCGTGTCCACCTCGGCCTGCAACGCGGTTTCGAGGTCGGTGAACTGCGTGTGCAACGCCTCGAGGCTTTCCATTGCCCGGGCGACATCGCCGGCCTGTTGCGAGGCGCGCCCCGCCCCCCGCGCCGCCGTACCCACCTTGCTCAGGGTGCCGACTCCCACCTTGCCACGCCCGAAGATCGCACCGAGGATCGCACCGCCCACGGAAATGGCCGTGTCCATCTTCGCCTGCGACGCCTGCTGCTGCTCCCGCTGCACCGCCTGTTCGGCGCGCCGGATGCGCTCCCGCAACGCGAACAGCTTGGTGGCGTACTTGCCGCGCAGCGTCTCGATCTTGGCATCGCGCGCCTCGTGGGCCAGCAGCTGCAGGCGGATGCGAAAGTCCCGCTCCGATTCGCCGGGGTTCGACGTGGCCTTGCATGCGGCGCTCTTGTACAGCGTCACCTGCTCATTGGCGATGATCCACTTGGGCAGCGTCTTGCTCCACGCGGTGTAGCTCTTGGGGTTGGCGGCTGAGGGCGGCACCGTACCGAAGCTGGCCCCATCGCGCGGCCCGCGCTCGAGCACGGACGGGTCGAGCTCCACCCGCTCGGCGCTGTTCCACTCGAGCGCGATCGGGCCATCATCGATGGAGGCCATCAGTGCGATACGCCGCTGCTCCGCGACCCCGAGCTTGGCGTTGGCGAAGCGGACATCGGCGAGGCCGAGCACCATCGGATGGTAGGTGAAGCTGCCGCTTTCGCGGGCTGGCGGCAGGAAGAACTGCGGGATGTCGTGCGGCAGCACCGGCGCGTGCGACGCCGGCCGGGCATCGAGCGCGCCCACGCTTCCGCCCGTGCTGCCGGTGGCGCCGATGCCCGGCGCTCTCGACGCGGCAGCGGGTGGCGGCGGTACACTCGGCCGCTGGCCGCTGATGCTGCGGATCTGCTCGCGCGTCATCGGGCCGGCGAGATACGACATCGTCCAGCGCGTCTCGAAGGTGATGGGCGCCGGCTCGTGCACACTGTGCAGCAGGAACACACGCTTGCCGAGGCCGGCGATGGTCTGCTCCATGGCGGCCTTGTCGAAGGGCTGGCCGCCGGAGACGCCCTCCAGGCCCTCCATGACGCGCATCTTGTCGCGCTCCGTCTGCAGGCGCCCGATGAACCACGTGCCCGTGTTCGACAGGCCTCGGTAGTCGAGGTCTACCGGATTCTGCGTGGCGAGCACCACGCCGAGGCCATAGGCGCGCGCCTGCTTGAGCAGGGTGAGCAGCAGCACCTTGCTGGGCGGATTCGCGACCGGCGGCATGTAGCCGAACAGCTCGTCGATGTAGAGAATCGCGCGCAGCGACCCCGTGCCCGGCTGCGTGCGCACCCACGCGAGAATGTCGGCCAGCAGCAGCGTCATGAAGAACATGCGCTCGGCGTCGCCGAGGTGGGCGATGGAAATCACCGACCCGCGCGGCTTGCCGTGCGCGTCGTAGAGCAGACTCGCCGTGTCGAGGGGCTCGCCGTGCATCCACGTCTGGAAGCCGGGCGCCGCGAGCAGGTTGTTGAGCTGCATCGCCAGGGTCATGCGGTCTTTGGGCGGGAACACCGTGTCCAGCGGCATGACGCCCACCGAGGTGAACGGCGGATGCTGGATGCCGCCGATGACGCCCGCGAGATCGAGGCTGCGGCCTTCGGCCCACGCATGATGCAGCAGGTTGGCGAGCAGGATGTGCTCGCGACTCGAGATCGGATCGGCGTCGATGCCCAGCAGCGCGAGCAGGCTGGTGGCGGTGGCGTTCACGCGCTCCTGCAAGGCTTCGGCGTCGTCGCGAATGGCGGCCGGCGGCGCATCGAAGGCCTTGAGCAGCGAGAGCGGCCGTCCGGCCGTACTCCCCGGCGTGAAGATCGTCACGTCGGCGGCGTCCGACAGGCGCTGAATGCGCGCACCATCCTGCCCCCATCCGGCGAGGCCGCTCTTCCAGAGCGCGGCCTGCTGCTCGGCAAACGCGTCCGGCGTCAGGCCGGCATTCGTCGCCTGCTGGGGGTCGACCCATGGACGGAAGTCCGAGGGCACCAACGCCGGAAACCGCAGGGCGAGGTTGCCCAGATCACCTTTGGGGTCGACGGCAATCACGGGTACGCGATCGATGAGCGCCTCTTCGATGAGCCCCACGCCGAGGCCGGTCTTGCCGCTGCCGGTCATGCCGATGATGACGGCGTGCGTGGTGAGGTCCTTCGCGTCGTACAGGACGAAGTCGTCCTGCCGCGTGCGCGAGGGAATGTCGTAGCGTTTGCCGAGGTAGAACGCGCCGAGCGTCTCGAAGTCAGTCACGAATCAGTTCCGGGAAGGCGTCGGCTGGCGGAGGTGCGTGTAGATGGCGGCCGCATGCCGCTTGATGGTGTCGATTTCGTACGGCTGCAACGGCGTGTCGGCGCCATCGACCGTCTTGCTGCTGCTCGTGAGCGAATCGCCAGCGAAGGCGAGGCGCACCTGGACGGTCAGGGGGGCTGGCGTGCGGTCTGGCGATTGCGCGGTTTGCGTGCGCGTCTCGGTGTACTGCGTGAGCACGCCCTCGGGCGTGAAGCGCAGCACGCGTTCGGCGCGACCGTCGGTGCCGAAGGTCACCTGTTCGGTGATCTCGGTGATGGCGCCGTCGACGATGTCGCTGGACCAGGCGATGCGTTCGTCGCCGTCGACCCAGTCGCCGGTGTCGGCCATCACGGCGGTGGCGGCGGTCGTGCCCGAGTCCGCGGACGCATGACGTTCGGCGGTGCTGCAGGCCAGCAGCGAGAGGGCCGCCACGCCGGACAGCATCAGGCGGCGGCAGAGGACGGACGGAAAGTCGGACATGACACCGGGGGCGGGAGTGGCGGATGACCGCGACGACCCGCTCAAGTTACACCACGCTCAGACGGGTGTCGGCTCGGGTGGGACGCGGCCGAGCAGCCGTCGCACATCGGCTGCCGCGTCGATGCGGCGCTGCAGGTCGCGCACTACGTCGAGCTGCTCGGTGAGCGCGCCGGGCTGGGTCTGCCCGGCCTCGATGCGCAGGAGGTCGAGGCGCACGTTCTCGAGGGCGGCGATAGTGGTGCCCAGCCGCTGCTGGACGGCGGCGCGCTCGGCCTCGAGCGACTCCGCACGGCCGGCATGCGGGCGGGCCTCGGCGCGCAGGCGGCGCTGTTCGCCGGAGAGCTCGAGGACACGGGCACGCAGCGCGATGGCTTCGGCGGCGAGCGCGGCGGCGGCGCCCGGCACGGCCTGCAGTTCGCGTTGCACGGCCTGCGGCAGTCGCGCGAAGATGGCGTCGGCGGCATCACCGAGCATGATCTCGGTGGCCGCACTGTCGGGCACCGGGCGGGGCGCGGTGCCCGGACCACCGCCGAGCCACCCGACGATCCGGCGAGCGAGCGGACGCCGCACGACGCTGTAGTACCACGCACTCAGGCCGTTGGTACGGCGCAGGCCGGTGCTGGCGCGATGCACCATGACTGGCGGCAGGATCCACGTGGCCACGTTGCCGAGCAGTTCGAGCGCGGTGGGCAACGCCAACTGGTCCACCTGGGCCTGGGCCAGCGCGAGCCCGAAGCCGCCCCACAGTAACCCGAGCCCCATGAAGAGCCCCATGGGCCGCTCGGCAGCGGTGGGGCCCGGCGCCAGCGCCTCTTCGACGTCGGCGGGCGTCACGCCGCTTCGCAGGGCACGGCGCGCGGCGAGCAGCGTTTCGCCGCCGCGGAGCGCGGTGCCGAACACCGCCAAGGTCAGCACGCTTTGTACGATCCCGACCATGATCGCGCGGCCAATCGTTCGTGACTCCTCGCCGGCCACGAGAAAGACCCCCGCGAGGGCGATCGACACGGTCCAGTCGGCGAGATGCATCGTAGCCAGCACCCCCTGGCGCGCTTCACGGGCTTCGGCGGGCAGTTCGCCGCCCTCGGGGGTGCGCTCGATGGCCGCCACGAAGTGCGCCGCGGTGTCGAACCGCTCGTGCGGCTGCGAGGCGAGGCACTGGTCGATGGCATCGGCAAGCGCTACCGGCAGGCGCGGCGCGAGCGTGCGCACGGCGGGCGCCTGACTCGCGACCTGCTGCGCGACGAGCGCCATCGAGGTGCGGCCATCGAAGGGGTAGCGCCCGGTGGCCGCGAGATAGAGTGTCACGCCAAGCGCGTACAGGTCGGCGCGGCCGTCCACCGCCTCGCCGGCGGCTTGTTCGGGCGCCATGAAGCGGGCGGTGCCGGCGACCTCACCGGCGTGCTGCACGGAGGCATCGGGGAGGGCGATGCCGAAGTCGGCGATCAGCGCCCGGTCGGTGCCGTGCTCGAGGAGAATATTCTCCGGCTTCACGTCGCGATGGACGACGCCGCGTTCGTGCGCATAGGCGAGCGCCCACCCGATGTCCCGCCCGATGCGGCGAATGGCGACGGCGGGCAGGGTGCCGACGCGACGCAGCCGGTCGGCGAGGGTTTCGCCCGGCACGTAGCCCATCACGAACCACGCCAGCGCTCCCGATTCCGCGACCTCGTGGATGGGCACGATGTGCGGATGAAAACACTGGGCCGCGATGCGCGCTTCGCGAAGGAAGCGGCGGCGCATGTCGTCACGTCGGCCATAGGCCGGGGCGAGCAGTTTGATGGCGACCGGACGTTCGAGCAGGACGTCGCGCGCGAGGTACACGATGCCCATGCCGCCGCGCCCCAACTCACCCTGGAGCGAGAAGCGGCCGGCGAGGCTGGCCTGGAGGGCGAGGAACGCGGGGTCCGTGACGTCGTACGGCATGGAGCCATTCAGTACGGCGCCCACCGCTCGCCGGGTTTCGCCGTTGTCAGAACTCGCGGCGCTTCATTTCCTTGAAGATTTCCTTGGCATCGGAATCGTCGGCTTCGACCTTGCTCTTCGTGGCTTCGAGCGTCGGGTCGTATGCCTGCTTCGCGGGCTTCTTGACCTGCGAGGCCTTGGCCTGCGTCTTCTTGAGCAGCGCCTTGAGCTGTGCGTCCTTCATGAGGGCTCCGTGTGGGGTCCGGGTCGCGTGAGGAGACGTTGCCGCGTGGACGCGGCGAAGTAAAGAGCGGACTATCGTCCGGCGGCCGCCATGCCCAGTCGTGCAAGGATGAGCTGCACGACACGGGCTCCCGCGTCGGTTCGGGGGGCGATGGCCTCGAAGTGGCCGCCGGACACCGTGACCGCATCGGCGGTATCGCCGGCGCGCCGGGCGGCCTCGGCAAACGCCTCGCGCACGGCGAGCGGTGCGATGCGGTCGCGGTCGCCGGCGACATGCACCGACGGGACACCGAGGGGCAGGCGCTCGATGGGGGACGCGGCCTGCACACGGGCCGGCACGCTGTCGGGAACGCCGCCCAACAACGATTCGACAGCGGGGTTGCCGCAGGTGGCGCGCTCGCGCGGGTAGAACTCGCGCAGGTCGGCGATCCCGCCAATGGCCACGACGGCGGCAATCGGCAGGGGCGTGCCGCCGGCGAGCGGGCTGTCCGGCGGCAGGCCGCGCCGGGTCGCCAGCCACAAGACGAGGTGGGCGCCGGCCGAATGGCCCGCCAGCACGATGCGGGTGGTGTCGATCGGGTGCAAACGGGCCAACGTGCGCACGTAATCGGCCGCGTCCGCCACATCGCGAAACGTGCCCGGCCAGCCGCCGCCGGGGTGGTCGTAGCGGCGGTACTCGACGTTCCACGTGGCCACCCCGGCGTCGGTGAGAGCATCGGCAAGCGGCGCCGTGTTTCGCACCGTGGCATACGGCGAATACCAGCAGCCGCCGTGCACGAACACCACGAGCGGCACCCGCCTCCCCGGTGTCTCAGGCAGGCGAAGCTCGCCGAACTGGAGGGAATCGGTGCCGTACGCGATGCGAAGGCCCGGGCGACGCACCGGCAGCGTATCGACGTCACCGGCGCGGAGCAGCCGTGGCTGCGTCGGCGGCACCAATGCTGCCACGGCTGCGGGCACCGATGCGGGCGCCGATGCAGGTACCGGCGACTGCGCCGCCACGATGCGCGCGCTACCCAACGAAACGGCGGTGGCGGCGAGGCCTACCGCGAGGGTCCGCCCCACACGACGCTGCACGCTGCGGGCCATACACCAGAGTGCAAACCAGTAGGTGCCGAGGACGGCGAGATCGCGCAGGGGCAGGTCCACGCGGAAGCGATCGATGGCCAGCGTGGCATCGGAGACCACGAACCAGGCGGCACCCGTGGCGGCGAGGCGCGATGCCGGGGAGCCGTCCTCCAGCATCCAGGAGGCGGCTTGTGCCGCCATGGCCGTCAGCACCACCACGTACCCCACGACCGGAAGCCGAAGCGCCGGCGGCAGGGCGGGAAAGAGTTGGAGCAGCAGGGTCCCGGCCAGGGCAGCGTAGCCCGCATAGGCCACTGGCCGCCCGCAAAACCGGCTTTCGCAAAGGAACGCGGCCAGGAAACAGCCGTGGGCGATGAGGAACGCCATCAGCCCGCCGACGAACAGATTGCCGGGGAGCATCAGCAGGACGTCACCCACGAGCGACCAGGCGAGCCCGGTGACGATGAAGAGACGGAAACGGGCTGGCGGGCCAGGCGAGAGCGTCGCCGCCAGCCAGAGGAGCACGGCGGTGCTGGCTGGCTTGGCCACGTAATGCACGGGGCGCCACGCCTCCCCCAGGCTGGCGCTGACGATGGCGGCGAGTGCGCCGGTGACTACCAGGGCGGCCGCAACAGGCAGGGTCATCGGTCGAAGCATGGCCGCTAAAGTACGCGCCGGACGGCTCGGACGGCGGGCCGTAGGCCGATCGACCCACCCCGGCGCAAAAGCCAGTGTTGACACATGTCACGGGCGGCTATACCGTCTAGCAGCACTCAGATCTGGGGGCGCGCCTCGGCGCGGGAAACGTGACGGCGGGCGACTTCGGGGACCTGGCTCACAGCGGGTCCCTTTTTCGTGGCCGTAACTCGGTGATGAGCGTCTGCTGGCGTTGCTCGACGTCAGCAACCCGCGCGGGGGATTGGTCCGCGAACCAACTCGAGTGCTCGGTGCGTACGGCAGGGCCGGACTCCGAACACCCAGCAACAGGAGTAGTGCCATGCGTACGACCGGCAAGGTGAAGTGGTTCAACGATGCGAAGGGCTTTGGCTTCATCACGCCCGACGACGGCTCGAAGGATTGCTTCGTCCACCACTCGGCCATTCAGGGCGGCGGCTTCCGCACCCTGGCCGAGGGCGAGCGTGTCGAGTTCGACATCGTGCAGGGCCAGAAGGGCCCCGCCGCCGAGCAGGTCGTGAAGATCCGCGGCTGAGCCGCGTCTTCAGCGAACTGACCAAAGGGCCACCAGTCGATAGACTGGTGGCCCTTTGGTTTTGCGGTCGGCGGTCGCGCCAACGTGGCTGTCATCCGAGCGGCCCGCCGCGCAGAGAGCGGGTCGCGAGGTAGATCGCGTGCAGGAAACTCAGGCGTTCAACGATGGCGGCGCGCCGCCACTACCATACGGTCGGCGGACAGCGGCGCGCGATCGCCGTGTCGGACGTCACCAGCGGCAGCGCGTGCCGGTCGGCTGTGGCGACGATGACGCGGTCGGCAGGGTCTCGATGAAGCCCATCGAGTTCCACCGTCCGGCGCCACACGCGCAATCGACCGGGGCAAGCATCAGGCCGTCCACGAGGTCCAGCCGTTGCCCGTACTCGGCGAACGAGACGCCACGCGAAGGCTGCCCGCGCTGCCCCTCGAGCCCGATTTCCCACAGGGAAATGGCGCTGGCCATCCACCCGAATGCCGTCGCGTCATCGATGGTGGACCTGGCCGCCGTGGAGAGGCGATGCGGGGCGAGCGTCCAGAACAGCAACGCCGAGGTGTCGAGGACGACTCGACTCATGCGTCCAGCCATTCCTCTGCGGTCGGCGCGTCGATATCGCCGGTCCACGTCAGGGCGCCACGCCGGTCGCTGAACGCGTCGTCGACCGAACGCTGCTGCGCGAACGGCACGACCTTGAGGACCGGGATCCCATCACTGGTGACGATGCGTTCTTCGCCAGTCTGTTCGACCTGTCGGCAGTACTCGAGCAGCCGGGCCTTGAGGGCGCGCTTCGATACGGTGACCGTGGTCACCGCGGTCTGATGTCGCGAGCCCTGGCCGGGAATGAACAGCGGGGGCGTCGTCTGACGCCCCCGCTGTCGTGGCTTACTTGATCTCCGCGTTGCCGCGGTAGTAGTCGCCGAGCAGGTGCTCCGCGAAGTACTCCATCAGCATGCGCTGATTGTACGTGCCGACCGCGCCGCGGTAGCCATGCGGCTCGCCCGGGTACACGTAGTAGTCGAAGCGCTTGTTGGCCTTGATCAGCGCGTTGGCGAGGCGGATGGTCCCGCCTGGGTGCACGTTGTTGTCCAGGTCCCCAGTCGTCAGGGCGAGCCGCCCCTTGAGGTTCGCGGCCAATTCGTCGTTGGTGGGGACGCGGATCTCGAAGCGCACGTTGTCGTGGTTTGTCGAGTCCTGCACCACCTCGCGGGCGCCGCCGTTGCCGGCACCCGGCCCACCGCGACGTTGGGTCGCGGCCGCCCCGCCGCGCGCGCCGCCGCGTGCCGTGTCCGTCTTGGCGACCACACGCACCCCGTGATTCCACTCGCTCCAGTTCTGGTTGTAGATGTTGTTGTCGTGGTTGCCCGACTCCGACCAGCCCACCTTGAAGAAGTCGTTGTACGGCGGCAGCAGCATCGCCGCGGCGGTCAGGAAGCCGCCGCCCGAGTGGCCGTAGATGCCGAGCTTCTCGAGGTCCATGTAGCTGTGGCGCGCCGCCAGCTGCTCGAGTGCGGCCTTCTTGTCGGCGAGCGCGTAGTCGCGGAGGTTGCCGTACCCGAACCGGTGATACGCGAGGGAACGGAGCGGCGACCCACCGCGATGGCCCACCTGCACGACGATGAAGCCGAGCTGCGCCAGCTGCATCTGCCCGCCACCCACGCTGAAGCCGGTGGTGACGGCTTCGGTCTGCGGCCCCGGATAGACGTAGTGCACCACCGGGTACCTCTTCGTGCTGTCGAAGTCGAACGGCTTGATGATGTTGCCGTACAGCTCCGTGACGCCGTCGGCGGCCTTCACCGAGAAGGGTTCGGCAGGCTTCCAGCCAAGCTCCTTGAGCTTCGAGAGGTCCATTTCCTCGAGCGTCGTCAGTACCCGACCCGTTGCGCCGTCACGCACCACCGACTTGGGCGCCAGGTCGATGCGCGAATAGGTGTCGTAGATGTAGCGCTTGGTGGGGGAGACGATGCTCGGCGTGCCGTTCTCGCCGAGGGTGAGCGCGTGGTGTGCGTTGCCGGGGTCGAGCAGGGTGAGGCCGGTGCCATCACCGTTCACGCGATAGAGGTGCATCTGGTAGGGCTGCTCGCCCGGCTCGCGGCCATGACCGGCGAACCAGACCTGCTGCGTGGTCGAGTCGATCTTGACGATGGTGTGCGTGTTCCACTGGCCCGTGGTGAGCGGGCGCTTCTCGCCGCCGTCAAAGCCGTACACGTAGTACATGCCCCAGCCCGTCTTCTGGGACCACCAGAGGAAGTCGCCGCCCTTCCTGAGGTAGCGGATGGGTTTCGGCTCGAGCGCGGCGCCTTCGATGGCGTCGGTGAGCAGCGTCCTGATGGCGCCGCTCGGCACGTCGACCTCGATGAAGTCAATGGCGCGCTGCGGGCGGTCGCGGCGCACGAGGCGCACCTTGTCGCCGTTGAGCGGCCAGTGCACGTCCTGCAGCGATTGGTCCTTCCACCTGCGCACGCTGACCTGCTTGATGGCCGGCTCACCGCGGCGATACACCCACAGCTCGTTCTGGGTGACGTTCTCCTCGCCCGGCATGGTGTACTTGTAGTGCAGCAGCACGGGCCGCGGATTGGCCAGCACGTTCACGAGGAAGAGGTCCTTCACCTTGCGCTGGTCGCGGCGCACCACGGCGAAGCTCCTCGAGTCCGGGGACCACACCACGTTGGCGCGCACACGCATGTCGGTGCCGGCGTCGCCCTCGTTCTCTCCATCCTCCTGCTGCTGGCCACCACCGCCACCGAGCGCATTGAGCTGGCGCCGGTTCTCGGTGGTATCGCGGGCTCCGAACGAATAGTCCTCCACGCCGTCCGTGCTGATCTTGACGGTGTCCTTCTTCAGCGTGTCCACCAGGAACAGGTTGTGGTCGCGCGCGAAGACGAACACGGTGCTGTCGGGCGAGAAGTTGCGGAACTCGCGGCTGTTGCCGCCGCCGAAGCCGCCGCCGCCTCCCCCGCCCCCGCCGCCACCCTGCGTGTCACGCTCTTCGTCGGCCGGCGGCGGGCCACCGCGCGGCGGACGGCCAAGGGACTTGAGCGTTTCCGTGGCCAGCGTCCACTCGTAGCGCACGGTGTCGACCGTGAAGCGGAACGCCTTGTGGTTCTTGAGGAACGTGATGGTCTGAAAGGGCAGATTCGTTGCGTCGTACGGCTTCCGGCTGAGCATGGTGAGCTGCTCGGCCATCTTGTTCGGGTCGAACAGGGGCCGTTTGGTCCCGCCTGTGGGCGACGGCACGTACAGCATGAAGCGCGTCCCGTTCCGGTCACGCCAGCTGTAGTACAGGCTGTCCGTCTGTCCGAGGAAGCGCGGCTGCACCCCGAAGGTGTAGGTGATGGCGCGCAAGGCGTTGCCCGAGAAGCGGTTCGCCAGCTCCCAGTTGGCCTTGTTCGGGCGATTCGCGTTGGTTGGTGCGGCCTGAGGGCCGGTCTGGGCGGGGAGAGCGGCGGCGCTGCCCGCCAGCAAGACGGCGGCGGTCCAGCGTCCCAAGGGACGCACGAGGTGCGGCATGAGGGTGATCTCCAGGAGGGTCCGTCGGTTTACTCGCCAGCGGAGGGCGGCGTTGAACGCGGGTGGTCGAGGTCGTTCGGGCGTCAGGGCGGCCGATCGATATACCGGGTGGTGAAGGCCGGTTGCACCCAGGCCACGCGCCCGCCGGAGTCGACGACGCGGGCCCGCACGTAGGGCTCATCGCCGGTGAGGCTGTATGAGGGCGTCAGGGAACGGTCGACGGCGAGGACGCGACCGTTCGCCCCGATGAAGGTGGTGGTGTAGCGGAAGTCGCCGTTGCGGCCGATGTGCAGTGACATCGTGGACTCGGTGACGGTGATGTCGTCGAGGATCGGCCCGCTACTGGCATAGAAGTGGCCGGCCTCCAGCGCCTCGACGATGGCGCGCCCGTCGAGGGCCGGCGTCCGGACCACCACCCAGCCACGCCCGGGGTTGGCACGGTCCGCCGCGAACTCCCCCTGGAAATGGTGTGCATCATCGACGGCGATGCCGTAGAGACGCTTGCCGCGAGTGAGCAACGCATCCCATGCCTCCTCCATCCCCGGCCATTCACCGCCGCCGATGTTGTGCACCGTGGGGTGGCCGTTGTGAATCTCCAGCAGGCGGTCGTGCCGTACGCGCCAGAGCACCGCCGTGTCGAGACTCCAGCGAAAGTTCGGATGGTTGATGTGCGGCACGGCACGCTCGGCGCGAATGACGTCGATGGTGCGCTGCAGCGTCTCGAGGAGGGTGGCGCCCGTGGGGGCCGGGATCACTCGCGTGATGTCGAGCGCATTGACGTGCACCGGGGCCCGTTGGTACGCCGTAGTGACCTCCTCACCGGGGATGAGGAGGAAGGTGGAATCCATGAGCGAGGCCAGCGTCTTCGGATCGGTGAAGACGTTGTGGTCGGAGAGGACGAGGAACTGATACCCGTGGGCCTTGTACCAGCGCGCCACCTGCTCCGGCGGCGTATCGCCGTCGGAGTTGGTGGTGTGCGTGTGGGTGTTGCCCTTGAGCCAGCGGGCGCCGGCCGCTGGCGGATTGGGCACGAAGCGGGCCGGTTGCGCGGCGAGTTCCTGGCCGGCCCCGAGGAGCCACGCCGCCAGCCATGGCAGGCGGCGCGCGGACCGCGTACGTGGAGGCATCTAGCGGATGGACGTGAGGACGGAACTCAGCGACCCGCCGCGCGCACGTTCGGCGATGCGGCGTTCGACGCGCGGATAGATCGTGTCGGCGTCGCTGCGGAAGCGGGCGAAGAGCGCCTTGAGATCCTGCCCGGACAGTTGTCGGTCCTGCGCGTAATAGCGTTCGGCCGCGTGACCGAGGGCATAGGTGGCGGCAAAGGTCACCGCGGCACCGGAGGCGAGTCCGGCCGCCTGGCTCGCGGCGCCACCGAGGAGCCCTCCGAGCGCGCCACCGAACAGGCCTCCGGCGAGCCCCCCGAAGGTGCGACGCACGACCTTCTCGAGCACCTGGGCCGCCGCACCAAGGCCAAGCGTGGCGATGAGGTCGCGCACCTGGGTCGCGTCCAGCTCCTGGCCGTGCTGCTGCCCGATGCGGTACACGAGCCGCATCTGCAGCGGGAGGATGCCGAGGTTCGCCAGCCGGTCAGGCAGGAGCTCGAGCGCCGCCGTGATGATGGCCTGGTCCAGGATGTGGGCGTCCATCGCCGAGGGCGGCGGCTGGGTGGCGGCGGCATGGTCGGCCGTGCCCCGGTTGATTTCGCCGACGGCGTTTTCGATGGCGGTCGGATCGGCCCCAAGCAGCGTGGACAGCTCGCGCAGGAAGGCGCCTTCGCTGGGGTTGAGCCAGCCATCGGCGTGGCACACCGCTGCTGCCGTGTCGTACGCCAGCTGCCGTGCCTCCGGGCTGGAGAGCGCCGCGACGTGTGCGGTCAGGGTCTGCGGGCCATCCTCGGCCTGTCGTACGATGGTGTCGGCGTCGGCAAGGCCCAGCGCGGCCGCTGCCGCCGCGATGCGGGCGCGTTCGGCGTCGTCCTGTTCCCCGTCTGCCAGGGCGGCCAGGGTGGCAATGGCGAGGATCGTGGTGGCGTCGCGATTTGTCATGGGGAGCACCGGAGGGAGGATGGGTGCCACCCGAAGCTACACCGTGCGCGCGTCTTCGCTGGTCCGGCCGTTCGGGACGGTCCGGGAGGGGACACGGCGCCGATCAGTCCATTCCGGCTCTTCGGGGTTTCGCGTGGGGTGGCGTTCGGTTGGGCGGCGGCCAGGATCGCGCGCCCTCCGGCGGTCGGGGGCGTGCCACCCCGCATCGCGCGCCGTGCGAATAGCGCCTGGTCGTGCGTACCCGGCGCGATGGCGTCCTTCCCCCCCGCGGGGGGCGATCCACGACGCGAGGCCCCACCGGATCACCCCGGGTGCGCCACCTGCGGAGTGCGCGTGGGTGGCCTGCTGCGCAGGGTGATCCCGCTGTTCTCCCGTTGTTGATCGCGACGCCGAATGCGGCGCGTGCCTCGCGGCGCGTGCCTCGCGGCGCCTGCCTGGCCAGATTCCGGGGGAC
Source organism: Gemmatimonadota bacterium (assembly GCA_021299375.1). GTDB lineage: Bacteria > Gemmatimonadota > Gemmatimonadetes > Gemmatimonadales > Gemmatimonadaceae > Gemmatimonas. The sequence goes on from JAJTGR010000036.1 coordinate 30,743, forward strand.
CGCGATGTGGCCAGGTCAACCCACGCCGAACCTGTGAAGAGCCACCATGCCCAACAGGCTCCCGCGGGCGCGTGGGCAACAGGCCCGTTGGCTGATGCGTGCCGGGCCATCCAGCTCGCTCGATGCCGACGGGACAGGCGGGTGGCAGCGCCGCGGGGGTGGCGACGCCCTCGGCGCCCCCGCCCCGTCGTTCCTGGCCGGCACCGTGGACGAGGTGCCGGCCCGTGCTCGTGAGTGACGGTGTCGGTCAGAACGTCGTGCTGACGGTGAAGAACAGCTGGCGCGGCGCGCCGGTGAGGAACGTCGGGAGATCGCCGCGGGCCACGAAGCCACCGCTGCCCATGGTGGCGATGTAGCGCTCGTCGAGCAGGTTGTTGGCGTTCAGCTGCAGCTCGAGCGACTTGACGGCGCCGATGGCGCCGAGGCGATAGCGCGCTGAGACGTCGGACACGACGTAGCCCGGCACCTTGCCGGCGCCGTCGCCGGCGGTCGCCAGATCGTTGGTGTACGTGAAGTAACGCTCGCCCACATATCGGCCACCCAGCGACAGACTGAGCTTGCGGCGCGTATACGCCAGTGACGCATGCAGCATCTGCTGCGGGGCATCCTGCACGAACTTGTCCTTCGTGTTCACGAGCGAGTTCGGATTGGTCGGGTTCGAGAGGTAGTCCTCGCCGAACTTGGAGCTGTTGAACGTGGCCGATGCCTGCGCGCGGAAGCCGCGGCCAAGGTCGGCGTTGAAAACACCCTCGAGGCCCATCGTGTTCACCGACCCCACGTTGCCGAAACCCGAGGCGCATGTGACCGTCTGCGGGCAGAGGGCGACACCGAGCAGGCGATTGCGGTAGTCGATGGTGTAGGCGGTGAGACCGGCTTCGACGGCGCCGCGGCGCGTGCGGGCGCCCACTTCGAGGGTGGTGGCGCGCTCCGGCTTGGCCGTATTCTTGAAGAAGTCGAACGTGCTCACCGCGGTGTTGTACACACCGCCGGCCGGGTTGAGCGGGAACTGGTTCACGTTTTCCGACCAGTTGGCGAACAGCTCGTTGTTGCTGTTCACCTTGAAGACGGCGCCGACCTGCGGCAGCAGGCCCCCGTCCATCTCGAGGCTGAGCGATGGACGTCCCTGATCGGCGAAGATGGGGGCCACCTTGCCGTTGGTGGGCGTGTTGCCGTTGTTGCGGAAGTCAGCGTTGACCAGCAGGTACTTGGCGCCGTATGTCAGCGTCAACCGCTGGTCCAGCAGGCGGCTGGTGTTCTGCACGTAGGCCATGGAGGTCGTCACATCGGCCGTGCGGTCGTAGTCCAATCGCAACACGCGATCGTAGTTCACCTCCGGACCCTGCTGATAGTTCACCAGCCCCCAGCGCGGACGCCGGTTGCTCGACTCGTTCATTTCGTACCAGCCGCCCACTTCGAGCTGGTTGGAGACCGAGCCGAGGTCGAACGTCGCCGTGCCCTTGGCCATCACGCCGGAGCGGTTGGCGTTGTACTGCGTCTGGCGGAACATGATCGGGTCGGGGCTGTAGGCGGCGCCGTAGCTGGGCGCATGCCAGTCACCGCCGCCACGATTCAGATGCAGATACGGCTGCACCTCGAGCCGCGTCGTGGCTGTCGGCTTGAATTCGCCCTTGAGATACGCGAGGTGGTCCATGCGGGCCCCCTGCGCCGAGTTGAAGTACGCGGCGTCCGTCAGTTCCGTGTACGTCGGGATGCTCGCCTCGGCGAACTGCTTGGCCGTGTTCCAGCTCGTGAAGTAGTCGAACATCGGGCCGAAGCCGTAGGTGCTCGACCCCGGCGCGGTGCTGTTGAACACGGAGAGCGACAGGTCCATGTAGTCGCTTTCCTTGCGGTTCGCGTAGTTGTAGAACGCCGTGAACTTGCTCGAACCGAGGAACAGGTTCGCCTTGAGGTTGAGCTGTTCGTGCCAGGTCTCGCCGGCGCCGCCGAGGAAGCCCCCCTGCCCGAAGAGCAGGTTCTGTTCACCGGGGAAGTTCGAGAAACGATTGCCGCCGCCCTTCCACTTGTCGCCATCGAAGCGCGACAGCGAGGCGAAGGCGGAGACGCCATTGCTGCCGCCGAACGTCGTGAGCCCGAGGTCGTAGCGCATCATGGTGCGCCGTGCGGCGTACTGGCCGCCCATCTGCTGCAGCGTGAACTGCCGCTTGCCGGCGGGTTCGGCGGTGGCGTACTGCACCACGCCACCGAGGTTGTTGGCCGAGGCGGTGCCCAGCGCGCCCGTGCCCTGTGTGACGGCCGCCGATTCGAGGTTTGCCGCGTCGACGGCGCGGCCGATGCCGAGGCCGTTCCAGTTGCCGTAGGACATGTCACCCAGCGGAATGCCATCCATGGTCTGCCCGATCTGGCCGGTCTGGAAGCCGCGCATGGTGATGCGGTTGGACCACTCGTACATACCGAACCCATCGACCGACTGCATGTTCACACCGGGGACGCGCTCGATGACCTTGAGGGCGCTGGTGCCCGGCGCATTCTGCTTGAGGATGCTGCTGTCCACGGCCGACGCGGCGCGGGCGCTGCCGCGGCCGGTGACACCAGTGATGACGACCTTGCCAAGGGCCTGGGCGGTGTCTCGCTGGCCGGCCTGCTGGGCATTGGCGCGCGTGGCGGACAACAGCAGCAGGGATGACGCGGCCGACAGGAGCGCGAACTGCGAGGGACGGGAGTCAAATCGCATAGTCACGAGGGGTTGGGGGTGCTGCATGCCGTCCACGGTGTGGCGGATGAGCGAAGATCCCACTCCTCTGTGCCAAGGTGATCGCGGACCGGTCCCGGTTCAGCCACGGACGGGTCACGGCTTGTCGGTCAGCGATAGTTGTGCCCCTGGATGTGCTGCTCGCCGCCGCCGAGTTCGAGCGCCTTGAACTGTTTGGCCCGCACGTTCACCACCTGACCTTCCACCTGCAGCGTGCCGCGGATGAGCAGCAGCGGCGAGGTGGAGATGAGCAGCGCGTGCTGGTCGAAGCGGTCGGGGGTGATGACGATGTTGATCATCCCGGTTTCATCCTCGAGGGTGAGGAACACGAACCCCTTGGCGGTGCCGGGGCGCTGCCGGCAGATCACCAGGCCGGCCACGGCGACCGGCTGACCATCCTTGCCCCGCTCGTGGGCTTCCTGCGCGGTGAACACGCCGTTGAGCGCGAGGTGCGGGCGTACATGTCGCATGGGGTGACCGGCGAGCGAGAGGCCGGTCATGCGGTAGTCGGCTTCGGTAAGCTCCACAGGCGTCGCGGCGGGGATCTGCGGCGCGGGGGCCGGTGGGGTGCGCGGGGCGAGTGGCAGTTCGGGGCCGCGCGTGGCGGCCATCACTTCCCAGAGCGCCACCCGCCGCCGGCGAGCGGGGGGCTCATGCGCGAACAGGGTGTCGAATGCCCCCGCTTCGGCGAGGCGGCGCCAGGCGGCCTTGTCGAGTGCCACACGCTGCACGGCATTCTCGACGCTCGTGAACGGGCCGTCGCGCAGCGCCGCCTCGAGCGCGCGGCGAGCCTTCGCGCCGAGGCCACGTACGAGACGCACACCAAGACGCACGGCGAGGGGTCGGGAGGCCGGCGGATCATCGGCGGCGGCTGGCGCGGCGGGCCGGCCCCACCGCACGGTGCCGTCGTTGGGTACCAGCGTCCGGCCGTCGGGCAGCTCGAGGCTGTGGTCCCACATACTCTCCGTGAGATCGATGGGGCGCACCGTCACGCCGTGCCGCCTGGCGTCCTCGATGAGCGTACTCGGCGAGTAGAAGCCCATGGGCTGCGCGTTGAGCATGGCGCACAAGTATTCGGGCGCGTAGTAGTGCCGCAGCCAAGCGGTGGCATATACGATCAGCGCGAAGCTCGCGGCGTGGCTCTCGGGAAAGCCGTAGTCGGCGAAGGCGTTGATCTGGTTGTAGATGCGGCGGCCGGTCTCTTCGGGGATGCCGTTGCGCGCCATGCCGGCGATGAGCTCCTCGCAGATGGCGGCCATGCGTTCGCGCGAGCGCTTGTGCCCCATGGCGCGGCGCAGCACGTCGGCCTGACCGGGGGTGAAGCCGGCGGCCGCGATCGCCACCTGCATCCCCTGCTCCTGAAAGAGCGGTACGCCCAGCGTACGCCGCAGCACGTGCTCCAGCGATGGATGCGGATAGGTGATGGGCTCGAGCCCAGCGCGGCGGCGCAGGTACGGATGCACCATCTCGCCCTGAATGGGACCCGGCCGGATGAGCGCGACTTCGACGACGAGATCGTAGAAGCAGCGCGGCCTGAGGCGTGGCAGGGTGTTCATCTGCGCGCGGCTTTCGATCTGGAAGAGCCCCACGGTGTCGGCGCGGCAGATCACGTCGTACACGGCCTGATCGCTCATGTCGAGTTGGCCAAGATCCACGGTCACGCCGCGCGTATGCCGGATATACAGCAGGCAGTCCTGCACCACGGTGAGCATGCCGAGGCCGAGCAGATCGATCTTCACGAGACCGACGGGATCGAGATCATCCTTCTCCCACTGGATGACGGTGCGCCCCGGCATGGAGGCGGGCTCGATGGGCACCACCGAGCCGAGTGGCTCCTCGGTGAGGATGAAGCCACCCACGTGGATGGAGCGATGGCGCGGCAGCTGATGCAGCCCGTTCACCACGTGCGCGAGCTGCCGCACGCGCGGGTCGTCGGGATCGAGGCCGGCGCGCTGCAGGAGTTCGCGCCCGCTGCTGGAGTCGCGCGTGGCGGTGCTGCGATTGCGCTCTTCGACGAACTCGCGGGGCGTCTCCTTTGGCTCGTCGAGGGGGAGGCGGGAAGAGGGGTCGACCTTCTGGCGCACGATGGGGCGCGCGCGACCGCCGGGGCGCACGCCGTCGGCGCCCTTGGCGAGAGGGCCCAGCTGGGCACGCTCGTCGCTGGCGAGCTTCTGTTCGGCGCGCAGGTCCATGAGTTGCTGCCAGGTGGCATCGCGGAGGATGGCCGGCTCGATGGGCGGTGCGGGAACCGCACGCACGGAGGGCACGGAGGATGGTGAGGGCGCGGAGGGGCGCGTGGCAGATGCGGCAACTTTGCGTGATGCCTCACGGACGACGCGGGCTTTTGTGGTCGCCTCGGTGCCGCCACGCATCTGTTGGCCCAGGCGTGCCGCGTCGCCATGCGCAGACGCCTCATTCACGCGTTGACCGTTCTCCGTACCCTCACTGTCCTCCGTGCCCTCCGTGTGCGCTGTGTCCGCCGTACTCTCGGCCGCATCGACCCGCAGCGCCGCCGCCGTACTCTTCGCACTGAACCGGTCACTCAGCGCGGCCAGGGCCTCCGCCTGCTTCGTGCTGAAGCCCAGTACGCGCGCCGCGTCCCGCACGGCGCTGCGGCCACGCCAGCTGATCTGCTCGCACACCATGGCGGCGTGCTCGCGGCCGTAGCGGTTGTACACGTACTGCAACACGCGCTCACGATCGCGGTGCGCGAAGTCGATGTCGATGTCGGGCGCCTCCTGTCGCTCCTCGCTCAGGAAGCGCTCGAAGAGCAGCTCCATGCGGATGGGATCGACCGCGGTGATGCCGAGGCAGAAGCAGACGGCAGAGTTGGCGGCCGAGCCGCGTCCCTGACACAGAATGCCTTCGCGTCGGGCGAACCGTACGATGTCCCATACGATGAGAAAGAACCCGGCCAGGTCGAGCTTGCGGATCATGCCGAGTTCGTGGGCGAGCTGGCGATCGTGCTTCGGGGTGCGTGTGTTGCCCCACCGCTCGTGCGCCCCCTGCTCGACGAGGCGGGCGAGATACTCGGGTGCGGTGACGCCGGGCGGCAACGGAAACGCCGGCATGGTGGGCTTGAGCTGCTGCAGCCGGAACGCGCACCGGTCGGCGATGCGGAGTGTGGCCCGCACGCCCTCCTCGGCCCCCCGCCAGCGCCGGTAGATGAGCCGCGGGGCCTTGAGCGCCCACTCCGCGTTGGGTCTGAGGCGCGTACCCATGGTGTCGAGCGTGCGTTCGTGGCGCAGCGTGGTGAGCACGTCATGCACGAGGCGCACTTCGGGGGTGGCATAGTGCACGTTGTTGGTGACGACCCACGGCACACCGAGTCGTGCCGCCAGCGGCTGCAGCTGCTTCACCAGCACGCGTTCTTCCGGCAGCCGATGGTCCCAGCACTCGATGGCCAGGTGCTCACCGAACACGTCGCGCAGTTCGGTGGCCGCGGTCCATGCCTCGTCAGGCTTGCCCTCGGCCAACAGCTGGGGCACCCAGCCACGGGGGCAGCCGGTGAGCGCCGTGACCCCCTGCACATGGCGCGTGACGAGCGCCCAAGGCACGCTGGGGTGGCCGCGTACGCTGTCCAGGCGGGCCCGGGTGACCAAGGTGGAAATGTTGCGGTACCCCTCGCGCGTCTCGGCGAGCAGGACGAGGTGTGTGCGGCGCTCGCCCCCGCGATTGCCCAGCTCGGGCATGCGGACCGTAAGCTCGACGCCGAGAATCCCCCCCACGCCAACGGCTTCGCAGGCCGTGCCGAAGCGCACGACCCCACCCATCTCGTCGTGGTCGGTGAGCGCCAGGGCCGGGTAGCCCAGGGCTGCCGCCTGCTCGGCGAGCGCTTCGGGGAGCGAGGCGCCGTCGAGCAGGGAGAGGGCGGAGTGGCAGTGGAGTTCGGCGTACGACATACGACAGCCGAATATATACCGAAGAAAAGAGCGCTGGGCATCCCCCACCCCCCATCCACCGGATCCCGAGCCTCGGGTTATCCTTGCAGTCCCCCACCGGATACCCACTCGCGCGTTTCGATGCTCAACCCGTACACGCAACAGATCGACGAGGCCCTGCAGGCCGCCGATCGCATGACCGCCGACGAACTGGATCGCTTGCCGTATGGCATGATCCAGCTCGATGCCACCGGGCGGATTCTCAACTACAACGCGCTGGAGTCGAAGCTCGCGTCGCTGCGCAAGGAGGACGCGATCGGCAAGCAGTTCTTCACCGAGATCGCGCCGTGCACGCGGGTGCAGGAGTTCTACGGGCGCTTCAAGGAAGGGGTGATCCGGGAGTCGCTCGACACCAGCTTCCATTTCCATTTTGCGTTCAAGCAGCATCCCCGGGACGTCACGGTGCGGCTGCTCTACTCCAGGCGCACGCGCACGGTGTGGGTGCTGATCTCCGACCACGAGGGGAAGCCCCTGGCGGGGCAGGACACCGGGGACGCCCCGACGGGCTGACCGGCGTCAGCGCCGCACGATCGCCAGCGAGTCGGCGCTGCCGTCGTTCGGCGCCGGCACGACGCCGAGCAGCCGCGCCAGCAGCGGGTACACATGCACGTTGGCGACGGGCCGCAGCACGCGCCCCTCGTCGATGTCGGGGCCGGCGGCGATGAACAGCGCGCCCATGCTCGGGAGTGCGTTGTCGTAGCCATGGGTGCCACCGCGTGGCGCGGGCAACCGTTTCGCGCGCTCCCGGCTGGTGATGGTCCATCCTTCACCGGCGAGCAGCACCAGCGGCGTGATGCGCACGTGGTCCCGATAGTGAAAACGCGCGGGCACACTGTCGCGATGAAACACCTGCAACTGCGGATGGGCATGGCGCAGGGCGTCGTACACGGCGGCGAGCTTGCCCGGCTTGGGCGTGACGGCGCTCACTGGCATCCAGTCCACCACCTCCACGTCGGTGAGATCGATGTAGTCGTCGAGATAGATGCGACGCTCGGCGCTGACGTCGGTCATGCCGTGGTCGGAGACGATCACCAGATTGACACGGTCGCCGAGCCCGCGCGCCGCGAGCCCATCGACGAGTGCCCCCACCAGCGAGTCGACATGGGTGATCGCGGTGTCGACCTGCGCTGACGGCGGCCCGTATGCATGGCCGGCATCGTCGGTGGTGCTGAAGTAGAGTGCCACGAACCGCGGCGCCTGTGCCGGCGGCATCGCGAGCCAGTCGAGCACCTGTGTGACGCGCGCCGCGTTCGGCATCCGGCCGTCGTAGGGCAGGTAGTAGGTGGGCCGGCGGCCCCCGATCGCGTAGTCGCCGCCAGGCCAGAACAGCGACGCGGCGCGCACACCCTGCTTCTCGGCGGTCACCCAGATGGGCTCGCCGCCCCACCAGCGCGGATCGCGCGCCACCAGCGTGTCGCCGATGGTGAAGGTCGCGGCGATGTTCGGGTCGCGCATCGTATTGGCCACGATGCCGTGGTGCTCGGGGTACAGCCCGGTGACAAGCGTGTGGTGATTGGGAAAGGTCTTGCTCGGAAAACTGGGCACCAGCCGCTCGGCACGCGCCCCGCGCTCGGCGAGGGCGCGCAGGCGCACCGCTCCGGGACGGTCGAGATAGTCGGCGCGGAAGCCGTCGAGAGACACGAGCAGCGTCGCATTGGCCAGGGCTTGCGCGGACGCCGGCGCGATACCCGACACACCACCGGCGGCGTCACGTGCAAGGCGGGGCGTGGCTGCCCCGGCCGTCGACCGCCAGAACACCAGCCCGATCCCCAGCACGTACCCCATCACAAGCAGCAGGCTGCCCGGTTCGACGGCCCGCTCCACACGCTTGGAGCGCAGGGCGAGGGTGCCGATCGCCACGGCCATGAGGATCACGGCCACCATGGCGGTGAGCACGTGTGCGGGGTCGGCCACGCTGAGCACCGGCGCTGCCGGATGCGCGAGATCGAGGCCGGCGAAGATGATCATGTTGAGCGCATTGCTGCCGAATAGATTGCCGACGGCGAGATCGTAGGCACGCAGCCGAACGGCGGCCAGCGAGGTGACCAGTTCGGGCAGGGACGTGGAGAGCCCCACGAGCCATGTCCCGACGAAGGTGGAGCCGACACCGGTGAGGGTGGCAATGCCTTCGGCGGCGTGCGCGAATTGCGGCGCCGCCATCACGATCACGGCGGCGGCGGCGAGAAAGGTGAGCCCGGCGCGCTGCAGCGTGGGCGTGTTGCCGTCGGCATGCGTGGCACTCGGGACGGCCGCCCCACCGGGCGCGGAGGACATCTCGATCGTCACGCCGGCCTCCTGCGCCACCCGGCTGTGCCGAAAGGCCGCCCGCGACGCGACGGCGTACACCACCAGGATCACGAGCGACCCGGCACCCATCCCCGCCACCGACGCCGTCGAGCGGATGAGGATGGTACCGGCGGCCATCATCGTGAGGATGATGGCGAGGCACGCATACAGCACGTGGTCGAGCGTGGTGCGGCGGAACACGTCGGCCCCGCCCGGCACGAGACTGACCAGGCTGAGGATGAGCATGTTGGCCATGCTGCTGCCGAAGAGGTCGCCCACGGCGAGGTCGATGGCGCCCAGGCGAACGGCGGCGAGGTCGGTGACGATCTCCGGCAGCGACGTGGCGAGCGCGAGAAACACCGAGCCTACCCAGACACCGCCCAGGCGCGTGCGGGCGGCAATCACGTCACCACTGCGCGCCAGGACGGTCCCGGCCACGATGACCACCACGGCCGCGACGACGAAGCGCAGGCCGAGGGTGGCGAGGGTCACGCGCCGATCTCGCCGGCTTGGCGGTACAGCAGCACCGGATGATCGGCGGTGCGCACCACCTTGTCGGCCACGCTCCCCAGGAGGACACGACCCAGCGGACCGCGTGCCGCGGTCGCCATGGCGAGGAGATCCGCGCGAGACGAGACGGCGGATTCGTTGATGGCGCGCGTCGGTACGAAGTGCGGCGGCGCACAGTGGGTGGCATCGGCACCCGTGGCCCACACCTCAGCGACGATACGCGTGAGGTACCGGGTCATGAGGTCCAGCGACGTGCCGATCAGGCGCGCCAGGTCCAGCGCCAGAGGAAGCGCCACGTCGGCATACTCGGAACCATCAACGGTGACGATTGTCGGCGGCATACCATCCTCGACGACGGATCAGGAGTTTCTCGCATTCGACGGCAACATACACGAGCACGGCGACCCCGAAGCAGAGCGCGAGTTCCGGCCCCGTCAGCGGCACCGTGCGGAAGATCGGCGTCATGGCCGGTACGTACAGCGTCAGCATCTGCAGGCCAATGGTGCCGACGACGGCCAGCAGCAGCAAGGGATTGCTGAACACGCCGATCCGCCAGAGCGGCAGACGTTCCGACCGGATGGCCAGGACGTGCGCCAGCTGCGACAGCGTGAGCACCGTGAATGTCATGGTCTGCCAGTGCGCGTTGCCGGTGCGGATGGCCCAGGCCTGCGTGCCCAGGGCGAGTCCGGCCATGAGCAGCCCCACCCACACCGCATGCTGCCACAGGCCGTGCGCGAAGATCCCTTCCTCCGGTGGCCGCGGGGGACGCTGCATCGCATCCGCCTCACCTCGCTCCGCCGACAGCGCCAGCCCCGGCAGCCCGTCGGTGACGAGGTTCATCCACAGGATGTGAATGGGCAGCAGCGGGAGTGGCAGCCCGAGAAAGGGGGCCAGGAACAGCGTCCAGATCTCGCCGGAGTTGGTGGACAGCACGAATCGGACGAAGCGCCGGATATTGTCGTAAATGCGGCGCCCTTCGCGCACGGCCGAGACGATGGTGGCGAAGTTGTCGTCGAGCAGCACCATGTGCGACGCTTCCCGCGCCACGTCGGTGCCGCCGCGGCCCATGGCCACGCCGATGTTCGCGCGCCTGAGGGCCGGCGCGTCGTTCACCCCGTCGCCGGTCATCGCCGCGTACTCCCCACGCGCCTGCAGCGCCGACACGATGCGCAGCTTGTCCTCCGGTGCCACCCGCGCATACACGCGCACGGTGCCGACGCGCGCCGCCATGGCGTCGTCGTCCAGCTGCGCCAGATCGCGGCCGGTGAGCACCTCGTCGCCGGATGCGGCGATGCCCAGCCGTTCGGCGATCGCTCGGGCGGTGGCGGGATGGTCGCCGGTGATCATCACCACCCGAATGCCCGCTCCCTGACACGTCCGCACCGCCTCGCCCGCCTCGGCGCGGGGCGGATCGAGCAGGCCCACCAGGGCGACGAGCGTGAGGGCGCGTTCCTCGTCCTCCACGCGCTCGGGAATCGTGTCGAGGCGCCGCACGGCGATGGCGAGGACGCGCAGCCCGTTGGCGGCCATGGTTTCCGCTTCGTGCAGCAGCCCCTCCCGGTCGATCGGCACCACGCCATCCAGCCGCCGCATCTCCGTGCAGCGGGGGATGACGCGCTCCGGCGCGCCCTTGGTGCACGCCAGCACCACGTCGTCCTGGGCGTGTACGGTGGTCATGCGCGCGCGCTCGGCGGTGAAGGGTGCCTCAGCCACACGTGGCCACTGCCGATCGCACTGCCGCTTGTCCACGCCGGCCTCGCCGGCGGCTCGCACGAGGGCCGTCTCCGTGGGGTCACCGACCAGCCCATCAGCCTCGGCGTACTGCACATCGGTGCAGAGGGCGAGCGCCTCGGCCACCGTGACGGGGATCGCCGCATCCCGCCCGAGCGGTTCGAGCAGCGATACGTCACCGTCCACGTGCCGCACCGTGTCGACCCGCATGCGGTTCTCCGTGAGCGTGCCGGTCTTGTCGGTGCAGATGTACGTCACCGACCCCAGCGTCTCGACGGCGGACAGACGGCGAATGAGCGCCTGCTGTCGCACCATGCGGCGGGCGCCAAGTGCCAGCGCCACCGTGATGACCGCCGGCAGCGCTTCCGGAATGGCGGCTACGGCGAGGCTGAGCGCGGTCATGAACATCAGCCCGACCTCTTCGCCACGCCCGAGTCCGGCCACGAAGATCACGACGCACAGCGCGAGGACCAACACGGCCAGGCGCCGGCCGAAGGCGGCGAGGCGGAGTTGCAGCGGCGAGCGCACGTCGGGGGCGTCGCGCAACATCGCCGCGATCCGTCCCAGTTCGGTACGCATGCCGGTCGCGATGACCACGCCCAGCCCGCGCCCGCCGCTGACGACGGTGCCCTTGAAGGCCATGCCGCGCTGGTCGCCGAGCGGGAGATCGGCGGACGGCGCAGCGGCCACGGCCTTCTCCACCGGTTGCGACTCGCCGGTGAGCGCGGCCTCCTCGACGCCAAGGCGCGCCACCTCGACGAGGCGAAGGTCGGCAGGAACGATGTTGCCGGCTTCGAGCAGCACGAGGTCGCCCGGCACGAGATCGGCCGACGGGATGGTCTGCTCGCAGCCGTCACGACGCACGCGGGCCGCCGGTGCGGCGAGCGCCCCGAGCGCGGCCATGGCCTGTTCCGCGCGGTACTCCTGCACGAACCCGAGCAGCGCATTGAGGACGACGATGGCGACAATGGCTGCCACATCTTCCGGCTCACCCAGTGCGCCGGCGATGATCGCGGCCGCGAGCAGCACAAGGACGGTGACGTCCGCGAACTGGGCCAGCAGGATGCGCCAGGGACGGCGGCGGGCGGCGGCCTGCAGCACGTTGGCGCCGTATTCGGCCCGTCGCGACTCGACAGCCGTTGTGGACAGTCCCTGGTCGCGCGACACATCGAGCGCGGCCAGCGCCTGATCAGGCGTCAGCGTTGACCAGAGCGCCGTGGGGGGCGGGTCTGAACCGATGGACGGCGTCGAGAAGGCAGCGGGCGGCATCGCAGGACCGTGACGAGGGCACCATGGCGACGAACCGCCCGTCGAGCGGCGCGCCATGCCACGCCTGCAACATGGGCGGGGCAGTCGTGATCGACCACCCCGCCCATCGCCTTCGTGCCACGCAGATCGTGCCTAGTTGCCGGCCACGTTCACGCAGCCGCGCGGGACCGCCGACGATCGCTGGTTGCACTCGTCGACCGGGATGGGGACGAGCGGAAACACCCGGTGCGTGGGCAGCTGCTTCCGGAGCTCACCAAGCCGGTTGTAACGCCGTGCGTCCACCCAGCGGTGTCCGTACTCGAAGAACAGCGAGTAGCGGCGGTCATACAGCACTTCCGTGATCAGGTCCCCGCTGAAGTCGGCTGCCAGCGGCGGCAGGCCCCCGGCATTGGTGCGGACGAAGTTGAGGTCCGCGATCGCCGCCGCACGGTTGCCCAGCCCGATGTTGGCCTCGGCGCGCATGAGAATGAGCTCCTCGTTCCTGATGATCGGTACCGGGGTGACGTTCGTCGGGTACACCGTCGGTCGCACGTTGGAGCTGATGCCCTGGGTGGCGAGCAGCACCGTGCCGACCACGGCCTTGGACGTCGCGCGCAGGTCGCGTGAGCCGTCGGCACGCAGCCGGGCCTCGGTGAGGAACTCCGGCACGGCCACGATGGCGCGGGGGGCCGGGTCGAAGAGCGGATTGGTCGCGTCGCCCGAGGCCGTGCTGTACACATGGAACACGCCGGTGTTGAGCGAGGCCGCCGTGCCCGACGCGGTGCTGAGGAACGACTCGTTGAGCGCCGTCAGGGCGTCGGCCCAACGGCCCCGGTAAATCTCGAGGCGTGCCTTGAGCGCCCGGTTCACACGCAGGAACGTCGTCGGCGTGTTGAAGCCGGTGAAGCCCGTGGTGAGGGTGAACGGGAACGCCGTGCCAGCCGCCGCGAGGTCGGTGCGGGCCTCGTCGAAGAGGGCGGCCGTGCGCGTGTAGGCCTCCTCCCGGGTGATGAATGCGCCCTGCTCGGTGGGGTCCTTGGGCACATCGAAGACGAGGCCGAAGGTGTCACGGACGCGAATCTGGTTGACGTACTCCTGCGCGATAAAGGTCTTCACGAACCCCTTCACCCCGCTCCGCTGCGCCGCGCTGTAGTTCGGCACCTTGTCGACGACGTCGAGGATCGTGTAGGCGGTGCGCAGGTTGCGATAGGAGTTCGTCCACCCCACATCCACACCGAAACCGCCCGGTTCCAGCGGGCCGATGAGCAGCGCCAGCACATTGCGCGGTTCGGCGCCGTCGAGGTTCATGATTTCGCGGCCGAAGATGCCGAGGGTGCTGGCCCAGGTGCCAGCACCGGCGCGTGCGCCGCCAAGCAAACCAGCGACGGTGGTGTTGACGGTGGACGCTTCGGGTGTGCCCTCGAGCTGCGAGGTGTTGGGGCTGTTGAAGTTGCCGATGTCGGCGGCGTTGCACGCCGCGGCGGTGGCGCAGACGGCCAGCAGCGTGAGCGCGCGCGTCCGGCGATGACGAATGGCGGTCATGGTCAGAAGTCCACGCTGAAGTTGAGCCAGTAGCTGCGGCTGGCGGGATAGGCGGCGAGTTCGCGGTTGCGCTGGACCGCGTCGGGGGCTCCACCCCCGCCGAAGTTCTGCGCCTCGGGGTCGCCGCCGCGGAACTTGGTCCACCAGTAGAGATTGCGGCCGCTCAGCGACAGCTTGGCCCCGCTGGCGCCGGTCCACACGGCCGTCGCCCACTTCTGCGGCAGTTCCCAGGTGAGCGTGACTTCGCGCAGCTTCACGTACGATGTGTTCTGGTAGTAGATGCGCGTGACCTGCAGGTAGCTGGTGCGCCGCACGTCGCCGACCTTGCGGCCGAACTCGTCGACCTCGTCGTAGTCACGAGAATTCTGGCCGAGGTCGTAGTGCCGCCAAGTGCCGTTGGCGAGCATGCCGCCCTTCTGCTGGTCGAGCAGGGCGTAGAGCGAGAGGCTCTTGAAGCGTACCTCGTTGCCCCAGCCCGCGGTCCAGAGCGGGTTGCCGTCGCCCATCACCACCGGCACCACGACACGGCCGCCCGCCTGCGGCAGCGTGTCGTTGCCGATGAGCTGGGTGGCGGACTTGCCCTGCTCGATGCGTACCGCGCCCACCTGCGGCGCGCCCAGCAGGAACGTCGGCACCGGAAGGCTGGTGACCTTGGAGCGGTTGGTGCCCCAGTTGAGGCGCGACGTCCAGCCCCAGGTGGGGGTCTGCACCGGGAACGCGTTGATCGACACTTCGGCACCCGTCACCTGCATTTCGGCGCCGTTTGACGTCTCACTGCTGAAGCCCGTGGTGGGTGCGAGCGTGCGTGTGATGAGCAGGTCCGAGATGTTGCGACGGAAGCCGGTCACGGCGAGCGTGGCCCGGTTGCGCAGGAGGTTGAGATCGGCACCGGCCTCGAACTCCCGCTGCCGCTCGGGGCGCAGGTCGGACGAGGCCCGCACCGAGCCTACGCGGAACGCTCCGAGTCCACCGACGCTCGAGAGGTCGAGGTTCGTGAACTTCTGACCGTAGAGCGGCTGGTTGCCGGTTTCCCCGTACGCCACGCGCAGCTTGGCTTCGTCCACCCAGCCCGGCTTGAGGTTGGCGAAGCGATACGAGCTGGCAGCCTTCGGAAAGAGGAAGAACCGGCCCGGATCGCCGTTGTTGCTGCTGCGGTCGGCGCGGGCGCCCACGGTGAACAGCAGCGTCTCGTTCCAGAGCGCTTCGGTCTGCATGAAGACACCGAAGTCCTCCACGCGGAGGCGTGATTCATCGATGTCACGCACCGTGCCCGACGTCACGACCTCGAGGCCGCCGAGCAGATTCTGCGCCGACGCGCGTGTCTGGTTGAAGTCGCGCTCCTCGAACTGCGTACCGACCTGCGAGGTGACCTTGAGCGACGCGCGGGGGGTCCAGCCGTGCACGACGTTGAGGTTGAGGTTGCGCTGCAGGTTGGTGGTCTTGGAGTTTCCCGATGTCCCGGGTAGCCCATCCACCGGCTCGAACTGCAGCGTGGGCGGCGAGTAGATCAGGTTGCTCTGGTTGAGCAGGTCCACGCCGCCGAAGGCGACGAACTGGAGCGTCTGCTTCTCACCCGTCAGCACGTCGACCGTGAGGCGTGAGGTGGTGATGTTGCGCCAGACGTTCTCGTCGTTCTGGAACTGGTCGATGGTCTGTAGCGGGTTGGACGGATAGAAGAGGTTCACCGGCCACGAGCCGTCGGCGTTGCGCCGCAGGTCGAGGAAGCTCGGGATCTTGGTGAGCGTGTAGGCGATCGAGTTGCCGGCGTTGTCGTTGCCGAACAGGCCGCGGTCGCTGGCGTTGTTGAGGATCTCGTTGCCCACCTGGAAGTTGATGCGCGAGGAGATGCGCTGGTCGAGGTTCACGCGCACGTTGGTCTTGCGGGCGAACGTGTTGGCGACGATGCCCTCTTCGTTGCGCCGGCTGGCCGAGACGAAGTACCGGGTGTCCTGCGAGCCGCCGCTCACGCTGAGTGACAGGTCCGAGTTCACCGGGCGGTTGCCGTAGGCCAGCGACTCGTAGTCGAGGAACCGGTTGGGGTCGTAGAAGGGCGTGATGCCGGCACCGAACACCCGCACGGCATCGTCGAGGGTCTGGAAGCGCCGGGAGCCGTTGCGGTAGGCGAGTTCCGAGGTGCCGGTCCCCATGCGGAGCGAGAAGCGCGGCTTGCCCGCTTGCCCGCGCTTGGTGGTGATGATGATGACGCCGCCCGATGCCTTCGAGCCATAGATGGCCGCCGCCGCCGAACCCTTGAGGATGTCGACGTTCTCGATGTCGTTGGGGTTGAGGTCGGCGATACGGTTGACCGGGGCTTCCTGGTTGCCCACCGAGATGGCAGTCCCGGCGGCGCGCGTGACCTTGTTGGTGCCGGAACCGATGGCGACGTCGGTGACGATCACGCCGTCGATGACGTAGAGTGGTTGCGCGGAGCCGAGAATGGACGAGATCCCGCGGATGCGGATGCGGTTGCCGCCGCCAGGGGCGCCGGTGGATTGCGAGATCTGGGCACCGGCGATCTTGCCCTGCATGGCGTTTTCGATGGACTGGGCGGAGACTTTGTTCACGTCGGCGCCGCTCACGCTGGCCACGTCGTTGGCCAGGTTGCGGCGCGAGATGCCGGTGGCCTGGCCGGTGACGACCACCTGATCGAGGTTGAGCACGTCCTTCTTCAGGACGATCTCCAGTGACGTGCGCGACGGTTCGACGGTGAGGCGCGTCATCGGGTAGCCGAGCCGGCGTACCACGAGCACGAATTGGGTGGCGGGCGCGCCGACGATGGTGAAGGCGCCGTCGTCGCGGCTGAGTGTGCCGATGTTGGTGCCCTGCACCTGCAGCTGGGCGGCGGTGATGGGAGCGCGCGACCCTTCTTCGAGCACCTTGCCCGTGATGGTACGGGTTTGCGCCGCGAGCGTGGTGGCCGACAGCGCGAGCGCGGCCAGCAGGCGCCCTCCGCGCGTGAAGACTCCGGTCATCGGGGGGTTCTCCGGGAGGGGGTGGGGGAGTGGAGCTGGGTCGCGCACCAGGGGCGTGGGGGCATGGCGGGCTTCAGGGAGTGAGGGGGAGAGGAGCAGGCCACGTAGCGGAACGCGCGCACCGTCGGGGACGTTGGAGGCGCTCGGCTCGTGGGGTGCGACGTGTCCCGTCGGCACGCGCCTTGTCCTGTGGCCGGTGCAGGTCGTTGCCTGGTCCCGAGGGCGAAACGCCGGCCCCCGGTGTCCGCCGGCGAGTCACGCCGTCAGTCGTACCACCCCTGCACGTACCAGCGCGCATCGGCCTCGTGGTACAGCAGCACGTCCCCTTCGCCGTCGGCGAGGGCGCGCCAATAGTCGCGCGCGTAGCCGTCGCCGCGCCACCAGTCGCCGCTGAGGCGCTCGGGCCCATGCACCGACACGAATGACAGCCGGCGTCCACGCCACCACACCGCGCCGGGTACCCCGTGCGGGGCTTCCACCTCCACCGCCTCGGGGGGCGTGAGCAAGCGCAGCACGGCCGGCGTGACGCCAGGGAGCATCGCCGACGCGCCCGGTGGTGCGGGCAACGCCGCCGCCGCGAGCGCCACGGCATCGGCGTTCACCCAGGTACCGGTCTCCTCCACGCGATGGGTATCGCGTGCTTCGGGGTGTACGATCACATCGCCACGGTTGTCCGGATCAAGCACCGCCCGCAGCCGCGCGAACACGGCTTCGGCGTTCATGGCGGCATCCCGCCACGACGGCACGAGCAGGTCGCCTTGATCGGCAGCCAGCGGCGCCGTGGCCGGCACGCTGACGGTGACCCCGATGACCGGTGCGGGGATGCGCCAGCTTTCGAGCAGCGCCCGACACTGATCGAAGAGCGGCTCGAGCCGGGCCAGCGGCCGCGCGGGGCGGACTTCGCGGGTGATGCTGCGCTGCGGAATGCCGAGCAGGGAGGACGATGGGGACCGCACCCGCTCGGCGGATGGCACCGGTGTCGGGGCGGGGCGGGTCTCCGCCCGCCGGTCACCCGCACTCCCATCATCCGATGTCTCCGGCACTTCCGTATGCCCAACCAGCTCCGACCCGATGTCCTCGATGGGGTACTGGCGCCCGGCGTCGAGCACGAGCGTGATGGCCACCGCCGCTGCTGCCCGCCCGTCGTGCACACACGCGTGCAGCAACCGCTGCAACTGGGCACGCAGCACGAACAGCACCGGCTCGGCACTCTCCACCGCCGCTGGCAGCTCCACGCTGGCGCTGCGGGCGGCCTCCACGCGCACGAGCCCCGGCCGCCGCGGGTCGTCGCCGCGCGCCAGCCGCCACGCCGTGAGCCCCTCGGCGCCCCAGCGGTGCTCGACGTCGCCGGGGTCGAGCACGGCCAAGGCGCCCACGGTGCGCAGCCCCAGCATCTGCAGCGCCTCGCGGACGTCGTCTGGCATGGGCACGAGCCCCAGCGGTGCTGGCGCGAGATACGGAGCGCAGTGCCCGCGGGGCACCAGGGTGATGGTCGAGGGCAAGGCGGCGGGCGTGGAGTGGGCGGCGTGGACGGCGGATCCTGGCGCGGTACGGCGCGGCGGCGGCGCCCACGTCGCCGCTCGGGCCGCCACGCAGCTGTCGGCGATGGCTACGCGGGCGTCGGGATGCCACCGCTGCGCGATGGTGAGCAGGGTGCGCGCCAACTGCTCCTCGCCGCCGAGGGCGTCGAACCCGGTCGCCCCCACCCACCACATGCCCGGGGTGCCGGCCACCGGTGTGACCTGCGGACTGGCAGCGAGCAACGCCGTGGTGGCCGCGAGCACGGCGTCGGTGATGGCATGCTCGTCCCACGGGCGCACTTCGAGGTCGGCACAGCGCGCCTGTGCCTCAGGGATGGTCATCCCGGCGCGCACACCCGCGCGCCCCGCGGCGAGCGACACCACACGCAAGCGTGTGTCGACCGCGAGGGCGCGCGGGGCGTCATCCCAATGGGGTGGGGGCGCGGTCGCGCCGGCTGCGGCGCCCGAACCCCGACTCGGCGGCGCGCCGTCGCCCGCGGTACGTCGTCCAGTCGCGGGTGCGCCGGTCGAGATCCCGCTCGTGCCGGTCGCGTCCGGGGCCGGTGAGCCGGTCGCCGGGGGCCTCGTCGAGTCCAGCAGCAAGTCGAGCTGGATGTCCGGGAACGTCAGTTCCGTACAGGTCATGCGCGGCGACCCCGAGCCCGCCCCAGGTGACGGGGTGCGCCTGGGGCCGCTGATCGGCGTCGGCGCCGGTATCGGTGCTGTTGCCGCGAGCGGTCCACGGACGACGCGCGCTGCGCGCCACCCCGCGCCGATCGGGAATCTCGGAATCCGCACACACGCGACGCGCCACGACGATGACACGATCCACCTCGATGGTCTGATTGCGATTGCCCTGTCCACCTTTCTCCACGGTCACCACCATCCGGGGCGCCGCCGGCGCTGGGTCGGGCACCGGCACACTCTCGGCCACCACGAGCGGTCGTCGGTGGCGGTGCGGGCCGCGTGGCCACTGCGCCTGCATGGAGGGAGGCATGTCGAGCGTCATGCGCACTCGCACCGTGCCGGCCAGCCGGCTCACGCGAGGCCCACCCGGCACGTCGTGCGCGAGCACCACGCAGGCGGCATCGCGCTCGCGGGCCAGCTGAGCCAGCCGCACCCCGTGCACCCGCGACAGCGGCGGGGCGCCGTCGAGCACCACGAGCCCGAACACCCCGCTCCGCAACAGCAGATCGGCGGTCCAGGCCGCCCGTCTGGGTTCCGGCAGCCGGATGACCACGAAGCGCTCACCCAGGTCCGCCCACGGCGCCGGCGCCAGTGTCCGTCCGGCGTCGATCCAGGCCACCCAACTGCCGGTGTGCAGCACCCGGGCCACCACCTGCCGGAGCAGGGTCGTCTTGCCCACCGCGAGCGGCCCGGTGAGCTCGGTGAGGCGCCCGCGGGGGATGCCGCCCCCCAAGGCGGCATCGAGCGCGGTGAGGCCAGTGCCCCACGGCGGGCCGGCGGTACGACCACCGGCCACGACGGCCTGCACCTGTCGGGTGAGCGCCTCCCGGTGCTGCGCCCGCAAGGCGCCGGGGGCGTCGGGTGGGAGTGGAGAAAGGGCTGCCGTCATATTGAATACCGAAGAAAGACCGAAAACGAGGACCGGAAAATCCCGCCGGATCCGGCCCGGCGGGTGGTCATCAGGTGACGCTCAAAACAGGGCGAGCTGTCTGACAATCGATGGTTTCTTCATTTCTTCCTGTATGGCTTCTGTTCTATCTTTGGCGTCGTGAGTGGAATTCCGATACCCCCGGATGTGCAGCCCGTGGCGCCGAGCGAGCCGTTCCATGACCTGCTGCAATCCCGCCCGGTAGCGATCGCCGACATACGCGCTGCGCCGGTAGGTGGACTCGTACCGGTCGGCCAACGCCGGAAACGCCTCCCGGATAACGGGCAGGTAGCGCCGCCGGGACGCCGCCCGCAGCCGCAGGGCGCACGCGCCCAGGCTGGTGGCGCCGCTGGCCGCCACCTGCGCCACCAGATCGGCCAGCACGGCCGGCTCGTCGGTGATGCCGGGGAGTACGGGCATGCAGTTCACGCTGACCGCGATGCCGGCGTCGGCGAGCCGCCGGACGGCCCGTAGCCGCGCAGTCGGGGTGGGCGCCCGCGGCTCGAGACGGCGGGCCAGCTCCCGGTCGACCGTGATGAGCGAGACGTGCACCGCCACCGTGTTGCGGTCGGCCAGCCGCTGCAGCAGGGGAATGTCGCGCGTCACCAGCGGGCTCTTGGTGATGAGTACCACCGACAGCCCGCGCACCTCGCCGAGCGCCTCCAGGATCTCCCGCGTGACCCGAAACCGCCGCTCGGCGGGTTGGTAGGGATCGGTGGACGACCCGATCACCAGAGAGTCGCCGGCCCGGGGCGCCCGCGAGGAACGCAATGCGTCCCGCACGCGCGCCCCCGCCCGCTGCTTCACCAGCACGCGCCGCTCGCACGCCAGCCATGGCGGCATGGCGTCGGCCACCTGCCGCCCCACCTCTCCCGCCCGCTCGATGGCGTAGCGGTGCGTGTCCCGGGCGTAGCAGTAGGCACAGCCGAAGGCGCAGCCGACATAGGGATTGATGGACCAGAAGCCCAGCCCCGTGGCCCCGGGCGGGTTGAACAGCCCGCCACCCGGTGCGACGTGATACTGCAGGTCGGCCTGCACAGTCAGCAGCCGGAGCGGCGCCGGAAAAACGGGCAGGGCAAGCATCATGCGCTGATCGTACCGAACAAACGCCGAAGTCGCAAGCAGGCTCCGGGGCAGAGGCCGTCCCGCCACCACCACCGTCCGGGCATCCATTGTCAGCGCTACGGGCAGCCCCTAGTCTGGAACAGATGACCCTCAGCCCCGCACTCTCCGACATCGAGATCCAGCGCAGCCTCGGCACCCTGCCGGGGTGGTCCCGCAAGGGCGATGCGATCACGAAGACCTACCACTTTGCGACCTTCCCGGCGGGGATCGCCTTCATCGGGCAGGTCGCCGATGTGGCCGAGGCCATGCAGCACCACCCCGACATCGACATCCGCTACACCCGTGTGACGTTCACGCTGAGCACGCACGACCGCGGCGGGATCACGTCGCTCGATTTCGACCTGGCCGCCCGCATCGAGGCATTGGCCGCGGCGTAGCGTGCTCGCGTGACGGCGCGGGCGACCGACGCCTGATCGGTGGACGGTGTGCTGTGTACGGAAGACTGTCGCCAGCGTCCGGTCCCCGTCAGTTCGCTCGCTTGAGCGTCACCGAGCCGTTGACGGTGCTGGCGCGCAGCCGGGTGCGGCCGTCGCCCACCGTGCCACGCAGGCGGCGCGGAGAGAGCGTACCCGACACGGTGATGGGGAAGTCGGTGGAGACGCGTCCGTTCACGGTGGACAGCTCGAGTTCGGCGCCGAAGTTGGACGGCAGCTCGATGACGATGCCGCCGTTCACGGTCTCGTACTCGAGATCCTGCGCGCTGCCAAGCGTGCCCATGGACACGTTGATGCTGCCGTTGACGGTCTTCGCGCGCACCGGGCCACCGGCGCTGCGGGCGCTGATGCTGCCGTTGACCGTGTTGGCGCGCACCTCGGTGCTGACCCCGGTGACCTCGATGCCGCCGTTGACGGTGGCGAGGTCGGCGCGTACACCCTCGGGCACGCGCACGGTGAAGCGCACCGAGACATCATTGCGGTCGTTCCAGCGCATGCCGCGTTCGGACCGGATGCCGCGCTCATCGCACGTCGACCCCTCCGACCAGAGGGCGCAGATCACGACGTCGTCGCCGCTCTTCTTGAGCTCGATGCGCACGTCCTCGGGGTTGCCCCGCCGCCAGCGCTTCTCGGCGGTGACCTCGACGCGACCACTGGGGCTGCGCTCCACCTCGACGCCGCCATTGATGTTCTTGACGAAGATGGTGTGCCCCGCCGGGATGCTTCCCGACCACGTGAAGGCGTTCTCGCGGCGGGAGTCCTGCGCGGAGACCGGCAGGGCGAGGGCGAGCGTGGCGCAGACCGCGACGACGACGGGGGCAACGCGGCGAACGAGCATGGAGAACGCTGACGAAGGGCGGGTCATGAGCGAGGGCCTCGCAGCAGGCGGATATCGCCGCTGAACGTGGAGATGTCGAGTTGCAGGGGACCGCCGCCACCGATTTCGTAGCGACGGGTGGAACGACCGCGGCGGCCGCCGCCGCTCTCGCCAGGGAGCAGCGTGAGCGGCCCGCCCGCGCTGAGGGTGCCGGTGAACGTGGAGAGGTCGAGCCGTCCCCGCGCGCCCTCGGGGAGGCGCACGGACACGTCTCCCGAGTGGGTGGTGAGGCGCACGACCGCATCGTCGGCGAGACCCGCGGCGATCCCGACCTCGCTGCTCACGCCCTCCACAACCACGCGCCGCAGACGGTCGCCGCTGATCGAGACGTCGCCGCTGGTGGTGCGCAGGTCGAGCTCCCCGCGTGCCTCGCGGATGCGGAGATCCCCGCTCACCGTGTTGGCACGAAGCTGCATGGTACTGCCGGTGCTGCCGATGTCGCCGGAAACCGTCTCGAGGACCGTGCGTCCGCGGACTCCCTCGAGCCGGATGTTCCCGCTCGTGGTGCGCACGTCGACACTGCCGTCGATGTCGACGATCTCCACCTCGGCGCTCAGGGTGCTCACATTGAGACGTACCCCACGCGGGAGGTCGAGTTCGAGCGGGCCATCGCTCGACACCCCACCGCGCTCGTTCGGTGCGGACAGCGTGAGGGTGGTGCCGGTGCTGCGCAGCTGGTAGTCGGCACGCCCGGCGCGGACCCGGCCGCTGGCGCCATCGATGCCGCGCACGATCAGGCGCCCCGTGCGCAGCGACACATCGACCACCGCGTCCCGTGACACACGCACCGCCGTGTCGCGGGCGGTACCCTGGCCACGCGCCAGGCCGAGCGGGGTGAGCGCCGCGAGTACGCCGGTGGCCACCCAGCGGGTCAGATGCCGTTTGGTGGGCATCACAGGAGGGCCACTCGGCGAAGGAGGTCGAGCTTGGTCTGCAACGCGCGGTCGAGCTGCGACGATACCAGGGCACTGCGCGGGTCGCGGGCCAGCGCCGCACGGCTGTCGGCAATGGCCCGGTCGATGATGTCGAGATTGCGGCGCAGCTCCCGCACCGTGGCGGTGTCGAGTTCGGTGAAGCGTTCATCGACGATGAGCCGCAGCGCACCGATCTCCCGTTCGAAGGTCACGCCGGCGTTGAGCACATCCTCGTCGTCGCTCACGAATCGGGCGCGCGGCGCGCCGGCCGCTGCCGGTGTGCCGATGACCAGCTCGGTGGTGGCGCCGGGGGCGACGTCGGCAGGGGGGTCGTCGGCGGCGTTGGCCGTTGTGTCACGCGTGGGCACCGGTGCGGCCGCGACGGCCGTCGCGCGGTGGTCGGCCGTGCCGCTGCCGCGCGCGGCGCGCCGCGCCAGCTGCCAGGTGACGCCGGAGCTCACCGCCACGAGCAGCGTGGCCGCGAGCGCGAAGCGGCGGATGGTGATGGTGCGTCCGGGCGCGGTGGTGATGGCGGTGTCGCCGCGAGGGCCGATGGGAATGACCGGCGCCGCGAGCCGGGCTTCGATGGCCGGCCACAGGTCGCGCGGCGGCGCCAGCGGCGACAGGGCGGCGGCGTCGGTCACGAGTGCGTCGAGATCGCGGACGATCGCATCGCAGGCGGCACAGCGTGCACGGTGCTGCGCCATCCACGCGTCGGCCGTGGCGTCGAGGTCGTGCTCCAGCCACGGCCCGAGCTGCGCATCGAAGCGCCCACAGTCGTCGAGGGGGCTCGGAGGAACGGTATCGGTGGTCATCGTGTGATTCCTGAACTGGTCTAGCGGGTGAGCGCCGCGCGCAGGAGCATGCGGGCTCGGTGCAACTGGGCCTTGCTGCCCCCCGACGTGATGCCGAGCTGGGTGCCGATCTCCTCGTGGGTGAACCCCTCGATGTCGTGCAGCAGGAACACGAGGCGGGCGCCGTTCGGCAGCCGCGCCATGGCGCCCTCGAGGTCGAGCCGTTCGCCAACCGCGTCGTACCGGCCCGGTGTGAGGTCGAGGGCGTCGTCATCGGCGGTGCGGCGCTGCCGGACGCTTCCCGTCTTGCGGTGCGACAGCAGCACGTTGACCGCCACCCGGTGCAGCCAGGTGCCAAACGCCGACTCACCGCGAAAGCCGGGCAGCTTCTCCCACACCCGCACGAACACGTCCTGCGTGACTTCCTCGGCCAGCACCCGGTCGCCCAGCATGCGGACGGCGAGCGCATAGACGCGGTCGACATGGACCCGATACACCCGCTCGAACGCCCGACGGTCACCGCCGGCGGCGGCAGCCACGTCGTCGGCGTCCGGGCGCAGTGCCGGGGCTGGAGACGGCCGGGAATCGAGGGAACGATCGGTCACGCTGAGGGCGGGCAGGGTGTCTCCGGAAACGTGTCACCCCATTGGATGACCCGGGGCACGGAAGGGTTTGAATACCCCTCCGCCGCTCCAGCCGGAGGGCGGTCAGCGCGCGAGTGACGCGACCACGTCGGGGAGTTCGTGAAAGCCGGACATCCAGATGTCCGGGGAGGCCACGGCCAGTTCGTCGCGCGTGAACGGTCCCCACAGCGCCGCGGCGGTGGTCACACCGGCCGCTCGGCCCGCATGCATGTCGTGCGGCGAATCGCCCACGAACACGGCGGCCTCCGGGCGCGCGCCGAGGCGCTCGAGCGCCAGCCAGACCGGGTCGGGGAGCGGCTTGTGGCGTTCGGTTTCCTCGAAGGTGACCACGGTGTCGAAGGCATTGCCCAACCCGACATGCTGCAGCGATCGGACGGTCATGCCACGCCCCTTGCTGGTCACGATGGCCGTCGGACACCCCTCCGCGCGCGCCCAGGCGAGCGTTTCGACCACCGCTGGAAACGGAGCGGTGAGGCGCTCGAGGTGCAGGTCCTGATAGTCGCGGTACCGCGTGACCAACGCCTCGACGTCGGTCGCATCCCGGCACCACTCGGCCAGCTGCGCCCGCAGCGGGGTCCCGATGCCCGCCACCCATTCGGCCGTGGTGGGCACGCGCTCCCGCCCCTCGAAGGCAAAGCGCATGCATTCGAGCAGCAGGCCGACGGAGTCGATGAGGGTGCCGTCGAGATCGAAGAGCAGGGCGGGGCGGGTCATGCGGGAAGGTTAATCGGGCACGAGCAGGAGCACGGCGCGCATGACCATGGAGGAACGACGGCGCTCGGGCCTTCGCCCGCTGGTGGTGGCCACCTGGTCCAAGTGCCGAGCAGGAATGGTGTCACGCTGCCAGGTCGCGATCCATGCACGGCGGTCGGTGGCGCTGGCCTCGCCCGGAGCCAGCGCGCACCAGCGTCGGAGGGCCGCGTCGTGTCCGGCGCCGTAGCCCGCCAGGATGCTCTGACGTGCCGTGTCGATCTCGCGCGTGGCCAGATACCGCTCGGCGGCGGAGAGGCGGCGCACGATGCGCTGCAGGGTACGCAGGCCAGCGCGCTGGTCGGCGGTGAGGGTATCCGGCGACTGCCCGGCGAGGATCGGGACCTGCTCACGCTGCCACCAACGGCGGAGGGCACCACGGATGGCGACTCGTGTCCGGTGCCAGGCGTCGATCGCGGTCCGCGTGCCACGTGCGGGTCGGCGTGGGCCGGCGAGGTCCATCGCCGCCATGAGGGTCAGGAGGGCGCACGGTCCCGTCCGCACGGTCCATCGCCTGCCCCGCGGCGTCACGGCGACGAGTCGCGGTGGCGCGTTGCCCGTGAGCAACACCAACGCACCGGGGGTGGGGCCGCGCAGCACGGCGAGCTGGCAGGGTGTCGGCGACAGGTGCGGGCGAGCAGCCGTTGGCTGATCGATGGCCTGCGGGGCGCCGTCGCGGTTCGCGCCGGCACTGGCGGGGGGGCGTGTACCGCCACGATCATGCCACGCCTGCAGGTGGTCGTACCACGCCGACGCGCAGTCGGCGGCGCTGCGTGCCCCGCGGCGGTTGTGCGTACTCCCCACGAGCGTTCGGGTGAGGGCATGCTTGCGCGCGAGCCGGGCCTCCAGTCGCAGCGCGTCTTCGGCGAATCGTGCGGGGGCGAATCGATACACGTGCACACACGGGTGCGGCGAACCGATGCGGACGCAGCGCCCGACGCGCTGGAGGCGCAAGGCGTGGGTCCACGGCAGGTCGAGATGCACCACGACGCCGGCATCCTGCAGGTTGACGCCTTCGGCAACGAGGTCGGTGGCCAGCAGCAGGCGGATGCGCTGATGGGGCGGCGGTGGTGGGCGTCCGTGGGCCAGCGGGGCGAAGCTTGCGAGCACCTCAGCCCGCGGTATCGGCCCGCTGGCGATTCGTCCCGACCGACTGGTGACGACGGCCACCCCGGCGATGTCCGCCAGGGCCCGCTGGAGGGCATCGATCGTCCTGGTGAACTGCGAGAAGGCCACGATTGGCGTGTCCGGGTATCGCGCCAACCACGTGCGCAGCATGTCCGCCCGAACGGGGTCCGCATGCCCATGGGCCGCGTGGTGCCGATCCAACTCGGCAAGCGCGTCGAGGTGCCGCTGCAGGAGCACGACCAGCGGGCCACTCTCGACCTCTTGCGCGGCGAGCAGCTCAGGAAACGCGAGTTGTCCCTCGTTGTCGCCGACCACCCAGCTGTGGAGCTCCTGCTGCGTGGGGTGCCGGCCGGCGCGGAGGGCGTCGCGCAGGGCGGCGCCGCGCAACTGCCGCCGACGCACGGCATGCGCGAGGGCGGCGTCGCTCGAGCACCAGGCGCGCAGGAGTCCGAGCCGGATCAGGGCACCGGCCACGGCGCCGTCGTGCGCGGGCAGGGGGGCTGGGAGAGCGAGGATGCGGGTGAGTGTCTCCCGGTCCTGCGGCAGGGTGACCGGGGCATGTGTGCGTACGGTGGGGCGCTGCCCGCTTGGGGCGGCCGCGTCCGGGTGTGGCGCGTGCCGGGCCGTCGCTGCGACGCCTGCGGCAGTCCGTCGCACGATCAGCGTGGCCAGTTGCCGCGGGTCCAGTGAGTCGGCGCGGGTACCGCGAAAGAGCGCGAAGAGGGTCTGCAGGTCGCGCGCGTGATTGTGCAGGGGGGTCGCCGACAGGAGCAGCACGTCGCACCCGACCACGGCGTGGGCGACGGCTCGATAGCGGGCGGTGCCCTTGTGTCGCAGGTGATGCGCCTCGTCGATGATGACCAGGGTCCGATCACGGCTTGCGAGCGGCGTGGGTGTGGAGCGGGAGTAGGCGTGAAGCGAGTGCACGTGTGCGTGTGCGGGACCGGCGCGGGCGATGGCACGCCGCCACATGTCGCGAAGGCCGGCGGGGGCGATGACGTGCACGTGGGGGTAGCCATGGGCAAGCGCGAGGGCCACGAAGGTCTTGCCGAGTCCGACGTCGTCGGCGAGGAGTGCGCCGTGGTGTTCGTCGAGGATACGGCCGAGGCGAGCGACGGCGGCTTGCTGATGCCGGAGCAGGGCGATGCGGCCGACCGTCGCCGGTGGGAGGGTGGGCAGCAGGGTTCGGGCGACGAGCTGCTGTACACGGCGCAGCGGGGTCACGCGATAGGTCTCATGCATGGTGGTACCAGTCGAGGAGTGGCTGCAGGGTGGACAGGGGCAGTCCGTAGGCGCGGGCGACGGTGGCGTCGAGCGTGTCGTCGGGTACGAGTTCACCCCGTGCGAGTTGGGTGCCGAGCGGGGCGAGCCGGTGGATGGCGGCGTGCCAGTCGCCGGGAATGGGCAAGGCCGCGACGGTCCAGCCGAGGAAGCGGCGGAAGCCGCCGCGTGCTGGTTCGGCGAGTGGGTCGAGCCAGGCGGCGACGATGGTGGATGTCAGGAGAGCAAGCAGGGCGTACGCCTCGTCGAGCGTTGGCGGGCGCACGACGTAGCAGCTGTTGAGGGGGACGGTGGGATCGCCGGTATGGAGCAGCTGCACGCGCAGTCGCTTGCCGATGTCGGCCCAGACCAGTCGTGGCCCGTCGAAGCGGGCGGCTTCGGTGCGATGCAGCGTCCACCACGGCTGGCGGCTGCGGGCGTCGCGTCGGGCCTGGAGGCGCGGACGCCATTGGGCGAGCCATCGGGTGGTGGCCGGTGGCAGGGTGCGGAGCGGCGCGCCGTCGGGGCCGTGGGTCCAGACGATGCGGGTGTCGGGTGGTGCGAGGGTGTCGGTGGTCGCGCGGTGGCGACCGGGGCGTACGATGGCTTCGCCGCGCAGGGCTGGTCGCAGGAGGGTACGCTCGATGACGCCCTGACGCGGTGTGGGGTCGAGCGAGGTGACCGTCGCGCTGTCGTCGTGGTGCTCGACCGCCTGCACGAGGAAGGCGGCGTTGCAGCCGCACTTGACGCCGAGGAGGGGGCGGCCGACTGACGAGGCGGCCAGTGCGGGACCAGCGCGGTGGAGGGCATTGAAGGCGGCGCGGGCGTCGGGCGGGAGGAGGATCCAGGGGGCCCCCGGGTCACTGGCGATTGGGAGGGCGGCGGCGTGGAGGGCCCAGGCGACCGTGTGGCGACGGGTGATGGCGATGCAGGCCGTCTGGCCAGCCGGAATCGCGGTGTTGGCGCCGTCGCGGCGGCGAGCCACGATGAGGGAGGGGTAGGTGGCGGCCTCGAAGAGGGCGGGGGCATCGCTCCAGTCGTGCAGCGTGTGGAGTTCGGCGTCATGGAGGAGCAGGCGGCGAATGCCGCCGCCGGAGAGCGTACGCCAGAGCTTGGCGGGTACGAGTACGCCGAGGGTGCCGCCGGGGGCGAGGAGCTGCAGGCTGCGCTCGACGAACGCGACGGCCAGGTCGGCCTGAGCGGCGAAGCCGGCCCCGGCCCCGGCGCGCGCGGCGCCGAGGCGCCATGCGGCGTGCCGCATGCTGGCGAACTCCTGACGGAGGGCGAGCCGTTGGGTGTGCGGCATCGCGTGGGGGCGGACCCAGGGCGGGTTGCCGACGACGAGCGAGAAACCACCCGCCGCCGCGACATCGGCGAACATGGCGGCGAATCGGAACGGGAGGGCGCCTCCCGCGTGCAGGCGGTTCCGTTCGGCGAGGAGGTCACGGTTCATCACGCGAAGGGCCATCAGGCGGGCCCGGTCGCTGCGGGCGGGGCGGCGCCGTTGGCCGAAGAGATCGTGCCCGCGGAGGACGGTGAGCAGCTGCCGGCGTTCGCGCCGGATGGCGTCGATGCGGCGCGTGAGTTCGGCGATGGTGCGTGCGCGCTCCTCGCGCTCCAGCGCGCGGGCGGCCGCCTGCTTGCGTGGGCCGGCGGCGTGGGTGTAGCCATCGCGGAGGCGCGTGAGGACACGGGCGCTGGGGGGGGCGAAGCGGAATGTCCCGCCGGCGAGGGAGTCCCCCACACGGATGTGATGGTCGAGGTTGGGGAGTGGGGCGATGCGGTCGACGTCGGTCTCGTGGCTGGCGATGGCGACCGACAACCAGAGCCGAAGTTCGCAGAGCCAGACCGCGAGGGGCTGGCGATCGACCCCGAAGATCGAGCGCGCCAGGACCTGACGTCGGCGCTCGTGTGGCGACCGTGGGTCGCCGGCCTGCCCCCGCAGCCGGTCGAGCGTCTCGAGCACATGCACGAGAAACGCGCCCGAGCCACAGGCGGGATCGAGAACCCGCAGGGCGTCGAGCTGGGGCAGCGAGGCACGACCTTCGTGAATGCCCGGGAGCGCGGCGGCCAGGGCCTCGTGCACCGTATGGGCCACGAGGGTGGGGGGCGTGTAGAACGATCCCGAACGTCGCCGTTCGTCGTGCCCCATGAGCCCCTCGAAGGCGCGCCCCAGCATTTCCGGGTCGATCGCGGCTTCCGACCAGCTGGTCGACTCCTCGTGTGACGTGAAGCGGTAGCGGTCGAGCAGGCCCGTCACGAGGGCCACGAGTGGGTCATCGCCGAACCGGAGCGCACCGTAGCGCCGTTCGAGCGGGGTGGGCGAGAAGAGGCCCCCGTTCAGAAATGGCACGCGACCGAACGCCAGCGCGGCGGCCGCGCGCTGGCGGCGCGGCGTGTTGAGGGTGCCGAAGAACAAGGGACGCAGCAGGCGATCATGGAGTCGTCCGCCGTGCTCGAGCGCCTGCAGGGTGTGGTGCAGCAGGAAGTCGCGTCGCTCGTCGAGCCACCCCTTGGCTTCGAGAAAGGCGAGGAAGAGACACCGGGACGTGCACAACAGGGCGAGCTCCCGGCGCTCGGTGGGAGTCGCGAGCGGTCCGGCGCTGCGGCGGTGGCCGGCGACGGGGGCCAGCGAATGGGCGAGGGTGTCCACTGCCTGTTCGAGGGCGCGGTAGAAGCGATGCGACAGCGCGTCACGGCGCAGGATGTCGGAGAAACGGGCGTGTCGCAGCACGTCGTCGTGTTCCGTGACGGCTGCCAGCGCGCGCACGGTGTCGGCATCGGAGTCGAGCACACGCCGCCGGTCTACGCGGAGGGCGGCGATCCGCGGGCCGCCGGGCTCGTCGCTGACGGTGGCGATGCAGAGGGTGTGCCCGTCGTGATCGAGGGTGCAGAGGCACCAGTGGCGCGTCGGGGCATGGCGCACGAGCGCGGCGGCCACGTGGCGGGTGCGTTCACGGGCGTCTGCGCCGGGGGTCTGGGGCGGCAGCAGGACGGCCGTGAGCAGGCGCAGCGATGCCGGCCCGTCGAAGAGTGCGGCTTTGGCGACGGTGTCACCCAGGCCCAGGGCCCGCCGGGCACTGGCCGTGAGCGCGCAGGGTTCGTCGCCGAAGCCCAGGAGGCGGGCGAGCGGATGGAGCGCCGACAGGGAGTCCGCGCAGGCAAGGAGGGTGGCGACGGCACGAATGGTGAGCACGGCGCCACGATGGGACCGCGGGGCACGGGGTGTGTCACCCGAAAACTGCTGGCAGGGTCGAAACGACGCGCGTGGCTGCTACCTTGGGCGGATGGCCGCATCGCATTCGCTTCGCGAGGTCGCAAGAGTGTTCCTGACGCTCGGGACCACCGCCTTTGGCGGCCCGGCGGCTCATGTGGCCGCCATGGAGGACGAGCTCGTGACACGCCGCCGGTGGATCGGCCGAGACGAGTTTGCCGATCTCGTGGGGGCGGCCAACCTCATCCCGGGCCCCAATTCCACGGAGCTCGCCATTCACCTCGGCTATCGTCGAGCCGGGTGGGCGGGGCTGCTGGTGGCCGGGAGCTGTTTCATCGTGCCGGCGGTGGTACTCGTGTGGTTGTTCGCTATGGCCTATGTGCAGTTCGGGACGCGCGTCGAGGTCGCGGCGATGTTGCAGGGCATGCAGCCGGCGGTGCTGGCGGTCGTCGTGCAGGCGATCTGGCGGCTCAAGGGGAGCCTCGTGCGGTCGCGACTTGGCCTGGCGATGGCGATGGTGGCCTTCGGAGGCGCCATGGCCGGCGTGTCGGAGCTGCTGTTGCTGCTGGTCGCGATCGGTGTGGCGTTGGCGTGGGCCGTGTGGGGCGCATCGGGGGGCAACGCATCAACCCACGGGGGGATGGCGCCGCCCCTCCTGCTGGCGGCGCCCGGCACGCTGCCGGTCGTCGCGTCGGGTCCCGCGCTCGGGGTGGCCGGCATCTTCACGAGTTTCCTCAAGATCGGCGGTGTGCTCATCGGCAGCGGCTACGTGCTGCTCGCCTTTCTGCGCGGCGAGTTCGTGGAGCGGCTCGGGGTGCTCTCCGAGGCGCAGCTGCTGGATGCCATCGCGATCGGTCAGGTGACCCCGGGGCCGGTCTTCTCGGCGGCGACGTTCATCGGGTACATACTGGCCGGGCATGCCGGGGCGGCGGCGGCCACGGCGGGGATCTTCCTGCCGGCCTTCGTGGCGGTGGCGCTGACCGCCCCACTCGTGCGCCAGCTGCGCCGCTCGACCATCGCGTCCCGGGCCCTCGATGCCGTCAACGCCGTGTCGCTGGCGCTCATGGCCGCGGTGGTGGTCCTGATGGCGCGCGGGATCGCCCTCGACGTGCCCTCGCTGGCTATCTTGCTCGGGGCCAGCCTTCTCCTGTTGCGCACGTCGGTGGGGGCCGGCTGGGTACTGCTGGGCGGCGCCCTCGCGGGCCTCGTACACCTCCTCTAGCCATTCCCTCCCCGTTCCCGGTCTGTCATGCGTACTTGCTGGCTCAACGGCACCTTCCTGCCTGAGGATCAGGCGCAGGTGTCGATCTTCGATCGCGGGCTGCTCTTCGGTGACGGGGTGTACGAAGTCGCGGCCGTCTTCCAGGGGCGGCTGCTGGACGCCGACCGGCACCTGGTGCGTCTTGCCCGCTCCCAACGGGAGATCGGCATTCCTGCGCCATACTCGGCGACCCAGTGGCTCGACGTGATGCAGACGCTGGCCACGCAGAACAGCATCGACGAGGGGCTCGTGTACCTGCAGGTGACGCGCGGGCCGGCCGAGCGTGATTTCGCCTTTCCTGCGCAGGTGACGCCCACCGCGTTCGCCTATGCGCGTCCCAAGCGGCTGCGCGATGATCCGAACGCGGCCGGCGTGCGCGTGCATGTGGTACCGGACCTGCGCTGGGCGCGGTGCGACATCAAGAGCACGGCCATGCTGGCGCAGGTGCTCGCCAAGCAGGCCGCCAAGGCCGCCGGCGCCTTCGAGGCGATGATGCACGAAGACGGCCTCGTCACCGAAGGCGGCTCGAGCAACGTGTGGATGGTGCGCGACGGTACGATCTACACGCGGCCGCTCTCCCACGACATTCTCGCCGGGATCACGCGCGACGTCACCATCGAGGTGGCGCGCGACCTGGGTATCCCGCTGCACGAGCGTGCGTTCACGGTGGAGCAGGTGTGCCGCGCCGATGAGTGCTTCATGACGAGTGCGACGAGCTTCGTGCTGCCGATCACGCGCGTCGACGAGCGCGTGATCGGCTCGGGCCATCCCGGCCCCATCGCGCAGCGGGTGCGGGATGGCTACCTCGCGCGTGCCGCGCGCCTCACGCAGGGGTGACGGCACCCGTGCGGGAACCGCTGCCGCTGCGCCCCGGTGCTCACGTCGCGCTGGTGTCGCCCTCGGGTCCGCTCAACGGCCCGCACGAACTGGAGCACGCCGTCGTCACGGCGGAGTCGTTCGGGTGGACCGTGACCGTCGGCGAGCATGCACTGGCGCGCGCCGGGTACTTCGCCGGCGACGACGCGCAACGGGCGGCCGACCTTGTGCGCGCCATCGAGGACGACGCCGTCGACGGCATCTGGTGCCTGCGCGGCGGCTACGGGTCGGCTCGGCTCTTGCCGCAGATCGACGCCGCCGTGCGCCGAGCGCGCCCCAAGGTTCTGATCGGCTATTCGGACATCACGGCGCTCCATGCCGCGTGGCATCACGCGGGTGTCGTGAGCTTTCACGGCCCGACTGCCCGCTCGCCGCTCACGCCGTTTTCGCGTGCCGCGCTGCTGGAGGCGGTGCAGGTGGGCGCCTCCACCTCGTTGGACGCCTCCGGTGCCGAGGTCGTGCGAGGCGGCCGCGCGACCGGGCGGCTGGCTGGCGGCAACCTGGCGCTGCTGGCCTCGTTGTGCGGGACGCCGTGGGCGCCCGATTTTCGCGACGCGGTCGTGGTGCTCGAGGATATCGGTGAGGCCACCTACCGGCTCGATCGCATGCTGAGCCAGCTCCGGCTGGCCGGCGCCTTCGACGGGTGCGTCGGTCTCGCCTTCGGGCACTTCACGGACTGCCCGGACACCACCGCCGACGGGATCCGCTCCCTGGCGGCGATTGTCCACGAGGTCGCGGACCAGATACGCGTCCCGACTTTGCTGGGCGTGCCGATCGGCCATATTGCGGAGCAGTGGACGCTGCCGTTCGGCGCCCAGGCCACGCTCGACGTCGACGCCCGCCTGCTGCACGTGCACCGTCCCTGATCCCCCCGACCCGCTTCCGGTATCCGTCATGAAGACCGCGCAGCAACTCATCGCCGAAGCCAAGGCCGTGATCACCCAAGTCACGGCGCGGGAGGTGCAGGACGCCCTGGCGCGCGGTGACGACCTCGTGCTCATCGACATTCGCGAGCAAAACGAGTGGAACCTCGGGCATGCGGCGCCGGCACAGTATATCGGCCGGGGCGTACTCGAGAGCCAGATCGAGTCCAAGGTGCCGCGCGACGCCCGTGTGGTGCTGATGTGCGCCAGCGGCAATCGGTCGGCGCTGGCGGCGCGTACGCTCGAGGACATGGGCTACAGCAACGTGGCCTCGCTGGCCGGTGGCTTCCGGGACTGGGTCGCCTCGGGCGGCGCGGTCTCCGAATAGCCCCCGCGCTCGCGGCACCACGAGTCCGCGGCATGGAGACTCTGGGGCATCGGGATGTGCTGCTGCAGCGTGCCCTGCAGCATGCCGACGTGTCGCGTCTGGCCCGACGCTTGGCCTCGCGTCCGGCGCTCGAGGTCGAGACCGCGCCGCCCGTTCGTCTGGCTGCCGTCGCGGCCATCTTGCGGGTGGTGGACGAGGAGCCCGAACTGCTGTTCATCAAGCGGGCCGAGCACGCGGGCGATCCATGGAGCGGGCACATGGCGTTCCCCGGCGGCCGGCTCGAGCCCGGCGATGCGTCGCTGGAGATGACCGCCGTGCGCGAGACCTTCGAGGAGTTGGCGCTCGACCTCACGCACGGCCAGATGATCGGTCGCCTCGACGACCTCGCGCCGCGCAGTCCTGTCCTGCCCCCGATCGTGATTCGTCCGTTCGTGGCGCTGGTGCCGCCGAACGTGACCTTCGTTCCCAATGCCGAGGTGGCGGCGACCTACTGGGTGCCTCTCTCGGTGCTGCGGCACGAGGGGACGCGGGCGGAACACGAGATGATGATCGACGGCGTGCACGCCCGCTTTCCGGGCTTTCGCGTCGACGCACACATCGTCTGGGGTCTGACCGAACGCATCGTGCGCCAACTGCTGTCGTTGCTCGACGGGTGATCGGGTCCGTCCGCCTTCTTTTCACTTCGGGATTGCCATGTCTCACTCGCGTATCTTCCGAGCGATGCCGGTGCTGGTCCTCGCCGCATCGGCGCTGACCAACTGCTCCCCGCCGGCGCCGTCGGCGGCGATCTCGCCGATGGCCGGCAAGCGTGTCGAGAGCCCCCACGGCATGGTGGCCGCCTCGCATCCCGACGCCGCGGCCGCTGGCGCGGCGATGCTTGTCCAGGGCGGCAACGCCGTGGATGCGTTCGTCGCCACCGCGTTTGCGCTCGCGGTCACCGACATCTCGCAGACGGGGTTGGGCGGCGGCGGCGCCATGACGTTCTATGAGGCGCGCACTCGGCGTGTGGAACACGTGTCGTTCTATCCGCGCACCGGCGCGGATCCGGCGTGGGGGACGGCCGACACCTCGCGTGGCAGTCGGCCCGGCCGGGCAGCCGCCACGCCGGGCATGGTTGCAGGGCTGCTGGACGCGCACGGCCGCTGGGGACGCCTGACGCGCGCGCAGGTCATGGCTCCCGCCATCGGCCTCGCCCGCGAGGGGTTCATCGTGTCGCCGCTGCTCGCGCGTACCATTGCGTCGTCCCGGGCGAAGCTGGAGGCCGATTCCCTGGCGGCGGCGCGGCTGCTGCCCGCCGGTCAACCGCTGCGCCCCGGCGACCGACTGGTGCAGCCGGAACTTGCGGCCACGCTCGACCGCATCCGCGACGGCGGACATGACGCGTTCTATCGCGGGCCTGTTGCCGAGCGATTGGCGGCGAAGGTCCGTTCGCTCGGCGGACTGATCTCGACGGCCGACCTGCAGGCGTACCCCGTGGCCAACTTGCGCCCGCTCTGCACGACGTGGCGCGGCTACACGGTGCTCGGCGCACCGCCGCCGATGGGCGGGGCATCGGTGCTGGAGATGCTGCAGCTGGCCGACCTCACCGGCGTGGCGGCCGCTGGGGGGTTCACCGATCGACCCGATGCGGTCGTGAAGCTGGCCGACATTCTGCGGCTCGCCGGCGCCGACGCCAACCGCTGGCGCGGCGATCCGCTGTCCATGCCGGTCCCGGCACGCGGAGCGTCACACCCCGGCTTTGCGCAGGTGCGCGCGCGTCTCGTCGGCGCGCCGCTGGTCGATTCGGCCACCGCCGGCGATGCCTGGGCCTTCGATACGGCCAGCGCGCCGGGCGCGTGCGGGCGCTACGCGCCCTATCCCCCGGTTGCGACGAAAGGCGCCGCGGCGCCGGGTGATGCCGCCGCGGGCGCGCCTCACGGGGAACGCGACGTGGAGGGCGGGCACAGCTTCACCTCGCATCTGGCGGTGGTCGATGGTGCGGGCAACGCCGTCTCGGCGACAACGACCGTCGGTGTGCTCTTCGGGTCGGGCGTGTACACGGATGGTTTCTTCCTCAACTCGTCCGCGAGCAACTTCGACGCCCGCACACGCGGCACCAACCGGTACGCCAACTCCACGATGTCGCCCACGATCATTCTCGACGGTGATGCCGTGCGGCTGGTGATCGG
Organism: Gemmatimonadota bacterium; assembly: GCA_021299375.1. Taxonomy (GTDB): domain Bacteria; phylum Gemmatimonadota; class Gemmatimonadetes; order Gemmatimonadales; family Gemmatimonadaceae; genus Gemmatimonas. Next base: position 67,514 of record JAJTGR010000036.1, read on the forward strand.
CGCGGCCGGCTCGCAGTACATCCAACCGGCCATCGCGCAGGTCACGTTGCGGACGCTCGCCTTCGGGGAGGACCCCTTCACGGCGATTGCGGGGCCGCGCATCTACGCCAGCGCCACGCAGCGAGACGTGGAGGTCGAGCCGGGGTTTGCGCCAGCCGTGTACGCGGCGCTTGTCCAGCGCGGCTACCGGCCGGTGAGCCGGGTGGCGGACATCTCCTTCGGCGGCGTTCATGCGGTCTTCGTGCGCCGGAATGGGACCCGCATCGGGGTGGCGGACCCGCGTCGTGACGGGGTGGCCGCCGGGCACTGATCGGCGCCGACGGCGGGGCACGGGGTTGTGCGATGGTTTAGGGTGTCCTAAACTTGCGTGATGGCTGTTCCGAATCCTCATGCCGATCCATCCCCCGTCGCGCCGGCGCCCCCGCCTGACGCCGGCTGGCGACGCGCCAGGCTGGCGCCGTCGCTGTCCGAGGTGCACCGCTCCGTGGAGGTCCACGGGGCGACGTGGTTCCGGAAAATGGTCGCCTTCGCTGGCCCCGGGTATCTCGTGGCCGTGGGATACATGGACCCCGGCAACTGGGCGACCGATCTCGCTGGCGGATCCCGATTCGGCTACACGCTGCTCTCGGTCATCCTGCTGTCGAACCTCATGGCGGTGCTGCTGCAAGGGCTCGCGTCCAAGCTCGGCATCGTCACTGGGCGCGACCTCGCCCAGGCCTGCCGCGACCACTACCCCCCGCGCGTGGCGTTCGCCCTGTGGGTGCTGTGCGAACTCGCCATTGCCGCCTGCGACCTGGCCGAGGTGATCGGCACCGCGATCGCGCTCAACCTGCTCTTCTCCATCCCGCTGCCGTGGGGTATCGCGATCACGGCGCTCGACGTCATGATCGTGCTCTGGCTGCAGAATCACGGCTTCCGCATGCTCGAGGCGCTGGTGATTGCCCTGGTGGCGGTCGTGGGCGGGTGCTTCCTTTTCGAACTCGTGATTTCCCGCCCGGACCTGGGTGCGGTGGCGCGGGGGTTCGTCCCGACCACCGAGATCGTGCGCAATCCCGAGATGCTGTACATCGCCATCGGCATCCTCGGCGCCACCGTGATGCCGCACAACCTGTATCTGCACTCCTCCATCGTGCAGACGCGCAAGTACGCCGAGAATGCGGAGGGCAAGCGCGAGGCGGTGCGCTTCGCGTTCCTCGACTCGACGATCGCGCTCACGTTTGCGCTGTTCATCAATGCCGCCATCCTGATCGTGGCCGCGGCCACGTTTCATACCACGGGCAATACGCAGGTGGCGGAGATTCAGGATGCCTACCAACTGCTGACGCCACTCCTGGGCGTGACGGGCGCCAGCGCGGTGTTCGCACTCGCGCTGCTGGCCTCGGGGCAGAACTCGACGCTCACCGGGACGCTGGCAGGGCAGATCGTGATGGAGGGATTCCTCAATCTCCGCATCCGTCCCTGGCTGCGTCGCCTCATCACGCGCGCCATTGCCATCGTGCCTGCCGCCATCGTTGCCATACTTTACGGGGAGAGCGGCACGGCCAAGCTGCTGGTCTTCAGCCAGGTGGTCCTGTCGCTGCAGCTGTCGTTCGCCGTGTTCCCCCTGGTGCGCTTCACGTCCGACCGCGTCAAAATGGGCGAGTTCGTCAATTCCACGCCGCTCCGCATTGGTGCCTACACGGTGGCGGGAGTCATCGCATCGCTGAACGCCTGGCTGCTGGTGCAGACGGTCGGGGAGTGGCTGGCCTGATGTACCGGCGCATCCTCATCCCGCTCGAGCACTCGACGTACGACCAGGTCATCGTGGACCACGTGCGCCAACTGGCCACGCTCTGTCGGTCGTCGCTGCTCCTGATGCACGTGGCGGACGGTTGGGCCGCACGCAACCAGCGCTCCCTGCAACTGCGCGAGTCGGAGGAGATGCGTGTCGATCGTGAGTATCTCGAGACCTGGTGCGCCACCTTGCGGGCCGAAGGCTTCGAGACCGATTCGCTGCTGGCCGGCGGGGACCCGGCGGCGGAGATTGCGGCAGCGGCCGACCGGGAGGGATGTGACCTGATCGCCATGGCGGTCCACGGCCACCGGGGCTTGCAGGATGTGCTGTACGGCACGACCGCCAACAGCGTGCGCCATCGCACCATGGTGCCCGTGTTGATGGTCCGGGGTCCCGCTGGCGGCAAGCGCCGCTGATCTTTGGGCATGCCTGCGCGAACCAAGGTCACGCCGCCTCCGCCGCCGCTCACCGAGCCCGTCGAGGATTACCTCAAGGCCATCTACGAGCTCGAGACGCGCAACGGGGCTGCCGGGACCTCGGAGGTGGCGCAGGCACTCCGGGTCGCCCCCGCGTCGGTGACGGGCATGATCCGTCGACTCGCGGTGCAGGGGTTTCTCGACCACGTCCCGTACCGCGGCGTACAGCTCACGCCCCTTGGCCGGCGCGCCGCGCTCCGTACCATCCGTCGCCATCGCATCCTCGAGACATACCTCACGAGGGTACTGGGGTACGCGTGGGACGGTGTGCACGACGAGGCTGAGCGGCTCGAGCATGCGGCATCCGATGATCTCATCGAGCGCATGGCGGCCGCGCTCGGGCACCCGACCGCCGACCCGCACGGGGCCCCGATCCCTACGGCCGATGGCGTGGTGGACGAGCGGGCGCACCGCACCCTCGCCGATTTGGCCGTGGGCGACACCGTGTGCATGGTGCGGGTGAGCGACAAGGACCCGGCGCTGTTGCGCTATCTGGCGGAGATCGCGCTCCAGCCCGGGGCGGTCATCACGCTGGTGGCCAGGGCGCCGTTCGATGGCCCACTCACCCTGCGGATGGGGTCAAGGGAGGCCGTCGTGGGACCCAATCTCGCCGCTCAGGTATTGATCGACGCGATGCCTGTCTCGCTTGCCTCCACCACGATGGCCGTTCGTCCTGCCGCCCCCGCTGCGGAGACCGGGACGCGCGCGGCGTCCACCACGGCGGGTTCGACGCCGCGCTCCCGCGCCCGCAAGTCGTCGCGTTGACGGCCATGCGGTGCGCAGCGTGGATGGTGGCGACCCTGCTGGTGTGGCCAACGTCGCTGGTATGGGCCCAGGGGGACACGGCGCTGTCCCCGACCTACGGACGACGCCCGCCCGACCGGCGCGGCATCGCCGTGGATACCCGCCTCGCCGAGGATCTGGGGCTCGTGCCGGGCACCATCGTGCGTCTGTCCGGGGTGCCCGGCGTCCCCGGTGACCGCGTCGAAGTGGCGGCCGTGTTCGAGCGTCGTGCCGATCCCGCGGAAATCGCCCGGCGCGAGTACCGCATCCGCACCCATCTCGATCATCTGCAGTCCCTGCTTGGCCTCGACGATCGCGTCGATCGGTTCGCCGTGGGTGCCGCGCCCGCGGTGCCTGTCGATTCGGCGCTCGCCCGCATCAATCATGTGGCGTTCGGCTTCAGGGCCCATCGCTCGACCGATGTGGCGGTGCAGAGTTCGCGCACGTTCCGCGTCGTTGAGCGCTTTCATCGGGCCATCGGCCTCATCACCGTGGTGGCGAGCGCGGTGTTCCTGCTCTGCCTCCTGCTGCTCAGCGTCGAGGAACGGCGGCGCGACATCGCGGCGCTGCGCCTGATGGGCATCTCGCGGGGGACCGTGGTGCGTGCCATCGTGCTCGAGGCGGCGCTGGTGTCACTGATCGGCAGCGTGCTGGGGGCCGGCGTGGGGTGGGTCGCCAGCCTGCTGGTGAATGCCCACTTCCAGCAGGTGTATCGTACGCCGCTGCTGTTCGCGCTGCTGACGCCGGAGATTCTTGCCTTTGCGACGCTCACGAGTCTCGTGCTCGGTATCGGAGCCGGCGCGCTGGCCGCGTGGCGTCTCGTGCGCACGCCCCCACTGACGCTGCTGGGACGCTGATCGTGAGCATGCGTCCCACCCTGGCGCTGGCCACGTTGCGGCGACATCCCGCGCGTACCACGCTCGCCGTGCTTGGTATTGCCGTGGCGGCGGCGCTGCTGCTGGACATGGTCATGCTGGCCACCGGCATGCGCGAGTCGTTCCGGTCGCTGCTCCTCACACGCGGCTATCAGCTGCGGGTCTCCCCCAAGGGCACGCTCCCGTTCGACAGCGAGGCCACCATCGACGGCGCGACCGCCATCGTGGCGGCACTGCGCGCCAACCCCGCGATCGCCGCTGTCAGCCCCGGCCTGGGCACCACCCTGTCATTGCCGCAGGCGCGCATCCCCTCGGTGTTCACGCTCGGCCTCGAGCGCGATGTGCAGGGTGACTATGTGCTCGAGGCCGGGCGCGACTTGCCACCGCCGAGCGACACCGTGGCACTCGCGCGTCCGCTGCCGGCCGTGGTCAACCGCATGTTCCTGCAACGCACTGGGCTCACGCTCGGCGATACGCTCACGGTGTCTGCGGGCCTCGATGCGCAGTTGCGCACGGCGGCCCGCTCCCGCGTGGTCGTGCTGACCGGGGAGGGACGGTTCTTCTACGTGCCCGCCGAAACGCCGGTCATGGCGCTGCCGTTGGCCGAGGTGCGTTCCTTGCTGGGCCCCGCGTACCACGATCGCATGTCGGTGGCCATGGCCGAAGTGCGCCGCGCCGATTCCGCCTCCGTCGAGGCGGCGCGGGCGTGGATCGCCGTCACGCAGCCGCGCGTGACCGCCATCAGCACCGAAACGGCCATCCGGCAGGTCGAGGAACGCCTCTCGTACTTTCGCCAGCTCGCCTTCGTGCTCGGCGCGATCAGCCTCGGCATCGGCTTCCTGCTGGTGGCCACACTGGTCACCCTCTCCGTGAACGAGCGGCGTGGTGAAATCGCCGTGCTGCGCGCCATCGGGACACCGCGCGCGGGCGTGCTGCACCAGGTGTTTCTCGAAGGCTTCCTGCTCAGTGGCTCGGGCATTGCCGTCGGGCTGGTGCTCGGGCTGGTGACGGCGCGCTGGCTCAACGGCATCCTGCGGGACTTTCCGGGACTGCCGGCCGCCTTCGACTTTTTCGTCTGGAGCCCCGCGGCCGCGTGGCAGTCGCTCGTGTTGCTGCTCGTCTCGGGTACGCTGGCCGGCCTGTTGCCGGCGTGGCGCGCCGCGTCCATTCCCATCGTCCGCGCGCTGCGCGAGGATGCCATTGGCTAGTGAGACGGCGGTCATTCGCTGCCAGCAGGTGGTGCGCAGCTACCGCATGGGCGACGCCGACGTGCAGGCGGTGCGCGGCATCGATCTCGAGATCGAGCGGGGCGAGTTCGCAGCCATCACCGGCCCGTCGGGGTGTGGCAAGAGCACGCTGCTGCACCTACTCGGCGCTGTCGATGTGCCCACCAGCGGCCATGTGGTCGTGAACGGACGGGACACCGCCATGCTCAACGATGCCGAGGCCACCAGTTTCCGGTTGCGCCACATCGGTTTCGTGTTCCAGCGGTTCTATCTCATGCCGACGCTGTCGGCGGCTGAGAACGTGGAGCTGCCGCTGGCCGAGGCTGGCATGGCCAAGGCGGCGCGACGGAAACGCGCCGCGGACCTGCTGGGGTACGTCGGCTTGGGTGACCGGCGCAGCCATCGCCCGACGCAGCTGTCCGGCGGTGAGCAGCAGCGGGTGGCCATCGCGCGTGCGCTGGCCAATGACCCGGCGCTGCTGCTCGCCGACGAGCCCACGGGTGAGCTCGACGCCGCCACGGGCGAGCGGCTGCTGGAGCTGTTCGCACAATTGCATCGGGATGGCACGACGCTGGTGTTCGTCACCCACGATGCCGTGGTAGCCAACGCGGCCGAGCGTGTGGTGCGCCTGCGCGATGGGCGTGTGGCATCGGACACCCGCAGTGGGGGCCCGTGACGACGCCGTCGTTCACCGGCACCGCGTCGGCGTGGCGGCTCGCCACGTCGTGGCTGCTCGCGTGGCGTACGGTGACGGCGCGGCCATGGCGCGCGCTGCTGCTGTGCGGCGGCTTCGGCGTGGGCGTGGGGGTGATGATCGTGCTGCTCGCCGTCGGGGAGGCCATGGTGCGGCAGGCCAGTCAGGAGCGCCTCGTGGGGGGCGGCGACATCACCGTGCTGCCCGAGGGCATCGACATCGACGTGTTGACCACGGGCGGCCTCGGGGGGCTCTTCTTTTCGGTGCCCAATGCGCGCTTTGTGCACCGGCAGGTGCTGACGTCGCCACGGCTCTCCGACGCCGTGACCGTGGCGGCGCCGCAGCTGGAGGGCAAGCTGCTGTACCTCACCACGCCGGATGGCGTGCAGCATCCGGTGCGCGCCGGCGGTGAGATCCCCTCAGCGAACCGCCGGCTCGGTGCCATGCCCCCGATCGTACAGGGCACGTGGGACGATGATACCGGCGATCAGCGCTGGATGCAGCCGACCGAGGCCGAGCTGCGACACGACATCGATCACTTTCACCGGCCGTCCGACAGCATGGCCAACGCAGACTCGTGGGGCGAGTGGCACTACTTCAACGTGCTCTCCCCCGACGCGTCGCAGTGGGCGTTCATCTCCTTCATCGTCGGTGGGGATGTCCGCGGTGCGCGGTGGGGTGGGCAGGTGCTGGTCACGCTGCATGCGCGGGGGCGCTCTCCACGACGGTTCGTGGCCACCGCGCCGCGCGAACGGGTGCGCTTCAGCTTGCGTGATGCCGACGTCGTGATTGGTGATGCATCCGTGCGAGTGCAGCCCGATGGGCGCTATGCCGTGAGGGGTACCGTGCGCGAAGAACGCACGGGCACTCCATTGACGCTGGATCTCGTCGTCTCGCCGACGCCACGGGTGGAGTTTCCGGGAGCCACGCTGGTCAGCGGCGACTTCACGTCGGGCTACGTCGTGCCGGGCCTTCGCGCCGAGGCGTCGGGCTCCCTCTGTGTGGCGAGTCGCTGTGACACGTACACCGACGTCCAGGCATATCATGACCACAACTGGGGCGGCTGGCGTGGCGTGACGTGGGAGTGGGGCGCGACTCGCGCCGGCGACTATACGCTGCTCTTTGGCCGTGTGACCCCCGAGGACTCATCGGGGAGTACGTCGCCGCTGTTCGTCTACGTCACCGATCGCCTCGGCTTCGTGGCGCTGTTCCGCCCGAAGCAGGTTGCGTACGAGGATCGCCGGACCATCGCCACGGCGAAGGGGCCGCTGGCGGTGCCGGCCGTCGCGGATCTGGTCGATGTCCGCGGCGCCGACACGCTGCGCCTCCGCCTGACGATCGACGATGCGGTGGCCACCGACACGCGCGTGGGTCTGGTGGAGCGCGGGGAGGGCGCCTCTGCGCGCGGCCTGCAGCGTCCGTGGTTCGTGCAGCTGGCTGGCGAGGCACAGCTGTCCGGGCGCATTCGTGGCGCACCGCTCAGCGGGCAAGGCCGTGGATTCTTCGAGACCTACCGCTGACGGTGCGCCACCGCCCCGCGCAGGCGGGGGGCGCGAGCACCGGCTGGCGCGTGGGTGCCGGCACACGCCCGTCGGCGACCACTGCCTCGAGCCGGGGTACATCGACGCGGGCCGGTATGCGTGCGGTGGCCTGGGCGTTGCGCCACATGGCATCGGCCAGGGCTCGGGCTTCGGTATTCGCGTCGCCAGCACGGGACGCTGCTTCGGCCAGCGTGTTCAGCACGATGGCCGCATCCCGATTGTCCGACGGCGAGGACAGCACGTGCGCGAGCCCGAACGTGGCTTCGGCGGGTACGCAACCCGCGTGGCGCTCCAGCGCCGCGGCGATCAGGACCTCGCGACGGACGAGGTCGGACTCGCCGCCGTCGAGCGCCTGACGCGCCTGATGCATGGGTTCGTCCGCTGGCGCATCGTACGCGGCCACGCTCGGGACGGTTGCGGAGGCCGGCGCCGTCTCGGGCAGGGCGATCGGTGCGGCATGGGGAATCGCCGTGGTGGCGAGCCGAATCGAGAGCATGGGAGACGGGCCTCTCGCTGCGTCGCGGTTTCGAGCGGTGCCCTCGACGGGCGATGCGCATCCCTGATCACGCCATGACCACACCGCTTTCGGCGACGGGGCCAGCGCGCCTGCGGCTCGGCACGCAGGGGTGGAACTATCCCGCGTGGGTCGGGCCCTTCTATCCCGACGGCACGCGCCCGGCCGACTTCCTGCGCACCTTCGCGCGCGCGTTCGACGTGGTGGAGATCGACTCGACGTTCTATGCGATCCCGCCGCTGAGTACCGTCCGGGGGTGGGGATCGCGTGTGCCTGCGCACTTCACCTTCACCTGCAAGCTGCCGCAGGAGATCACGCACGAGCGTCGCTTCGTCGACTGTGGCGACGTGCTGGCGGCCTTCACGGAGCGCATGCGGGAACTCGGGCCGCAGTTGGGGCCGATCCTCATCCAGTGCGGCCCCGATTTCGCGCCCGCCGAGGGGCGGGCGTTCGCCGACTTCCTCGCGATGCTGCCGACCGACCTGCGATTCGCGGTGGAGTTCCGACAGGCCGCATGGATCCGCCGCCGGACCCTCACGCTGCTTGCGCAGCATCGGGTGGCGCTCGCGCTCAGCGACGGTCGGTGGATTCCGCGGGACTGGCTCCTCAAGCTCTGCGCGCAACCGACTGCCGACTTTGCCTACCTGCGGTGGATGGGCCCCGACCGGCGCATCACCGACTACGGGCAGCTGCAGGTGGACCGGAGTGCCGAGCTCGACGCATGGGCGGCCATGATCCCGGTGCTGCAGGGGCAGGTTCGCGAGGTGTTCGGCTTTGTGAACAACCACTTCGCAGGGCACGCGCCGGCTTCCGTCCGCATGCTGCAGGAACGCCTCGGCCTTTCCGCGATCGATCCCCGCACCATTGGCGAGCAGCCGTCGCTGTTCGCGTAGTGCGTCGGCGACGCGGAACGCGAGGGCGGGGACACGCCGCGGCCGGCTCCTTATACTTCGGGCATGACCATGACCTCCTTGCCCCCGACCGCGGCCGACGCCGCCCGGCGCCTTGTCCGCGGCGAGTCCGCGCATCCGCACGATCTGCTTGGGGCCCACCTGGCCACCGTCGATGGCGTGACGGGCGTGGTGGTGCGGGCGTTTCTGCCGCGAGCGGTCTCGGTGTCGGTGCGGGTGGGCGAGCTGTGTGTCCCCACGGTGCGCGATGCCACCGGGTTGTTCGTGGCCTTCCTGCCGGACCGGGGGGTGCCGCTTCGCTACCGCCTCGAGGTCACCGACGAGCAGGGCACGCTGGTCGTGCAGGACGACCCCTATCGCTTCCTGCCCACCCTCGGCGAGGTGGACCTCCACCTCTTCAACGAAGGGCGGCACCTGCGCATCTGGGAGAAGCTCGGCGCCCACCCCTGTACGATCGATGGAGTGGAGGGCACCGCGTTCGCCGTGTGGGCGCCCAATGCCGCGCGGGTGTCGGTCATCGGCAGCTTCAACGCCTGGGATGGCCGTGCGCACACCATGCGCGTGCTGGGGGCCAGCGGCGTATTCGAGCTGTTCGTGCCGGGCGTCGGGCCCGAGGCGCTTTACAAGTTCCAGATACTGGCTCGCAGCGGTGCGGTGCGCGTCAAGACCGATCCCTACGCCTTCAAGCTCGAGCAGGCGCCCGGCTTCGCCTCCATCGTGCAGTCGCGCAGCGGCTACGCCTGGAACGACGGCGGCTGGTTGACGCAGCGTGCCGAGGCCGACGCGCTCCGCGAGCCGATGCACGTGTACGAGGTGCATCTCGGGTCGTGGATGCGTCACCCCGACAACACCCCGCTCACCTACCGCGAGATCGCGCCGCGGCTCGCCGACCATGTGCGGCGACTGGGCTTCACGCACGTGGAGCTGCTGCCGGTGCAGGAGCATCCGTTCGGCGGCTCGTGGGGCTACCAGGTGGGCGGGTACTTCGCGCCGACCTCGCGCTTCGGTTCACCCGACGATTTCCGGTTTCTGGTGGACACGCTGCATCAGGCGGGGATCGGGGTGATTCTCGACTGGGTGCCGGCACACTTTCCCAAGGACGACTGGGCCCTGCGTCGCTTCGACGGCACGGCGTGCTACGAGCACGAGGATCCCCGGCTCGGTGATCACCCCGAGTGGGGGACGCACATCTTCAATTATGCACGGCATGAGGTGCGCAACTTCCTCGTCGCCAATGCGCTCTACTGGATCGAGGCGTTTCACATTGACGGCCTGCGGGTCGATGCCGTCGCCTCGATGCTGTATCTGGACTATGGCCGCGAGGCCGACCAGTGGATGCGCAATCGTTTCGGCGGGCGCGAGAACCTCGATGCGATGGCGTTCCTCAAGCAGCTCAATCACGCCGTGCAGTCGTTGCATCCGGGCGTCGTGACGATTGCCGAGGAGAGCACGGCCTGGCCCAAGGTGACGGCCCCCATCATCGACGGGGGCCTCGGCTTCACCCTGAAGTGGAACATGGGGTGGATGCACGACACCCTCGACTACTTCCGCATCGACCCGTTCTTTCGCAAGGGGGCGCACGACAGGCTCACCTTCGCGATGATGTACGAGTACAGCGAGAAGTTCATGAACCCGCTGTCGCACGACGAGGTCGTGCACCTCAAGCGGTCGTTGCTGGAGAAGATGCCGGGCGACGTGTGGCAGAAGCTCGCCAACCTGCGGGCACTGATCGGCTATTCGGTCACGCGCCCGGGCAAGTCGCTGTTCTTCATGGGCACCGAGTTAGGGTCCCATCGTGAGTGGAATCACGACGTGAGTCTCGAGTGGCACCTGCTCGAGGATCCGCGCCGCCGCGGGCTCATGGACTACATGGAGGCGCTGGGCGCGCTGTATCGGGCGGAGCCGTGCTTCTGGCGTGCCGACCATGAGCCTGGCGGCTACCGGTGGATCGACGTCGCCAACAAGGAACAGTCGGTGCTGTCGTATGCGCGCTTCGACGGCCGGGCGCATGCGGTGGTCGTGCTCAATCTCACACCCGTACCGCGCCCCACATATCGCCTTGGTGCGCCCGAGGCGACGCGCTATCGCGTGGCGCTCAACTCCGACGCGCCGCAGTATGGCGGCAGTGCCTACCCCGTGGCGGACGTGGTGGAAAGCGAGGCGGTGCCGTACCACGGGTTCCCGCAATCGTTCACCGTGTCGCTGCCACCTTTGGGTGTGCTCGTCCTGCTGCCGGAGTCGCTCCCGGAACTCGCCGCGCCGACCCCGGCGGTGGCGACCGACCCCGACCTCGTGGTCGACGTGACGGGGAAGGCGCCCAAGGCTGCCAAGGCGCCAAAGACTCCGAAGGCCCCCAAGCCGCCGAAGCCGCCGAAGCCGTCCAAGGTGCCCAAGCCGGCCAAGGTGCCCAAGCCGCCCAAGTTGCCCAAGACCGCCAGGGCGCCGAAGCCTGAAACGGCATTGAAGCCGGCCAAGGCATCGAAGCCGGCCGAGGCATCGAAGCCGGCCGAGGCATCGAAGGCGGCCAAGGCATCGAAGGCTCCCGAGGCACCGACTCCGGCCAAGGCGCCGCCGCCGCGCCGGACCACGCGGACGACGAAGGCGACCACACCGGTGAAGCGCGAGGCCGCCGACGCCGCACCGGCGGCTTCTCCGGACACGGCCCCCAAGGCGGCGCCCGGCACGGCTCCTGCCGCGCCCTCCGCGCCCAGGCGTCCGTCCGCACGTCGCCGGCCACCCAAGCCTGACGTATGAGCCGCCGGACCAGCACCATCCTGTTCGGCGTACTCACCGCCGTGGCCGCGGGTGTGTGTGTGCGGTTGGGGATCTGGCAGTTGGACCGGCTCGAGCAGCGGCGCGCGCAGAACGCCATCGTGCGGGCGCGAGGCGCGGCGCCGCCGTTGTCGCTCGCCGCGCTGCAGGGGCAGGACACGTCGGTCACGCACTGGCGCCGAGTCACCGTGCGTGGGGTTGCCGAGTACGATCACGAAATGGTGCACGCCACGCGCATCCAGAATGGCTCGCCCGGTGTGCACCTGCTCACGCCGGTGCGCCCGCTCGACGGGTCGTGGGGGGATACGGCCATCCTCGTGCTGCGCGGCTATCTCTACGCCGCCGATGGCCGGACGGTGGACCTGGGCAAGGCGCGGGAGGCGGATACGCTGCAACTTGACGCCCTGCTGATCTCCTTCCCGCCCCCCAAAGCCGGTGCTGCGCGCATGCAGTCGGGCGCCCGTGCGATGCGCCTGCTCAACCGCGACACCCTCGCCACGCTCACGGGGCGGCCCCTGGCGCCGTTCATCCTGCTGGCGCTCGGTGACACCATCATGCTGGACATCACGCGACCCTCACGGGTGCCGCCGCCATCGCTCACCGATGGGCCGCACCTGTCGTATGCGCTGCAGTGGTTCGGGTTCGCGATGGTGTTCGTGATCGGGTTCGTCGTATTCGCGCGCGGGAAGCGCATCCGGTGATGATGCGCGCCGGTGCCGGGCGCCTCGTGCGCCGGATGCGCGGCCCGTTGACGCGGCGGTTGCGCCCGTGTGGTCTGGCGCCATCCCTGCGACCGGCCAGAGCCGGCCCGTGGCGCATCGGAGCGCAGGACTCGGTGCGACGCGGCGTGGGAGACGCACCACGCGTGTGATGCGCAGGACGCCGCGCCGTCGACCGTCAGTCGCCGATACGGTAATACTCCCGGTACCACGCCACGAACCGCGCCACACCCTCCTCGATCGGCGTCTTCGGCGCAAAGCCCACGTCGTCCACGAGGGCGTCGACGTCCGCATACGTCGCTGGCACGTCGCCCATCTGCAGCGGCAGCATGTTCTTCTCCGCGGTACGCCCCAGCGCCTGCTCGAGGGTGCCGATGAGATGCATCAGCTCCACCGGATTGTTGTTGCCGATGTTGTAGATGCGATATGGCGCCCGGCTCGTGGCCGGGTCGGGGCAGTCGGAGTCCCAGTCGGGATTGGGCTGCGCCACGTGGTCGCTGGTGCGGATCACGCCTTCGACGATGTCGTCGATGTATGTGAAGTCGCGGCGCATCTTGCCGTGATTGAACACGTCAATCGGCCGCCCCTCGAGGATGGCCTTGGTGAACAGGAACAGCGCCATGTCCGGGCGCCCCCACGGGCCGTACACCGTGAAGAAGCGCAGCCCCGTGGTGGGCAGGCCATACAGATGGCTGTAGGTGTGCGCCATCAGCTCGTTGGCCTTCTTGGTCGCGGCATAGAGCGACACCGGATGGTCCACGTTCTGGTGCACCGAGAACGGCATCGCGGTGTTGGCGCCGTACACGCTGGAACTCGACGCGTACGTCAGGTGCTGCACCCCATGGTGCCGGCACCCCTCGAGGATGTGCAGGAAGCCCACGAGGTTGCTGTCGATGTAGGTGTGCGGGTTCGTGAGCGAGTAGCGCACCCCCGCCTGCGCGGCGAGGTGGACGACGCGATCGAACCGCTCCGCGCGGAACACGCGCTCCACCCCCTCGCGATCGCCCAGCTCCAGGCGGTGCAGTCGGAAACCAGCATGGCCGGCCAGCCGAGCCAGTCGCGCTTCCTTCAGCGTCGGGTCGTAGTAGTCATTGACGTTGTCGAGGCCCACGACCTCGTCGCCGCGGGCGAGCAGGCGCGCGCTCGTGTGGTAACCAATGAAGCCGGCCGCGCCGGTCACCAGAATCTTTGCCATGCGGGGAATATGCGCGACGCGTCGGCGGCTCAGGAGGGCACGCTGGAAGACGCTCGGGCACCCGGGCCCGCCACCGGACGCTGCAGCAGCAGCACCGCCCCCATGATCGCCACGCCGCCCACGATGGTGCCCACACCGATCGACTGGCCGAGCAGCACCACGCCGAGCAGCGTTGTCCAGAACGGTTCCACGGTGGAGGTGATGGCCGTGCGCACGGGCCCCAGCACCCGCAGCCCCGCCAGGAAGCCGATGAAGGAGCCTGCGCTCAGCACGCCCTGCAGTACACTCGCCCCAAAGGCCACGACATCGGGAATCGCGAACAAGGTGCCGGTCACGCCGGCCCACAGGCAGAAAATCGCGCTGCCGCCCACGGCAATCGCCCGCGACACATCGAGCGGATCGCGGGGCCGTTGCAGGTGATCCAGCAGCGGGATGTACAGCGCGTAGGCCAGCGCGCCGCCAAGGATCAGCGCCAGCCCGATGGGGTGCAGCGACGCGGCATCGGGCGCGCCCACCATGGCGCCGATGCCACCAAGGGCAAGCAGCAGCGCCGTGACCCGGATGCGGTCGAGCGGCTCGTGGCCCCGCAGCGCGCCGATGATCGTCACCCAGGCCGGGTACGTGTAGAACAGGAACGAGGCCGTCGCCGTCGGTAGCCAGCGCAGTGCCGCCAGGGCGAGCGTGGCCACGAGCGCCTGACCGGAGCCCGCCAGAGCCAGCACCTGGGGGGTGAACCACGGCGGGATGGCGTCCCGTGGCCGTGCCGGCGGGCGCCACCACGCCACCGCCAGCAGCACCATCGCACTCGCGGCGTAGCGCCACGCCTGAATGCTCTGCAGTGCCATGCCGCGCTCGGTGGCCACCACCGTGAGCGGCGAAATGCTGCCGAAACAGCACGCACTGATCACGACCGCCAGCGTGCCGCGCAGCAGCGCGGCGCGCGACGTATCCCTCACGCGCCGCTCACAGCAATGTGCCGCGCAGCAGCAGGTAGGCGACGCTGAAGTAGATGCTGATGGCCGACACATCCACCAGCGTGGCGACGAATGGCGCCGATGCACTGGCCGGATCGAACCCCACCCGCTTGAGCAGGAAGGGCAGCATCGAGCCGGTCAGCGACCCGATCGTCACGATCGCCACCAGCGTGAGGCCCACCGTGAACGCCAGCAACGTGTGATGGGGCCCGTAGTCGTACAAGCCGAGCACGGCCCACGCCGAAATGCGCAGTGCCGCCAGCGTACCCAGCATGATGCCCAGAATCAGGCCCGCCGGAAGCTCGCGCTGCACGACACGCCACCAGTCGCCCAGCGACACCTCGCCGAGAGCCATCGCCCGGATGATCAGCGAGGTCGCCTGTGATCCGGAATTGCCGCCGGAACTCATGATGAGCGGAATGAACTGCGCCAACAGGATCACGCGCCCCAAGTCGTCCTCGTACCGCGCCATCACCGAGGCCGTGAGCATCTCGCTCACGGCGAGCACGGCCAGCCAGCCGCCGCGCTTGCGCACGTTCTGCCAGAGCGAGATCTGCATGTAGGGCTCCTCGAGCGCCTCCATGCCGCCGAACTTCTGCGCGTCCTCGGTCTGCTCTTCCTGGATGACGTCGATGACGTCGTCGACCGTGACGACGCCGAGCAGTCGGCGGTTGGCATCCACCACCGGGAGCGCCACGAGGTCGTAATTGGACGTGACCTGCGACACCTCCTCCTGCGGGGTATCCGGCGAGACGCTCACCACCTCGCTCCACGCGTGCTCGCTGATCCGCGACCCTTCGGGCGCCGCCAGCAGCTCGCGCAGCGACAGCACCCCGCGCAACCGGCCGTTCGCGTCCACCGTGTAGATGGTGTACATCGCCTCGCGGCGACCAGCCTTGGCCATGGCCCGCACGGCGCGCAATGACTCCTCGACCGTGAGGGTCTCTTCCACCGCCACGAACTCGGTGGTCATCAGGCCGCCGGCGGTGTACGGGTCGTACTGCAGGAGCCGCTCGGTCTCGGCTTTCTCCGCCGGCTCGAGCTCCTGCAGGATCTCGTCCGCCGTCTCCTCGTCGAGTTCGTCGAGCGCGTCGGCGCGCTCGTCGGGCGTCATTTCGGCGACGATCTCGGCCGCCTCCTGCGCCGTGAACTCCTCGAGCACCTGCGTCCGCAATTCCTCGTCGAGGTACTCCAGCACCTCGGCGGCGCGCTCCCGCGGCAGCGCGGTCAGGAACGCCCGCACCTGCTCTTCCGGCAGTGCCTCCGCCACGTCGGCGAGGTCGGCCGGGTGCATCTCTTCCGTCTGCGGGCCGATGCTCTCCGGATGCTCCTCGAGCAGCTCGAGCAGATCCGGCACGATCAGCGCCGCAAGCGGCCGGTCTTTGTTGGAGCGAGGGGGCATCGGCGACGGGGCGGCGGTCCAGCGCGCAACTTAGTGCGACGCCCCACCCCCGCAAAGCGAAGCCGCCCGTCCCCTGAGGGGCCGTCAGACGATCGGCAGCGATCCCCTGTCCGTCCGAATCTCCTGGACTCGCACCCCCGCGTACCCCAGCGCCTCCTCGAGCAGGGCGGGCGCAATCTCGGCGTCGGCGTCGAGCACCGCTCCCCGCATGGAGACGTCGGCCCCCACGACCCCGGGCACCCCGGCCAGCGCCGTCCGGACGGCCCGGACCGCGTGTACGGAAAGCAGCCCCTCGAGCTGCACGTGGATGCGGTGGCGTGGCATCTTTCCAATCTCGACCGCGAGCCCTCGCCCTTCAACGGGGGCGATCTGGCCGATGCCCTTCACCCGTCCTGTATGCCTCGCGTTGCCTTTCTCGGTTTGGGTGCCATCGGAACGCCGATGGCGCGCCATCTCGTGCGCCCGGAGTTCGACCTTGCCGTCTGGAATCGCACGGGCAGCAAGGCGGCGGCCTTTGCCACCGCCACCGGCGCCCGCTACGCCGCCACCCCCGCGGAGGCGGCGCGTGATCGTGAGGTCGTCGTGACCTGCCTGCCGGTGTCCCGCGACGTGGAGGCACTGCTGGGCGGGCCGGACGGGCTGCTGGCCACCCTCCCGGAGGGCGCGGTGCTCGTCGACTGCACCTCCGGCGATGCGGCGACGTCGCGGCGCATCGCGGCCCGCCTCGCCGAACGCGGCATCGGCTTCCTCGATGCGCCGGTGTCTGGCGGCGTCATCGGGGCGGAGCAGGGGACCCTCACCGTCATGATCGGGGGCGACGCGGCCACGCTCGACCGGGTGCGCCCCGTGCTGGCGAACTTCGGCCAGCGACTCGTGCACTGCGGCGCCGTGGGCGCCGGCGACGCGCTCAAGGCGGTGAATAACGCGCTGCTGGCCATGCACATCTGGGGTACCGCCGAAGGGCTGGTGGCCCTCGAGAAGGCCGGGGTGAAGGCCGAAGTGGCCCTCGCGGTCATCAACGCCTCCAGTGGCCGCTCCAATGCCAGTATGAACCTGTTCCCCGAGCGCGTCGTCACGCGCGCCTTCCCACGGACCTTCCGTCTCGCCCTGCTCGACAAGGACGTCGGCATCGCCGCCGAGCTCGCTCGCGAGCAGCAGATCGTTGCCCCGCTGCTCCAGCTCACCTCCGAACTGTTCCGCCTGGCCCACCGTGAGCTCGGCGAGGTCGCCGATCACGTCGAGGCCGTCCAGATGGTCGAACGGCTGGGCGGGGCCCTCATCGGCGGCACGACCGCACCGGAGCAGGCATGACCGGGCGACTTGACCCCGCGCCGACGGATACGATCGCCAGCCTCGACGCCATCCGCGCGCAGTTCCCGGCGTTGGCACGCCGCGAGGGCGACCAGACGGTGGCCTACTTCGACGGTCCCGGCGGCACGCAGGTGCCGCGCTCCGTCGCCGAGGCCATGGTGTACTACCTGCTGCACCACAATGCCAATACGCACTGGGCCTACCCCACGAGCGTGGAGACCGACGCGCTGCTGGGGCAGGCGCGCGAGACGCTCGCCGACTTCCTCGGTGCCACCGCGGGCGAGATCGCATTCGGCGCCAACATGACCACCCTGCTCTTCCACATTGCGCGGGCCATCGGGCGGAGGCTGCAGCCGGGCGATGAGATCATCGTCACCGAGCTCGATCACCACGCCAATGTGGCCCCCTGGCAGGCGCTGGCGAAAGAACGCGGCGCGGTGCTCAAGTGGCTGCCGCTCGACCGCTCCACGTTCCGACACGAGGACGGCGCCCTCGCGCGCCTGCTCTCGCCGCGGACACGAGTGGTGGCGATCGGTGCCGCGTCCAACATCCTGGGTACCATCAGCGACGTGGCGACCCTGGTGGCAGAGGCGCGGGCGATCGGCGCCCTCACCGTGGTCGATGCGGTGCACTACGCGCCCCACGCCCTGGTCGACGTGCAGGCGTTCGGCGCCGACTTCGTACTCTGCAGCGCCTACAAGTTCTACGGCCCGCACGTCGGCGTGGTGTACGGCCGCGCCGAGGTCACGGCGGCGCTCGACCTGCCACGACTCGAACCGGCGCCGGACTGGGTTCCCGAGTGCCTCGAGACCGGTACGCAGAACCACGAAGGCATCATCGGGGCCGCGGCGGCGGTCGAGTTCCTCGCGTCCATCTCCGGCGATGCCACGTCGTCGCGCCGCGAGCGACTTGGTCACGTCATGCACGGCCTGCATGCGCGCGCCGAGCAGCTGTTCACCCAGCTGTGGGACGGCCTGCGCGGCATCGATGGCGTGACGCTGTTCGGACCGCCCCCCGGTACGCCGCGCACACCCACGGTGTCGTTTCACGTGCGCGGCCATCCGTCGGAAGCGGTGGCGCGCTTCCTCGCACCACGCGGCGTCTACGTGTCGCACGGTGACTTCTACGCCACGACCGTGGCCCGCAAGCTCGGCTACGCCGAGGAAGGGTTCGTGCGCGCTGGCTGCGCCTGCTACTCCGATGCGGACGAAGTCGCCCGATTGGTGAGCGGCGTGCGCGACCTCGTACGCGGGTCGGCCTGAGTGCGCGCACGAGTGGCACCGGCAGCATGGCTCGCCGCAGCGGCGTTGGTGGGCGCCCTCGTGGCGTGCGCCGATCGTGAGGTGTCCACGCCGGCACTGCCGGCGGCCGAGTTCCTGTTCGCCGCCGGTGATTCCACGTACTGGGTGCGCAGCGGGGGGGATGGGATGCGGGTGCGCAGCGCGCCGATCCTGCTCACGCAGGTCGATGGCGGCCTGGTCGAGATCTTCCTCACCGACGACGGCGCCGAGTATCCCGACGCATCGTTCGCCACCGTCCGCCTGTGGTCGCGCGCCTTGCCGTCGCCAGACTCCACGCTGCTCTTCGCCGACAGCACCGTGTTGCGCGAGCTGGCCGCGTGGCGGCGCGCCCACCCCCGGGAACCCGAGGTGGATCCGCTCGACGAGGAGACGCCGGAGGATCCACGCACGGTGGTGCAGGACGAGATCGAGATCCTCGACGTGCACGGGCCCTATCTCACCTTCGAGCACCTGCTGAACGCCGACATCGACGGGGGGCCGGAGCATACGCACTTCGGGCGACGGTACGTGATCGACGTGCGCAGCGGCGCGCGCATGCAGGTCGCGGACCTGCTCGGCGCGCAGGAAGCGCCACGCGTGCTCGCCGCCGCGCGCGCATCCCTGGCACAACTCACCGACTCCATCACGAAGGCCGGCGCGGCCGGTGATGAACGCGCCGCAGCGGCGGTCGAAACGCTGGCCAGCTTCCGCTTCGACTCGGCCAGTTTCGGACTCACCGACCTCGCGCGGGCGCCGGCCCTCGCGTTCATGGTGCCGGGCAATGGCGCCGACGGCGAGGCCCTGGCGCTGCACCTGCCGCCGATTGCGGTCGCCCCCCCGGCGTGGTGGGCGGCCGTGCAGGCCACGTTGCCCGAATGGAGTGCCGACTCGTCGCGCGTGCGGTGGATCCGCGAGCGCTACGAGGTGGCCGCGCGGCCCTCGGCCGATGGTGATGCGCTCGCGCTGTCGCTCAGCGGTCCGGCTGGCACCGACCGGCGCGAGTGGCCGGTGGCCACCGTGGCGGCGCCCGCCTACCAACTCATATCCCTCGAATCGCCACCCCTGGACAGCGCCGCCCGTCGTGCCCTGTCGCGGGCATTCGATGTATCCACCGCCCTCGATGGCCTCATGCAGCGCGCCAGCGCGCCGCGCCGCAGTCACGCGTTCCCGCGCGTCCTCCCGGTGCGTCGCACCGGAGATCCCCTACCGGAATGACCGATCGTACGCCCCGCCCCGTGTCCGCCTCGCAGCATGAAACGAGTGAGCTCATCATGCCGCACGACGCCAACATCCTGGGTCATGCGTTTGGCGGCGCGATCATGGCCATGGTGGACAAGGCCGCGGCGGTGGCCGCCTTCCGCCATGCGCGCACCGCGTGCGTCACGGCCTCCATCGATCGCGTCGATTTTCGCGAGCCCATCCATGTCGGCGACCTGGTGACCTGCAAGGCGTCGGTCAACTTTGTCGGGACCACGTCCATGGAAGTGGGGGTGCGCGTGGAGGCCGAGGACCTCATCAATGGGGCGCGCCGCCACACCAACACCTGCTACCTCACCTTCGTGGCCATCGATCGCAACGGCCGCCCGGTGCCGATCGCAAAGGTCCTGCCGGAGACCGACGGGCAGCAGCGCCGGTACGAGGCAGCGCAGGCCCGTCGTCGGCGTCGGCTCGAGGAGCGGCAGGAGGAGGGCAAGGACGAGGAGCGCGTCGACGCCTAGATTGCGCGCGATGGCCGACCAACCTGCCGCATCAGGCCCCGACGCGCCGCGTGACAGTTACGCGGCGCTTCGCCTCCCGAACTTCCGCCGCTACATCTGTGCGCTGTTCACGCTCACGCTGGGCATCCAGATCCAGGGGACCGTCGTCGGCTGGCAGATCTATGCCCTCACGCGCGATCCGCTGGCCCTCGGGCTGGTCGGACTCGCGGAAGCGCTGCCGGCCATCAGCATGGCGCTGTTCGCGGGGCACGTGGCCGACACGCACGACCGGCGTCGCGTGGCGCTGTTTGCGCTCTCGGTGCTCGTGGCGTGCTCGCTCACGCTCTGGTGGTTGGCGGGCCCGCGTCCCGTGGGCGGGGCGCCGATGCTGTCGGCCACCCGGGTGCGTGCCATCTACGCGGTCATCGTGGTGAGTGGGCTGGCGCGTGCCTTCCTGCAGCCAGCCCGCCAGGCGCTCAGCGCCGAACTCGTGCCGCGTGCACTGTACAGCAACGCCATCACCTGGCGCAGCGGCACCTGGCAGATGGCGGCCGTGCTGGGTCCGGCACTGGGCGGTGGCTTGTACGCCCTCGGCGGCATCACGTTGAGCTACGCGGTCGACGCCGCGCTCATGGCGGGTGCCGTGCTGCTGCTGGCCAGTGTGCGGCACCGGTCGCCGCCGCGCGCCGTCAGCCATGAACCCATCCGCACGTCCATTCTCGGCGGGTTGCGTTTCGTCTTCGGTGATCCGCTGCTGCTCAGCGCCCTCACGCTCGACCTCTTCTCGGTGCTCTTCGGCGGCGCCATTGCGCTGCTGCCCATCTTTGCCGGTGAGATTCTCAAGGCAGGGCCCACCGCGCTTGGCCTGTTGCGCGCCGCTCCGGCGGCGGGCGCGGTGGTCGCCAGTGTGCTGCTGGCGCGATGGCCGCCCTTCGCCCATACCGGGCGCAATCTCCTGCTCGCCGTCGCCGGCTTCGGCGTTTTCACCATCGGCTTCGGCCTCAGCCGCAGCCTGCCGCTGTCGCTCGGCTGTCTCATGCTGGCGGGGGCCAGCGACATGGTGAGTGTGGTCATCCGCAGCCTCATGCTGCAGATGCGCACGCCCGAATCCCTCCTCGGGCGTGTCTCGTCGGTGAACCAGATCTTCATCGGCTCCTCGAACGAAATCGGCGCCTTCGAGTCCGGGGTGACGGCGCGCTGGTGGGGTGCCGTGGGCGCGGTTGTAGTCGGCGGCCTGGCAACGCTTGGCGTCGTGGCGATCGTCGCGTGGCGTGTCCCCAGCCTGCGGCGGCTCAGGCACCTCACGACGTAGCGGCCGCGAGCTCCTCGGTCAGCGCGAGTTCGATCTCGGTGCCGTCCTTTGCGATGCGCGTGTGGGCAAACACCTGCCTCGCCTCCCGCTCCAGATCCTTGGTGTTGGCGGAATAGCGGGCAGAGATGTGGGTGAGCACCAGCTGGCGGGCGCCGGCGGCACGCGCCACCTCGGCGGCTTCGCGGGCCGTACTGTGTCCCGTTTCGAGCGCTCGCGCGGCCTCCTCGTCGGCGAAGGTCGCCTCGTGGATGAGGAGGTCGGCGTCGCGGGCCGCCTCGATGGTGGCGGCGCAGGGGCGCGTGTCGCCGGTGAGTACGAGGCGCCGTCCGCGCCGGCGCTCGCCAACGAGCATCGCCGGTTCGATCACCCGTCCATCGTCGAGCGTGATGGGCTCCCCCTTGTGGAGGCGCCCCCAGAGCGGCCCCTCAGGAATGCCCATGGCCCGTGCCAGGTCGGGGTTGAAGCGCCCCAAGCGCTCTGTCTCGACGAGGGCATACCCCAGCGAACTCGACACGCCGTGATTGACCGCGAACGTGTCGATCCGATACTCCCCACGCTGGAGCGAGGCCCCGGCGTCGAGTTCCGTGATGTCCACCGGAAATGTGGTGCGCTCGCCACCCATGCTGATGCATTGACGCAACGCTTTCGCCGTGCCTCGGGGCGTCCACACCCGCATCCGTTCGGTACGTCCCTGCAGCGAGAGCGTACGGATGAGTCCGGTCACACCGAGAATGTGGTCGGAGTGCACATGGGTGATGAAGAGGTCTTCGAACGCGAATGAGACCCCGAAGCGCATCATCTGCCGCTGGGTGCCCTCACCGCAATCGAACAGCAGTGTCTGCCCTTCACGGATGATGGCGAGGGCGCTCACGCCACGTTCGACGGTGGGGCGGGACGCGGCGGTACCGAGAAAGCGAACGAGAAGCGGCATGGGTCGAATATAGATCGAGGACCCCGGGAATCCTGCGAGTGCCCGCTCCGTGACGGCGCCTGTGCCGGCGGCGTGAGGACATGGCCGGGCTTCCCTTCCCACGTAGGCGAGTACGCGGCCCGGAGCTTGCAGTGTGAATCTCGTGAAATGGCAGCCGCCTGCCGGTTTTGTGACGGTGTGCGCAAACGCGGCCGTGGCGGAGTCAAAACCCACTTCCAATGGGGCGGAGGGGCAGATGAGCGGAAAGAGCCGGCGCGGATTCGCGTCCATGGATCCCGCGCGTCAGCGCGAGATCGCGAGCAAGGGGGGACGGGCCGCGCACGAGAAGGGCACCGCGCACGAGTGGTCGTCTGACGAGGCGCGGCAGGCGGGGCGCAAGGGCGGCGTGACCGTGTCCCGCGATCGTGCGCACATGGCGGCGATTGGACGGGAAGGCGGTGAGTCACGCGGCGCCGCAGCGCGTCAGGCTCGGCAGGGCGGCGGGGGGGAGTGGGAGGTCCCAATGGCCGTGACCCGCGAAGACGGAGGCCGCGGGACGCCGCCGGAACGCTTTCGCCCCGACCTGCCGCGCCTCGACCGGCCGCGGCTCGACGAGACATCGCCGCGGTAATGACATTCGAGTGAATGGGGCCGGTCTCACCGCGCGGTGGGGCCGGCCCTCCTTGTGCCATGCCGTGCTGCTGCGGCCCGTCAGAACCGAGACAGCAGGGCCTCGAGTCGCGACGGATCGATGTTGCGGCCGCTGAGCAGGGCCACCACGGGTCCGTCCAGAGGGGAGAGGCGACCATGGCGCAGCGCCGCGGCGGTGACCGCGCCGGCTCCTTCGACTGTCATACCGGTCGTGCGATGGAGCCAGGCGATCGTCTCGCCGATCTCTTCTTCGGTCACCAGCACCAGGTCGTCGGCACACGTCTGGCCAATGTGCAGCGCATCGTCGTCGATCTGCCCGGAGAGGCCGTCGGCGAGCGTCGGCGTGACCGGCGTGTCCACGACCCGCCCCGCGCGCACGCTGTTGGTCATGGCGGCCGTCTCCACGCTCTGCACGCCCACCACGCGTACCGACGGCGCCAATGCCCGCAAGACGGCACCCATGCCGCCCAGCAGCCCGCCACCACCGGTGCAGATCACGACGGTCCGCGCCAAGGGCACTTGCGCGAGCAGCTCCAGGGCGACCGTACCCTGGCCGGCGAGCAAATCCAGCCCAAGGCAGGGGTTGATGTACCGGATTCCTTCGCGGGCCGCGTGGGCCCTGGCCACGACCATCGCGGCATCGTAGTCCGGCGCCTCGTCGTTCACCGTCGCCCCGAGCGCTCGGATGCCGTCCTTCTTCACCTGCGGCGCAGTGCTTGGCACATAGAGCATGGCCGGCGTGCCGAAGGCCTTGGCGGCGTAGGCCACGCCCAGTCCGTGATTGCCGGCGCTCGACGCGACCACGCCCCGGGCTCGCACCTCGGGCAAGAGCCCGGCCAGCACGTTGTATGCGCCACGTACTTTGAACGAGCCGGTCGGGTTCTCCAGCTCGAGCTTGAACAGCACCTCCAAGCCGAGCGCATCCGACAGGGCGTCGTTGCGCACGACGCGGCTGGGCCGCAGGAAGGCACGCAGCCGCTCGGCGGCGGCTTGCACGTCGACGACGGCGGGCAAGATGGACGGATTGAGCGGACGCATGGCGGGAAGTTAGCGGATTGACGGCGGGACAGGGCGGGGGAGGGGGGAGACGGCGCGAGCTGTACGGCGCGAGGTACACGGCGCGAGCTGGACGGCGCGAGCTGGACGGCGCGAGCTACACGGCGCGAGCTGCACGGCGCGAGCTACACGGCGCGAGCTACACGGCGCGAGCTGGACGGCGCGAGGTACACGGCGTGAGCCGCGGGGCGAAAGCGAACCACGACGCATGGGCCAGCCGTGAGCGCTGGGCTCGCGGCTCGCC
>JAJTGR010000091.1 GCA_021299375.1 Gemmatimonadota bacterium
ACGGCGGTCCGCCGGCATCTGCATCGGCGACAGAAACAGCCCCACGTCATTCGCAACCTGTTCCAAGAGCGCCACGTCCGGTACGCAGCGTGACGAACCTACGCACTATTTTGCGGCCTGCTCAGTAATAGCCCGCAAAGACGGCAGCACTCGCCACGCCATACAGGAATGGATTCTCACTCGCGAATCGTCGTGTGATGCCCACGGCGAGCAGGGTGAGGAATAGGCTCGCCGCGGCCAGCGCGAACTTCTTCTGGATCTCCACCTGATACCCCGCCACTTGCTCGAGCGCCGCGCGGTTCCCCGGCGCCTGGCGTTCGGCCTCAGCCTGCCTCGCCGCAGCGCGCAGTTCCTGCACGGTCATGCTCCGGTCGTTGCGCGGGACGTTCACCGTGCCGGCGTAGAGCACCTGCAGGCGCGCATTGGCACGAGGGATGAATTGAGTATTCACGGCCAGCGACAGCATGGCGACGAGAGCGGCGAAGCCGATCAACGGGGACAGCCGGACAGCGGAGGAACGCCCTGTACCCCCAACCGAAGGAGAACGGCGCGAACCGGATCGCGCACGCCTCGTCGACCACAACGTGGCGACGAACATGGCCATGGGCATGGTCATGCCGGCGATGAACGGGACGGAGAACAGCAGGATCTCGAGCCCGCGGCCGCCCGCGATGTCGGGCGATCTCGCCCCCAAGAGGAGGAACGCGGCTTCCAACGTGACGAGTGCCGCAACGAAGGCAACCGTCACCTGACGCAGGAGCATCCGGTCACCTGCGCTGAAGCTGCGCCGCTCTTCGCCGATCCGTTCGCGCAGACCCCGCCCAACCACGTCCGCGATGCCCGCGAGCGCGGCTGCGCTGAGCAGCAGTCGTCCGCGACCGGCGTGTTGGTCGAGTTCCCGCTCGAACAGCTCCTGCATGGCTTCACCGTGCCGGCTCCGAAGACCACGTGGCAGGCAGATCATGAGCGCGGCAAACGCGCGACTCCACACGCGTCGCAGGAGCTGCGCCCCGGCATCCTTGCTCATGCCAGTGCCTCCAGGCCCGACAAGCGTGCACGCGCCTTGCGCGCGACCGCTTCGAGGCGCGCGCACTCCGCCTCCAGCGTCTGACGTCCACCGGTGGTGAGCCTATAGAATCGCTCCCGGCCCGAGTTGCCGACCGGACGTTCGTGTTCAGGCAGTTCCTCGATCCACCCAAGTCGAAGCAGCTCCTCCAACGAACCGTATAAGGTCGCGGGCCAGAGGCGAACAGCGCCCTCACTGAGTGTGCGCGCGTCGTTCTGGATGGCGCTGCCGTGGCGCGGGCCGGCGGCCAGGGACAGGAGGATGTAGAGCCAGTTGGTCTTCATCGGGACTCGAGAGCGCATAAGATATTCAAGCATACTATGCTGGCATAGTATTTATCAAGACTGTATCTGTCCATCCGGGTGAGTCGCGCGGCATCGTCGGTGTGCGCCACTTTTCGTTGCCGTATATTGCGCTATTTTTTAGCACATGATACGATCCACCACCACTGGCACGGCAACGCCTGGCGACCAGCTCACCCGCTTGGGGTTTTCGCCGACGACCGTTGCACTGCTGCGTTTTCTCCTCGTGCATGCCGACGAACCTATCCACCTCCGGGGGCTCCAGCAGGCGCTGGGAGCGGGGAGCCGCTCACTGCAGCGGGATCTGGCCACGCTGATGGCGCTTGGCGCGCTGCAGCAGAGAACCGGCGCTGGTCGGCGTATCGACTATGTCGTTGACAAGGGGTGGGCGCTGTGGCCGGCACTGCGTGCGCTGGTGATCGGGCTGACCCCGCCCTCGTGGCTCATTCGGGATGCGCTCCGGACCGTCGACGGCATCGACGCCGCCTTTGTCTACGGTTCGACGGCCCGTGGCACGGCGAACGCGGACAGCGACGTCGATGTGTTCGTGCTTGGCAACGAGGTGGACACGCGCGCGTTGCACCGGGGATTACAGTCGGTGGCCA
Organism: Gemmatimonadota bacterium; assembly: GCA_021299375.1. Classification (GTDB taxonomy): domain Bacteria; phylum Gemmatimonadota; class Gemmatimonadetes; order Gemmatimonadales; family Gemmatimonadaceae; genus Gemmatimonas. Next base: position 1,974 of record JAJTGR010000091.1, read on the forward strand.
TGCTGACCGGGCGGCCGGTCAACCCGGGTATCTTCACCTATCGCACGCTCGCCGAGGGGCTCGGTCGCCCGGATGCATCCACGCGCCGGTTTCTTCGCGAGGTCCTGGCGGGTCCCAAGACGTGGGTGGGCGGATCGGTGAGCGCGCTCGAGCCGCTGGCGATTGCGAGCGACGCCGCCTTTTCGCCGCCAGTGGAGTATGCGCCATGATCTCTCGTAAGGCAGGGCGCGCAACGTCCCGTGGCGACGCTGAAGCCCAGGGCGCCAGCGCATTACCACGTCCGCCGCACGATGCCGCATGGCTGCAGACTCCGCTCGCACCGGGGTGGATGGACCCCTTGCCCGCTCGTGTCGAATGGATACGTGACCGACTGGAGCGTGTCACGTTCTCGCGGGTGGAAGTGCTGAACAAGTGGCGGAAGGCCAAGGCCAAGGCTGACGATGCCGCCCAGAACGTGAGCGCCGATACCGCCCTCGGTGCCGCCTATGATGCAGGTCGCATCGCCTGCGAGGCCGTGCTGGCGTGTCATCACGTGCCTCGGTGGACACCTCAAATCCGGCCACTGATCGACACTTCAAAACCGGCCACCACGATGACAGGCTGAGGCTGGTTATCGGGTCGGCGTGACGGAGGGGTCGGTCGCCGCGTGGAGTTTGGTCCGCCAGCTCCGGGGGCCGCAAGTGATCACGTGGGCGTGGTGGAGCAGCCGGTCGAGCAGCGCGGTGACCGCGGCCGTGTCGCCGAGCAGCTTGCCCCAGTCGTCGACGGGGCGATTGGAGGTGAGGATCGTGGACGCCCGCTCGTAGCGCCGCATGATCAGCTCGAGCAGGTCCTCGGCGGCGGTGGGCGGCAGCTTCCGCATCCCGAGATCGTCGATGATCAGGAGCGGGACGGTACTCAGCTCGGTGAAGACCTCCTTGCGCGTGCCATCGAGGGTGGCGTCGGTGAGTTCCTCCAGCAGCAGGTGCGCTTCGCGATACAGCACGCGATGCCCTTGTTGGATCGCGGCCTGACCGAGCGCCTGCGCCAAATGACTTTTCCCGGTACCGGGTGGGCCGGCGAAGAACGCGTCAAACTCCTCCTTCACCGTAAAGCCGCACCGCTCGTGGATGCCGTTCCGGTACGGCCGGTACGCGGAGAGGATGTGAATGGCGGTCGGGATGTGGCCCTTCACCGACATGCGCCACTGATGGTGGGTGGCGTGGGCGTCCATGCGGATGTGCTCCGGCAAGAACCCCGTGAACGGCACGAGCAGATCGGGGGCAAGCTCTGGGCGGGCCGCCTTGAGGAAGACGGTCGCGATGTCCTGCTCATCGAACCCGGTGAACACGGGTTCGCGCGCGGATCCGCGGCGCCGACGGGGATCGCACAGGTGCCACGCCAAGATCGCGCGGCTCACATAATCGAGGACGAGCGCGACGTAGATCATCGTGGAGATCCACTGGCTTTTCGTGGCATGCCACATCCCCACCCAGAGCGGCAGCACGAACTCATCCTCCGTCCAGCACTCGTGCGGCCGCTCGTAGGGGAGCGTCTCATGCGGAACCCCATCGACTTCGGCGGCACGACGCCCGTGTCCGCCGGCCGATCTCCCAAGCACACCGCCACGCGCGTCTTCGATGATCCGCCGCAGCGCCCTTTCGCCAGGGAGATCGAACCCGCAGCGCGTGGCGTAGGCCTCGAGGCGCGTGATGAGCTTCCCAGTCTCCAAGCGTGGGGTTTCCTCGAGATCGGCGTCGAGCAAGAGCTGCAAGGCGTCCGCGAGCCGCGCCTTCGGCCGGCCACCGGCGTGCTGAATCAGGTAGTAGGACGGATCCACGCGGGCTTCTTCCGGGCCCGTGACCCAGATCTCGGCCAGCGCGCAGATGGTCGGCCGCGTCGGCACCCAATCCGCGAGCTTGTCTTGGATCGCCCGTACGGCCTTGACCATGTCCGACGGCCGTGGGCCAGCCTCGGCCGCCGCCTTCGCCACCTCGAAGCGCCGCATGGCGACGAGCGACCGTTGAACCTCCGCAGAGGCCCAGCGATCTTTGTGGCTCGGACACGTCCGCGCCTCAGGGCGCGCTGGCCGGTCGTGGAATGGTGGCATGGTCAGTCACTCGCGACGGTCCGACGCGACCCCGAAGTGGATCGCGCGGCCCCGATCAGGGGGCGGTGACGGCAGGCTACGCATGCCAGGGTGATTCCCAAGGGCAGGCTGCCCTCAGTTTTGCGCAACTGAAGGCGGACGGGCGGCCGCCGCTGGAGGCTGCGCTCCGCGGGCCACATAGGGGCCGCAGCGAGGCGGAGGACGGGGGGCATGGGGATCTCGACGCAGCACGAGGCGGGGACAGGGGGCGAAGGCCGCCTGTCGTTTGCCGCGCCCCAGTGAAGGGACGCGGGCCGGCACCCAACCGGCCCCGGAGCCGGTCGCCATCGTGGCGTCGATGTGGCACACCCCGCCGCGAGACAGCGCGGCAGAGTCATGCTGGTGTCGTGACCCCGACACCCCCGGCGATCCGGCGGCGCGGCAAACGAACACGCGGGTTCGGGAAATACCCGCACAGATACCGCAATACGACATCGAGGCCGGGCTGTCAAGCGACGTTCGGCCTGCCCTCGGTTCCCTCGGAGCCGCCGACGCGGGATACTACGCCCATGCCGTCCCACCCCTCCATCCGACCGCGATGAGCGGCTCCCCCCGGAAGAACCTCCGCCGCGCCGATGAGGCGCTGCGTCAGGCCCTGGGCGCTGTCGAGCGCTATCCGGAGGCTCGGGCGGAACTGGTCGTCGCGCTGGGGGAGGGGCGCTTCACGGCGCTGCTACTGGCTGCCGCAGTGATCCAGGAGGCGGTCGAGGTGCTCGACGCCCCCGGCGGCACCGACTGAGAGTGCACGGCCCGACAGGCTGCCCCCTGTCAACGAGGCCGGGGCCTCACGATTCGTCGGGCTCGAGGGCCTGGCGCACCGCGTTCATGCGCTCCTGCTCTCGGTGGCTCCGTGGCGACGACCGCATGCGCCGATTCTGGGCGTCGGCTCGGACGGTGGCGAGTTGTTCCGCGGTAATCCCTTCACGGGCGCGGGCACGCTGAATGTCGCGCACGACGCGATCCATCCCCTTCCGCTCCTCGTCCGACGGCGCCTGCAACAGCACGTCGGGATTTGCCTTGTGCCCCTTCGCGATGTGGTGCGCCTCGAACACGGTGACCGAGCGGCTCCCCTGTTCGATCTTTGCCAGCCAGCTCTGACTGAAGCCGAGCAGGGATGCCACGCCCGACTGTGAGAAGTCCTTCGGGCGTTCGCCGAGCACGAGGCCGAGACCGCGGCGTGCCGCCCGCTCTTCTGCAGCACGGGCATCCTGGCGCCGCGTCTCCCGCAGCTGTTGGATGCGGCGGCCGACGAGCCAATCCCACGCCTTGGCCTCGTCGGCGATCTTCAGCCACGCGGCGGCCCGGTGGACCTCCGTTGCGCTCGGCTTCGGCCGCGCACTGCTCCCCACGCCCGCCTCCGGTTTCGGCATGGCGGGGAGGATCGAGTCCGGATTGGACTATTCCGAATTGGACTTGAACGTAGGTGTCCAGTACGGGGCGCCGCTCAGTATGTCGGAGGAATCCGAAACCGTTGACCGCGCGCTGGGTCGCGGGTCTCCAAGAACTGATCTCCTCCTGCTACAAGCCTGTCCGTAAAGACGACGAGGTTCATCCCCCCGGCTCTCCGCGCCGACGGGTAGCGGATCGCGACGACATCCGTTCGCGCAAAGGCTGCGCGGCCGATGGCTTGGGTAATCGTCTCTGCGTCGGGATCCCCGGTCTGCTCAATGGCGTCGAACAACGCCGAAAGGCTCACGAGCGCCTTTTCATCGACACCGAGTTGGACGCGCACGTCGTCGTCACACAGATCGAGGATTCCGTTGAGTTTCCACCCAACCAGGAGGGTGACCACATCGGTGTGCGGCACCCCAAACACCGGATGGCTTTCACGCTCCGCGCGCTGCTCGAATTCGGCAAAGGCGGTGCTCACCCCGTCGGCAATGTGATACGCATTGCACATCCCCTGTGGGATGTACCTCGCCTCGGTCAGGTACGTCCCCCCAGGCCAGAGCGGATTGGGCGGTGTCCCTGATGCCGACCCTGGCGGGGCCTTTGAGAGGTAGTCGGCGGGCACCGTCCTCACCCACGTCCCTTCGCCCGCGATGAGCGGCAGACGCGCCACCGCCGCCGCGAGTGCCGCGTCGCGCAGAGGTACGCGCGGCGGCACCTCCAACTGTGCCTCGTTTGTAGCCGCCTCTTCCCCGCCGACCGCTGGCATATCCATGTCGCTCGAGGAGCGACGGAGCGGATCGTGCGTCAATCCGGAATACCGAGCCACGCTTGGGAGACCAGCGCACTGACCGCGCGGATCTGCCCCGGCTTGAGCATGACATCTAGTGGCACTTGACCGCGCAACTCCGGCCGAGGGGTGCGGAGCCAGCGAAGGACCGCTGACCGGTCGCCGGCGAACCCGCGCCGCAGGGTGGCGATGATGTTGAAGACCGGTTGGAGGATCGTTTGCGCAGTCGTGCCGTTCGGCGTCTTGAATACCGCCTTGTACGCCCGTTCATCCGCGAGCCCGGTCACCAGCGTCTTCAATGGGACGTCAAGGAAATCTGCGACACGGCGGGCGTCGAGGCGCCCACTCTCGTCCTGCAGCTCAGGGGCCGGGAGCGCAAACGCCTCCCCGACGCTCGACCGCTCGGGGACGGGCTCACGCTGCCGCGCGAACCCCCGCGTCAGCGCGTCGACATAGTGCTTGAGGACGGGCGGTTGCGCGAACGAGGCAACGTCAAGCACCAATTCGGCGCCGGCGTTGATGGCTGCCGCATGCGCTGGCGGCAGGGCGGGCGACTCCGTCACGACCATGACCGGGACGTTGAATGTGAATCGCGGCTCATGACGCAGCACGAAGAGGTCGTAATCGGCGATGATAATGGAGATCGGCTCGCTCTCGAGGACCAGTTCCGCCTCTTCCACGCTGCCAGATACCGTGACCTCTAACCCGAGACGCTCTAAGGCCGCCTGAAGGCGCTGCTGTTCGGGCCCGTGCGGCTCAAGGAGCAAGCCGTGGGCGGAGGGGTGGACGGTTGCGGGTGCCATGCGGTTCTCCTCGGAAGGGACAGACTCTGCTCATCTGGAGTGTTTTGGTCTACCAGAAGCCTGCTTAGAATCTACCAATAGCCTACCGAGCTACCCCGCCATACGCAAGCCTCCCGCAGGGGCTCGCCGCCGCTGGGTGCCGCTCCGTTCGGCATCACGTGCGATCCGCCCCACCCACCCGTCCTCCCCGCTGACTCGCCGACGGGTTTGTCAGAAGCCGCCGGTACCATATTCCCGAACGCGAACTTCACTAGCGATGACGAGGAGGCTCCAGTGACTGAGCACCTGTTTGAAGAAAGTGGGCCGCACCGCATCCAGAACACCCCCGACGGGCTGACGCACATGACGGTCAGCCTGCCCGAGGACGAGCACGGCATGATCGGGCGCGAGTGCGGCGCCGCAGAGTGCTCCCCGGGCCTGTTCAAGGTGAAGCCCGGCACCGGCATCGTGACCGAGCCGCACGACGTGGCCTTCTGCCCGTACTGCCGTCACCCCGATCACCCCACCGCGTTCGCGACGGCCGACCAAGTGCGGTACGCGCAGGACATCGCTATCCAAGAAGCGGCGCGCGGCGTGAATCGGATGATCTCGCGCACGCTGGGGCTGGGCCCGAACGGGAAGAAGAAGATCGGCGGGGGCATGTTCTCCGTGGAGTTCTCCCTGAAGTCTCGCGTGCCAACGAGCGTCGCTCGTCCGCTCGAGGAGGAACTCCGTCGCGACATCGTGTGTGACGGCTGCGGGCTTGCCCAGGCCGTATTCGGCCTCGCGAGCTGGAGCCATGACTGTGGGCGCGACGTGTTCCTGCAACACGTGCACGAAGAACTCGTGGTGATTCGTAAGGCGCTCGCTGACGTGGACGACCGCCGCCAAGAACGCGGCGCGCGCGTGGCCGCCCGTGATATTGAGAACGCGCTGGAGGATCTCGTGTCCATCTTCGAGGCCGCGATGAAGCACATGACGCGCGAGCACCTGCGTCGCGCCGGACGGACACCCGATGAGGTCTCGGCCGTCATGGCGACCATTCGTAACGCGTATCAGAACGTGGCGTCCGCGACGACGGCCTTCCGAGCGCACGTCCAGGGGGACCTGATGCGCGAGACGGCACCGTCCGATGAAGAATCACTACGAGAGACATTTGAGAAGCGGCATCCGATCACGCACAACCTCGGGGTGATCGACCGGCAATACCTGCGGCGGGCGCAGACGGGTGAGCTGGAGGGCCGCGAGATACGCATCACCGTGCAGGAGGTCGTCGCGGCCGTCGATGTCGCTGAGGGCGTGCTACAACGCGCGTATGCACAGGCGTGTCCCACGAGCATCCCGTGATCGCCTCGCTTCACCGCGGGTGGACGACCGCCTCATGGGCATCACGACGGCGCGCTCATTCGCCGCCGACGGTGTCCATGGTAGAGACGATACCGGCGTAGATCGCATCGTGTTCCAGTCGATACGAGTCGCTGAACGTCATGTAGGACTCGTACGCATGGATCGTGATGCCTGAAAATGTTGCGTGGAGCGGCGCTGGGGTGCCGACGATCACGGTGGGATATTCTGCCCCAAATTGATCCGCAGTGATGTCGATGGTCGCGCCGTTCAGACGCAACCATGCATGCGTCTGGGTAGCGCCATCCCGTTCTCGCCGCCCATTGGCCACTAGATCAGCGCGCCCGAAGCCGCGTTCGGCGAGATACCGGGCCAGCAGGAGCGCGCTGGTCTTGCAGCAGCCCCTCGGGAACGTCTTGAGGGCGTCATGAGGGCCGTCCTTCACGTACCGCTCGATCCCGCGGCGGAACGCGATCACCGTCTCATAGAGCGACGTGGTCATTCGTTCGGCTGCACCGCATACCCGTCGAGCTTTCCCTCGCTTTGCACCGCGTGGTACGCGGCCGAACCGGGCACGACCGCGAGGAGGCGCCAGCCCTACACCTTGCGCCAGCGCCAGAGCGACCCGTCGTCGCACGCGAGGTCGGTGTAACCGCCTGCTTGGGCGTACATCCCCACGACCTTTCGCGAACCCGGCAGAAGCGGAGTTGTGTCGGACGAGGAAGCGGTGGGGGCAGTCATGAGAGATGGGTTGCGGGCAGCGGCGCCGTAGTCGGACTGTCGAGCATCCTCCAAGATAGCCATCCGTGCCCGAGCCATCCCTTCGCCCCAGCGATGTCAGCGAACGCCGTATCTTGCGTGGCGCGACGCTCCTTGCCCTCAACGCGGCCGCCAACGGCTCGCCGGCCGCGCGGGTCGACGTGGCCCCACTGGCCGTCGTCCTAAAGGCCAGTCTTGAGGATGTGATGGTGCAGCTGTTCGTGCTGGAAGGGCTTGGCTTGGCCAGCGACGTCGATGGCACCGGCGCGAGGATTACCGCCCGAGGCGTCCTCCAGGCCGAGCGACTCATGACCGCGGAGAGCGCGGGACAGGGGTTCTCCGATTTGACGTAGCTGCTGGTCGAGGCCGGAAACAGCGCCCCCTCGCGCGCCGTCATCCCCCCACCGTACCTTGCTCCAGGTTCGTCAGGCCCGACGCCGTCCTCCGCGATGTCGGTGTGACCCATGGGATGTCCGCCTCCGCTAGCCCCTGGGTGAATGCGAAGGCCTATTCGAGAGGATGTTATGAGAATGCTCCGTCTTGCGCCGGCTGTGGCACTCCTTGTGGCCTGTGGTGGGGGAGAGTCGACCGCGCCGCCCGCCCCGCGCCTGACCACGCTCACAGCGACGGTGGCTACGCCGAGTATCGTCGCCGGCACTACGACGACGGCGTCGGTCAGTGGACGTGATCAGCAGGGGCAACCGATTGCCACGGGTCCTGTGACGTGGACCTCCTCAAGCACTGCCGTGGCGACCGTGGACGGTGCTGGCACGGTCACGGGTGTGGCCGCAGGGAACGCGACGTTGACCGCGACCGCGTCAGGCATCTCGGCCAGCGTCCCGCTGACCGTCACACCGGCCCCCGTGCGGGAATGTCCCGAGGCTAGTTGAAACTTGGCTGGTGCCTCAGGGATGCTGCTCAGGCGGCAGCGAGGGATGACGAGAGTTTGCCACGCAGGGCGGCTTGGAGCAAGCCGAGGTGTTGGTGGCCCTTCACTTTGCGAAACT
>JAJTGR010000006.1 GCA_021299375.1 Gemmatimonadota bacterium
AAACGCGGCAGCACGAAACGCGGCAGCACGAAACGCGGCAGCACGAAACGCGGCAGCACGAAACGCGGCAGCACGAAACGCGGCAGCACGAAACGCGGCAGCACGAAACACGGCAGCACGAAACGCGGCAGCACGAAACGCGGCACCGACAACAGCGTCATGGGTGAGCGTGACTGCGGGTACCGCCGTTTCGATTACCCATGACGCCGTTCTCGGTGCCGCCGTTCGTGCTACCGCCGTTCGTGCTACCGCCGTTCGTGCTGCCGCCGTTCGTGCTGCCGCCGTTCGCCGTCAGTCCCCACCCACCGGCACCGGCGCCATCCCCCCGCCCGTCGCCATCTCCCGCTTCGGCGCGCGCCGCCGCTTCACCATCTGGTCGAGCAGCGTGTACACCACCGGCGTCACGTACAGCGTGATCAGCTGCGAAAACGCCAGGCCGCCCACGACGGCGAGGCCGAGTGGTTGACGCGACTCGGCGCCGGCGCCGTAGCCCACCGCGATCGGCAGCGTCCCCATGAGCGCCGCCATGGTCGTCATCATGATCGGGCGGAAGCGCACACGCGCCGCCTCCATGATCGCGTCGTACGGCGACAGGCCGTCCTTGCGCTCGGCCTCGGTGGCGAAGTCGATCATCATGATTGCATTCTTCTTGACCAGCCCGATGAGCATGATCACGCCGACATACGCGTACACGCTCAGGTCCTTGCCGAAGATCATGAGCGTGGCCAGTGCACCGACCGCCGCGAAAGGCAGACCCGAGAGGATCGTGAGCGGGTGGATGTAGCTCTCGTACAGGATGCCGAGCACCACGTAGATCACGAAGATCGCCACCACGAGCAGTGCCAGCAGGCCGCTCTGCGCCTGCGCGAAGGCCTGCGTGTCACCCGACAGCACACTCGTCACGCCGGCGGGCAACACCGCGGCCGCCTCGCGCTGCACCGCGTCGACGGCCGTGCCGAGTGCCACGTTCGGTCGCGTGTTGAACGAGATGGAGACGGCCGGTTGTTGCCCGTTGTGCTGCACTGACTGGGGCCCGACCCCCTTGGTGAAGGTCGCCACCGCGCCGAGCGGGATCTGGTTGCCCGTGTTGGAGCGGATGAAGAGCTGGCTGAGGGCGGCGGGATCGCGCTGGAACTCCTCCTTCAGCTCGATGATGACCTGATACTGGTTGGTCTGGGTGTAGATCGTCGAGACCTGCCGCGATCCGTACGCGTTGTACAGCGCGTTCTCGATCTGGCTGGCGGTCACGCCGAGCGACGAGGCACGCTCGCGGTCGATCGTGACACCCACCTGCGGGTTCCCCACCTGCAGGTCACTCGAGATGTTCTCGAGTTCCGGCAGTTCGCGCATCCGCTGCTCGAGGGCGCGCGCCGACGTGTAGAGTTCGGCGATGTCGGCGCCCTGCAGCGACACCTGGTAGGCGCTGTTGCCGCGGCGCCCCCCGATGTTGATCGGCGGCGGGTTGCGGAAGAACACCTGCACGCCCGGCACCTGCGACGTAGCGCGGGTGAGCTCACGCATCACCTGGTCGACGTGCGGGCGCTGGGCGCGATCCTTGAGCGTGAGCTGCAGGCGGGCACTGTTGTTGCCGCCGAACGGCCCGCCACCGATGGACACCATCGTGTACTCGATGTACGGACTGGCCTGCAGGATTGCGCCGACCTCGCGCGCCTTGGCCGCCAGCGCGTCGTAGCCGATGCCTTCCGGCCCTTCCACCGAACCCTGAAGGCGGCCCGTGTCCTCCGACGGGATGAACCCCTTCGGAATGATGACGAACAAGCCGACCGTCGCCACGAGCGTCAAGGCACTGAACAGCATCGTCAGGCCGCGATGCTGCATGACCCACGCCAGCGACGACGTGTAGCCGCGCTCCGACGCCTGGTAGAGCCGCTCCACCGAGCGCCACTTCCCCTCGGCGGTCGCGTGCCCTTCCCCGCCCTTGAGGAACCTGGCCGACAGCATGGGCGTGAGCGTGAGCGAGACGAAGCCGGACACGAGAATGGCCACGCCGATGGTGACGGCGAACTCGCGGAAGAGGCGGCCGATCAGCCCCGGCATGAACAGCAGGGGAATGAACACCGCCACCAGCGAGAGCGTCATCGAGAGGATCGTGAAGCTGATCTCGCGTGAGCCATCCAGCGCCGCCCGCACCGGCGACTTCCCCATTTCCATGTGCCGCACGATGTTCTCGAGCATCACGATGGCGTCGTCGACCACGAAGCCCACGGCGAGCGTGAGCGCCATGAGGGTGAGGTTGTTGAGGCTGTAGCCCAACGCCCACATCACGATGCACGTGCCGATGATCGAGAACGGCAGCGCGAGCGATGGGATGATCGTGGCCCGCACGTTGCGCAGGAACAGGAAGATCACCAGCACGACCAGCGCCACGGTGAGCGCAAGCGTGAACTGCACGTCCCACACCGAGTGCTCGATGCTCTCGGCGCGGTTGAAGATGGTCATGACCTGCACACTCTGCGGGAGCTGCGGAATGAGCTTCTCCATCTCCGCCTGCACCGCCTTGGCGGTGGCCACCGTGTTCACGCCGGGCTGGCGGATGATGGCCAGCGAGATGTTCTGGCGGCCGTTGACCTCACTGAAGCCGCGCAGCTGCTGCAACCCGTCGAAGACGTTGCCGAGATCGCCGAGGCGCACTGGTGTGCCGTTGCGGTAGGCGACCACCAGCTGCCGGAACTCGGCGGCGTTCCGGAGCTGGCCCGTGGCCTGCAGCGTGAACGCCTGGTTGGGCCCCATGAGGACGCCAGCCGGCGAGTTGGAGTTGCCCTGGTTGATGGCTTGCTGCACCTCGTCGATGCCGATACCGCGCTGCGCGAGCGCGCTGGGGTCGAGCTGGACACGTACCGCATACTTGGCCGAGCCATACACCTGCACCTGCGCCACACCCGACACGGTGCTGAGGCGCTGGCCGATGAAGGTCTCGGCGTACTCGTTGAGCTCCGGCCGCGAGAGCACGTCGGAGTTGAGCGAGTACATCATGATCGGCGAGTCGGCCGCATTGGCCTTGTTGTACGAGGGCGGATTGATGCCCTGCGGCAGTTGGCGCAGCGTCTTGGAGATCGCCGACTGCACGTCGGCAGCCGCCTTGTCGATGTCCCGTTCGAGATTGAACTGAATCGTGACGTTCGTGCTGCCCTGCGAGCTCGAGGAGGTGATGTTGTCGATGCCCGAGATGGTCGCGAACTGCTGCTCGAGCGGCGTGGCGACCGACGTGGCCATGACCTCCGGGCTCGCGCCGGGCAGGTTCGCCGAGACCGTGATGGTGGGATAGTCGATCGTCGGCAGGTCGCTCACCGGCAGGCGCTGGTAGGCCACGATGCCGAAGATCAGGAGCGCCGTCATCACCAGCGTCGTCATGACCGGCCGTGTGATCCAGAGCTCGCTGAGGTTCAAGCCGCCGACGACCTCGTCGGGCGCGCCCTGCGGAGCCTGTCGCCCACTCATCGGCCCTGCCCTCCCTGACTTCCGGATGTGGTGCCGCCCGTCTCACCACCGGGACGTCCACCGCCGTTGCGACCACCGCCGTTGCGACCGCCGCGGCCTCCGCCGCTCGGCGCCGCGCCGCGGAGCTGGACCTTGGCACCGTCGCGCAGTCGGGTCTGGCCCTCGGTCACGACGCGTTCGCCGCCCACGAGCCCACTGTCGATCTTCACCATCGTTCCCGACGGGCGCCCCACCTTGACCGGGTTGCGCTTCACCTTGTCGCCATCGAGCACATACACAAACGTCGAAGTGCCCGACGTGACCACCGCTTCCGACGGAATCGTCACCGCGTCCTGGTCCACGCTGAGCTGCAGCGCGACGGTCACGAACTGCCCGGGCCAGAGCGCCCGGTCCTGATTCGGCACCTCCGCCTTGAGCAGCACGGAGCCGGTGGCGCGATCGACCTGGTTGTCCACGAAGATCAGCGTACCGGTGACCGCGGCCGAGCTGTCGGTGCCCGACGGCGTGACCCGCACGGCCAACGCCTTGTCGATACCGGCGCGCTTGCGCAGCTCTTCGAAGTCGCGCTCCGGTACCGGAAAGCGCACGAGCACGGGCCGCAGTTCGTTGATCGTCACCAGCTGGTCGGTGGACGCCCGCACGAGCGACCCCGCCTTGTACAGCAGCTGACCGGTCCGCCCGGTAATGGGTGCCTTGACGGTGGTGTTCTCGAGATCGAAGCGCGCGCGTTCGAGTGACGCCTGGCCGGCAGCGACGGTTGCCGTCAGCGCCGACACCTCGGCGAAGGTCTGGTCGAGCTGCTGCTTGGTGACATAGCCGTCCTTGGCGAGCGCGGCGAAGCGCACCGAGTCGGCGCGGGCGCGGGTCAGCGTGGCGTCGTCGCGCGCCAGCGTGGCCTGCACCCGTTCGAGCTCGGCTCGGAACGGACGCGGATCGATCTGGAAGAGGACCTGCCCCTCACGCACCTCTTCACCCTCCGCGATGGCGATGCGGGTGAGCTGGCCGGACACCAGCGACTGCACGGCAACAGTGCGGTTGGGTTCGACCTGCCCGTTCGCCACCACGACGTACGGGAGGGGGCCCTTGGCCGCCGCCAGCACGGTCACCGTAGGGGTGGGCCGCTGCGGCGGGGGCGCCTTCTTGCAGGCCCCCACGACGGCGAGCAGCAAGCCGGCCGCGACGAGAGCAACGGGCGATATCGAGAGCCGGCGCGAGTGACGCGCTGGCGAGACAATGTCTGGCATTCGCTGGGCGAACGGCGGGGCTGAAGTGACGCCCCCCCCAGTCCGGCTGGGGGCGTCGTTGGATGTAGCTAGATAACGTCAGCCGCGGGTCCAGCGTTGCCGAACAGGGACGGCGCAGAGCAGCCCGTGACACGACGGGGGCCGCCGCGCGACGATTACAGGGCCGAGATGGTCCGGCGGAGGGACATCCGGACCGGCGCGCCGTTGCGCAGGTCCCCTTCCAGCCCGCGGACGTCCTCGCGCAGACGCTGCCTGAGTTCGTCGAGGGACTCCCGCATCCGGACACCGTCGAATTCGAGCACCCGGCCATCGGGCCGGATGATCCGGACCTCGCCCTCTCCCGGCGGCGCCGGCGTCCAGGTGGCCCGTGGAGGGCGCGGCCCCGACGGAGTCATGATCCGGATCTCACGGTCGCCGATGCTCACGCCGAAGTCTGACGACGGCAGGTCCGACGCCCGGACGGCCGTGACCGACACGTCCCGGTACCGGCCATTGCCGTAGACCCGCAGGGAGACCGTCTGCCCCGGAGCCATCTTCTGCACCTCGCGGACGAACCGATCGGCCCGCGCCGAGGCGGACTGGGCGTCTTCGACGTCTTCCCGGGGGATCCGAACGTCCACGCCGTTCACGGCCGCGATCCGCTCGCCCTCGATGATGCCGGCCTTCTCGGCAGGCCCGCCGGTGACCACGCTGCTGACGAACAGCCCGAGCGTGTCGCGGGCGTTGCCGGCGGCGCCGATGCTGAGCCCCACCATGCCGCGCGAGTCGCTGGCGCTCTCGGCCCGCCGTTCGCGGGTCGTGACCCGCCGCTCCTCCACGCGCTGGAGATCGGCGGCCGAGACCGTCTTGATGGCGACCGACCGGCTGGCGGTGCCGCTCCGCACCTGCAGGGTAACCTCGTCGCCGGGCTTGGCCTTGGCGAGCACCCGCTGCAGCCGCCGCTGGGCCAGGCCGGTGAGCGCCAGGTCTTCGGCGTCCGCCCGAGCCACCTTGAGGCTCACGCCGTTGATGGCCGTCAGGCGGTCCCCGGCCTTGACGCCTGCCTTGGCCGCCGGGCCCTCGGCCTCGACGGCCTCGAGCAGCACGCCCGCGGTATCGGCGGTCGAGCCGGCGCCGAGGGTCACGCCAAGGACGGCCCGATCGGCTGCCGTGGTCCAACTGAAGGCACCGCCGGCGGACGGCAGCCGGAGGACGCGGGTTTCGCGCGGCTGCGCGGTGAGCGGCGCGCTGACACAGGGCACCGCGGCGAGCGACAGCGTCGCCACGGCGAGTCGGAATCGGGGCATGATGGAGTCCTGATGAAGTGTTGCCCATCCGACACGACAACGCGCGACAGGGTTTCCCCCGTCGCGCGTCGTGGCCTGCCCATCACACCCAGGCGGCGGTCACACCACGATGTTGAGCAGCCGCTTGGGGACGAAGATCACCTTCTTGGGGTCGCCCGTCACGAACTTCGCGACGCCGTCATCCGCGAGGGCCATGGCCATCGCGGCCTCCTGCGCGACGTCCACCGGCACGCGCAGCTTGCCGCGCAGCTTGCCGTTGACCTGCACCACGAGATCGACCTCGTCATCCACCAGCATTGCGGGATCGAAGGCGGGCCAGCCGGCGTCGAAGACGCTCGTGGTGTGCCCCAGCGCCTCCCAGCAGTCCTCGGCCAGATGCGGTGCGTATGGCGCCACCAGCTGGACGAGTGGCCGCACCTCGTCGCGATGCGGCACCCGCTCGCCGCGCCGCACCACATTGATGTACTCCATCATCGCCGCGATGGCGGTGTTGTAGCCGAGGTTCGCGGTATCCTCGCCGACCTTCCTGATGGTGCGATGCAGCTTGCGCACCACGTCGGGCTCCGGTGCGCCGTCGCTCGTCGCGTCGCGCACCGACGCCCACAGCCGATCGAGGAACCGGCGCACGCCGCTGATGCCCTGATCGCGGAAATCGCCGCCTTCCTCGTAGGGCCCGAGGAACATGAGGTACATGCGGAACGCGTCGGCGCCCCACTCCTCCATGTACTGGTCGGGATTGATGACGTTGCCCTTCGACTTCGACATCTTCGCGCCCTCGCGAATGATCATGCCGTGGGCGCGGAAGCGCGTGAACGGCTCCTCGAAGTCGATGTGCCCGCCGTCCTTCAGCACCATGGTGATGAAGCGGGAGTAGAGCAGGTGCAGCACGGCGTGTTCGTTGCCGCCGATGTACGAGTTCACCGGTAGCCACGTCGTCGTGCGCACCGCATCGAACGGCACGTCGTCGCGCGTGGCGCTCGGATAGCGCAGGAAGTACCAGGCGCTGTCGAGGAACGTGTCGCTCACATCCGTCTCGCGGCGCGCGCTCTTGCCGCAGGTGGGACACAGCACGCGGTACCACTCCTCGTGGCGCGCGAGCGGCGAGATGCCGCTGTCGTCGGGCTTGAAGTCGGGGATGTTGGGGAGCACCACCGGCAGCTGCGACTCGGGCACCGGCACGGCGCCGCAGTCATCGCAGTAGATGATGGGAATCGGCGGACCCCAGTACCGCTGCCGCGAGATGCACCAGTCGTGCAGGCGATAGTTGGTCACCGCCGTGGCATGCTGCCGCCCGGCGAGCCACTCGGTCACGGTCCGCTTGGCGTCCGCCACCGACAGCCCATCGAACTGGGCGGAGTTCACGAGGCGGCCGCCCTCGTCGTCGGTGAAGGCGGCGTCGCCCAACGGGGTGTCGGCCGCGTCATCAGGACCGGCCACCACCCGTACGATGGGGAGCCCGAACACCTGCGCAAACTCGAAGTCACGCTCGTCGTGCCCGGGCACGGCCATGATCGCGCCGGTGCCGTACTCCATGAGTACATAGTCGGCGATCCACACCGGGATGTTCTGCCGGGTGGCGGGGTTCACCGCGTAGGCCCCGGTGAACACGCCGGTCTTCTCGCGCGTGCTCTTGCGCGAGATGAGGTCCTGCTTCTTGGTGGCGTCCTGGTACGCACTCACCGCGGCGCGCTGGGCGTCGGTGGTGAGCGTGTCCACCAGCGGATGCTCGGGCGCCAGCACCAGGTACGTGGCGCCGAAAATGGTGTCGGCGCGCGTCGTGAACACCGTGACGCGCACGTCGTGGTCCGCAATATCGAAGGTGAGCTGCGCGCCCTCCGACTTCCCGATCCAGTTGCGCTGGGCCTGCTTGGTGATGGGCGACCAGTCGAGCCAGTCGAGATTCTGCAGGAGGCGCGGCGCGTACTCGGAGATGCGGAAGAACCATTGCTCGAGGAACCGCTGCTCCACGGGTGTACCACAACGCTCGCACAGCCCGCCCTCCACCTGCTCATTGGCGAGCACCGTCTTGTCGGTGGGGCACCAGTTGACCGCGGCGGCCTTCTTGTACGCGAGCCCCTGCTTGTGCAGCTGCAGGAAGACCCATTGCGTCCACTTGTAGTACTCGGGACTCGAGGTGTCGACCTTCTGCCGCCAGTCCACCATGAACCCCGCGCGCCCCAGCTGCCGCGTGAAGTTGGCGACGTTCTTCGGCGTGAGCTCCATGGGGTGCGCGCCGATCTTGAGCGCGTAATTCTCCGAGTGGATGCCGAACGCGTCGAAGCCGAGCGGCTGGAACACGTCGTGCCCGAGCAGCCGGTGGAAGCGCGCCGAGATGTCGCTGCCGGTAAAGGCGAAGAGGTTCCCCACGTGCAGCCCTTCGGCGCTCGGATACGGGAACATCATCAGCGCGTAGAACGGCCGCTCCGGATTCTCGAGCTTGGCCTGATTGGTGCCGCGCTCAGTCCACCGGGACTGCCACTTGGGCTCGACGAGCTTGGGGTCGTACGGGGTCGGGAGATCGAGTTCAGCCATGAGTGAAAGATAACTGCCACGACGGTCGGGGTACCGCCACCACGGTCGGGGGAACCTCACCACGGTCGGCGGGCAGCCTGGACGGTCGGGCCGTACCCCGACTCTGGTAGCAGTGCCCCGACCGAGACCCCGACCTACCGCCGGTAGAGGTACACTGCCTCCTCGATCCGCGCTCCCGCCGCGTCACACACCGCGAACCTCCCCCCCGAATACAGCGTGGCCCCCGCGTACCGCCCGTCCTTGGTCACGGCATAGAACTCGAGGTCGAACTTCGGGCGTCCGTTGGGGCCCAGCAGGCGCGCCTCGGTCATGGCCACCACGCGCTCCAACGTCTTGATCAGCGCCGCCTCGGGGGCCAGCCCCTGGCGCATGAACTCCACGGCCAGGAAACTCGCGCAGGTCTTGATGTTCGCCTCGCCGCGCCCCGTGCTGCCGGCGGCGCCGACGGTGTTGTCGCAGTACTGTCCCGCCCCGATGATCGGTGAGTCGCCGATGCGCCCCGGGACCTTCCAGGCCATGCCGCTCGTGGTGGTCACCGAGGCCAGGTCGCCGGTGACCGTGACCGCATTCATGTTGATCGTGCCGGTCGTGAACTTGATCTTGAGATCGTCGTCGTGGTCGAGCCAGGCGTCGTTGGCGTTCAGGCGGGACTTCCAGCGCATCCAGTCCTGGCGGGTCTTCTCGGTGAGCAACTCCTGCTCCTTGAACCCCATGGCTCGGGCGAACCGCCGCGCCCCGTCGCCCACCAGCATCACGTGGTCGGTGTAGTCCATGACCGCCTTCGCCACCAGCGACGGCGTCGCGATGTTCTCGATGCACGCGACCGAGCCGGCCCGGCGGGTGGGGCCGTGCATGCAGCTGGCGTCGAGCTGCACCACTCCCTCCTCGTTCGGCAGGCCACCCAACCCCACCGACTGATCGTTCGGGTCGAGCTCCTGGATGTTCACGCCCGCAATCACGGCATCGAGCGGGTCCTCGCCGGCCACGATCTTGTCGTAGGCCACCTTCACCCCCCGGATGCCGTTCGACGACGAGACCACGCACGGGCGGGCACGGAATCCCGGGGCCGGCGCGGGGTCGGCGAACAGCTCGGACGACGGCAGACGGGGCACGAAGCCGGCCGCAGCAACGGCGGCGGAGCGCTCCAGGAAGTCGCGACGACTCAGGGGCACGGGGAGCTCGGAAGCAGGGAGAAGACAGTCCGGCCGGAGGCAGCCGCACGGCTTCCCCGACAATAGCGCACCGCCCCGATTGTGGCGAGACTCCATGGCAGCCCGTTCGCGCGGCATCAGCGGGCGCCACTCCTTTCCCACGTACCGGGTCTCATGACCACTCCGGCCGAAATCGCCGAACAGCTGCGCGGCGCGTCGTTCCTCGACGGCTTCACCGACGCACACCTCTGGAAACTGTCGCGCCACGTCACCCCCCAGCCACTGCAGCCCGACGAGACGATCTTCGCCGAGGGCGACGTCCGTCAGCGCTTCGCCATCCTGATCAGCGGCGCCGTGGCCATCGAGAAGTCGGCCGACGGGCGTACCACGCGTCTGATCACGCTCGGTGCAGGTGAGGCGATCGGCGAGGGGCTGCTGCTCGACGACTCCAACCATGGCACCACCGCCCGGGTCATCATGCCGGGGACCGCGATGGTGCTCACGCGAGCGCAGCTCGACGACATCATTCGCGAGGCGCCGCAGCTCTACGCCGCGCTGGTCGCCCGTGCCGCCCGCTCCATCTCGGCCCGCCTGCGCCGCGCCGACGCCACGCTGGTCGGCCGCGGCCGCGCCCTCGGCTTCGGCGGCCATCGCACCCGTACCGAACGCGACCTGCTCGGCGAGCGCGACGTACCCTTCGAGGCGTTGTACGGTATCCAGACGCTGCGGGCGCTCGAGAACTTCCCCATCACCGGCATTCCCCTGCGCGAGTTTCCCGTGCTGATCGAGGCTCTGGCGGCCGTGAAGGAAGCCGCCGCGCACACCAACCACGAACTCGGCCTGCTCCACCAGACGCACACCGAGGTCATCGTGCGCGCCACGCGCGAGATCCGCGCCGGCCGCCACCACGAGCATTTCCTCGTCGACATGATCCAGGGTGGTGCCGGCACGTCGACCAACATGAATGCCAACGAGGTCATCGCCAATCGAGCGCTCGAGCTGCTCAACCAGCCACGCGGCGCCTACGACGTGCTCTCCCCGAATGATCACGTCAACCTCAGCCAGTCCACCAACGACGTCTATCCCACTGCCATCCGGATCGCGCTGCACAAGAGCCTGAGCGGCCTCCGTGCCGAGCTGGCGCGGCTGGCCGACGCCTTCGCCGCCAAGGGCACCGAGTTCGCGCCGCTGCTCAAGATGGGGCGCACCCAGATGCAGGACGCCGTGCCGATGACGCTCGGGCAGGAGTTCCACGCCTTCGCCAACACGCTGCGCGAGGATGTCGAGCGACTGGCCGAAGCGCAGCTGCTGATCCGCGAAATGAACCTCGGCGCCACGGCGATCGGGACCGGCATCAACGCTCCGCCGGGGTACGCCGACCTCGTCGCCACGCACTTGGCACAGGTTGCTGAGGTGCCGGTGCTCACCGCCCCCGATTTGGTGGAGGCCACCAGCGATACCGGCGCCTTCGTGCAGCTCTCGGGCGTCATGAAGCGTACCGCCACCAAGCTCTCCAAGATCTGCAATGACCTGCGGCTGCTCTCCTCGGGGCCGCGCGCCGGCTTCGGGGAAATCAACCTGCCGGCCATGCAGCCCGGCTCGTCGATCATGCCCGGCAAGGTCAATCCGGTCATTCCCGAAGTGGTCAACCAGGTGTGCTTCGACGTGATTGGCGGTGATGTCACGGTGACCATGGCGGCCGAGGCCGGCCAGCTTCAGCTCAACGCGTTCGAACCGGTGATCGCCTACCGGCTCCTGCGCGGCATCGACATGCTGCGCAACGCCTGCCTCGTGCTGCGGGAGCGATGTGTGGTGGGGATCACCGCCAATGCCGACCGGATGCGTCACTTCGTGGAGCATTCCATCGGCATCGTGACGGCGCTGGTCCCGGTGATCGGGTATGCACAGGCCAGTGAGGTGGCGAAGGTCGCGCTGCACAGTGGCCGCGGCGTGTTCGAGATCGTCCTGGAGCGCGGGCTGCTGACGCGCGACCAGCTGGACGAGATCCTGAACCCGGCGGCCATGACCGCCCCGCGCACCGTCACGCAGGACAAGTCGGCGGCGCCCGCGTCCACGATGTAGCGTTCGACGACACCCGATTTCCCACGGCCCGCCGTCACGACGCCGATGGCCACCCTCCCCGTCACCGTTCCGGTCATGGTTCCGACACGCTCCCGCTTCCGCTCCGCCCTGGTGGCTCTCCTCTGGCTGGTTGCCGGCGGGACCGGCGGCCTTACCGCGTGTGGCGGGGGTGGCGAGGGCGGCCCGGTCACGCCACCGCCGCCGGCACCGTCCGTCCGGAGCGTGACCGTCACCCCGGGGTCGGCCACGCTGCGCACCGGCGAAACGCAGGCCCTGAGCGCCGTAGTCGATGCCATCAACGGGGCCGGGACCGGCGTGACCTGGTCATCGGACAGCCCGGCCCTCGCGACCGTATCATCGGCCGGCGTCGTGACCGGCGTCGCCCCAGGCACCGCCGTCATTCGTGCCACGTCCACTGTGGACACGCGCGTCAGTGGTACCGCGACCATCACCGTGCAGCCAGCCCGCGGGCTCGCCGTGACTCCCTCCAGAGCCGACATCGGCATCGGGCGTACGGTCACGCTCACGCCCACCCTGCAGATCGACCCCGGCCTGCCCACCACGATCAACTGGCGCACCACGGCGGTGGCGATCGCCACCATCTCCCAGTCCGGCGTCGTGACCGGCGTTGCGCTCGGTACCGCCCAGATCACCGCCGTTGCCACCGCCGACACCACCTTGCGGGCCACGGTCACGGTGAACGTCGTCCCCAGTGTCCGCACCGTGGCCGTGACGCCGACCTCCGCTACGCTCAACATCAACAACACCCAGCAGCTCACCGCCACGGTCACCGCCGATGCCGGTGTCCCGCAGACCGTGACCTGGCGCTCGGCCAACCCCGCCGTCGCCTCCGTCAGCAGCACCGGGCTCGTGACCGCGCTCGCGGTGGGCACCAGCACCGTCACGGTGCTGTCCACGGCCGACACATTGAGCCGGGCCACGGTCGCCATCACCGTGGCGCCGCGCCCCACGCTGGTCGCGATCACCCAGCGCGCCGTGAGCCTCAATCCAGCCACCAGCACCACCCTGACCGCCATGGTGACCGCCGACCCGGGCGTGAACACCGCACTCACCTGGACGTCCAGCGCCGCGAATGTGGCCACCGTGAATGCCCAGGGCGTGGTGAGCGGCGTAGCCGTCGGGCAGACCCTCATCACCGCCGCGCTCCAGGCCGACCCGACCCGCCGCGACACCGTCACGGTCAGTGTGGTGCCGCGGCTCGCCTCCACCTGGACCGCCAGCCGGCTGGGCGGCGACCTGTACGATGACGTGATCGGCATTGCCCCCGTCGATGCTAACACCGCGTGGGCCGTGAGTACGGTCGGCAACATCTATCGGTGGAACGGCACCACCTGGAGCCTCAGTGCCTCCGGCAGCACCTTCGCCACCGCGTTCAACGCCATCGGCGCCTCCTCGGCGAGCAACGTGATCGCCGTCGGTACCGGCGGGGTCATCGTACGCTGGAACGGCAGCACCTGGAGCGCGATGCCATCCGGCACGACCCGTCCCCTCTACGCCGTGGCCGTGGAGCAGGCCGCCTCGGCGTGGGCCGTTGGCGAGGGTGGGGTGATCCTGCGGTTGACGGCCAATGGCTGGAGCACGGAAACGTCGGGCACCACGCAGACGCTCAACGGCGTCTGGTCAGGCGACAATGTCGTCTATGCGGTCGGCAACAACGGCGAGGTCGTGCGCCGAACCGGCGCGACCTGGTCGCGCGTGAACGTCCCCGCCGCCGAAGTGCTGTACGGGGTGCACGGGCTGTCGGCGGGCGACATCGTGCTCGTCGGCACCGCCGGCACGCTGCTGCGCGGCGACGGCACCAGCTGGACCGTGATTTCCGCCGGCAGCCTCACCGGTGATTTCTTCGGCGTCACCGGATCGGCAGCACTCAACGGCCGGCGCCTGATCGTGGGTGATGGGGGTATTGCGCAGCTCGACGGGACGACCGTGACGCCCGTCGTGACACCGTACGCACCCCGCCTGTATGCCGCGGCCGTGGATCCCACGGGCACGACCTGGGCGAGCGGGCAGCGCGGCGCCGTGCTGCGCAGTGGCACACCGTGGACGACGCTCAACCTCGCCCCCGACCTGCTCGACGTGTGGACGAGTTCCGCCACGCACGCCCTCGCCGTGGGGGAATTCGGGTTCGTCTACCGCTGGAACGGCAGCCGGTGGACGCGCGAGCAGACGCCCACCCAGACCACGCTGAACGCCGTGTGGGCCGTGAATGCCACCGACGCGTTCGCCGGCGGCGACGATGGCCTCATGCTGCGATCGAACGGCACAACGTGGACGCGGATGACGTTTCCCAGCACCGCAAACGTATACGCGCTGTGGGGGAGCAGCAGTACGAACGTGTACGCCACCACGAGTGCCGGTGAAGTGCTGCGATTCAACGGGAGCAGCTGGAGCGTCGTGAACACCGTGTCCAGCGGCTTGTGGGCTGTCTACGGCGCATCTCCGACCAGCCTCGTCGTGACGGGCGAGAACGGCCTCGTGCAGCGCTTCAACGGCACCGCGTGGACCACCGTGCCCGCCCCGGCCAACAGCACGCTGGCCGGTGTCTGGACCACCGGCACCACGGACCTGCTCACCGTCGGCGCCAATGCCGGTGGCAATGGCGGCGTGGCCTTCGCGCTGAGCGGGACGGCGTGGAACGCGCTCGCCGTAAGCAGCACGCGCGTGCTCACCTCGATCTGGGGCCCGAGCGTGGCCGATCTCTACATCACCGGTGATGTGGGAACACTGCTCCGCTTCAACGGCAGCACGTGGAGCACGATTCCCACCGGGACCACCGACCTGCTCTGGTCGCTCTCGGCGGCTCCCAATGCCTCCGGTGGCGCCTTTGCGGTGGGCTACAACAGCACGATCCTCACCGGCACCAACGGCCCCCCCCTGCAGGCCAGCCTCACCGAGGGAGCGCCGCGTCTCGAACCGGGTGCCGGCGCCGCGCTGCGCCGCGGCGCGCTCCCGGAACGAGCGGCGCGGGCCCGACGCCGCGGGCGGTAACCCGGGCGGGAACGCGGGCGGGCGTCGCCGCCGCGGGAGCGCGCGGGGCTCGGCGACGCGGCGATTGTGACGATCGTGCCCGTGGTGTGACAGTCCCGATGCGCGCCGTGTCGTGATGCGTGCCGCCGGCGTGCGTGAGTCGTCCATCGAGCGAACGGGATGACTTGGAGCGCCGCGCCGGTGTCGGATGGACCGACGGCGAGGAGCGCGTGTGCTCCTTCACGCGCCGACGCACTGCTGCCATGTCTGCCTGCACACCACGTCGCTGCTCGCATCGTCTGTCGATGCGGGCGGCGGTCCTGACGGTCCTGACGTCCCTCGCCGCCTGCGCCGGCGGGTCCGATTCCATTGTTGGCCCTGGTCCGGGCGGCGGCGGCAACGGGAACAATGGTCCCGGCGCGCCGGCTCGGCTCGATGTCTCGACATCGGCCGTGAACCTCGCGTCGGTGGGAGCATCGGAGAACATCACGGCTACCGTGCGCGATGCGAACGGCACCCCCATCAACGGGGCAGCGGTGACGTGGACGAGTGCTGACATCACCATCGCCGATGTCGCCGTTGTCGGCACCGCCGCGGTGATCACGGCCCGCGCGCCCGGTCGCACCACGGTGCGGGCCCAGGCGGGGGCGTTCGCCCAGGATATCGCCGTCAACGTGCTGGCCATCCGCACCCTCACGCTTGCACCCACGACCGCCACGCTGCGGGCCGGCGACCAGATCACGTTCACCACGTCGCTCGACGCCGATCAGGGGGCACTCGTCGATCTGCGCTGGCAGAGCGAGAACACGTCGGTGGCCACCGTGTCGGCGCAGGGTGTCCTGACCGCGCTCTCCCCGGGCAGTACCATCATTCGGGTGAATGCCGTTGGTGATCCACGCGTTGGGGCTACCGCGCAGGTGATCGTGTCACCGGCGCGCAGTGTGCTGATCGTCGCCCCGCCAGCGACGCTGTGGGTCGGTGATCAGCAGCACCTGACCGCCACCCTCGATGTCGACAGCACAGAGACGCGCGCCGTCACGTGGAGCAGTGATGACCTGGCGATTGCCTCGGTGAATGCCGCCGGCGAGGTCACGGCGGTGGGTGTGGGCACCACCAGAATCCGTGTCACATCGGTCGCCGACCCCCGTGTGCGTGATTCGGCCACTCTGCGGGTGCAGCCGGCACGCACAGTGACGGTGTCGCCGGTCACCGCGTCCCTCGGCGCCGGTGAAACCCGCAGCTTCACGGCCCAGGTCACCATCGAGGCCGGACTCAGCACCGCCGTCACCTGGCGATCGAGCAATCCGTCGGTGGCCATGGTCGCCGCCAACGGCATGGTCACCGGCGTGTCGCAGGGCACCACCACCATCACCGCCATCGCCGAGGCCGACACCACGCGCCGAGGCATGGCCACCGTCACGATCGTGCCGATCGTGCGTGACCTCGACCTGACACCAGCGGCCGCGTCGATGTTCCTCGGCGACACGCGCCAACTCGTGGCCACCGTGCGTGCCGACAACGGCGCCTCCACAGCCACCCTCTGGCGCTCCAGCAACAGCGCCATCGCCTCGGTTGGCGCCGACGGCGTCGTGACGGGTGTGGGTGTCGGCACGGCCATGATCACGGCGTTGTCGGTGGCCGACACCACCAAGCGCGCCACGTCGATCATCACGGTACGCTATGCGCCCGTGGTGACCGTGACGCCGGCCACGGTCTCGCTGTCGCTCAACGAGACACGCCAGCTCACGGCGTCCGTGCAGGCGGATGTCGGCGTGAACACCGGAGTCACGTGGCGTTCGCTGAACCCGGCGGTCGCCACCGTCAGCGCCTCCGGGCTGGTGAGCAGTGCGAGCTACGGAGCGACCACCGTCGTGGCCACGTCCGTCGCGGATACGTCACGCTCGGCCTCCGCCACGATCATCGTGGCACCGGCCGTGCAGGCCGTGAACCTCTCCTCGGCATCCGTGAACCTGTCGCCGGCGGAGTCGCAGACGCTCACCGCCACCGTGATTGGTGATGCCGGCGTGTCCAATGCGGTCATCTGGCGCACCAGCAGCGCCGCCATCGCCACGGTCTCGTCCACCGGCACCGTGACCGGCGTCTCCATCGGCACGGCCACCGTCACCGCCATTGCCGCCGCCGATACCATGAGGCGGGCCACGGCCAGCATCACGGTGCGGGCCGCACCGCAGGTCTCGGTCGATCCGGCCACCGTGGCGCTGACACTCAACGATCAGGTCTCGATCACGGCGACCGTGGTCGCCGGCGCCGGCGTCAGCACGGCCGTCACCTGGCGGACGCTCGATCCCACCATCGCCACCGTGAATGCCGTGGGCCGCGTCACAGCCGTGGGCCTCGGCACGACGCTCGTGACCGCGGTTTCGGTCGCCGACACCATGCGGCGGGCCAGCACCACGGTGACCGTGATCCCGATCGTGCGCGGCATCAGCGTGTCGCCGGCCACAGCCACCGTGGCGCCGGGCGGCTCCACGCCCCTTACAGCAACCCTCACCGGGGATCAGGGCGCCCCCGCCGGCATCGTCTGGCGTACGAGCGCCCCCGCCATCGCCACGGTGTCGTCCACCGGCGTGGTGAGCGGTGTGGCCATCGGGACCGCCACCATCACGGCGCTCGCGGCGGGTGACACCACCAAGCAGGCCACCGCCACCATCACCGTCGCCAACGGGGTCTCGATCAGCCTCACCCCATCGAGCGCGTCGCTGGCCCTCAACGAACAGCGCACCTTTGTCGCGGCCGTACAAGCCGGCAGCGGCGTGAGTCAAGCGGTCACCTGGCGCACGAGCGCGCCCTCGGTCGCGACCGTGTCCAGTGGCGTCGTCACGGGCGTGGGGTTCGGGTCGGCCACCATCACCGCAGTCTCGGTGGCCGACACGACGCGGCAGGCATCGGCCACGGTGACCGTCGTGCCTCAGGTGCAGTCGGTGAGCGTGTCGCCGGCGACGGCCGCCCTCGCGACCGGCCAGACGGTCCAACTCAATGCCACCGTGACCGCGCAGGGCACCCTCTCCACAGCGGTGACCTACCGCAGCAGCAACCCGGCTGTGGCCAGCGTGAACTTCTCCGGCCTCGTGTCGGCGGTCGGCAACGGCAGTGCGACAATCACGGTGCTCGCCAACGCGGACACCACCAAGCGGGCCACTGCCGCCATCACGGTCAGCGCGCCCGCCACGCGCCTCGCCACCAGTTGGTCGAGCGCGCGGCTCGGCGGTGACCTGTACGAGGACGTGGTGTCGCTCACTGTCCTCGACGCGTCGAATGCGTTTGCCGTGAATTCACTCGGCGATGTCTTCCGCTTCGCCGGCAGCACCTGGACGGTGGCCGCACGCGGGTCGACGTACGGCACCCAGTTCCTCGCCGTGTCCGCCTCGAGTACGTCGAATGTGTTTGCGGTCGGCACCGGCGGACGCATCATCCGCTTCAATGGTTCGTCATGGAGCAGCGTGACCAGCGGCACCAGCGCGACGCTCAATGCCGTCTGGGCCGAGAGCGGGAGCCTGGCGTTTGCGGTTGGGGCCAACGGAACGGCGTTGCGGTTCAACGGGTCGGCGTGGGCCGCCACCAGCACCGGCAGCAACCAGTCGCTCAGGGGTGTCTGGTCCACGGGGGGCACGGCGTGGGCGGTCGGCGCGAGTGGGACCATCCTCCGCTTCAGCGGCTCGACGTGGACGCCGGATGCCACGCCCACCTCCCAGCCACTCAACAGTGTCTCGGGCACGTCCACGACGAACGTGGTCGCCGTGGGCGACTTCGGCACCGTCCTCCGGTTCAATGGCACGAGCTGGTCGGTGATCAGCAGCGGCACGACGGTCGACTACTACAGCGTGGCCGGCAACGAGGCCAACGGCGGGCGCATGCATCTCGCCAGCGACGGCGGCCTCGCACAGCTGAACGGTTCCACGGTCTCGACGACGAGTACGCCGTACACGCCGCGCTTCTTCGCGGCAGCGGTGGACGGGAGTGGCAATCCGTGGACCGGCGGTCAGCGGGGCACGGTCCTGCGCAGTGCGTCGGGCACTTGGACCACGCTCAACGTAGCGCCCGACCTGATCGACGCCTGGACCACGTCGGCCACCAATGCCTGGGCCGTCGGAGAGTTCGGCTTCGTGTATCGCTGGAACGGCAGCAGCTGGAGCCGCCAGAGCACGCCCACCACGGCCACGCTCAACACCGTGTGGGGCACCGGCACAAGCGAGGCCTTTGCGGGCGGCGACAACGGCACGATGCTGCGCTGGAACGGGAGCAGTTGGTCGACGATGAGCTTCCCGGGCACAGGCAACGTGTACGGGCTGTGGGGCTCGAGCGGTAGCAATGTCTACGCGGTCACCTCGGCTGGACAGCTCGTGCGCTACAACGGGTCCGCATGGAGCGTGGTGAGCACGAGTGGCTCGGCGCTCTGGAGCGTGCACGGGTCGGACGCCGACAACGTGTTCGCCGCCGGTCAGAGCGGCCAGGCGCTGCGCTTCAATGGCAGCAGCTGGAGTGCCGTCAACGTGCCGACGGACGGCACCGTGGCCGGTGTTCTCGCCATGGGCAGCGGGGCCATCGCCGTTGGCGCGAACATGGCGGGCACCTCGGGCATCACCTTCGCCTTCAACGGCACCAGCTGGAGCGCCCAGAACCCGGGCAGCAACCGCGTGCTGACGTCGGTGTGGGGCCCGCACACCAACGACGTGTACGCCACGGGTGAAGAGGGCACCATTCTCCACTGGAACGGCAGCAGCTGGAGCGCCATGTCCAGCGGGACTGCGGATCTGCTCTGGAGCGTGACCGGCGCACCGAGCGGGACAGGCGGCGCGTTCGCGGTGGGTTTCAACAGCACGGTGGCGGCCGGGACCTCGAGTGGCGGCACGATGAGCAGCGCGATGCGATTCGGAACCGGCGGCCCGTCACCGTCGCTTGAGCCGGCACCGGGCGCGACACGCATGCGCGGCGCGCTGCCGAGTGGTCCGGCGCGGTGGCAGCGGAAGGGGCGGCGGTAGGCGGCGACCTGGGGGGCGCGAGCGGGAGACGGCGCGAGCGCGGGGGGCACCCGCGGCGGCCGTCCCTCCCGCCTCAGTCGCGGCTGAACGCCGCCATGGTTGGCCCCATTGCGTCGATCGTCTCGCGCGCGTGCCAGCGGTCCTTCCCATTGTACAGGAACGCGAACGCGAGAATCTCGCCGTTCTCAGCGGTTACATAACCGGACAGGCCGATGACATCGTTCGTGGTGCCGGTTTTCGCATGCAGGTTCCCCTGCGCCGGCGTCGCCCGCATGCGGTTGCGCAGCAGTTCGGACTCCCCCGCGACCGGGAGCGACGCATGGAATGCACTGCCCCACGGCGCGCGGTGCGCGTGGTCGAGCAGCGACACGAGGGCTCGCGGTGTCACCCGGTCCAGCACCGACAAGCCGCTGCCATCGGTGGCCATGACGGCATCGGCGGGAGTGCCCACCTCCCGCACCATGAAGTCGCGAAGCATCGCCCCCGCCGTTTCCGCGGACCCGACGGTCTGCCTGTCGATGCCGCGCGCCGCGTTGCGATAGAGCATCTCGGCATAGTGGTTGATGCTCTCGCGGTTCATCACCGACACCAGCCGCGCCAGTGGCGGCGACGGCAGACTGGTCACCAGCGTGGCGTTGTCCGTGGCCCGCCCCAGCCTGATGGTCCCCTCGACCGTGACCCCTTGCCCCTCGAGCGCGGCCCGGAAGGCCCCGGCCGTGAACGTCACCGGGTCGCCGACCACCAGCTGATAGCGTGCAGTGCCGCTGCGGGCCCCGATGGTCCCGGACACGACCACGCGATCATCCCCTACCCGCCGGGCACTGATGCGCGAGCCGCTCCCGGCCACCGTGCGCACCGTATTGGTGATCGTCAGCCCGCGCGTGGCCGGCTCGAGGAACACCTCGGCGCCGCCGCCCGCGTGGCCCGGCGTGATCCCCACGATCACGATGTTCTCGTTCAGCGACAGTGCCGAAAAGGGCGCCGCGTAGCCGGCGCCGGCGTAGCGCGAAAGCCAACCGTCGGGGATCCGGCGTGACTCGAAGGCGGTCGCGTCGGCAATCAGGTCGCCGGTAATGCGCTTGATGCCGGCGCCGGCCGTGAACTGCGCCAGCAGCGTCATCGGCGCGTTGGGGCCGCCGCGCACGAAGCGCGGCGACAACGAGGGATCACCGTCGCCACGCAGGATCAGGTTGCCCGTCAGCACACCCGCCGCATTCACCGGCCCGTCGCGCAGCACCTCGGTGCTGAACGTGTGCTCGGGCCCCAGCTTGTCGAGCGCCATCGCGGCCGTGAACAGCTTCATCGTGCTCGCCGGCACGAGCAGCGCATCGGCGCCGCGCGCGAACAGCGTATCACCGCGGGTGATGCTCACCACCATCGCGCCCCACTCGCCATGGCGGGTCCGGCTGCCGAGTAGTGCGGCCAGGTCGGCGGTCAGGGCCTCGGCTCCGCGCGGGGCCGTATGGCGCAACACGGGAACGACCGACGCCGCGGTACGCCGCGTCGTCGTCTTGGCAGTCCGCTTCGAGCGCGATTTCGACGCCGAAGCGCGCGCCGGTGGACGAGTCCGTGTGGCCTGCAGCAGTCCAGCGGGCGCGACCACTGCCACCGGTACGGCCGACAACGCCGACGGCATCGCGCAGAGGACGGCCAGTGCAGCGAGTCCTCGGGCACGACGGAAAAGGGCAGCGCAACGGTGCATGACGTCAGACCTTGAGAACGAATCCGCGCTTCCAGGCCACCCAGAGGATCAGGAACCAGAGGGTCACGAAGCTGACGGCGTAGGCAAAGGACGCTTCCCGTGGCGGAAGCCATGAGGCGTACAGCGTATTGAATACGAACCCCTGAGCGGAGAGCCGGGTTCCGGACGCCGTGGGCCAGGTCCAGAGCGAAGAGATGACGCGGGCCATCAGCCCCGAGCCGAGGAACGCCAGCATCGGGTTCACGCCATAGACAACGAATGGAAACGTCCACCGTCGCACCTGCATGACGTCGATGATCCACATGCACGTGGCCAGTGCCACCGCGCCGGTGCCCGCGGTGAATACCACGTACGAGCTGGTCCAGAGGCTCTTGTTGATGGGGAACACCCAGTGCCACATCAACCCGAGCATCATGCCCAGCGCCCCCACCGCAAAAAGGCCCGCCAACCGGTCCGCCAGCGGACGGTCCAGCTGCGCGATCCATTTGCCGGCGAACGTCCCCAGCATCATGGTACCGATCGCCGGCACGGTGCTGAGCAGCCCTTCCGGGTCCCACGTCTTGCCGCCCACCCAGAGATGGTTGACGCCAAGTACGGTGCGATCGATCCACGCGCTGAGCAGTGCATCAGGCTTGTCGAGCATGAAGCGCCCCGGGACCCCGGTGTCGGGCACGGGCACGAGGGTCATCAGCGCCCAGTACCCGAACAACAGCACCACCACGAGCCCCACCTGCTGCCGGAGCGACGTGCGCCACGTGAGCAGCGCCCCCCCCAGGTAGGCGAGGCCGATGCGCTGCAGCACCCCCATGATGCGCCAATGCTCGATGCGATGCACCACGCGCTCCAGGAAGCTCGCGCCCTCGAGGGCCGGCGGCCACGTGAAGAAGGGAAAGCCCGAAAGCAGGAAGCCGAACAGGAAGATCAGCGTCCCGCGACGCAGGATCTGGCGCAGGATCGCGCGTTCGTCATCCCCCCGGGCGCGGCGCGCTTGCAGCGACAGCTCGGTCGTGATGCCCACAATGAACAGGAAAAACGGGAAGATCAGGTCTGTCGGGGTCCATCCATGCCACGGCGCGTGCGCGAGCGGGGGATAGATCGCCGACCAGCTGCCGGGGTTGTTCACCAGCAGCATGCCGGCGACCGTCATACCCCGGAACACGTCGAGCGAGACGAGGCGCTCCGACCGGCGCGTGGCGTCGCGGGAGCTCATCCCTCCCGACCTCACGGGCTCCGGGTGCTCGCGGTGTCGGCGAGCCGCCAGCCGGTGGTGTCGCAGCGCACGGTGAACTGGCGCGTCGGCGCATCCTTGCCATCGTGCTCACCGCCCACATAGTGCCCACCGAGCGACACGGTCACCGTGTTGCCATTGTCGGTCTCGGTCTTGCCGCGATACACCACCAGGAGCGAGGCATAGGGCCCCACCGACGCCAGTTTTGCCTTGATCTGCGCCTGCGCCTTGGGGTCGCTGCTGTAGAAATACGTGGGTCCCTTGTCCTGCAGCACCTTGAATCCGTCGTCGGGTACAGCGGAATCTGTGCCGGCGGCGCTCAGGTAACGCTGCGGTGTGGGCGTCGCCGTGGTGATAAAGGCGCGCACGGCCAGTCCGACCGGCGTGGTGTCGGGACTGACGCATTGCGGTCCGGCAGCGAGTGCGGCGGTGTCTGCCGCGGCCTTGCGCGTGGTTGCACCGTCACCGCACGCGGCGACCAGCACCGTGAGCGGAACGAGCCCCGTGAGCATGGCGGCGAGGAATGGACGAGGTCGGCTGATCATGTCGGCAAGCGAGAAGGCGGACGCGGTGGCTGGCGCGGAGGCTGGCGCATTCCATCCGACTGGGGGGTACATTCCCGGAGTGTGTCCACGGTCGCGCGGTTTGTCGAGGGGCCGCACAACAGGCGGACACCGGCACGACGTCGCATCCACCTCACGCAGGGGAGGCACCGTATGTCCGCGTCATCGAAGGTCGTCCGTGAAGGAGTCGCTGCGGGTCTGATCGGCGCGTTTGTGATCGCCGTGTGGTTCGCGATCGTCGACGGCTTGCGTGGCAAGATCCTCGCCACGCCGATCATGCTCGGCACGTCGCTCGCCTCGCTGTTCCTCGGCGACGTGGTCCCCAGCGATGCTGGCGCGTTGCTCAGCTATACCCTCTTCCACTTCGCCGCGTTCATCGCGGTCGGACTGGTTTTCGCCTGGATCGTGGACAAGGCAGAGGCGGTACCGTCCGCACTGATCGGCTTCGCCGGCCTGTTCGCGGTCTTCGAGGTGGGCTGGATCGGCTGGACCGCCGTGCTGTCCGAAGGCCGCTACGGCACACTGTCCTGGGTGGAGGTGTTCGTCGCCAACCTCATCGCCGCCGGTGTGATGGGATGGTACATGTGGCGCCAGCATCCGGCCCTGCCACGGCGCGTGGGCGCCGTCCTGAGCGGCGCAAGCGAGGCCTGATGGCCCCCTGACGGATCGAGCGGGACTGTGTGCCGCGGCACGCGCGGTGCTCAGTCCCACTCGGCGTCGAGCTGTTCCGCGAGCGCCGCCAAGGCGCCTATCCAGCGCATGCGCGCCAGATCCGCCGGCACGCTGGCCGGCAGCCCGCTCTGCTCCAGGGTCACGCTGCTGCGGACGTTGCCCTGCCGGTCGATGGCCACGCTCACTTGCGACCCATCGGGAAGTGCCAGCCGCACGAAGCGCGGGGCCAGTGCACTCACCACCCGGTAGAGGGGCTCGGGCGACCAACCGCGGCGGGCCGGATCGTTGAGGGCCCGGTAGACGGAGCTCGCCGGCGCATCGATGATGCGGGTGACCCGAACCGCAACACCTGCGCCGACGGGGGCTGGTTCGGCACGCGTGGAATGACGACGCGGCGGCGTGTTCCGCGGGGCGGCGCTGCGCGGCGGGTCGTGACGTGGGGGGGCAGGCGTGCCGTCGCGCGGGCTGCGGTCTTTGCGCCGCGCCATCAGCCGCGCGCCTTCATCGGCTCACACTCGGCACCCAGCCCACCTGCGCGCTGGCTTCGTCGTCTTCGCCACGGTTCGACCACTTGAAGAACACCACCGTCATCACCGCGTAGAAGAAGACCCCCCCGGGAATCCACATGATCAACCCGCCATACTGCTGGTCCTGCATCGGCGTGATGCCGAGGATGCGCGGCGCGGCAGCGTAGGCCGGGTAGAGCAGCGTGTCGGCCATGGCAATGTAGATCGAGATGATCGACATCGGGATGACCATGAGGAAGCAGTAGAGCATCTGTACCGGGTAGGCTGCCCGCGGCAGTTCCGGCAACGGCGACATCAGCGGCCACCACATCAGCACCGAAGCCGCAATGAACATCAAGTGCTGCAGGATGTGCACCGGATGGCTGGCCAGCGCGAGGTTGTACATCGGCGGCAGGTGCCAGAACGCCAGTACCACGTTGAACAGGACGAAGCACCACGTGACGCGGGTGATCGTGCGTGCGGCGGCAAAGAGCGGGGCGCGACGCAGCAACGGGCGCAGCATCCAGCCGGGCGTGCCGTACACCATCAGCGGCGGCACCACCAGCGTGAGGATGAGGTGCTGCACCATGTGCCCGCTGAACAGGTAAAAATCGCTCAGGTCGTGCAGCGGCCCGTTCAGCGTGGCGAAGAGCAGCAGGAGCGCCGTGAAGAAGGCCAGGCGTTGGGCGCCCGACGGGCCCGCAGGCGCGGCCGCGGCATCGAGCTGGGCGGCGTCAGCCGTCTCCGAGGTGACGGGCACGGGGAACCGGTCCGCAGGCGACGGCCCCTGCCGCGCACGCCAGAGGTAGGCGGCACCGAACGCGGCGATGCCGATGGCTGTACTCGGATGCACCGAGAACTCGCGCAGCGACAGCGTGGCAACGGGATGAAGCAACATCGCGATCATGCTGAAAGGTGACCTGATCGAGGCGCGGCCTCCAGTGACCGCCCCCCGCGAACCGCAGCGCGGCGGCCTGTGAAAAGTGCCCAGCCGCCAGTGAGCCACTGGCGACTGGGCACTGACGGCCGGCGCACGGCCGCACTCAGCTCAGCAGGCCGAGCCGGATGACCAGTTTGCTGAACAGGAACAGCAGCCCGATCAGCGTCAGGCTCGCCACCATGAGCGGGCCCGTGAACAGGGCGCGAAACAGCTTGTGGTCGTACTTGAGATGCATGTAGTACATCACCACCAGGACGAACTTCACCGTCGACATGAAGAGCATGCTGGGCACATAGAACCAGCTGTTCTCCCACGCCGGGATGTAGTACGCCGAGACCTCGACGGCCGTGATGACGGTGAGGACAAGGGCGATCTTCCAGTACGTCGACCACCCCGGGTGGTGATCTTCACTGTGGGCGCCGGGTGCCAGGGGAGCATGGTCTGCCATCACCGCCTCACTTGATCAGGTAGATGAGCGTGAAGATCACGATCCACACGACGTCGACGAAGTGCCAGTAGAGCGCCGCGATGTCCACGAGCAGGGCATCCTTCGGCTGGAGGCCACGCTTGTAGTCGATCGCGAGCAGCGTGAAGAGCCAGAGTACGCCGGCGGTGACGTGGGCACCGTGAAATCCGGTGAGGGTGAAGAAGCTCGAGCCGAACAGGTTGGTGCGGATGCTGAGCCCCTCGTGCACGAACGACGTGAACTCGTAGGCCTGGCATCCCAGGAACACGATGCCGAGCAGGCAGGTGGCCCACAACCAGAGCTTGGAGCTGCCGAGGATCTGCTCACCAAAGGTGCGCTTGGGGAGGTGCTTGTTCTGCACGGCTGCCAGGGCGAGCACCATGGCCAACGACGACATCAGCAGCACGAAGGTCGAGGCGCTCGTGACCGGGATGTTCAGGATCGGCTTGAACACCTCGCCGGTGGCCGGATTCGTCCACGTCTCGTGCGGGTACGGCCCCGCGGGGCTGCGGCCCTTGTAGACGAGGTAGGTCGAGATCAGCGACGCGAACAGCATGCACTCGGACCCGATGAAGGTCCAAATGGCGATCTTGCGGTTGTCGAGCCCGAGGGAGGTGTGGTGATGGCCGCCGCCGTGGGCGTGGCCGTCACCGTGGGCAACGGGAGCGGTGGTGGCAGTCATCTCAGTGGTGATCCTCGAGCGGCGTCAGCAGCCACGTGTAGAGGGCGCCGACCCAGCACAGCGTGCCGCCGATCATGATGACGAGGGCGGTGGGTGTGCTCGTGTCCATGAACAGGAGGCCGGAGAACATCGTCACGATCCCGGCCGCCGTGATGAGCGGCCAGATCGACGGGTTCGGCATGACGATGCCGAGCTCCTGCGAGGTGGGGATGCGCCGTGCCTTCTCCTCCTCGTGCGTCGTCTCGTGCACCAGCTCTTCCCCGTCCTTCAGGTTCCACAGGGGATAGCGCGACTTGATCTGCGGGAGCTCGGCGAAATTGTAGTCGGGCGGCGGGGACGGAATGGCCCACTCGATCGTGGCCCCGCCCCACGGGTTGCTCGACGCCGGGGCGCCCCCCTTCCAGCTCTTCCAGACGTTGATCAGGCCGAACAGCGTCCCGATGATCAGGATGAGCGTGCCGATGGACGAGAGCATGTTGAACAGCTCGAAGCCCTGCCCCGCATCATACTGGTAGTAGCGGCGCGGCATGCCGAGCAGGCCGCTGAAGTGCATCGGGAAGAACGTGAGGTTCATGCCGAGGAACGACACCCAGAAGTGCCACTCGCCGAGCTTTTCCGACAGGAAGCGGCCCGTGATCTTCGGGAAGTAGTAGTACATGCCGGCGAACAGGCCGAAGATCGACCCGCCGAAAAGCACGTAGTGGAAGTGCGCGACGATGAAGTACGTATCGGTCTGCTGCAGGTCGGCCGGCGGCGAGGAGTGCATGACGCCCGAGATGCCGCCGATGGTGAACATGCCCACCAGCGCCACCGCGAACTTCATGGCCACGCTGAAGCGGAGCTGCCCGCCCCACATGGTGGCCATCCAGTTGAAGATCTTCACGCCCGTCGGGATGGCGATGAGCATGGTCGCCAGCGAAAACACCGAGTCCGCAATGGGGCCCATGCCCACCGAGAACATGTGGTGGGCCCACACGCCGAAGCCGAGGAAGCCGATCAGGATGCCCGAGTAGACCATCACCGGGTAGCCAAAGAGCGGCTTGCGCGAGAACGTCGGCAGCACCTCCGACACGAGGCCGAAGGCGGGCAGGATCAGGATGTACACCTCGGGGTGGCCGAACACCCAGAACAGATGCTGCCACAGCAGCGGATCGGCACCCTTGGCGACCGTGTAGAAATTAGTGCCGAAGAAACGGTCGAACTGCAGAAACACCAGCGCCACGGTGATGACCGGGAACGCCAGCACCACCAGGAACTGCACCACGAACGACATCCACGTGAAGATCGGCATGCGCATGAGCGACATGCCGGGCGCCCGCATGTTGATGATCGTGGTGATGAAGTTGAAGCCGGCCGCCAGCGAGGAGATGCCCAGGATCTGCAGACCAAGCACCCAGAAATCCATGTTGATCTGCGGCGAGTACGCCTTCGTGCTGAGCGGCGCATAGCCGAACCAGCCGCCGTCCGGTGCCACCGAGAAGAAGATCGGCACCGTGATGAAGATGCCGCCGAGCAGGTAGATCCAGTACGAGAACGCGTTCAGCCGCGGGAACGCGACGTCGCGCGCACCAATCTGCAGCGGAATCAGAAAGTTGAAGAACGCCGCCGAGAGGGGCATGACGGCGAGGAAGATCATCGTCGTGCCGTGCATCGTGAACAGCTGGTTGTACATGTCGGCCGAGACGACGGTGGCATTCGGCACGGCCAGCTGGGCACGGATGACGGCGGCCTCGAGGCCACCGACGACGAAAAAGAACAGGCCGGTGATGAGATAGAGCGCCCCGATGCGCTTGTGATCCACCGTGGTGAGCCATGACCACAACCCGGTGTCAGCGGGTGCGGCCTTGGCCTGGGTGTACGGGGGCGCGGCAGCGATGGTTGCCATCGTGTCGTGTGTCTGTCGGTGACGGGTCTACTTGAGAGCCTGCAGGTAAGCGACGATGTCCGCGATCTCGGGGTCGGTGAGACCACCGAGGGTCACGACGTTCTTGCGCACCGGATCGGTGAGGCCCTTGCCGAGCGTCGGCATCAGACTGCCGGGCTTGAGGTGGGGTGCGCTCTTGATCCAGTACGCGAGGTGCTTCGCCGTGTTCGGATAGAGCCCGCCGGCGATGGTGTAGCGCGTCGCGAGATGGGTCAGGTTGGGCCCGACGTTGGCCATATTGAATGGCGTACCGGCGATGGCGTGACAGCCGATGCAGCTCGACCGGCCGTACGTCTGCCGCCCGCGCTCCGGATCACCCGCGGCCAGCAGCGACTCGTCGAAGCTGATCGTCGTCGGGAGCTTGGCGGTGGGGATCGTGTAGGCGAAGTCCTTCTCCAGGCGCTCCCGCGGGAACGTCCAGACGGGAACCGGGGCCGCGGCGACCGAGTCGGTCGGGCCCGCCGGCGTCGCCCCCTGCATCGACGCGAGCAACACCGGCGTGGCGCCTGTCCCCGACGGAACCGGGGGCACGGAGGCACTCGCCGAGGCCGGCGCGGCGGCCGCGACGGCCGGGAAGATGGCCGGCTGCTTCTGGTGCGCCGTCCACTGGTCGAATTCCTGCGGCGTCACGGTGTACACGCGGAACTTCATGTTCGCGTGCGACGGTCCGCAGAACTCGGCGCAGAAGCCGTTCCACGCCGAGGACGGCAGATCCTTGTTCGGCGTGAACCAGAGGTAATTGGTCTTGTTCGAGATCAGGTCGCGCTTGCCGCCCATCTGGGGAATCCAGAAGGAGTGCAGCACGTCCACCGTCTTGAGTTGGAAGTTGACCGTGCGCCCGTTGGGCAGATACAGCTCATTGGCCGTGGTGATGCCGTACTGAGGGTACCGGAACTCCCACCACCACTG
Source organism: Gemmatimonadota bacterium (assembly GCA_021299375.1). Taxonomy (GTDB): domain Bacteria; phylum Gemmatimonadota; class Gemmatimonadetes; order Gemmatimonadales; family Gemmatimonadaceae; genus Gemmatimonas. Next base: position 29,335 of record JAJTGR010000006.1, read on the forward strand.
GTGGCCAATCACCTCGACCTGCAGCGATTCCGGCGCGGCTTTCGCCTGCGTCTTGAAGATCGTGCGAACGGTGGGGATCGCGATGAAGATCAGGATGACGGCGGGAATGGCCGTCCACGTGATCTCGAGGGCCGTGTTGCCGTGGACCTGTTTCGGCTTCGGCGCGCCGGGACGGCGGCGGAAGCGGAAGATCGTGTAGACGAGCGCCGCCTCGACACCAATGAAGACGACGGTGCCCCACAGGAGGAGCTTGTCCCACAACGCATCGGTGGACGCGTTGAAATCGGTGTTGTGATTGAAGGTCGAATTCGGGTACTCGCCGCCGCAGGCTGCGAGTCCGAGGGCCAGAGCGCCCAGCAGCACGGCAGAAGCCAATCGCCGCGGGCGGAACGTGCCAACCATGCCGGTTCCTGGTGGAATTGGGGTAGCCGGCCGCCCCCGTTGCACGCACTGCGTGGTCGGGGGGCAGACGGCCGGTGGTGGTGGGGTAGCAGAGCGAAGCTAAACCGGCGTTTCCGGCCACCGCAAGCAAGCCCGCTGCACTTCCCGGGCTTTCCCCAAGAATTCTCCCTCGAGTAACTGTCCCAATCGATTTATGGTGGTTTTTCAGTCCGAACGCGGTCCGAACCGGCGACGCATTCCCGGTCAGAACTCCAGCCGTCGAACCGCGCACGGCGGCCCCTGCGCGCATGGTTTCCGAGCGCCCGGGCGGATCGTCCTTCCCCCGTGATCCGCCATCGTGAGTTCCCCGCGCACCCCCGCTGCGGCCCAGCAACTGTTCGGCACCGCCTCGCCGCCGTGCGCACCGGCACCGCGCTCGCGGCGCTGTTCCTGGCCGCCTGCCGAGGGGAAACCGCGGGAGGCGGGACGGAGGCCCCGCTCGCCATTGGCGTGGGGGCCATTCCGGGCAGCCCGGGCTATGCGCAGGTCGTCCGCGGCGTCGAGCTGGCGGTGGAGCGCCTGAATGCCACGGGCGGCCTTCGCTTCGCCGTTCGCCTCCCCGATCGCGACGCCACCACGGCAGTCCGCGTCGCCCAACAGCTGCGCGACGACCCGCGCGTCATCGCGGTGGTCGGTCACCCGGAAAGCGGCAACACCATCGAGGTCATGCCGATCTACGCCGACGCCGCCCACGACGGCGCCAACGGGATCGTCGCCATCTCGCCCACTGCGTCGTCCCCTCGACTCACCGGCGTCAGCCCCTGGTTCTTTCGCGTCGCCCCCAGCGATGCCGATGCGGCCCGCTTCACGGCGCGCTGGGTGCTCGACACCCTGCAGGCCCGCCGTGCGGCCATCATCTACCGCAATGACTCCTACGGGCGGGATTGGGCCAGCACCTTCAGCACGGCCTTCACCCAGGGCGCGGGGAGCGTGGTGCTGCGCGACCCCTACCTCACGGGGGTCGTCGAGTGGGACGCCTATGCCGCCCTGGTCGCCACCCAGCGACCCGACGTCCTGCTCTTCCCTGGCGATGGAGAGGACGCGCTGGCGCTGCTGCGGGCCCTCCGGGCGCGGGGCGTTACGGTGCCCTTCATCGGCGGCGACGGTACCGAGACCATGAGCGGCGCCTCCGACGCCGTCGGCGCGTGGTTCGTGGCCTTCTTTCGCGCCGAGCGAGCGAGCAGCGCCGAAGCGAGGTGGTTCCTGCCCCGGTATCGCGAGCGCGTCAGGAAAGAACCCGACATGTTCGCCGCCCTCAGTTACGACGCCGCCATCGTCATCGGGCGTACGGTCGCCAGTGGCGCCCGCACCCGCAGCGCGCTGCGCCAGGCGCTCGAGCGGGTGGGTAACGGGGCGCCCTCCATCGACGGTGTCGCCGGACGGATCGCCTTCCTCACCAACCACGACATCAAGGGACGCCGCGTCGTCATCACGCGCATCACGGGGGCGCCGGCCACCGCAGCCGAGAACGCGCCATGACCAGGGGGCGCTGGCGTCTGTCCACGGTGCGGGGCCGACTCATCGCCGGCTTCGGCACCTCCATCACCTTGTTGCTCGCTGCCGGCCTCCTCGGCTGGTACGGCTTGTCGCGCAGCAACCGGGAGGCCGAGGCCACGATCGGCGACCTGGCAGCGCGCTCGGAGTTCATCGAGCGCGCCACGAACACCGTGCTTCGCGAGCTGGTCGCCGGGCTGCGGTACCTGAACACCGGCGCCAGCGACGACGAAGCCCAGTATCGCACCCTGGTCGCCAAAGCCGAGGCCCTCCGAAACGATGCCCTGTCGCAGGGCGCCCTCGGCGTGGAGGAACGCCGTCGCCTCGAGAACCTGGGGCGCCTCCAGGCCACGCTGGAGGTGCGTATCGCCGTAACACGTGCATGGCAGCTCAGCGGACAGCAGGCGGCCGCCGATCGGGTGCTCGCGCTCATCAGCAGAGACGTCGAAGCCGTGGAGGCCGAACTGCAGGCGTTGCGGATCGACTCGTGGCGCAGCGCCGACGCGGCCATCGCGCGCATGCATGGGGGCCTCGTCCGGGCGGAAGCCAGCCTCGCCGTCGTGGTCGCGCTGGCGTTCGGGGTCGCAACGTTCTTCGGGCTCTCCACGTCACGCGCCGTCACCCAGCCGCTGGTGCGTTTGCGTGACGCCATGATGGCGATGGGTGCCGGTGACCTGCGCGACCCCGTGGTGGACCTGAGGCGCACGGGTGTCGCGCAGGAGTACGCCGAACTCATCGATGCGATGCAGCAGGCCCGCGAGCGCCTCCGCCTGCTGCTTGTCCGGGTGCAGGAGGAAGCGGATCAGGTCACGCTCGCGGCCAGTGAACTCTCGGCGTCGGCCTCATCCGCCGCCACATCCACCCAGCACGTGACCACGGCGGTCACGGACATTTCGCACGGCGCAGTCCTGCAGCTCACGGCGCTCAATCACGCCGGCGAGACGGTCAAGGAACTCGCCGAGGCCGGGGCGACCATTGGGGAGGCGGCCGAGGACACCGACCGCGTCGGGCGGGAGATCCGCACGACCACCACCAGTGCGCGCGATCAGGTGCAACTCGCCGTGGATACGTTGCTGAGTGCCCGCGAGGTGGTCACCGCCTCGCGCCAGGAAATGACGTCGCTGCGCGACGCCACGGGTGTGATCGACGACTTCGTCAGCGTGATTTCCGAGATCGCCACGCAGACGAACCTGCTGGCGCTCAACGCCGCGATCGAGGCGGCCCGGGCGGGCAGCGCGGGGCGCGGCTTCGCCGTGGTGGCGCAGGAGGTGCGGGCGCTGGCCGAGCAGAGCGCCACCGCCGCCAACGAGGTCACCGAGAATGTGCAGCGCATCCGCGCGCGCATCGCCAGCGCCTCGAGCGCCGTGGAGTCGGGAGCGACGCGCCTGCGAGACGTGGAAACCGTCGCCGACGCGGTCGCCTCGGCGCTCGCCCGCATCGAACACGCCGTGGCGCAGGTGGACATCGCGACTGCACGCGTGACCGGCGCGGTGGAGACGAACCGCCAGTCACTCGGCGTGGTGCAGCGGTCACTGTCGTCGGCCCGGGCGACCGCGGAGAGCCACGCCGCCTCAGCCGAAGAGGTTGCCGCCAGCACCGAGCAGACCTCCGCGTCGGCTCAGGAAGTGAGCGCCACGGCGGAGATGCTGCAGACGGCGAGCCTGCGGGTACGGGGACTCATCGGCGAGTTTCGCGTCTAACACCGACCGACCGCGGGGCCGATGACGTCGTCACACGACACGACGGCGTCATCGGTTTCGTCGCGGCCTGGGCGCCGTCAGCACGACTGGCGGCCTCCGGTCACGCGATTTCCCGCACGATGATTCCCCGGGCGGCCAGCATCGCGAAGTATCGCGCCGCCGGGATGCACTCATCCGGCGTGTGCACACCCGGCGCGATCGCCCCGCTGGCCTGCAGCTGACCGGTGATCGACAGCGTGTAGCCGGTCGTGCGCATCATCGCCGAGAGACCATGCTCGGCATCGTAGCGATCGACGACTTCCCAGGTGCGCGTGCGTCGCGCACCCGCCCGCGTCCCCGTGACGACGACCCGCAGGGCGACCAGATCCGGCTTGCCCTTGCGCAGGTGATCGCCGGCGACTTTCACGAACACATCGCGCGGTACCACCTGCTGCCCCTTCACGTCCACGGGCACCTTGTCGAGGAGCCCCAGTTCGCGGATGGCGGCCATGATCGCCGCGTGTCCGGGATACCGCAGCGTCTTGTACTCCATCACCGGGATCCGGTCGGCATACCGGTACACCATGGTGGAGAGCCCGCCGGCCGTGTGGAACGCCTCGAGATCGCCAATGGGGGCGTCGAAGTGCACCGTTTCGAGCTCGGAGAGCGCGCGCACGGTGGCCGGCCGGCTGTCGCGGACGACGAGCGACTCCGTGGTGTAGTAGTCGACCATGCCTTCGATCGAATAGGCGATCTGGTAGCCCAGCGGTGGCTCGGGCACCTGCGGCAACCCGCCGACGAAGAGCTTCACCGACTCGACGGCATCGAACTGGTTGATGCCATGCTGGGCAATGACATTCACCATGCCAGGCGCGAGGCCCGTGTCGGGAATGACGCTGATCCCCTTGGCACGCGCCGCCCCATCGAGTTGTTTCTGTTGCTGGACGATCTCGGTGTTGCCGCCCAGATCGGCGAAGTGCACGCCGGCGTCGACCGCGAGGCGGGCGAGGGTCCCGTTGAAGTAATAGGGAATCGCACTCAGCACGGCATCGCAGCGCGCGAACGCGGCGCGCACGGCCTGCTCGTCGCGGACGTCGAGGGCGAGGGTGGTCAGGCGCTCGGGTGAGGCCTGGCGCAGGAACGGTGGCAGGCTGTCGACCCGCAGGTCGGCGAGCACCACCTGCTCGACGGTGGACTCGTTCAGCAGGTCGAACGCGCACGCAGTGCCTTGCAGCCCTGCGCCGAGGACGAGCAATCGCATCGGAAGCACTCCAGAAGGTGGGGCACGGGGGAGGAAGTGATGGAGCACAAGTTAACCGCACCGTATGAGACGTGGCGGGCACAGCTGGTCGACTCGCGCCATGGCACGGCGCGCATTCTCTTGCGGGTGCGCCGAATCGCGGTCATCGGCATCAAGCCGGAGCACGTGGGCGGACCCGCGTTCGACGTACCAGCCCGGCTGCAGCGGGCGGGATACACGATCGTGCCGGTACCGGTCTACTACCCGCTCATCACGTCGATCCTGGGCGAGCCCGTGCACCGATCGCTGGCGACCATCGACGGGCCGATCGACATGGTGGTGCTCTTCCGGCGTTCCGCCGACGTGCCGGGACACCTCGATGAGATCCTGGCAGCCCGGCCGTCGGTGGTGTGGATGCAGTCGGGCATTCGCCACGACGCGGTCGCGGAAACGCTGGCGCGGGCGGGCCTGCAGGTGGTGCAGGACCGCTGCGCCAAGGTCGAACTCGAACACATGCCGACACTCTGAGCGTCCGCCGGCCTTCGCGGGCCGGTGGACCCGTTCACCCTAGAGCCGGACCCGATTCCGGCCGTCTGCCTTGGCCCGGTACAAGGCGGCATCGGCCCGTGCGAACAGATCCTCCACCGACTCGATCCGGGCCGCCGGGAATACCGCGACGCCCACGGACGCGGTGAGCCCCAGCGGCCCGAAGATGGTGTCGCGCGCGAACGCGTGCTGTTCCACCGCCACGCGAATGCGCTCGGCAAACGACTCGGCGCCGACTTCATCGGTCTCCGGGAGCAGCACCAGGAACTCCTCACCGCCGTACCGGGCCACGATGTCGCTCGCGCGGATCGTCGTGGCCAGCAGCTGGGCCACGTCACGCAGCACGTCGTCACCGACGAGGTGGCCGTACGTGTCGTTGACTTTCTTGAAGTGGTCGAGGTCGACCATGAGCAGTGCCATCGTCGAGTCGTAGCGCAACGCCCGCTCCATCTCGGCGGTGATGCGCTCGGTGAGCGCACGACGATTGAGCAGCTGCGTGAGGGGATCGGTCTGGGCGAGCTGCTCCAACCGCGCATTGTCGGCCATGGTGTTCTCCACCATCTGCGCGCGCTGGATGACCGCGACGGCGGCGGTGACGACGGCTTGCGCGAACTCGAGGTCAGCCGCCTCGAAGCGCTCCTGGTCGCTCGTTCGGCGCACGAGGAACACGCCGTACTCGCCGCGATCGATGGAGAACGGCAGCGCGATGACGGAGCGGATGGGGATCTCGAGCCCTTCGCTGCCCCAGCACTCACGCACCCCGTTGTAGAGGGGGTGCGTGTCGAGGTCTTCGACGAGCACCGGCTGCCCGCTTTCGAGCGCGGCCTTGATCTCGGGGTAGCGCTCGAGCTCCACCGTGAGGTGCTGGATACCGGGGTTCTCGAACGCGGCGACCACCACCGCCTGGGTGTCACCGGGGCGTGCCAGCACCACCGAGCAGTGGGAGACGCCCAGCGCGCGCGGCTCGACGCACCAGGATCTGGAAGAGCTCCGGCACCGACAGATCGCCGGTGACTTCGTGCAGGATGTCCACCAGCTTGCGCCGGCTGTCGGCATCCTGCTGGGCCCGAATGAGGGCCTCCTCGGTGCGCAGCAACGCAAGGTGGGCGGACCGCAGCAGGGCCCCCATGCGCAACTGCGCCTGCACACGGGCCAGCAGCTCCTTGGGGCGGTAGGGCTTGCGGATGAAGTCGGCGGCGCCGAGCCCCAGCGACCGCACGGAGGCGTCCTCGGGGGGCTGCGCCGACAGCATGAGGACCGGCAGGTCGCGCCAGCGATCCTCGGCCTTGATGCGCTCGAGCAGCTGGAAGCCGTCGGCATCGGGCATGAGGATGTCGAGGAGCAGCAGGTCCGGGGGACGATGGTCGAGTTGCTCGAGGCACGCCGCCCCGCCCTGCGCCGGCACGACGTCGTAGCCGTTCTCCTGAAGCAACCAGGTCACGGACTCCAGCACCGCCTGATCGTCATCAGCCACCAGAATGCGCGACGTCGCCATTCCCCTTCCTCGAGACCGTAGGGACGCGCACGTCGTTGCACGCGTCCTCGCACTGACCTACGGAGGACGACGGCGCCTTACGCGCCGTCACCCCCGTTCGCGCCGCCGGCATCGACCCCCGTGTCGGCCCCGGCCCCCTCATCGCCCTCCCCTTCGTCCTTGTCGTCCGGGATGACACGTGCCACCGCCGACACGACGTCGTGGTCGTCGAGCGACACCAGCTTCACGCCTTGCGTGGCCCGACCGGCCACCCGGATCTCACTGACCTTGCTGCGGATGGCAATCCCCTGCCGCGTCATCAGCATGAGCTCATCTTCCGGCACGACCTCCATGAGTGCCACCACGTCGCCCGTCTTGGGCGTGCGGTTGAGCGTGAGGATGCCCTTGCCGCCTCGCTTCTGCACGCGGTACTCGCTCACTTCGCTGCACTTGCCGAGCCCCTTCTGGGTCACGACGAGCAGGGTGGCCTCGCGCTTGATGACGACCATGCCGACCACCTCGTCGGCGGGGCGCAGCTCGATGCCCTTCACGCCGGTGGTGTCACGTCCCATCTCGCGCACGTCACTCTCGTGGAAGCGGACCGACAGGCCGTGCTTGGTGGCCAGCACCACATCGTTGGAGCCACTGGTCACCTGCACGTCCATCAGCACGTCGCCCTCCTCGATCTTGATGGCCTTGATGCCATTCGACCGGGGGTTGGAGTACTGCGACAGCGCGGTCTTCTTGACGGTGCCGTTGCGGGTGCTGAAGAGCAGGCATTCGGTGTCGGAGAACTCGCGCACGGGCACGATGGCCCGGATACGGGTGTCCGGTGTCACGTTGATGAGATTGACGATCGGCTTGCCCCGTGTGGCGCGCCCCAGCTGCGGCAACTCATGCACCTTGAGCCAGAAGCAACGGCCGTCGTCGGTGAAGATGAGCAGGTACGTATGGGTGCTCGCCACGTACAGCCGCTCGATGAAGTCGTCCTCGCGCAGGTCGGCACCGCTCTTGCCGCGTCCGCCCCGGCCCTGCCGCTTGTACAGCGACACCGCCGTGCGCTTGATGTACCCCTTGTGGGAGATGGTGACGACCATCTCCTCCTCGGCGATCAGGTCTTCGATCGAGAACTCGCCTTCGTCGCTCACGATCTCGGTGCGCCGGTCATCGCCGTAGGTCTCGGCGACCTTGAGCAGTTCGCCCTTGAGGATCTCCATGCGACGCGGCTTGCTCTCGAGGATCGCCCGCAGCTCGACGATCTCGGCCCGCACCTCCGCCAGTTCCGCCTCGAGCTTGTCGCGCTCGAGACCGGTGAGCTTGGCGAGGCGCATGTTGAGGATGGCCTCCGCCTGACGCTCGGAGAGCCCGAAGCGCCCCTGCAACTGTGCGCTCGCCGTGGGCGTGTCCTCGGCCGCGCGGATCAGCGCGATCACCTCGTCGATGTTGTCGACGGCGATCTTGAGCCCTTCGAGGATGTGCTCACGCTCGAGCGCCTTGTCGAGCTGGAACCGCGTCCGCCGCACGATGACTTCGTGGCGGTGCGCGATGTAGTGCTCGAGACATTGCTTGAGCGTGAGCACCCGCGGCACGAGCTGCCGCGTGTTGGGATCGGGCACGAGCGCGAGCATGATGACGCCGAACGTGCTCTGCATCGCGGTGTGCTTGTACAACTGGTTGAGCACTACGCGCGGGATGGCATCGCGCTTGAGTTCGATGACCACCCGGATGCCATCGCGGTCGGACTCGTCGCGCAGGGCGCTGATGCCCGTGAGCTTCTGCTCGCGTACCAGCTCGGCGATGTCTTGCACCAGCTTGGCCTTGTTGACCTGGTACGGCACCTCGGTCACGACGATCTGCGACTTGCCGCTCGACTCCTTCTCCTCGATCACGGCCCGGGCGCGCATCACGATGCGGCCGCGGCCGGTGTCCTGGTAATCGGCGATGCCGGACCGGCCGTAGATGTAGCCGCCCGTCGGGAAGTCGGGGCCCTTGATGTGCTTGCGCAGCGCCGCCCCATCGAGTTCCGGATTGTCGATGAGCGCCACCACGGCCCCCACGACCTCCGTGAGGTTGTGGGGCGGGATGTTCGTGGCCATGCCCACCGCGATGCCCGCCGAGCCGTTCACCAGCAGGTTGGGGAAGCCGCTGGGGAGCACGCGCGGCTCCTCGAGCCGGTCGTCGAAGTTGGGCGCGAAATCGACCGTGTTCTGGTCGATGTCGTTCAGCATCTCCACCGCCATGCGCGTCAGGCGCGCCTCGGTGTAGCGGTACGCGGCGGCGCCATCGCCATCCATCGAGCCGAAGTTGCCCTGCCCATCGACAAGCGGATAGCGCAGCGAGAAGTCCTGCACCATGCGCACCAGCGCGTCGTACACACTGCTGTCGCCGTGCGGGTGGTACTTGCCCAGCACGTCCCCCACCACGGTCGCCGACTTCTTGTACGGCCGCCCCGGGAGCAGCCCCAGCTCGTTCATCGCGTACAGCACACGGCGATGCACCGGCTTGAGGCCATCGCGCACGTCGGGCAGCGCACGCGACACGATGACGCTCATGGAGTAGTTGATGAACGACTCCTTGACCTCCTCGTCGATGAGGCGCGGCAGGATGCGTTCGCGGGCGTTTGGTGCGGTCATGGCACGGCGGGCAGGGGAATCCGGCAGATCGGGTGGAACCTGTACAATTTAGCGGGGGCCACGTGGACAAACACAGGGTCGGATGCCGCCGCATCGCTCGGCGGGACAGGCACACGCGCCTTGACTTTTTCAGGGGGGGGACGGCGGAACGGCGCAAGCCATGCGGCGCCCTCTGCCTCGCGCCCTTTGCCTCGCGCCCTCTGCCTCGCGCCCGTTGGCTCGCGCCCGTTGGCTCGCGCCCTTTGGCTCGCGCCCTCTGCCTCGCGCCCTTTGCCTCGCGCCCTTTGGCTCGCGCCCTCTGCCTCGCGCCCTTTGCCTCGCGCCCTTTGCCTCGCGCCCCCCAGCTCGCGCCCGCAGGCACACGCGCCCTGACGTACTCCGGAAGTGGCGAGCCTTGCGGCGCCCTCTGCCTCGCGGCGTCCCGCCGTCACAACCGGCGTAGGCGCCGCGTCACCCGCCCCACGATCGCACGATCGCGAGCAGACGCCACTCGCTGCCCACGCGCCGCATCAAATACGCGGCCCCGCCTCGGCTCTCCCGACCAATCTCCACTCCCCCGCGCTCCACGGGACGGTGCACACCGACGACCGCGTAGTCGCGCCAGATCACGATCGGCGCCACCACGATGTACGCCAGCGCTGCGTCGGGGTTCGTCCGGCCGACGCGGGCGAAGAACTCGTCACGCGCTCGCACCTGCCCCGCGGGCCCGAAGTAGGCCATCACCCGGGGGCTCGGCGCCTTCGGGAAGTCCATGCCGGTGAATCCGGGGATCACGAACAGCACCGTGTCACTCGCGATGGGCGAGGGCAGACAGCCAGGGCCCTCGGGATCGGGCACCTCCCCGGTCAACCCGGTGGCGACGGCAACCCGCGGTGGTCCCGCACGCTCCGTATCCCAGATCGGCCGGTCGATACCGGCTTCCCATCCGACAATCACCCGGAGCAGGCGACGCGCGTCGGGTGTGTCGAGCTTCGCGCCCACGCCGCGCAGGACGACCTGCTGCTCCATGCGCTCCACCAGCTGCTGCACGGAGTCGCGCGCCTGCGCCGTGGTGTCAGCCGGGAAGATGCGCAGCGAGCCGGGATTGCAGCGCGCCCCGAGGTCGGCCCAGGCTGCCCCGCGCAGGTACTGCGTGCGCGCCTGCCGCAGCCGCTGATAGGCCGCGGCGTCCTCGGCAGCCACGAATGCGCGCGCCACCGCGTCACTGTCGGTGGGCGCCGCAACCTTCGCCCGGGCTGCCTGCGCGCCGGCACTCAGGGGATACACGAAAGATGACGCCATCGCGATCCACACGCGCAGGCGCACGATACTGGACCCTGTCATACGCAATGGGCCTGCCGCCTGGTCATGCTTGGCCGGGGGCCGCCGCCTTCACCGAGGCGGCGAGACGCGCCGCTTCAGCGGCCGCTTCGGCGGCAGCGTCCGCCACGTCTTCGGATTCTTCGGCCGCCAGCTCCTCGGCCTCTTCAGCCGCAGCCTCGGCGTCGATCGCCCGACGCTCTGCCTGATACCGCTCGTACCAGTCACGGGTGATCTGGCCGGCCAGCTCGCGATTACCAAGGCCGAACGACAGCGCCAGCGCCAGCGCCACCGCGCCGAAGAGGATCGCGAACGCGGTCGTCACGATGTCGGTGGCGATGCCAAGCTCCTGCAGCGCCATGAACACCGCCAGCACGATCACACCGCCGCGCCCCGTGCGCGCCAGCCACGGGCCGCCATGCAGGCCGCCCGCCGACGCCATGATGAGCCCTCCGACGAAACCGCCGAGTACGATGCCGAGGATGATGATCACGATGGCCGCAATCACGCTCGGGATGTAGCTCATCAGTTCCGTGAACACGTTCGCCAGCGAGTCCAGCCCGATGGCACTCGCCGCAACGAGCAACACGGCGAACATCACGACCCAGAACAGCAGGTTCGCGAGCACCTTGGCCGGATTGAGATGCGAACCGGAGCGCTCGACCGCCTGCAGCACCCCACCGCGTTCGAGCAGTTGGTTGAAGTGCAGGCGTCGCAGCAGCCGTGCCGTGCCCTTCTCCACGACCCGCGCGACGAGATAGCCGGCGAAGAGAATGGCCAGCGCCCCAAAGAGCGCCGGGATGAAATCGCCAAGCAACGCGAAGCTCTGCTCGAGCCGCTCGGAGAAGGTGCTGGCCGCCACCGACGTCCCTGGGGTGTCCTGGGTCGCCGCCGTGGCGAGCAGGAGGGAATCGGGGAAGGTCTGCAGCGCGGTGTCGCTGGACGACGCGATCGGTTGATGCAAGGGACGACGATGGAGGAGAAAACGGCGGAACCCTCTGAAAACTAGTGCCGTGCATTGCCGGCGCGGAGGGGGCCGATCGGATGGGGGGGCGCTACAGGCGGGTACCGCGCCGCACATCGAAGATCGCGCTCCGGCGACACGCAGGACAAAGCAGCCATTCCCGCTGCCGATGATAGCCAAGGCCGAAGGAGCCACCGCCGATGGGGCGCCGCGTCATGCGGACCGCACAGCGTGGACACTCGGGCAGCCCCCCCGCCTGCACCACCGCCCGCATGGCCCTTTCCTCCTCGGCGGTGAATCGTGCGGTCTCCGTCACGGCAGCCTCACAAGGTGATGACGACCTTGCCGAACTGGGCCCCCGACGCGAGCCGCGCATAGGCCTGCGGCGCCTCGTCGAGCGCCCAGACGGTGTCGACGGGCGGCTGCAGCGACCCGTGACGGAAGAACGCCGTCATCGCATCGAATTCGGCGTCGTTCCCCATCGTCGAGCCCATGAGCGTCCACTGGTTCCAGAACAGGCGGCGCACATCGAGCTGCACCACCGGGCCGCTCGTGCCACCGCAGGTCACCAGTCGCCCCCGCTTGCCAAGCGCGATGAGCGACTGTGGCCACGTCGCCTCGCCCACCGAGTCGATCACGACATCCACCCCCCGCTTGCCGGTGCGGGCCCGGATGGTCTTGCCGAGATCCGGCTCACGGTGATCGAGCCGATGATCGGCGCCGAGCAGCTGCGCCCGATCGAGCTTGTCGGGACTGCCGGAGGTCACCCACACCGTCGCACCGATGTGCTTGCAGATCTGGAGGGCGGCAAGGGCCACCCCGCCTCCGATGCCCCAGATGAGGACGTCATCGCCGGCGCGTACCTTGGCCCGTGTCACCACCATCCGCCATGCGGTCAGCGTGGCGAGGGGAAACCCCGCGGCCACGTCCCACGGCAACCAATCGGGGAACGTGCGGACGTTGGCCTCCGCGACGACCACGTACTCGGCGATCGTCCCCGGCCGATGCTCGCCGAGAATGCCGTAGGTGAGACACAGCGGTTGGTCGCCGTCGCGGCAATACTCGCATTGGCAGCTGCGGTCGACCACGCCGGGGTTGATGAGCACCCGATCGCCCGGTTTGACCGACGTGACCGCCGACCCCACCGCCTCCACGATGCCTGCCCCGTCAGCCCCGAGGGGCCACCCCGGCTGGACGCGGCTTCCGGGAATGCCCTGCAGCACCCACAGGTCGAGCCGATTGAGCGCCGCCGCCTGAATCCGGACGCGCACCTCGTCCGGGGCGTCGATGGTCGGCATCGGCACCGTGTCGCGCACGACGAGCTGTTCCGGGCCGCCATGGGCGATGAAGGTGAGGGCGCGCATGGTACGGAGGCTGGGCATACGGTGGTCGTGTGGGCAACTGGCGATTCCTGCAGACCGACGCACGATGACACCCCGCGGCGTCCGGGAGAAGGTGTCAGGGAGGTGAACGCCGCGAACGCCCGCGCCCCACCCCTTTGCCCGCGGTCCGCTCCCTATATTTGCAGGTTCATCCCCTGATCCGCCCCATTCCACGGTACTGCTGTATGTCGTCCATCAAGGTTCCCCCTCTCGGCGAGTCCATCGTCGAAGCGACGGTCTCCCGCTGGCTCAAGAAGGAGGGCGACACGGTCGCCGTCGGCGATTCGCTGGTGGAGCTGGAAACCGACAAGATCACCGTGGAGGTGCCGGCGCTCGAGGCCGGTGTGCTGACCGGGCGGACGCGGGGAGAAGGCGACGTCGTGGCCGTAGGCGATGTGCTGGGCGAGCTGGCCGCGGGAGCCGGCGCGGCTACCGCCAGCGCCCCCACGCCGGCGACGTCCGCAGCCGAACCTCCCGCGGCGGCGGCGCCCCCCCCGGTGCCTACGCCCGCGGTGGCCGCGGCCACCGAGGGCAGCGCCAAGGTGTCCCCCGCCGCCAGCCGTCTTGCCGCCGAACACGGCGTCAACCCCGCGCAGGTGGCCGGCACCGGCCGCGGCGGCGTGGTCTCCAAGACCGACGTGATGGCCACGCTGTCCGCGCCCACCATCGCGCCCCCGCCACCCGCGTCCCCTGGGGCTCTACCGGCAACCGGGAGCCCGCTGCCCGCCACCCTCGCGCGTGAAACGCGCGAGAAGATGTCGACGCGCCGAAAGCGCATCGCCGAGAACCTGCTCCAGTCGCAGCAGTCCACGGCGCATCTCACGACGTTCAACGAGATCGACATGACCGCGATCACGGCGCTCCGTGAGCGCCTCAAGGATCGGGTCGAGAAGGAGCAAGGCGTCAAGCTGTCGTTCATGCCCTTCTTCGCCAAGGCGGCGTGTCTGGCGCTGAAGGCGTTTCCCACCGTGAACGCCCAGATCGACGGTGACACCATCGTCTACAAGCACTACGTGAACATGGGCATCGCCGTCGCCAGCGATGCCGGTCTCGTGGTACCGAACATCAAGGACGCCGATCGCAAGGGCGTCGTGGAAATCGGCAAGGACATTGCCGCGGTGGCCAAACGCGCACGCGACGGCAAGCTGACGATGGACGACCTCACCGGTGGCACGTTCACGATCACCAATGGCGGCGTGTTCGGGTCGATGCTGTCGACGCCGATCATCAACTATCCGCAGGTGGGCATCCTGGGCCTGCACAAGACGCAGGACCGCCCAGTGGCGATCGATGGCCAGGTCGTTGTTCGCCCGATGATGTACATCGCCCTCAGCTACGACCACCGCATCATCGATGGTCAACAGGCCGTGCTCTTCCTCGTGCGCGTGAAGGAGCTGATGGAGGATCCGGCCGCGATGCTGGTGTATTGAGCCGTCCACCGCATCAGGCACTGCACCCGGGCTCCCTGCGACATCGTGCGGCGACAGGGGGCCGGCACTGACAGATCCCCCAAATGCGCCACGACGCCCCTCAGCGTTTCCGCCGGGACGTCGGGCTTCGCCAGCACACGTTTTCAACGCGAAGGTTGGGACCGCGGCTGGCGATGATGAGGGGCGATCTGATTCGCGTCGTCAGCGAGTGGACGATGACCCCGGCGTACAGGTAACGCCGCTTCAGGCAACGCCCCGTCGTGCAGCATGCGTGGGGCGCGTCGCAGCCGCCGGCAGTCGCCTCCCCGATCGAGTCCGTCGCGGCCACCGATCGTGCCGCCGACGACCAACGGGCCTCGCACGCCATCTCTTCGCGCTCGCTGCATCCCTCCGCCTGTCGTCTTGGCAAAACAAGTGTAGCCGGTTATTCCAGTAGCTGCCCCTTCGCCCTCCGTCTATCATGGATCGTATGACCTCCCCGACCATCCAGACCGTCGACGTCCTCATCCTCGGCGGTGGCCCTGGCGGCTACGTCGCTGCCATTCGGGCTGCACAGCTTGGCTTCTCCGTGACCTGCGTCGAAGCCGACACCACCCTCGGCGGGACCTGCGTGACGGTGGGCTGCATCCCGTCCAAGGCGCTGCTGCAGTCGTCCGAGCACTACGAATGGTTGCGGCTCCATGCGGCCGAACATGGCGTGAAGGTCGACGGCGCCGCGATCGATCTCCCCGCCATGATGGCGCGCAAGACCGACGTGGTGGCCCAGAACACCAAGGGCATCGAGTTCCTCTTCCGGAAGCATAAGGTCACGTGGGCCCGAGGCTTCGGTACGCTCAGGCCGGGTAACGTCATCGAGGTCCGCGCCGCCGATGGCACCACGACGACGTGGCAGGGCGCACACGTGATCATTGCCACCGGCTCGGTGCCGGTACCGCTGCCCTTCCTGCCATTCGACGAGCAGCGGGTCCTCTCGAATGTGGGTGCCCTGCAGATCCCCGAGGTGCCGAGGCACCTGATCGTGATCGGGGGCGGCGTGATCGGCCTGGAATTGGGCTCGGTGTGGCGGCGCCTGGGCGCCCGGGTCACGGTGGTGGAGTTTGCGCCCACCATTCTCCCCGGCAACGACCATGACGTGATCAAGGAAGCCGATCGCATCTTCCGCAAACAGGGACTGACCATCCACACCGGCACCAAGGTTACCGGTGCCGACGTCCGTGCCGATGGGGTGACCATTCACGTGGAAAAGGATGGGGTGGCATCGAGCCTGGAAGGTGATTACGTGCTCGTGAGCGTGGGCCGCAAGCCGTCGCTCAGCGGTGTCGATGCGGCCGCCCTTGGCCTCCACCTGGGCCCGCGCGGTGAGATCGTCGTGAACGACCAAATGCGCACCAACCTTCCTCAGGTGTTCGCCATCGGCGACGTGGTGGGCGGGAAGCTGCTCGCCCATAAGGCCGAAGACGAAGGCGTGATCGCCGCCGAGGTGATCGCCGGCAAGCCTGTCCACATGCACTACCGCACGATGCCTGGTGTGGTCTACACGTGGCCCGAGATCGCCACGGTGGGGCTCACCGAGCAGGACGTGAAGGCCAGCGGGCGCGGCTACCGGGTCGGCAAGTTCCCGTTCAGCGCCAACGGCCGGGCACGCACCATGGGTGAGACCCAGGGCTTCGTGAAGTTCGTGGTCGACGCCACCACCGACGAGATCCTGGGCTGTCACATGATCGGGCCGCACGTGGCCGACAACCTCGCACAGGTCGTGCTGGCCATGGAGTATCGTGGCAGCGCCGAGGACATCGCGATCACGGTGCATTCGCACCCGACGTTGAGCGAGACGGTGAAGGAAGCGGCCCTGTCGGCGCTGGGGCGCGCGATTCACTTGTGAAGGCCGTGCTCGTCCTTGCTGCCTGACGCCCTCGCCACCGATGCCTGGGGGTTCGGTCCTCGAGGCTGGCACACGCTTCCCCCGAGGCGTCAGGGGGATCGGTATCAGGACGGAGGAGGCAGGCGAGCCGGATGGAATGAGAACGGGCGGCGCACCCGTGGGTGCGCCGCCCGCATTACGGTCCGGACGTGCTCAGCGCGCTTCGCTGCTCGGCCGGTCGGCCAATCGGGCCGCCGGCACCGCCGACGGCTCCTTGGCTGGGATCGCGGCCATGATGCTGGCCATGACATGCGACGGGGTCTTCACGCGACGCATCCGGTCGGTGTCGGCGCTGGTCTTCATCCAGAAGTCCACCGCCCTGGCATCGGCGCGCCGCGCATCGGCCTCGGAGGCCTCGCCATCGAGCCACTGCTGAATCACGTTGGCGGTGGCGTCGGCCGCCGCCACGCCGGGCAACGGCACTTCGCGGTCGGCCACCGGACGACCGGCGGCCACGCCCGCCTCGCGCGGGTCGCGGGCCTTCGGATTGAGCTCCTCGTGCGCTTCGTGTCGGTCGAGCATCACGCGTATTTCTCCTCGAGCAGGGCCTGAAGCGCCTCGCGTGCCCGATGCACGCGCATCTTCAGTGCGCCAACGGTAGTCCCCAAGAGATCCGCAATCTCTTCGTACGAGCGTCCTTCGACGTGCTTCATGATGAACGCTTCGCGGAGAGACGGGGCCAGCTGCGCGAGCGCGGCGTCGAGATCCTGCCGCAGTTCAGTACGGTCGAGGTCCTCTTCGGGGGTCGCATAGCCGGAAGGCTGATCGTCTTCGTCATAGCTCAGGTGCGTGCGCCGAATGTTCTTCAGCCAATCCTTGCACCCGTTCGCCACGATCCGGAACAGCCAAGCGTCGAATCGCCCGCGGACCTCACCGAGATGATGGTAGGCCTTGATGAACGACGTCTGGAGAATGTCCTCGGCCACGTCGGGGCTACCCGTCATGCCGAGCGCATGCCGATACAGCGGATCACTGTAGCGGCCGATCAGCAGCGCGAACGACTCGCGATCACCCGCCAGTACGCGGGAGATGACGTCCTGATCGGAGTCGACGTCGCTCGGAGGAATTTCGGAATCGGTCATAGGCACAGCGCTAGGATAACGTCGCTGTGACGACTCGGACACCCCTTCCGGTCAACGATCGCTGGGACCCGATCAAGAACGCTGCTGCTCGTCTCACCAGAAGGACGACGGGGCTGGGCGAAGGTCACGGGGGCGTTGCACGCGTTCTCACTCAGGTATCGGCAGCTCATCGAAGATTCTCCAGCGTTTTTCCCGGATGGTGACAGTGTGCTGGCCGAGCCCTGGCGGCTCCAAGCGAACCCGGCCATTCCAAAGCGGCGGCATCCCGGTGCGTGCCGAAGCAGTAACAGGTTCGAGCGCTTCGTGCACCTCCCGGACCAGGCCGCACGGTACGCCGGCGGCGTCCAGCCGGCGGATCCATTCAATGGAGTCGGCCGTGCGCATGTGGGCCGAGAGGCGCGACACGATACGGTCGCGCTGCGCCAGCCGACCGGCGTTGGTACGCAGGGCCTCGTCATCGGCGAGGTCGGGAAGTCCAAGGGCGCGCATGGCCGCCACCCACTGGGCGTCATTGCCTACGGCCAGCACCATCGGCCGGTCGGCGGCCCGGAACAGCTGATAGGGCACCAGGTTGGCGTGTGCGTTCCCCCACCGGCGGGCCGGCCGCCCCGAGACGAGGGTGTTCTGAGCGACGTTCACCAGCGCCGCCACGGCGCTCGAGGCCAGGGTCACGTGCACCCGTCGGTCGGCGGGCGGCAGTCGCTGAGGCCGCGCCCGCTCACGCGCCGTGAGTGCCGCCAGAATGCCGATCGCCGCGTCCTTGCCGGTCGTCACGTCCACCATGGCGACCCCGACCTTCATCGGATCGCCGTCAGGCTCGCCGGTCATGGCCATCCATCCGGATTCGGCTTGGACGACGAAATCGTAACCCGGACGCTCGCTGTCGGGACCGAAACCTGAAACAGTGCACCAGATGATCTGCGGGAATTGCGCCAGCAACGCGCCAGGATCAAGTCCGTAACGGCTGAGTACTCCAGGAAGGAAGTTCTCCAGCACCACATCGGCCTCGCTGAGCAACTCCAGCAGCAGCGTTCGGTCGGTGTCATCCCGAAAGTCGGCGGCCAGCGACAGTTTGTTGCGATTGCAGCTCAGGAAGTACGCCGACTGGCCGTCGGGCGCGAACGGCGGCCCCCATCCGCGTGTGTCGTCGCCCGCCCCCGGGCGCTCGACCTTGATGACGGAGGCGCCAAGGTCACCAAGCATCATCGAGCAGAGGGGGCCCGCAAGGACGCGGGAAAGATCAAGGACCTTGACGCCGGTGAGTGGCAGTGACTTCATGCTGTTTCTTTTGTGTCGTGTTATGAGATACCCGAAGTGCACAGCGTATGTCAGATCGGCGACAGGAACCGGACAGTCCACGACAGCAGGCCCACTGCATTATAGGGGCTCCCCCATGGGAAAGCACGTCCGTATACCTTGCGTAGCTCACTGAAAATCATATAGTTACACGCGTTCCGGTGGACGCGAACCTCTCGGTGGCGCCAGCTGTGCGCCTTCCGACTCCCGTCGAGCGACCACCTCTACCTCCATGTTTGGCGGAAGGAGTGCGCTCCACCCATGGCTGATATGCCGCAGGCAGACGACGAAACGCTCATCGAAGGCGACGCACCACCAGCCAGTCCGGCGCCACGTCGCGGACCTGGTCACCGTGCGGCCGATGCCCGCGACACCGCCACCGAGATGGCGGCCCGCGCTCATGAAATCAGCCTCGAGGCCGGCAGCCGCATGGCCGGTGCCATGCGCGATGTGGTCGGGGCGGCCGCCGGCCTGAGCGCCTTCGTCATCGAAAGCGCGCGCGACCTCATCAATTACATGGTCCGACGGGGCCAGATGAATCAGGACGAGGCCGATCTGCTCATCCAGCAGGCGGAGGCCGCGTACATCGCCAAGCATGGGGCCCTTCCGGCACCGCAGCCCAAGGCGGCCCCGCCGAAGCCCGTGCCGCTCGGCCAGATGCCGAAGGCGGTCAGCGCCCCGGCGGCGGCAGCCGAAGCCGCCCTCGAGGCCCGTGCCGCCATGCGCATCGAGCCCCAGAAGCCGTCCGACAAGGTGACGTTCGCGCCGCCGCCGCCGAAGCCGGCACCCAAGGCGCCGGCCACCAAGGCGGTGGCGGAGAGCAAGCCCGAGGCGAAGCCACCCGCCAAGCCAGCGGCGAAAGCGGAGCCCAAGGCCGAAACGAAGGCGGCGGCCAAGCCGGCTACCAAGGCACCGGCCAAGACGGCCACCAAGTCAGCGGTGGCACCCGCCAAGGCACCCGCGAAGACGCCGGCCAAGGCACCCGCCAAGGCGCCGGCCAAGGCACCCGCCAAGGCACCCGCCAAGGCGCCGGCCAAGGCGCCCGCCAAGGCACCGGCCAAAGCCCCCGCGAAGGCGGCAAAGCCTGCGGCCAAGCCAGCCGCGAAGGCCCCGGCCAAGAAAGCGATCAAGAAGAAGTAAGCCCGCGTGGTCGTTGCGTCGGCGCCGACCCGCCTCGACTTCGGCGGAGGGTGGACAGATGTCCCCCCCTACCCCGAAGAGCGAGGCGGTTTCGTTTGCAACGTCGCCATTGAGCGCCGCGCCGTGGTGACTCTCGAGCCAGGGCAACCCGGGGCCCATGCCCCGGAGCCGCTCGTGGCGGCTGCCCTGTCGCGCGCAAAGCTGGGGCAGGCCCGCGTCTCGCTCGCCAACCAGTTCCCCGTGGGCGCCGGACTCGGTGGCTCGTCGGCGGCCGGAGTCGCCCTCGCCGCCGCCACGGCGACGGCGCGTGGCGCCTCCCGCGACGCGGCGGTGCTTGCTGAGGAGAGCCGGGCGGTCGAGGTGGAAGTCCTTGGCATCGCCGGTGGTTTTCAGGACCACTATGCCGCTGCCTTCGGTGGGGCACTCGGGCTGGCGTTCGGCGCCGAAACCACAGTCGAACGAATTCCACTGTCGCCGGAGCTCATCACCGCCCTCGAGTCGCGCGTGGTGCTTGTCTACACGGGCGAATCGCGGATCTCCGGTGACACCATCACCGCAGTGCTCGATGCGTATCGTACCGGCGAGTCGCGCGTGGTGGCCGCGCTGGACCGCATGGCCGTGCTGGCCCGCGCCATGCGCGACGCGCTGCACGCACGCGACGTGACCTCGCTGGCGGCGCTCGTGGATGAGCACTGGCACCACCAGAGGTCTCTGCACCCGAAGATCACCACCGACCGTATCGATGCCATCGAGTCGTCGGTACGGCGGGCCGGTGCCACCGGCTTCAAGGCGCTTGGCGCCAGCGGAGGCGGGTGTGTCATTGCACTCGCGCCCGCCGACGCCGTGAACGCGGTGCGCAACGCGGCGCTGGTCCTTGGCGAGGTGCTCGACTGGCGTGTCGCCACCGAGGGGGTCGTGGTGAACCTATCCGAGGCGTCGTCTCCGGCCTAGACTGTCGGGGTGCCGGCCCATCATCCGCTCGATCCTGTCGCGCTGACCGAGGCGCTCGTCGCCATCGACTCACGAAACCCCGACCTCGTACCGGGCGCGCCCGGCGAGCGCGCCTGCGCGGAGTTTCTTGCTGAGGTGCTCGATGGCTGGGGGTTTGCCGTCGCCCTTCAGGACGTGGCCCCCGGTCGGACAAACGTCGTGGCGCGCATCGGCCCGGCGCACGAAGCGCCGCTGGTGCTCAACGGCCACCTCGATGTGGTCGGCACCGACGACATGACCCACGCCCCGTTCCTTCCGCACCGTCGGGGGGGTAATCTCTACGGGCGCGGCTCCACCGACATGAAGGGCGGCGTCGCGGCCATGTGCGTGGCCGCTGCGCGCGCCGCCGAGCGCGGCACGCTGCGCCGCGAGCTCATCCTCGCCGCCGTGTGCGACGAGGAGTTCGCCTCGATCGGGACGCGAGCGCTGCTCGACCAGGACCTCCACGCCGTCGGAGCGATCATCACCGAACCGACGCGGCTGGCCGTGGTGCCGGCGCACAAGGGGTTCGCCTGGCTCACCGTGACGGTCCAGGGACGCGCCGCGCACGGCAGTCGCTACGACGTGGGGATCGACGCCAACCGGCACGCCGGGCTGTTCCTGGCCGCGCTCGATCGCTTCGAGCACGACGTGCTCACGCGCCGCACGCATCCGCTGCTCGGTCGGGCCTCGGTGCACGCGGCCGAGGTGCATGGAGGGACCGGGTGGTCGACCTATGCCGACCAGTGCACGGTGCACCTCGAGCGTCGCACGTTGCCGGGTGAGAGCGGCCCCGACGCCCTGGCCGAGATGCAGGCACTGCTGGACGCGCTGCACGCGGAGCGCCCGACCTTCAGCGCCACCGTCGCCCTCGGGGGCGCCCAACCTCCACTCGACCTGGCGGCCGATGCGCCACTCGTGCACCAGATGGTCGCCGCCTGCCGGGCACATGGGCTCCCGGGCGCAATCGATGGGTTGTCGTGCTGGACCGATGCCGCGCTCTTCGCTCAGGCCGGCATACCCGCCCTCTGTTTCGGGCCGGGCGACATTGCGCGCGCTCATTCGGCCACGGAATGGGTGGAAGTGGAGCAGATCGAGCGCGCCACCGCCGTGCTCGAATCCGTGTGCCTGGCGTCGTGATGGGACGCGCGGCGTACCCGCTGCGCCGGCGCCATCAGCGCACACGCTGCTAGCTTTCGCCGATGCAACTCTCCACCCGCCAGTACGACCTGCTGGAACGCGCCATCGTGGACGGCTCGCGCATCACGATCATGCGCCGAGGCACCGAGTACGTCGTGATCCCCGAACGGTTGCGTGTGGACGGCGGGCGCGAAATCATCATCGCGCGGCACCCGAGCACCGGCCATCGCCTCGAACTCGTGATCGGCGACATCGATTACCTCGAGGTCATCCGGTGACAGCGCGGTATCCCCTGGTGGCGGTGTATGCGGACGAGTCGTGCCTCGGGAACGGCAAGAGCGGCGCCACCCCGGGCGGGCTTGGTGCCCTCATCGAGTTCCGTCGGGCCGACGGGACGCTGTCGCGCTTCGATCTGTGGGCCTCCGAGCCCGACACCACCAACAACCGCATGGCGCTGCGGTCGGTGATCGACACGTACCGGGCGATGTCGCGGAAAGGGAACTGCGTGTCGGTCCAGTTCACCACCGACTCGCGCTACATCGTGGATGGCATGACGTCGTGGGTGCGCGGCTGGATGGCGCGCGGGTGGCGGCGCAAGGACGGCGCGGTGGAGAACGTGGAGCTGTGGCGGGAGGCGGTGGAGGCCATCGCGCGGCACGAGACGCAGTGGGTGTGGGTGAAGGGCCATGCGGGTCATCCGCAGAACGAGTACGCGAACCACCTCGCCACGCGCGCCGCCGCCGCACAAGACGCGTCGGACGGCCTCGTGGCGTCGCGGTTCGACGCCTGGATGGCCGCGCAGGGAGCCGCCATCCGCTCCCAGGCGCTGTCGCCGTTTCCCGTGGCGGAACGGTTCGTGCCAGCCTCGGCGTTACCCGCTCCTTCGCGCGTGCGTCTGGAGACGTAAGCCATCCGACGCTGGGGCGTCGGAGCCACCTCCGGACGCTCATGTTCAGGTTTCTCTTCGTCCTCGCCATCGGCGTCGCCATCGGGTACGGGTACGGCTGGAAGGACGCCCATCAGCACGACAAGAACATCGCCGAGCGCATCGTGGAGCGCATCGGTGGCGAGACGCGTGATCGCATGGGGAACGACGTCGACGCGCGCTACGGCTCGGGCGACCCGAAGTGACCGTCGTTGCCCGCTCGCTCGACGACCTCGACCGGTTGGCGTTTCGCTTGTCGCGTACGGTACGGACGCAGTATCCGCAGCTGCTGACGCAAGGCTTCACCCTCACGGATCTCGAGGAACGCCTGCTGCCGTACCGCGAGGTGCGGCGCGAGATGGCCGACGGCGGTGCGGATGCGTTCGAATCGGCAGTGCTGCGGCTCATCGCGGGTGAGCGGGGCTACCTGGTCGCCGATGCCGAGCTGCAGGCTGCGTGCCGACAGGCGCTGGGTTTCCCGTCGCCGACGCTGGCCCTGATCCGCACGTGGACCGCGAGTGTGTTGCGCCTGAACCGCCCCTCCGGCCACACACCGGCCGGCATGGCCGCGGTGGTCATGGGGCGTACACCGAGTGGCGACTCGGCGGGCGACGAGATCTTCCCGACCGCGCGGGCGACGATGTCGGCGCATGCCCATTGCCGCTTTTGCAGCAACCGGCTTCCCGACCAGCGGCGTGTCACATTCTGCCCCCACTGCGGCCTTGACCTCACCAAGCGACAGTGCGCGGCCTGCAGCACCGAACTCGAGGCCCACTGGCGCTTCTGCGTGACCTGCGGTCGCCGCGAAGGCTAGCCGCCTCGTCCTGCGGCACCCCCGCTTGAATCCCGCGGCGGTCCCGGCGTGTATTGTGGGCATGCGAGTCGTGTGCACCCTCTCGTTGGTCTGTCTGCCCCCGCTGCTGTCTGGCTGCGCAGGCGGTGCGTCTGGCGTACGGCCGGCTGCGTCGGCGGGCGCGGCGTCAGCCGCCACGGCGCCCGCCAGCACGGCCCTTGGCGCGCCGATGCCGCAGCCACCGCTGCGCTGGCCGGTCCGGACGCTCGAGCATGTCGACCTCTGGCTGCATGGCTTTGCGCTGCTGAGCGACGACTCGGCGACGGTGCCGCTCTACCGCCGGGGCTATCGTGATTCTCTCGTGGTGGAGAAGAACCGGCGCAACATCCTGACGGCGCTCGACGGCAACCGGGCAGCGCTGAGCAAGGGGCTGCAGCGTAGCGGCTATCTCGACGCCCAGTTCCTGCCGTTCGCGTTCTCGTCGTGGGAGGAGATGCGTGGCACGGCGGAGCGGTTCCTGCAGTTCGAGGGCGATCCCCGCCGCGCCCCCGACCGCGCGCTCGCGCAGCGCATGGCGGTGCTGGCGTCGGTGTTTCGCTCCGCCAGCGACCGGGAGTGGCTGCGACTCTTCGTGGCCAGCGTCCACGACGAACACGTGCGCTTCTTCAATGCCGAGCACACCGGCCTGCTGCGCACCCGGGCGGCGGTGATCACGGCAGTCGACAGCCTGTGGCAGCAGGTGTATCGGATGAAGTTCGAGCGGTTCCTCAACAACACCGGCCAGCGGCAGGGCGACCTTGTGCTGTCGCTGCCGATCGGCGGTGAAGGGCGCACTGGTCCCGGCGTGGCGGGACGGACGATGGTCGCGGTGCCGTACCCGGCCCGTGTGGCGGACGCGCCCGACGTGCTGCATGTGGTGGCGCACGAGATCACCGGGTCGCTGGTCGCACCGGCCGTCGCCGACAATGTGACACCCGCCGAACAGCGGGCGGGTACCGCCGACCGGTATGTCGCCATTGGCCAGGTCCAGGCAGGGGTGATGCTGCTGACCCGGATCGCCCCCGAACTCGTGGAGGGCTATCAGCGGTACTATCTGGCGCAGGTGGGCGAACGCGCGTCCGCCCTCGGCGGTCCCCCGCTGGCGGCGGCGTTCGCGTCACGCTTTCCCCTTCCGCCGGCAATCCAGCAGGCGCTTACCCGCCAGATCGACATCGTCCTGAGCGGCATCTGAGGTGGCCTTCGCATGAGTGACCTGCCCCGCACCGCGCTCGAGCGCGTGCTCGCCCGCGCCGCCGAGCTGCAGACGACGACGTCGACCGACCCTGCCGAGGTGATCAGCGAGGAACGGCTGGTGGAGATCGCGCGCGAAGTCGGCCTCGAGGTCACGCACGTGCGTCAGGCCATCGCCGAGGAGCGTGCGCAGTTGTCTGTGCAAACGCCGGCGTCGGGCGCGCTGCTCGCCGCGCTGGGGCCGGCCATTGTGAGCGCGCAGCGCACGGTGAACGGGACCCCGGAGGAGATCCTGCGCCGGCTCGAGACGTGGCTGCCACGAAACGAGTTCCTCACGCCCGTGCGCCGAGCCGGCGACCGCATGGTGTGGGAGCCGCGCCGGGATCCCGTGGGCAACGTGCTGCGCTCGATCGGAGGCGGCGGGCGGCGCTTCGACCTGGTGCGCCTTGATCAGCTGGTGATCTCGGCAACCCGCATCGACGATGGGCGCACGGTACTGCGCTTCGATGCCGTGATCGACGGTGCGCGGCGTCAGGTGCGCACGGCGACGTGGATCGCGGGGTCGGTGTTCCTGCTGCTGCTGCTGCTCATGGCCATCCCGATGTTTGCGCTGACGCTGGTGGTACCACAGGTGGCCGCGGTGTCCACGGCGACGCTCGGGCTCGTGAGCGTCGCAGGCACCTACCTCACGTGGTCGGGGCTCCGGAAAGGGTTCCGGACACTCGTGGAGCGGGTGCGGACACGCCTGGAGTTCCTGCTCGACGAGGAGCAGCACGGGCGGCTCACCCCGGCGCCGTCCCTGCTGGACAAGCTGCTCAAGTGACGCGCGGCGCGACGCCGTCAGGCGGCGTCGCGTTGGGGGCGTGCCGAGTGGTCAGCCGGCGAAGGCCAGTTCGAAGCTGCGGCGGCGCACCCGCTGCACCAGCCAGCGCACGCCGGCGTTGCTCATCACGAGCATGCTCCCCGTCATGAGCAGACTCTTCACCTCGCGGCGCGTGATCTTGACGCTCCCACCGGGGGTGAGCATGGCCGTGCTCTGCACGAGGTCGCGCAGCGTGGCGTAGGCCAGCAGCAGCGGCAAGATGCAGAACAGCCGGATGGACACGGCGCGACGTGGAATGTCGAGCAGGTAGATGCGGGCCTCCTCGAGATCATGCCACGCCAGTTGGATGAGCTGCGAGAGCGCTTCACGATTGCTGGCGAGCAGTTCCGGCGCCAGGATGCTGCTCTGCGAACTGCCGTGCGCGCGCAACAGCTCCTCGGGCACGTACACCGAGTTCTCCTGCTCGGCATCGACGGCCACGTCCTTGAGGATGTTGACGGTCTGCAAGGCCTCGGCGAACGCCCGACACCGCTCGCGCAGAATGGCGTAGCGCCGCGAGCCGATGCTCGGCGAGTGCTCGTGCCAGAGATCGGTGAGCATGTAGCCCACCGTGCCGGCGACGTAGTAGCAATACTCCTTGTACTCGTCGAGCGTCTGGATGCGGATGCCATCGGGATACAGCAACACGAACTTGCGCATTCCCACGGCCATCTCGGTCACCCACTTCTGCACGACCGCCCGCGTGTTCGCGGGCAGCGCCGCGAAGTGGGCGAACACCAGTGCCGACTGCTTCGTGAGCGTCAGGTGTGCGAGATCGCCGGTGAGCCCCTGCACGCCAGCCGTGAAACGGGCGAGCGCGTCGGCATCGCCGAAGGCGGCAAGGAAGTCGTCGAAGAGCGCCGCCTTGATGTCGGGCTGAATGCCGGGAGCGTCTTCGACCGTGTCGGCGATGCGGCAAAGCAGGTAGGCATCGAGCACGGCCTGCCCCAGCGCCCCCGGCAACACCTTGATGCCCAATGCGAAGGTACGCGAGACCGCCGGCAGGATGGCCTCGCAGAAGCGGGCGGCATCCTGGCGGGCGAGGGCGTCGGTCACGGCGGGCGGTAACGTCATGGTGGGCAAGATACGACGGGAGCAGGCGACTCGTCACCGCGTCCGGCCCTCCCGCGCTGTTCGCCAGCCCCTTGCCTCGTGTCCCGGCGCATCATTGGTTGCGAGGCGATGCCGCCCGTGGACCGCCCTCCGCCATACGCACCGCCGTCCGACTTCCGGGGGGTCTTTCGGACCGACCGGCTGGCCCGTACGCTGTATGCCGAGGGGGCCGGCATCGCGCGGTGCGTACCCGCTGCGGTGGCGGTGCCCGCCGACGCCGATGACGTGCCCGCGCTGGCCCGGTGGGCCAAGCGCACGGGGGCGCCGCTCATGCCGCGCGGCTCGGGGAGCGGGATGGCGGCCGGCGCCGTAGGCCCAGGCATCGTGGTCGACCTCAGCCGGCTTCGGCACATCGCCCCCATCGACACCGACGGTCGGCGGGTGCGCGCGGGCGCGGGCGCGCTGCGCGGTGAGATCGATGCAGCGGCACGGGCCGTGGGGTTGCGGTTTCCCGTTGACCCGTCGAGCGGGGCGTTCTGCACCATCGGTGGCATGGTGGGTGCCAACGCCGCGGGCGCCCGCACGCTCCGCTTCGGTGCCACGCGCCCGTGGGTGCTCGGGCTGCGGTGCGTGTTCGATGACGGCCACGAGGCGTGGGTGCACCGGGAGCGGCCGCTGCCGCGCGACGTGCCGGCCGTGACGCGACTGCTGCGCGCGACGGACGAGGTCCGCCAGGGCGTCGACCCATCTCGGCTGGTGCATACCGGAGTGCGGAAGGAGTCGTCAGGATACGGGGTGGCCGCGATGCTGGCGCCGGGCGGGCACCTCGTGGACCTGCTGGTCGGGAGCGAGGGGACCCTGGCGCTGTTCACCGAGGTGGAGTTGGCGCTCATCCCGGTCGCCGAGGCCACGGCAACGGTGCTGGCCACATTCCGCACACTGGAGGCCGCGACCGTGTGCGCCAGCGCGACGCGCGAGGCGGGGGCGACGGCGTGCGAGCTGCTGGATCGGACGTTCCTGGATGTCGCCGCCACCGGGGGGCCGACCGGCATTCCGGCAGACGCAGAGGCGGTGCTGTTGATCGAGGTGGAGGGGGCATCGGGCGAAGACGTCGGCGGATTGCTGGACGCGGTGATCGATCGTTGCCGCTCGCATGGCGCGCTCGCGCTGCATCAGGCGTCGGAACCCGACGCCGAACATCGCCTGTGGGCGTTGCGACACGCGGCCAGCCCGATTCTCGCTCGGCTTGCGCCGCGACTGCGGTCGATGCAGTTCATCGAGGATGGCTGTGTGCCGCCCGAGCAGTTCCCGGCGTACGTCCGTGGCGTCCGGGCGGCGCTTTCCCGCTTCGGCATGCCGGGGGTGATCTTCGGCCACGCAGGTGATGCCCACGCCCACGTGAACCCGCTGGTGGATACCAGTGCCGCGGGCTGGCGCGACCGGGTGCACGGCGTACTCGCCGAGGTGAGCGACCTCACGGCGTCGCTGGGCGGCACGCTCGCCGGCGAACATGGCGACGGCCGCCTGCGGGCACCGTTGCTGCACCGGGTGTGGGGGCTCGAGGCGCGCAGTGTATTCGCCCACGTGAAGGAAGCCGCCGATCCGTCCGGCGTGCTCAACCCGGGCTGCAAGATCGCACGCCCCCACGACGAGCCGTTCACGACGCTGCGGCACGATCCGGAGGCGCCACCGTTACCGGCGGAGGCGGAGCGAGTGCTGCGGGACATCGAGCAACGGCGGGACTGGGGGCGGTTCCGACTCGCCGGCGTCGGCGTGGACGGCGAACAACGGCAGCGATAACGACGGCACCGACAATGGCCGCATGTGTGACGGTGTCATCAGTCACGGCGGGGACCAGCTCAACCCCGCCCATCGATCACGCCGTCAGGCATGACGTCGTCATCGGTGCCGCCGTTTGTGCGTCCGCCGTCCGGCGTTACCGCCGCTCGCCGTCCCGGCTTTCGCCACCGGTCCGCAGCGTCCCCAACAGCGCGATGAGGGTCCGGAGCTCCGCCGCCCCGAGCACCGACATCGTGGCGTCATCGGCGGCGGCCATGGCCGGGTCGAGCGCGACCAGCATGGCCTCACCCGCGGGCGTAATGGTGCACAGCACCTGCCGGCGGTCGGGCCGACTCCGATCGCGGCTCACGAGTCCCGCCTCTTCGAGTTTGTCGAGCAACCGGGTGACCGTCGAGCCCTCGTCGATCATGCGATCACGAATGGCCAGGGTGGGCAAGCCGGCCGGCCCAGCGCCCCGGAGAATCCGCAGCACGTTGTACTGCGCCAGGCTGATGCCATGGGGTTCCACTACCCGGGCGAACCGCCGTGATACCACCGAGGCCGTACGCAGGAGGGCGAGGGCGGCCTCCTGCGAGTCGGACCGGAAAGGGCGTGTCTGCTGGATTTCCTCCAGCAACGACCGGGCGCGGGGACGATTCGCTGGCATCTGGACGGGTGCAGGGTGAAACTTCCGGAATAGTGCAGCCCCGCTGCGAAAGCTCAACCCGACCGTCCTCATTTGCCCCTCCGGTGCCGCTTTCCGACGCCGCCATTCTGCGCGAACCCACCGTCACCGTCCTCGCGCGCCCGCAGTTCGCCGAGCCGGCGCACCTGCCCGTGCAGTGGATGGGGGACGCCACGGACGGTGAGCGGCTTGCCGAGTTCGCGGGGCGGCTCTGCTCCATGAGCCAGCGCAACCCGGCCGGTCGCGCCACGCGTGAGTACCTCGAGAATATCAAGAAGCAGGGACACGGCAGCGTCCTCGAGCACGCCACCTACTCGCTGCTGCTGGAGGGTGTCAGTCGATCGCTCACCCACGAGCTGGTGCGACACCGTGTCGGCTTCGCGTTTTCACAGCTCTCGCCGCGCTACGTGGACGAGCGCGACGCCTGCTTTGTCATGCCGCCGGCCATCATCGGCGATGCACCGCTCGAGACGGCCTGGCGGGCGCAGATCACGTCGGCGCACGCGTGTTACGTGGCGCTGGTCGACTCGCTGATGGTCCGGCATGCGTGGATCGCCGACAAGGTGCACCGCCGCAAGATGGCGCGCGAAGCGGCGCGCGGGATCCTCCCCAACAGCACCGAAACGAAGATCGTCGTCACCGGTAACGCGCGCGCGTGGCGCACGATGCTCGCACTGCGCTCCAGCGAGGCCGCCGAGCTGGAGATCCGCCGGCTGGCGGTGATGGTGCTGCGTGTGCTGCAGCCGGAGGCGCCGGCGTTCTTCGGTGACTTCGAGATCTATGTGGCATCCGACCGGCGGGAGGCGGCGCGGTCAACGTATCACAAGGTCTGATAGTCCGGCGCGCAATCCAAAACGGTTGAACCCCTCAGCATCAGGGGGAAGGGTCTCAGGAAGGAGTGAGCAGTACACCGCAGTTCGCTGCCCCCTCCCCCCTGAGCCCCTTCCCCTGATGCCTGGGGGTTCAACTGCTCGGTAACCGATCATCCCCCAGCCACCGATCAGGCTTCCACCTCCTCCCGCTCCCTCGCGTACTCCGCCACGATCTTCTGCGCCGCATCGGGCGGCACCTGCTCGTACCCGCTGAAACGCCTGGTGAACGTGCCGAAGCCGTGCGTCAGCGACGACAGCTGCGTGGCGTACAGGTGGAGCTCCGACTGGGGCACCACCGCGCGAACCACCGTGCGATCGCCGTCGCTGTCCGTACCCAGAATGTGTCCGCGCCTCCCCGAGATATCACCGAGCACGTCGCCAAGGTAGGCATCAGGGATCGTGAGTTCGAGCAGGTCGAGCGGTTCGAGGATGACCGGGCGACACTTGCCGGCCACGGCCTTGAAGGCAAGGATGCCCGCCATCTTGAACGACATCTCGTTCGAGTCGACCGAGTGGGTGGAGCCGTCGTACACCTCGACGCGGAAGTCGACGAGCGGGAATCCCGCCAGGACACCGCGCGCGGCGGCCTCCTGCACCCCGCGGTCGACCGCGGGGATGTACTTCGACGGGATCACGCCGCCGACGATCCGGTCCTCGAAGAGGTAGCCTTCGCCACGTGGCATGGGGAGCATGCGAATCCAGCAGTCCCCGAACTGCCCGCGGCCGCCGGTCTGTTTCTTGTGCCGCCCCTGCCCTTCGGCCCGCGCGGTGATCGTTTCGCGGAAAGCGATGCGCGGCTTCGCGAGCTCGGCCTGCACACCGAACTTCCGTTTGAGGACTGCCACGGCCACGTCGAGGTGCCGCTCGCCCATGCCGCCGACGATCGTTTCGTGTGTCTCGGGGTTGTAGTGCACCGTGAACGTCGGATCTTCGTCGTGGAGGCGATGCAGCCCCTGCTGCAGCTTTTCCTCCTCGCCGCGCGCCGCAGCGCGCACCGCGAAGTGCACGACCGCCTCCGGGAAGACGATGGCGGCCAGGCGGATGGGATGTTCCCTGGTGGAGAGCGTGTCGTTGGTGTGCGTATTGCGCAGCTTGGTCACGCAGCCGATGTCGCCGGCGTGCAGCGTGGCCACCTCGACACGATCCTTGCCGCAGGGGATGGACAGATGGCCGAGCTTCTCGACGCCGTCGCGCGTCGCGTTGAACACCTCCTGGCCGTTGGTCACCTTGCCTGACAGCACGCGGAAGTAGCTCACGTCACCGACGTGCGGTTCGGCAAGCGTCTTGAACACCAGTGCGGCGAAGGGACCGTCGTCCTTGGCATGCAGCGGGACGGTCTCGTGTCCCTCGGCGCCGGTCAGTGCGTGGATCTCCTCCATCTCGAACGCATTCGGCATGAGCTGCACGACTTCGGTGAGCAGGGCCCGCACGCCGATCATGTTCTCGCTGGAGACGCAGAAGAGCGGGAAGAGATCGAGGCGTGCCATGGCCTCCTTCATGCCGTGAATGGCGTCGTCGCGGTCGATCTCCTGACCGTCGAGATAGCGCTCGAGCAGGGTGTCGTCGGTCGCGCTGATTGCCTCGATGAGTTCCTGACGATACCGGGTGAAGGGCTCCAGACACTCGGGCGGGATGTCGGCTTCGACGTACTCGCCCTTGACCCCGCTGGTGTACATGTACGCGCGCTGCGTGAACAGGTTGATCACGCCGCCGAACTCGGCGCCCTGTCCGCAGGGAATCTCGACGGGAATGACCTTGCTGGAGAGCCGTTCCTTGATCTGCTGATAGAGGCGATCGAAGTCGGCATGCTCCTTGTCCATCATCGAGACGACAAAGAGCACGGGGTCCTGCTTGGCCACCGCGGCGCGGAACATGCGCTCCGTGCCGACTTCGACGCCGCTGGCGGCACCGATCACGCACAGGGCGCCGTCGGCGGCCGCGAGGCCCGCGATCGCTTCGCCCTGGAAGTCGAGCGAGCCCGGCGTATCGATGAAGTTGATCTTGCTGTCCATCCACTCGGCGTAGGCACAGCCAAGACTGATGGAGTAGCCCCGATCGATCTCCTCGGGGAGATGGTCGGTGAGCGCGGTGCCATCGCGGACGGTCCCGTGACGTTTGCCGGAGCCGGCGGCGAAACAGAGCGCGTCGACCAGGCTGGTCTTGCCGCTGCCGCCGTGACCGACCACGGCGATGTTTCTGATGCCGGCGGAGTCGTAATCCCGCATCGTCCCTCCACGCGTCGCGCGGCGCGGAGCCGGCGCGCGGACTGGGCGGGTCCGGTCCGAAACACGGGACCCGCGTGATCTGGACGTCGCGGCCCCCGGAAGTGGAGGTCGTGGGCGGCCGTCGCCGGTCGCCACCGGGATCGTGCTGCCGGGACCAGGGGGCGGCAAGCATGCTCAACCGGACGGGGCCTCAGGGGAATCCGGACAGCGGCGTGCGCGTGAAAGACAAAGCGGACGGCGCACCGAGGTGGCCGTCCGCTTTTCCTGCGCGTGGTTCTGACAGAACAGGGTCCGTTCAGTCCCCCTCCGTTTCATCGTAGGCATACGCATCCGCCTGACGGATCGAGTCGAGCCAGCGTTCGACCCCGGCATCGTCTTCGAGCGAAGTTCCGGCCCCGCCGCCGGTCGCCGAGGCGGCGAGCAGCGAAAAACTGAGGGCGCGTTCGGTGCCCTCGGGCCAATCGGGCATGGCCAACCCGGCCGCGACCCGTCGCAGGGTGGTCCCGCAGCTGCCGAGCAGTTCCGAGGCCCGTGCTTCGAGGATGAGCAGGGGAATGTCGAGATCCTGCGTGATGAGGCGGCCCGTCGAGCCATCCCGCCAAGCCGAGTCGCCGACCGCCCCGCGGTCCGGCCACACGCCCAGATGGCGCACGACCCCCGACTGGACGGCTTCCAGTCTCGCACTCTCCACGGTCGCGGCAATGGCCAGTGCCAGCGCCTGCGCGTCCGCCTCTCCGTACAACGTCACCACTTCCCGTCGCGAGCGAGTACCGAACGGAAGCACGGGAATCGAGTTCACGTGCGCGAGTACCGGCGAATCGCTCGGACGCGCCTCGAGTCGTACGAGGACGTCCATGTCATGCCTCCTGGGTTGGGGACAAGGGTGGACCGGCCGACCCGCCGTCACGTGCGCCGTCCACGTGCTAGACGTTCCAACCGGTTCGGTGCAACCGATGCTCAGGATGCGGGTTCGCCGGCGTCGAGCCAGATCCCGCCGAGCAGGGCCAGCGCGAGCGCTGCCAGGATAGGAACCGCGCCGGGCAGGGTTCCCGTCACTCCGTAGCCGATCCGTAACGGCGCCGGTACAATGCTGAGCGTCAGCAGGCCATACCCCACAACGGCCGCTGCTGCCACCATCAGTCGTCCGAGGCCGCGAAAGGGGAGCACGAGCAGTCCCAACAGCACACCCCACGCCGTGGCAATGACGAGATGGTGCACGTACCCGAGGGCCACCGACGACAGCGGGGCCGCGGCCGAGACGACCCCGAAACGTTCGAGCAAACCACGTCCGGCAAGCCGGAAGACGCGACCTGCCTCACCTTCGCGCCAGCCAAGTCCCAGCAAAGCGCCACCTGTTGCAATCGTGGTCAGTGTTCCGGTGGCAAGGGCGGCATCGAGCACGCGCTCGAAGCGGCTGGGCGAATCGGCGAAGACCATGGCGGTAAGATATACGGCGAAGCGCTGCCGCCGGTGCCGACCACTTAACGTGCGCGATCGTCCGGCGTCGAAGGGGAGGACTGCACCGGAGCATTCGCATGCGTGACCCGATTTCCCGATTCCTTCGTCCCCCGCGCCCGGCCCTGCCGGGGCTCGCACTCGGCTGCCTGCTCTGGGGCTGTGCCGGAGCGACTGCCGGCTCGTCGGCCGAAACGGCCGGTGCCATTGGCCTCGGGCCCCGCGAGCAGACCGCCGACCAGCAGGCGCACCACGTGCTCAACCGCCTCGCCTTCGGAGCGCGGCCGGGCGACGTGGAGGCAGTGCGTGCCATGGGAGTGGATGCGTGGATCGAGCGCCAGCTGCACCCCGAGCGCATCGACGACGCGGCCACCCAGCAGTTCCTCACCCGGTTCACCACGCTGGGCAAGACCTCGGAGCAGCTGTACGCCGACTATCCACCGGCGTTCGTGCTCCAGGCGCAGCTTGCCCGCCGCGGTGGTGAGGCCACGGCGGCCGACTCGGCCCGCGTGCGCCAGCAGGGGCGCCAGTCGCAGCTGTTCACCGCGGAGCTGATCGGCAGCCGGGTCGCGCGAGCCGTGATGAGCGAGCGGCAGCTGGAAGAAGTCATGGTGGACTTCTGGGAGAACCACTTCAATGTGTTCGTCGGCAAGGATCGTACGCGCTATTTCCTGCCCGAATACGACGCCAAGGCCATTCGTCCGCATGTGCTCGGGAGCTTCCGCGCGCTGCTGGGGGCCGTGGCCAAGAGCGAAGCAATGCTGTATTACCTCGACAACTGGCAGAGCGTGGCCGACAGCGGACGCCCGGTGCTGCGCCCGGTTCCCCCGCGGTTGGCGCAGCGACGCGCGGGGGCCGTGCAGCGCGCCGCGCAGCAGCGCGGGGCCTCGCCGGAGCGGATGCAGCAGCTGCAGCAACTCCAGCAGCGTCGCCGCGGCGTGAACGAGAACTTCGCCCGCGAGCTGATGGAGCTGCACACGCTGGGCGTGGACGGGGGGTACACGCAGGACGACGTGATCAACGTGGCCCGCGCGCTCACGGGCTGGACGCTCGGTCGCGGCGCGCAGGGTGGGCGCTTCGTGTTCCGGCCGCAGGCGCACGACGCGGGGGAGAAGGTCATCCTCGGCCAGCCGTTCCCCGCCGGTCGCGGCATCGAGGAGGGGGAGGCGGTGCTCGACCTGCTGGCACGACACCCCACGACCGCCCAGTTCATCGCCACGAAGCTGGCGCGGCGCTTCGTGAGCGACACCCCGCCCCCGGCGCTGGTGCAGCGTGCGGCGGAGACCTTCACGCGTACAGAGGGGGATATCCGCGCGGTGGTGCGGACCATCGTGACGAGCCCGGAGTTCTTCAGCGCGGCGGCGTACCGGGCCAAGGTGAAGTCGCCATTCGAGCTGGTCACGAGTGCGCTGCGGGCGATGAATGCAGCGCCCGACGCCACACCGCGCGCCGCGCAGCTGGTGGCGCGCCTCGGACAGCCGATCTTCGGGCATCAGGCGCCCAACGGCTATCCCGAGACGGGCGACGCGTGGATGAATACCGGGGCGATACTCAACCGTATCAACTTTGGCATGGCGGTGGCCGATGGCCGTGTGCCCGGTGTGCGTCTGGGCCAGTGGCCGGCCGCGAAGACACTGGCATCACTGCCACGTGAGCAGCAGGTGGACGGCGTCGTCCGCGAACTGTTCGGCGGCGCGGTATCGAGCGATACGCGCCAGGTGCTGCTCACCGGCACGAATCCGTTCCTGCAGGCCAATGCCGCGAGGGCGGACACGTTGCTCGTTGTCGACGACGCGGCGATGGCCTCGGCTGCGCGCCCTCGGCAGACGGCGCCGACGGGTCTGGCCCAGATCGTCGGGCTCGCGTTGGGCGCGCCCGAATTCCAGCGTCGCTGACCGGAGCCCTCCCATGAACCGTCGGGTCTTTCTCAAGGGCGGCGCGCTGTCGCTGGTCACGCTCGGCCTGAGCCCGAGCTTCCTTCGCCGGACGGCGCTCGCCATGGATCTGCCGCGCGCGGCGCGCGGCAAGACGCTCATCGTGCTCTTCCAGCGCGGTGCCGCCGATGCGCTCAACGTGCTTGTCCCCTTCGGGGATGCCCACTACTACACGGCGCGCCCGCAGCTCGCGATCGGCTCGCCCGCGCGCGGCAACGGCGCGCTCGGCGCCATCGACCTCGACGGGTACTTCGGGCTGCATCCGTCGCTGGCGCGGCTCAAGCCGCTCTGGGACCGTGGCCTGCTGGCGCCGATTCACGCGGTGGGCAGCCCGAGTGCGACGCGGTCGCACTTCGATGCCCAGGACTACATGGAGACGGGCACCCCCGACCGCAAGGGCACCACCGACGGCTGGCTCAATCGCTACCTGGCGGTAAAGGGCACCTGCGAGTCGTGCGCGCCGGGCGAGGCGTCGAGTCCGTTTCGCGCGGTGGCGATGGCATCGCAGACCCCGCGCATTCTCGAGGGGGCATCGCCGGTGGTGGCGATGACCTCGATCGAGGCGTTCTCCATTCGCACGAACGGGGGCGACGCGGAGCGCCGGCTGGAAGCGCTCTACCGCACCGGCAACGCAGACCTCATTCACGGCAGCGGCCGTGACATGTTCGAAGCGCTGCGCGTCCTGCGGGCGGCCAACCCATTGCAGTACAGGCCGGCCGCCGGAGTGCAGTACCCGGGTTCGCCGTTTGGGCAGCGGCTGCTGCAGATCGCCCAGCTCATCAAGGCGGGGGTGGGGCTCGAGGTGGCGTTTGCCGATGTGGGCGGCTGGGACACGCACGTGAACCAGGGGGCAGCACAGGGGCAGCTGGCCAACCGACTCACCGACTTCGGCGACTCGATCGCGGCCCTGGTGGCCGACCTCGATGATCGCATGGACGATGTGGTGATCCTGACCTGCTCGGAGTTCGGGCGCACAGTGCGGCAGAACGGCACGGGCGGGACGGACCACGGACATGCCGGTGCGATGTTCGTGGTCGGCGGGTCGCTGACGACGCCGCAGCGCGTGCATGGCCGGTGGCCTGGGCTGGCGCCGGACCAGCTGTACGAGGGGCGCGATCTGGCACTGACGACGGACTTCCGGGCCGTGTTCTCAGAGGTCGCGGCGCGGCACCTCGGAGCGGCACAGATGGACGCGCTGTTTCCGGGATACCGCGGGAGCGACGCGGAGTGGCTGGGACTGCTGCGGGGGTGAGGAGGGACGAAAACGGCACGGCGCGAGGGGGTTCGGCGCGAGGGGGTTCGGCGCGAGGGGGTTCGGCGCGAGCGGGTACGGCGCGAGCCAGGTTGCGCGAGCTATAGGGCGCGAGCCAGACGGCGCGAGCGGGTACGGCGCGAGCGGGTACGGCGCGAGCGGGTACGGCGCGAGCGGGTACGGCGCGAGCGGGTACGGCGCGAGCG
>JAJTGR010000068.1 GCA_021299375.1 Gemmatimonadota bacterium
CTACCTGGATCAGGCGTTCCTGCGCGCTGGCTACAAGGCGCAGCAGGGACAGGGGCGCGGGCCGTCCATCGGCTTCGGCTTCCAGCGCGGCGCACTCGGCGTGGACATCGCCCGGCGTTTCGATGCACTGTCATCCCAGCTGGGCGATCCGCCGACGTACGTGTCGCTGCGAGCGCGCTTCTGATGACTCCACACCGGCTCATCGTGGCGGCGCTGATCTGTGGCATCGGTGCCGCCACTGGGCTCCCCTCGGTGACGAGCGCGCAGGCAACCCCCGTCGCACTGCGCTCCCGCGGCTCCGCCGAACGCCGAGATCCGCCGGGGTGGCCGGCGCCGATGGCGCCGGCCACCGGCGCCGCCCCGTGGTGGGCGCCGGTCGTTTCTCTCGTCGTCCCGGGGTCAGGCCAATATGCCCTGAAGCAGCAGCGGAGTGTTGCCTACGTGGTGGCCGAGGGGTTCTTGGTCCTGCAGTATCGCAATGCCCAGCGCGACGGGAATCGAGAGCGCGACGCCTACCGTACCCTCGCGGCCGACGTGGCGCGGCGGCGTTTCGGGGGGACGCGACCGCTCGGGGACTGGGACTACTACGAGAGCCTCGAGCAGTTCGTCGAGAGTGGCGCGTTTGACCGGGTGCCTGGCGGTGCGGTGGATCCGGAAACCGATCCGACCACCTACAACGGAACGCGCTGGCTGCTGGCCAGGCAGACCTTCTGGCGCGACCCGGACGCACCCCCGCTGGTCTCCAGTCCGGAGTACCAGCGTGCCCTCGCGTTCTATCTGCAGTCGGCGGTGCGCGAGGAATTCCGCTGGAGTTGGCGAGATGAGCAGCTCGCGCAGAATGTCTACATCGAGACGATCCGGAGTGCGAACCGCAGCTACCAGCGGGCGGTGAACATGCTGGGCGTGGTGGCGGTCAACCATCTGGTCAGTCTCGTCGACGCGTACGTGAATGTCCGGATCCGTCGCTTCGGCGGTGTCGGCGTGGGTGGGCTCCAGGTGGAACAGGTGCATACCGGTTTTGCGCCCGTTGGTGACCCTGCCGCCGGGCAGGGACGCTGGCAGGCAACCATTCGGCTGACGACTGGCCGCTGAGGCCTTCGGGCGTGGGCGCCATCACGTGGTGATGTGCCGCACATCGTGGCGAATGGTGGACGGTGATCGTCAGCAGGTACGCACGATGCCGGCTGGTCGACTGACGGCCGGGGAGTACACAGGCAATCCGGCCTGTCCTCCGTCCCATTGGTCCTGCAATGACGCCGACCGCCAACGAACAGAGCGCGATGTACCTGACGCGACGTCCGGTGGAGCCTGTCTGGTTGTCCTCCTGGTGGGCCACGCTTGATGGCGTACGCCAGCGGACGGCCGATCCGGATCGGGTCGTGGCGCAAGCGCTCAAGGCGCGTCCCCGCGTGATCGTGATCGACGCCGGACTGTCGGAGGATGATGCAGCGGCGGACCCCCAGTGGACGCAGAAGGCGTTGGCGACCTGTCGCCGGCTCAAGCGGGATGCCTACACGGGGATCGTGCCGGTGCTGCTGATCGTCCCACCTGCGGCCTTTGCCGATGCCTTCGCCGCCGGTGCCGACGAGGTGCTTCGCACCGACGTGGCGTGTGACGAGGCCACCGCGCGCTTGCAAGCCATGTTGCGGCGAAGTGATCGGGACACTGATGTGAACCCGTCGACGCGCCTGCCCGGGGCGCGGGAGATCGAGGCGGAACTGGCGCGCCGTGTTGCCGCCGGGGAGCCGTTCGCCGCCTGCTACGCGGACCTCGATCATTTCAAGGAATTCAACGATCGCTACGGGTATCATCACGGCGATCAGGTCATCCGGCTGGTGGCTCGCATCCTGCACGATGTGGTGACGGGGCTCTGCCCCGGCGAAGGTTTTGTGGGGCACATCGGCGGGGATGACTTTCTCTTCACCATCCCCCTCGCCGGGGTGACGCGCGTCTGCGACGAGATCGTGCAGGTCTTCGATGAATTGGCGCGGTGGCAGTATTCCGAGCAGGACCGTCGCGTGGGATATTTCTTTGGCAAGGATCGCCGTGGGCAGTTGCATCGCGTTCCGTTGATGACGCTGTCGATCGGGGTGGTCACCAACGAGCGGCGTCACTTCTCCCGTGGGATCGAGGTCAGCGAGTTGGCGACGGAAATGAAGAGCTACGCGAAGACGCTGCGGGGGTCCGTGTGGGCGGTGGATCGGCGACGTGACGAGCCGGCGGCGCCCGGCGTGCTCCGCGCGGACAGCGCGCGCGACTGGACGACCACGCGTGTATCGGGAGGAGACAAGTCATGACGATCGCCTGTCCGGAATGCCGGTCCGTCTTCCGGGTCGATCCGGCGAAGGTTCCGGCAACCGGGGTGCGGGCGCGGTGCTCCGTGTGTGGTGGCGTGATCGCCATCGCGGGCGGCAGCCTGCCGGTGGCCGTCACCCCAGTTTCCTCGGTTGGCACCGTGCCGCCTCTCGCCGGGGGGACGGGGAGGGCGTCAGGTGCGACCCCGATCGGCCAGCAGTCTGCCCGGGCGCCGACACCCATTGGGTTGTCGGCGGTACGTGCCACGCCCCCGGTGGCCGCCCCGCCGCCCGTCTCGGAGGTACGGACGGAGCACACGGAGGCGATACCGGTGCCGCCGCTCGGAGGTACGGCGCGAGGTGATTCGCCGGTCACGCGACCGGCGGAGGACGGCGGGCACTCGGTCGGTACCCCGTCGTCCGGCAAGCGGGCGATCAACCCGTTTCTGCGGGTGGACCCGTCGCAACGCGCCCGGCGCCTGGCTCGTGCCCTCGTGTCGGATCTGGTCGCCTATCACCCGCAGAAGCGGGAGGAAGGGTTGCGCGACGGTACGCTCCGGCAGCTTTTCCGGGATGAGATCAAGAAGAGCTACGAGGAGTACGTGGAACAGGTCGGACGCGAGGCGGCGGAAGGCGCGCCGCACTTCCGTGAGGCGCTCAACGAGATTCTGGCCGGAGGTCGGCGGATCTTCTGAATGTCGGGTCGTGACTGTTCGCCCGTGAGCCAACCGGATAGTTTGCAGCGTATCACGGGCAGGTTGCGCAGCAGGCACATGTCGGGCCGCTTTCCCCCTGCGGAAGGCGGCCTGCGTCGTACGTGGAGGCATGCATGCAGGATGGCGAACGGCTGAAGGTGCTGGCGCGGTCGGAGGAACGACTCGCGGACATGCGGAGGTATCTTTGACGTCGACGCCAAGCGCTCGACGCTGAACGCGTATGAGGAGGAGATGGCCGACGCGGCGTTCTGGAACGACCAGGAGCACGCGCGCGAGATCGTCCAGCAGGTCAAGGTGCTCAAGGGCTGGGTCGAGCCGATGGATTCGCTCACTGCGCGCATTGCCGGGGCACGTGAGCTCGATGAACTGCTCGCGCTGGAGCCCGACGCAGGCATGAACACCGACCTCGATACCGAAGTGGAGCGCATCGTGTCCGAACTCGATGCCTTCGAACTCAAGTCGCTGTTGCGCGGCAAGGACGACTATCGCGACGCGCAGGTGGAGATTTCGGCCGGCGCCGGTGGCACGGAGGCGCAGGACTGGGCGTCCATGCTGCTCCGCCTCTACACACGGTGGGCTGAACGCAAGGGCTTCGAGATCGAGATGCTCGACCTCAGCGAGGGTGAGGAAGCCGGCATCAAGGGCGCCGTCATGGAGATCAAGGGCCAGTACGCGTATGGCTTCCTGCGGCCCGAGTCGGGGGTACACCGTCTCGTGCGAATTTCCCCGTTCGACTCGCAGGCGCGTCGTCACACCAGCTTTGCGTCGGTGTTCGTATATCCCGTGGTCAACGAGGAAATCAACATCGAGATCCGCGACGATGACCTCAAGATCGATGTCTACCGTGCCTCGGGCGCGGGAGGGCAGCACGTCAACAAGACGTCGTCCGCGGTACGCATCACGCACCTGCCCACCGGCATCGTCTGCGCGTCGCAACAGGAGCGTTCGCAGTTCAAGAACAAGGCGACGGCCATGAAGCAGCTGAAGAACCGTCTGTACCAGCTCGAGGCGGAGAAGCAGGCGGCGGTGAAGGCCGCGTTTGATGCCAACAAGCAGGACGTCACCTTCGGCAGCCAGATCCGCAGCTACGTCTTCCAACCGTACACGATGGTCAACGATCACCGTACCGAGCTCAAGATCGCCGACGTGCAGCGGGTCATGGATGGGGACATCGACCCATTCATCCAGGCATACCTGAAGCAGGAGAGCGAAGCGAGCGCGCAAGGAGGCGTGTCGTGAGCGACGCGGCGCAGGGCGGCGAGCCCGGGGCGGAGCCGCGCCAGGAGCTCAACTTCGTGATGCAGGCGCGGCGCGAGAAGCTCGAGCGTCTGCGGGCGGCCGGCGTCGAACCGTTCGGCTATGCCTTCGACCGCACGCACACGGCCAGCGAGGCGGTTGCGGCGCTCGGCCACAGCGAGGAAGGGCCCGAGGTGGCCGTTGCCGGACGGCTCGTCTCATGGCGCAGCCAGGGCAAGACGGCGTTTGCGCACCTGGCCGACATGGACGGGCGCGTCCAGCTGTATTTCCGCAGGGACGAGATCGGTGAGGCGCTGTTCACGCAGCTCGGGGACTACGATCTGGGCGACTGGGTCGGCGTCCGGGGCGCCATGATGCGCACACGCACCGGCGAGGCGACGGTGAAAGTCGCGCATGTCGAGCTGCTTGCGAAGTCGCTGCGACCGCTGCCGCTCGGGAAGGAGCAGATCGTGGATGGGCAGGTCGTGCGCTACTCCACGTTTGCCGACACCGAGCAACGGGCGCGTCAGCGCTACGCCGACCTCGCCGTGCACCCGGAAGTGCGCGCGCTCTTCCGGGCCCGCTCCGTCCTGACACGCGCCATGCGTACACACCTTGACAGCCTTGGCTATCTCGAGGTGGAGACGCCGGTACTGCAGCCGCTCTACGGGGGGGCAGCGGCCCGCCCGTTCGTCACGCACCACAACACGCTTGACATGCCGCTCTATCTCCGCATCGCGGACGAGCTGTATCTCAAGCGGCTCATCGTGGGCGGCTTCGAGCGCGTATACGAGATCGGCCATGACTTTCGCAATGAGGGCATCGACCGGACGCACAATCCGGAGTTCACGATGCTCGAGTTCTATGAAGCATTCGCGGATTACACGACGATGATGGCGCGGGTCGAGTCGCTGCTGGTCGCGGCGGCCGAGGCCATCCGCGCCATCCCGATCGTCGGTGACACGGTCCCGGCACTCGTCACGCCGTTCCCGCGGATCGAGTGGGTGCCCAGCCTCTCGAAGGCGGCCGGGGCCGACGTGATGGGGG
Organism: Gemmatimonadota bacterium; assembly: GCA_021299375.1. GTDB lineage: Bacteria > Gemmatimonadota > Gemmatimonadetes > Gemmatimonadales > Gemmatimonadaceae > Gemmatimonas. The sequence goes on from JAJTGR010000068.1 coordinate 5,294, forward strand.
TGACGGACGCCGACCTGCGCACCATGGCGGAGCGCATCGGCGTGCAGAAGGTGGGGACGCTGAGCCGTCCCAAGGTGCTCGACGAGATGTTCCAGGCGCTCGTGGAATCGAAGATCGAGACGCCCACGTTCGTGGTGGATTATCCGAAGGAGCTCTCGCCGTTGGCCAAGCCGAAGCGCGGCGGCCCCGAGGGTATCACGGAGCGGTTCGAGCTCTTTGCACGCGGCAAGGAACTCGCGAATGCCTTTTCCGAGCTCAACGACCCCATCGACCAGCGCGAGCGGTTCGAGGCGCAGGCGGCGTTGCGGGCGGCGGGCGACGACGAGGCCAGCGGGGTGGACGAGGATTACCTGCGCGCCATGGAGTACGGCATGCCGCCCACCGGCGGCGTCGGTATCGGCATCGATCGGCTGTTCATGTATCTCACGGACACCCCGAACATCCGGGATGTGATCCTGTTCCCCACCATGCGTCCCGAGTGATATGCCGGTGAGGAAGGCGTGAAGGGACTCGAACTGTCGATCGCCTGGCGCTATCTTCGCAGCCGTCGCGGGTCCCGGTTGCTGTCGCTCATCAGCGTCATCGCCATCGGCGGCGTACTGGTGGGCGTCAGCGCGCTTATCGTCATCATGGGTGTCATGAATGGCCTCCAGCGGGACCTGCGCGAGAAGATCCTGGTGGGCAGCCCCGACCTTCGCGTGCTGCCATACGGGAGTGACATGCGCATGGCCGACTGGGAGCGGATCCGCGCCAAGGTCCAGGCGACGCCGGGCGTTGTGCGGGTGGCGCCGTTTGTGCAGACGCAGGGGCTCGTCCGCAACCTCGGCGGGTACATGGTCGGCACCCAGGTGGTCGGGATCGATCCTGCCGGGACCGCGGGCAGCGACGTGACCACGATTCGCGAGCATGCCATTCTCGGGGACTTCTCGTTCCGCCGCGACAGCGTGGCGCTGCCGGGTGCCGTGCTGGGGAAGCTGCTGGCGTCGAAGCTCAATGCCTTTCCGGGCGACACGGTCGTTCTGCTGGGCGCGGCGGGGCTCGACATGAATGCGTCCACGGGGGCGGTCATTCCACGCGCGGACAGTGTCGTGGTGTCGGGGGTCTTCGAGACCGGCATGTACGAGTACGACGATGCGTACCTGTATCTGGACCTGGAGACGACGCAGCGATTCGCGGGGCTTGGCACCGACGTCACCGGGTTGGAAGTGCGGACGACCGACCGGTGGCGGGCGCCGATCGTGGCGGATTCGCTGCGTGCCTCGGTCGATGCGCCGGTGCGCGCGGTGGATTGGCAGGAACAGAACCGGTCGCTGTTCCAGGCGCTCAAGCTCGAGAAGCTGGGGATGAGCGTGATCCTGCTGCTGATCGTCCTGGTGGCGGCGTTCAACATCGTGAGTACGCTGACCATGGTGGTGGCCGACAAGACACGGGAAATCGGGATTCTCCGCGCCATGGGGATGCCGGCGACCTCGATCCGGCGCATCTTCCTGTATCAGGGCGTGGTCGTCGGGGCGGTCGGCACGGGTGGCGGGTTGGCGCTCGGCCTCGGCCTCGCGCTGTTACTCGAGAGGTACCGACTGATTTCGCTCGATCCGAGTGTCTACTTCATCGATCACCTGCCGGTGGCCATCGAGCTGGCGGACGTGGCGCTGATCGTGGTGTCGAGTCTGCTGATCGCGGCCGTGGCTACGCTCTATCCGGCGTCGCAGGCGGCGAAGCTCTATCCGGTGGAGGCCATCCGGCATGAGTAATGCCCCGGTGTCGGCCGCCGCTGCCGCCGGTCTGGCGGACGCTCCAGTTATTGAGGCGTTCGGCCTCGTCAAGGAGTTTCGCGGAGGTGATGGCGGCGTCATCCGGGTGCTCAACGAGGTGGCGCTGACCGTCGGCCGCGGCGAGATGGTGGCGATCGTCGGAGAGAGCGGGGCGGGCAAGAGCACCCTGCTGCACATGCTTGGCGCGCTGGAGCGCCCCTCCGCTGGCCGGGTTCGTCTGGGTGGACAGGCGGTGGAGTCCCTGAACGAGGAAGCGCTCGACGCCCTTCGGAACCGCACGGTGGGGTTTGTCTTTCAATTCCATCATCTGCTGCGCGAGTTCTCCGCCGTGGAGAATGTGATGATGCCGTTGCGGATCGCGGGGGTGCCGGACCGGGAGGCGCGCGAGCGGGCCGAGGCGCTGCTCGAGCGGGTCGGCCTCGCGTCGCGCCTGCACCACCGGCCGGGTGCGCTGTCGGGCGGTGAACAGCAGCGGACGGCGGTGGCACGGGCGCTGGCTGCTCGGCCGGCCGTCCTGCTGGCTGATGAGCCAAGCGGGAATCTGGATCGACACAATGCCGAGCAGTTGCATGACCTGTTCGCCGAGCTGGCGCGTGACCAGTCACTCGGGCTGGTGGTGGTCACCCATAATCAATCGCTGGCTGCGCGCGCCGATCGGGCGCTATCGTTGGAAGGGGGACGGTTGGTCGAGTCGGACGTTCGGGAGGTGGGCTGATGCTCTGCGACCACTGCAACGAGCGCGATGCCGTCGTGCACCTCACGCGGATCGTGGACAATGCCGTCACGCAGCTCCATCTGTGCGAGAAGTGCGCGGCCGCGAAGGGGGTGGAGACCACGCTCGCGGTGCCGCAGCATCCGCTCGGTGACATCCTGCAGGCAGTGCAGCAGCAGGCCGCCTCGACCGGTGTGGACGCCGCGGCCTGCAGCTTCTGCGGCGCCACGGCGCGCGATTTTCGGGCCAGCGGGCGTTTGGGATGCCCCCACTGCTACGACGCGATGGAGCAGAGTCTGCGCGAGCTGCTCCGGCGGCTGCACGGCAGCTCCCGGCATGTCGGCCAGCGGTACGACCCGCCGGCGACGCATCTCGTCGAGAAACCCGATACGCTGCACGATCTTCGGGATCGGCTGCGTCGGGCGGTGGACGCCGAGCAGTTCGAACTGGCCGCGGAGCTTCGCGACCGCATCCGGGTACTGGAATGAGCGGTCCGCAGCCAGGATTGGATCTGTCACTGCTTCCGGACGGCGGGGTTCGGTGGCTCGATGCGTCGGGCCCGCACAGCGACATCGTGATTTCGACCCGCATGCGTCTGGCGCGGAACGTCTCCGGGTACGCGTTCACGGGGCGGGCGCGGGAGGGCGAACGACTGCGCATGCTGGCGCAGGTACGGGATGCACTCTCGGCGGTGCCGTCACTGCGTGGGAGCGTCCTGCTTCGTCTCGAGGGCCTGCCGACGGTGGACCGGCAGCTGCTTCACGAGCGCCATCTGGTCAGCAAGGAGCTGGCGGGGCTCGATGCGCAGCATCCGGTCCGGACGGGCGCGGCCGTGTTCCTCGGGGAGTCGGTCGGACTGCTTGTCAACGAGGAAGACCACCTGCGCCTGCAGTCGCTGCGCTCGGGCTTTGCGGTGCCGCAGGCCTTCGAGACGGTGCGCCAGCTCGATCAGGAACTGGGGTCCCAGGTGCCCTATGCGTTTCACCGGGAATTCGGGTTCCTCACGGCCTGCCCGACCAACGCGGGCACCGGACTGCGGGCGTCGGTGTTGATTCACCTGCCGGGGCTCGTGCTGACCAAGGAAATCGGGAAGGTGCTCGCGGGGCTCCAGCAGATGGGGCTCACCTACCGCGGATTGTACGGAGAGGGGAGTGAAGTCGTCGGCAATTTCTTCCAGCTCTCGAACCAGACGACGCTCGGGCGCTCCGAGGAGGAGTTGCAGGATCTTCTCGTCCGCGTCGTCCGCCATGTCATCGAGCGCGAGGAGGAAGCGCGTCGTGTGCTGGTGCGTGACGCGGGGTATATTATCGAGGACAAGTTGTGGCGCGCGTTCGGCACCTTGCGGTATGCCCGCAGTCTGACGTTCGACGAAGCCATGAACTACCTGAGTGGCGTGCGGCTGGCGGTCGGCCTGAAACTGATCACCGGCCTCAGTGTATACACCCTCAACAAGCTCCTGATCTTTGCCCAGTCGGCCCATCTTTCCCACCTGGAAGGCAAGGTGCTGACGGACAGCGAGACCAACTTGGCGCGCGCGCGCTACGTGCGGCAGGTGTTGGTGAGCGAAGGCAGCAGCGTCGAATGATCTGCTTCTCCACGACCCTGAGGGGACGATGAACGGGTACAACTTCACCGAGCGGGTGCGGAAGGTCCTTGCGATGGCACGCGAGGAGGCAGCACGCCTCCATCACGAGTACGTGGGCACGGAGCACATCCTGCTTGGGCTCATCCGTGAGGGTGAGGGCGTTGCGGCGGCGGTGCTGCAAAACCTCAACGTCGATCTCGACGACGTCACGCAGAAGATCGAGGACACGGTGAAGAAGGGAAAGGCGGCGCAAGCCACCGGTCCCGACCTCCCATATACGTCGCGGGCCAAGAAGGTTCTCGAGTTGGCGATGGCCGAGGCCCGCGACCTCAATCACAGCTACGTCGGCACGGAACACCTGCTGCTCGGCCTGCTCCGCGAGGAGAAGGGCATTGCGGCGCAGGTGCTCACCGACGCCGGGGTGAACCTCGAGGCGGCGCGGGCGGAAACGCTGCGTCTGCTGGGCACCGAAATGCCGCAGGGCGGCAAGGAACCACCGACGGAGAAGGCCGGAGCCGGTGCGCCGCCGGCCGCGGCGCCGGCCAAGGGCGACAAGAAGTCCAAGACGCCGGCGCTCGACCACTTCTGCCGCGACCTGACCCTGCTGGCGTCCGAAGGGCAGCTCGACCCGACGATCGGGCGGGCCAAGGAAATCGAGCGCGTCATGGAGGTCTTGTCGCGCCGCAAGAAGAACAATCCGGTGCTGATCGGCGAGCCCGGGGTGGGCAAGACTGCCATCGTCGAGGGATTGGCGCAGCTCATCGCCAACGGTGAGTGCCCGGAGAACCTCCGCGAGAACCGCGTCTTGTCGCTCGACATGGCAGCCGTCATCGCGGGTACCAAGTACCGCGGCCAGTTCGAGGAGCGCCTCAAGGCGGTCATGAACGAGATCGCGCAGAACAAGCAGGTCATCCTGTTCATCGACGAACTGCATACGCTCGTCGGGGCCGGGGCGGCCGAAGGCGCGATCGACGCCAGCAACATGCTCAAGCCCGCCCTTGCGCGCGGTGAACTGCAGTGCGTCGGGGCGTCCACACTCAACGAGTACCGCAAGTACATCGAGAAGGACGGCGCGCTCGAGCGTCGCTTCCAGACGGTGGTCGTCGATCCGCCTTCGATCGACGAGACGGTGCAGATCCTCCAGGGGCTGCGCAAGAAGTACGAGGATCACCACCGGGTGAACATTCCCGACGAGACGCTGTTGGCCGCGGCCAAGCTGTCGGCGCGCTACATCACCGACCGCTTCCTGCCGGACAAGGCGATCGACGTGATCGACGAGGCCAGGGCCCGGGCGCGTCTCGCGGCTCAGGTGCCGCCGGCCGAGGTGGCCGATCTCAAGGAGCAACTCGAGAAGCTCAACGCGGAGAAGGAGGCGGCGGTCCGCGACCAGAACTTCGAGCGGGCGGCGTCGCTGCGGGACAACGAGCGCGAACTTCAGGCGGAGATCCGGCGCAAGCAGGAGGAGTGGGAGCAGCGGCGGCAGTCCTTCCGCCCGACGCTTGGCGAGGAGGAGATCTCGTTCATCGTGAGCCGCTGGACGGGCATCCCGGTCACGCGTCTCCAGGAGGCGGAGACGTCGCGGCTCTTGCGGATGGAGGAGGAACTCCACGGAACCGTGGTGGGCCAGGACGAGGCCATCCGGGCGCTTGCGCGCTCCATCCGGCGCAGCCGCGCTGGCCTCAAGGACCCGCGCCGTCCAATCGGGTCGTTCATCTTCTCGGGGCCCACGGGAGTCGGGAAGACGGAGCTGGCGCGGGCGCTGGCCAAGTTCATGTTCGCCGACGCCTCGGCGCTCATTCGCGTTGACATGAGCGAGTACATGGAGAAGTTCTCCGTGTCGCGGCTCATCGGGGCGCCGCCGGGCTACGTGGGGTACGAAGACTCGGGAACCCTCACCAAGGCCGTGCGGCGGAAGCCCTACAGTGTCGTCCTTCTCGACGAAATCGAGAAGGCGCACCCGGACGTGTTCAATATCCTCCTCCAGGTGCTCGACGAGGGGCACCTCACCGACAACTATGGCCGAGTGATCGACTTCAAGAACACGGTCGTCATCATGACGTCGAACGTGGGCGCGAAGGACATCACGAAGGGCAAGTCGCTCGGGTTCGCGACGAGTGACGCCCGGGGGGATTTCGAACGCATCGCCGAGAAGGTGAAGGAGGAGATGGGCCGGGTGTTCAATCCGGAGTTCCTCAACCGCCTCGACGACGTGATCGTGTTCCATCCCCTTGGCAAGGAGCACATCGCCCAGATCGTGTCCATCCTCTTCGCCGATGTGCAGAAACGGTTGGCGGAGGAGGAAATCACGATCAAGCTGACGCCGGAGTCCACCGAGTTCCTGGTGAATCACGGCCATGACGAGCACTTCGGTGCCCGGCCGCTCAAGCGGGCCATCCAGCGCTATGTCGAGGACCCGCTGTCGGAGAAGATCCTGACGGCCGAGTTCTCGCGTGGGGACGAGATCGAGGTGGGCGTGTCGGCCACCGAGAAGGACAAGCTGGAGTTCCGGGTGCTGTCACCCACTCCCCAGGCTTCCTGAGTCTGGGTGACATGCGGGCAACGCCCGGGGCGTCCCGGGTGTCCAACGGTCGGGTCCCTCGCGGGACCCGGCCGTTTCGCGTCCGGCGTGGCATCAGGCGCGTTGGTCCGCGCGATACCTCGCCAGGGTGCCTCTCTCCGACGGGGGGCGCCCGCTTATATTTCGAGGCTATGCTGAAACGCGTGTCCCATAAACTCGCCCGGCGGGCAGCGGTTGCCATGGCCGCCCTGGTGACGGCGGCGGTGTCTGCGCGGCCGATCGCGGCGCAGGAAGTCGCCGGTCGGTGCACGGTTGCCGATTCCATCGCCGTGCGCGGCCATGTCCGCGTCGACGAGGCACGCATCCGCACCGAGGCCGGTTTGACGCCGGGCACGCCGCTGAACTTCCCGACGCTGCAGCGCGCCATCAAGGCGCTGTATCAACTTGGCGAGTTCGACGATGTGCAGATTCAGTGCGACCTGGAGAGTGTGCCAGGGAAGGTCCTCTCCATCCTGCAGGTGAAAGAGCGGGCGATCCTCGGAGACATCACCGTCGTCGGCCCGAAGGCGGTCTCCGAGCGGTCGATCAAGGACAAGATCGATTTGCTGATCGGCCGTCCCATCGATCCGCTGCAGGTGGCGCGGGCGAGGGCGCGGATCGACTCCACATATGAGAACGCGGGCTACTATCTGGCGCGTGTGGACATCGATTCGACCGTGCAGAGCGACGGGCGTATCGCCCTGACGTACCGCATCGATGAAGGGCGGCGCCTGGCGATCGCCGGCATTGACATCGTCGGCAACGAATCCGTGAAGGAAAAGCAGATCGTCGGGGCGATGAAGACGAAACCTGAAGGCTTCTTCTGGTTCCGAAAGGGCGAGTTCAATGAGGACAAGTACGTCGGTGATCTCGGGGAGCGCATTCCTGAGCTGTACTCGCGCCTCGGCCACGTGGAAATGCGCATCACGAGGGATACGCTGATCGTCGATCGCGAGCGGGGCAAAGGGTTGGTGCAGATCGGTGTCAGTGAGGGGCCGCGCTTCCGCGTCGGGACGTTCGAGATTGCGGGGAACCGCCGGTTCCCCACCAATGACCTGCGCAAGTTCTTCCCGTTTGACGGGGCTGACCCGTCGCTCGGGCAGCGGGTGAAGGGGCTCATCAAGCGGGAGGCCGCCGCCCCCGAGGGCATCTTCGACCAGCGCAAGTGGGACGAGGCGGTCGAGAAGGTCAACAACGAGTACCGCAACAGCGGGTACCTCTACGCGCAGATTCGCCCGGTGGTGGAGCGCCGCTTCGAAGGGCCCGATTCGATTCCCACCGTGAACCTGCGCTGGGAGATCGATGAGAAGAACCCGGCCATCGTGAATCGCATCGAGATCGTCGGCAACGACTTCACGGTGGACGATTGCATCCGGCGGCAGATCTTCCTGGTGCCCGGTGGACCATTCAATCAGGCGCTGCTCATCCGGAGCTATCAGAGTATCGGGAACATGAACTTCTTCGAGGCGCCGATGCCGTTCCCGGACTACCGCCCGATCAACGATCAAGGCGACGTCGATATTGTGTTCCGGGTGAAGGAGAAGCGCACGGGCAGCATCAACTTCGGCGCGTCGATGGGACAGGGCGGCGTCGGGTTCGGTGGCTTCGTTGGTCTCGAGCAGCCGAACCTCTTTGGGCTCTGCAAGTCCGGGCGCCTGAACTGGCAGTATGGCCGGTTTTTCAACGACTTCACCGCGACGTACACCGACCCGGCCCTCAAGGGTACGCGGCTCTCCGGGGCGCTCAGCGCCTATCGCACACAGTCCCGCTTCATCGTCGGCAACCTCGGGCAGAACATCCGTACCGGCTCCCAGTTCCGCCTCGGCCTGCCGACGCCGTGGTCGTTTTTCTCGACCGTGGCGGTGTCGTACAACGCCGAGTCGGCGACCTTCACCTCGGGACAGATCACGAACGGGTGTACACGGAACTGCTTCCGCTCGAACCTCGGGCTGGAGTACACGTACGACACCCGCGTCGACATGCCGTTCGCGACGGAAGGATCGCTGCGCTCGGTGACCACCGACCTCAGCGGTGGCGTGCTGGGCGGCACGGTGAACTTCCAGCGTGTGACCACCGAGATGCGTGCCTACGCCAAGCTGGGGCAGATCGGTGGTAACACCCCTGGGTCACAGCCGATCAAGTTCACCATGGGGCTCACGGCGCGCAGTGGCGCCCTGTTCGGCAACTCGGGGCCGTTCTTCTTCCAGCAGCAGTTCGCGGTTGGCGGCGTGATGTTCGGCCAACAGCTGCGCGGGTACCCCGAGTTCTCCATCACCCCGGCGGGGTTCAATCCGAACACGGACCAGTTCCGATCGGACCCGAACTCCTTCGGCAATGCCTTCATGACCGTGACCGGTGAGCTCGGGCTCCGGTTCAACCAGATGTTCTACCTGAACATGTTCACCGACGCCGGGAACAACTGGGGCTCTGCCCGGCAAATCAACCCGACCCGGCTCTTCCGTTCGGCCGGTTTCGGGGTATCTACCGTAACGCCGCTCGGGCCGCTCGGCCTCGACCTGGCGTACGGCTTCGACCGGACGAAGGTGGACATCACGACGGGGCGTATCGTGAAGGATCCGCGTTGGCAATTCCACTTCCGTCTCGGCCAGCTCTTCTAACACAGGACCACATCGATGCGACTCCATTCCGTGCTTGCTGCGTGCGCCCTCGTGGTGGCGGTACCGGCCCTTTCCTCGGCGCAGGCCGCTCAGAAGTTCGCCTTCGTCAACTCGCAGGCGCTCCTGCAGGGCGCGCCGGGTCGCGCCGAAGCCGAGGCGGCCTTCGAGAAGGATATGGTTGGGATCCGCGCCCAGCTGTCGAAGCTGCAGGACTCGTTGAACACCATGCAGGAGGCCTTCGCCAAGGAGGAGGTCTCACTGTCACCGGCGGCGAAGGAGGCACGCCTGAAGACGCTGCGTGACAAGGAAACCGCGTGGCAGCAGCAGGCGCAGAAGCTGCAGGAGCGCGCCCAGGATCGTCAGGAAGAGCTGATGGCGCCGATCATGGAGAACCTGAAAAAGGTTCTGGATGACGTGCGCATGGACGGTGGCTACTCGTTCATCTTCGACGTGTCGGCGGGCGCGTTCATCGTGTCGGCGGACAGGAATCTGGACATTACCGACCGTGTGCTGGCCAAGATGCGGCTCAGCGCGCCGAAGGCGGCGCCGACGTCGGCGCCAAAGCCTGCGGGTCCGGCGACGGCCCCGGCCGGCGTCACCACCAAGAAGCCGCCGACGGCGTGATCGCCGCGGTGCGCGGCGATGCTTCGCAGGCAGGCGGCGGTGATGGGCAGGCGCCCATCACCGCCGCTGACGTTGCAGCACAGACCGGTGGTCGCCTGATCGGCGAGCCCGGCGCTGTCGTGCGCGGCATCGCCCCCCTCGATCGCGCAGGTCCGACGGATCTCAGCTTCCTCGCTCACGCACGCTACGTATCGCGGTTGGCAGCGTCCCGGGCCGGGGTCGTCCTGGTTACGCCCGCGTTCGAGGCGGCGCGGGGCACACCGGCGGCGCGAATCGTCGTCGAGAAGCCGATCGAGGCCATGCTGCCCCTGCTGGCCCGCTTTGCGCGTCGTGAGATGCGGCCCGCCGGCCTTCATGCGACCGCGGTGGTGGCGGCCAGCGCACAGCTGGGCGCCGGCGTGACGGTTGACGCGTACGCGGTCATTGGTGAGCACGTCGTCGTCGGAGACGGTTGCTGGATCGGGGTTGGCGCCTCCGTTGGCGAGGGAAGCGTGCTCGGGCGCGACGTCCGGCTGCATCCGCATGCGGTGGTCTATCCGTTCGCCGAGCTCGGCGATCGGGTCGTACTGCACGCAGGGGCGCAGGTGGGCCGAGAGGGCTTTGGCTTCGTGCCGCGTCCCGACGGCGTGGTGCGCATTCCGCACATCGGCCGTTGCGTGCTCGAGCATGATGTCGAGATCGGTGCCAACAGCTGCGTCGATCGCGGGAGCATCGACGACACCGTCATCGGCGCCGGCACCAAGATCGACAGCCTCGTGCAAGTCGGTCACAACGTGCGCATGGGACGCTTCTGCTTCGTGGCGTCGCAGGCCGGCGTGGCGGGGTCGTCGCGTATCGAGGATGGTGTGCAGGTGGGTGGCCAGGCGGGCGTAGGTGGGCACCTGACGATCGGCGCGAAAGCGACCGTGGCGGCGCAGGCCGGTGTGATCGGAGACATTCCTGGCGGAGAAGTCTGGTCAGGCTATCCAGCGCGTCCGCATCGCGACCAGTTGCGGGCGTATGCCGCCATTGCCCGACTGGCCCAGCTGATTCGTCCGCTGGAGCGCTTGCTCACCCGCGACCCGCCGCAGGACCAGTCGACGGGCGCCGGCTCGTGATCGCCAGTGCGGATGCGGTGCTGCGCCGGCCGGGCGGGGCATCGCGCGGCAACGCGTCAGGCGGGCGGCGCACGATCGTCGGCGAGGCGATGGTGGCGGGCATCGGTCTGCATCTTGGGAGACCATGCCGGTTGATCTTCCGGCCGGCGCCGAGCGGTACGGGTATCGTGTTCCAGCGGATCGACCGACCGGACGCGGCGCCGATCCCGGCCCGTGTGGAGGTGGCCGTGGAAGCCGAACGGCGGACGCAGCTCGGTACTGGCGAGGCGGCGCTGCACACGGTCGAACACGTACTCGCGGCCGTCGGCGGGCTGGCGATCGACGATCTCATCATCGCGATGGATGGCCCCGAGCCTCCGATCATGGACGGCAGCGCCGCCCCGTTCCTCGACGCGCTGCGTTCGGCGGGGCTGACGTTGCAGGGTGGGCGTCCCGACTGGCTCGTGCTGCGCAAGTCCATCCGCGTGGTAGACGGGGACTCGGTGTACGACGCCCACCCGTGCCATGGGCTGGGCCTCGAGGTGTCCATCGACTTTCCCCACCCGCTGATCGGACCCCAACGGGGCCGATACCTGGTCACGGCGGATTCGTTCACCCAGGAGCTGGCCTCGGCCCGTACCTTCGGGTTTGTCCACGAGGTGGACGCCCTGCGAGCGAAAGGCTTGATTCAAGGGGCATCGACGGCCAACGCCGTGGTGCTCGACGCGACCGGCCTGGTGGACACGAGCCTCCGGTGGTCGGATGAGTTCGTGCGGCACAAGGCGCTCGACTGCGTCGGCGACCTGGTGCTGGCAGGCGCGCGGGTCCGTGCCCGCATCGTTGCCCACAAACCCAGTCACCGGGGCACCGTGGCCCTGGTGCGTGCCCTCGTGCAACACGCTGTCCGGGAGCCCGCTGTGTATACTGTCGAAGACATCCTGCAGGTGCTGCCGCACCGCTATCCCTTCCTGCTCGTGGATCGCATTCTGGAGATCGAGGAAGGGAAGCGCATCGTGGGCCTCAAGAACGTGACGATCAACGAGCCGTTCTTTCAGGGACACTTTCCCGGCCACCCGATCATGCCGGGCGTGCTCATCATCGAGGCGATGGCCCAGGTGGGGGGCATGCTTCTCATGCGGACCATCGAGGATCCGTCAAGCAAGGTCGTGTACTTCATGTCGCTGGACAACGTGAAGTTCCGGCGTCCGGTGAAGCCCGGCGATCAGCTGCGGCTCGAGCTGGAAGTGCTGCAGATGCGGGGCACCATGTCGAAGATGCGGGGGGTGGCGTACGTCGATGGCCAGGTCGTGACCGAGGCCGAGATGGCGGCCATGGTCCGCGATCGATGAGGACGGGGGAGATCACCCGCATTCATCCGTCGGCGATCATCGATCCGTCCGCGGAGATCGGGCAGGAGGTGGAGATCGGGCCGTGGGCCATCGTCGGCCCGCAGTGCACCATCGGCGACGGGTCGCGCATTGCGGCGCGGGCCACGCTCGAACGCAATGTGCGCCTCGGGCAGCGTGTGCAGATCGGGGTTGGCGCCATTCTCGGTGGCGACCCGCAAGACCTCAAGTATCGCGGGGAGGAGACCTGGGTCGAGATCGGCGACGATTCGGCGGTCCGCGAGTATGCGACGATCAATCGCGGAACGGCGCACTCGATCACGACGCGGGTCGGCCGGCACTGTTTCCTCATGAGCTACGTGCACCTGGCGCACGACTGCCAGCTCGGGGATCACGTGATCATCTCCAACGGTACGCAGCTCGCCGGGCATGTCACCGTCGAGGACAGGGCGACCATCTCCGGGCTGTGCGCGGTGCACCAGTTCGCCCGTATCGGACGGCATGCGTTCATCGGAGGCTGCTCGCGGGTGGCACAGGATGTCCCGCCGTACGTGCGCGCCGTGGGTAACCCGATCAAGCTGTTTGGCCTCAACTCGGTGGGCCTCCGTCGCAGCGGCTTCGAGGAGACGGTGTTGCGCGAGATCAAGCGCGCGTACCGCTTCTGCTTCCGCTCCGACCTCACGTTGTCGAAGGGCGTCGAGCAGGCGCGCGCCGAGATGGCGCTGATTCCCGAAGTCGAGCACTTCCTCGGGTTCATCGAGGCGAGTTCGCGCGGCGTCGGCTTCTGACCACGGAGGCTTTCCATGCAACAGGGAGTCGACCGGCAACGCTTCTCGGGGGCAAGCGCGCCCCGCATCGGGGTCGTCGGGGCTGGTGGCCTCGGTGTGCACCACGTGCGCATCCTGCGCGATCTGTGTGGTGAACGCTTCGCGGGCTTTGTGGATGAGAGTCCGGCGCGGGCGTCAGAGGTGGCAGCCCAGTATGGTGTGACCGCCTATCCGTCCCTCGACCGGCTGCTGGCGGAGGTCGATGCGCTGTCGATCGTCGTGCCTACGGTGGCGCACCATGCGGTCGCCGCGAAGGCGCTGCTCGCCGGTAAGCACGTGTTTGTGGAGAAGCCGTTCACGGTGACCCTCGAGGAGGCGGACGACCTGCTGGCCAGGGCGAAGGCGGCCGGCGTCGTGCTGCAGGTGGGGCACGTGGAGCGCTTCAACCGGGCCGTGCGTGCCGCGATGCCCTTCGTGGACGAGCCGCGTTTCATCGAGAGCGACCGGCTGGCGCCATTCAATCCGCGCGGGTCCGATGTTGCGGTCGTGCTCGATCTCATGATCCACGACCTCGACCTCGTGCACACGCTGGTGGGCGCGCGCGTGGCCGAGGTGCAGGCGATGGGCATTCCCGTATTGACGCCGCAGATCGATATCGCCAACGCCCGCCTGACGTTCGCCAACGGTGCCGTGGCGAATATCACGGCCAGCCGCGTGTCGCGTGAGCGACTGCGCAAGCTTCGCCTCTTCCAGAAGAGCGGGTATCTGTCGCTCGATCTGGCCGCCGGGACGGGGGAGTTCTTCCGGCTGCGTGGCGACTTCGACCCGCTGCAGTTGGCGCGCGCGCCGCGCGCCCTCGAGGAGTTCGTCGAGCGGGTGCCGCTCGAGGCACCGGATGCCGAACCGCTCGTGCTGGAGCTGTCGCAGTTTCTGGGAGCCATCATGGGCCGGAATCGCGTGGCGGTCACCGGCGAGGAGGGGCGGGAAGCGCTCGACGCTGCGTTGCGCATCGTGGCGGCCATCGAACAGGCCCATGCGGCCATGCGCGCCAGCGGGTCGTCCGGTGCGTGAAGTGCTGTTTGTCGTCGGCGAGGCCTCCGGCGACCTGCATGCGGCCAAGGTGGTGGAAGCGCTGCGCCGCCACGCGCCTCCGGGGTTGCCGCTCGTCGGCGTCGGCGGGGACCTCATGCGATCGGCCGGCGTCACGCTCATCGAGCACGTGGAACGTCTGGCCGTCATGGGTTTCGTGGAGGTGCTCCAGCACGTGCCGAAGCACTGGCGCCTGTTGCGTACCGTGCGAGCGCGCATCGAGAGCGGATCGGTGGCGCTGGTGGTGCTCCTCGACTATCCCGGCTTCAACCTGAAGGTGGCCGAGGCTGCGCATCGGGCCGGCGTGCCCGTGCTGTATTACATCACGCCGCAGGTGTGGGCGTGGGGTGCCGGGCGTCTCCCCACGATCGCGCGGGTGGTGACCAAGGCGGCCTCGATTCTGCCATTCGAGGAGGCGCTGCTGCGCTCGCACGGGGTGCCCGCGACGTTCGTGGGGCATCCGCTGCTCGACCGTGCACAAGCCTTGCCGACTCAGGCCGAAGCGCGCGCGCAACTCGGGTTGCGAGAGCATGCGCCGGTGCTGGCGGTGTTCCCGGGCAGTCGGCGGGCCGAAATTGGTCGGCATCTCGCACCGTTCGTCGAGGCTGCGCGAGAGGTCCAGCGTCGTCGGCCGGAGGTGCAAGTGGTGGTGAGCGCGGCGCCCACCGTCCGCATCAGCGCGGGCGGGTGCCCGTTTCCCCTCGTACAGGGAGCCTCGTTCGTGGTGCAGCGTGCGGCAACCGCCGGCCTGCTCAAGAGTGGCACCAACACCCTCGAGGCGGCGGTCGCCGGGCTGCCGCACGTGATCGGGTATCGCACGAGTCCCATCACGTACGCCATCGCGCGCCGGGTGGTGAAGATCCCGCACATTGGGCTCGTGAACGTCGTGGCCGGCCGCGAAGTCTCGCGAGAATTCGTCCAGGATGCCTTCGTACCCTCGGCCGTGGCCGACGCGCTCATGCCGTTGCTGGACGTGCACAGCCCGGTGCGTGAGCACGCCGAGCATGGGTTGGCCGAGGTTCGTTCGAAGTTGGGAACGCCGGGGGCCTCCGAACGGGTGGCGCGACTGATTCTCGACATGCTGGGTCCGGCGACGTGAGTGACCGGGAGGCGCCCCACCGGGTCGTCCTCGACCTCAGGACCCGGGTTGCCCTGCGCCTTGGCTGGTGGCTGTTGCGCCTGCTGGGGTTGACCTGGCGGACGCGTGTGTACGGGCGTGACGCGCTGCTCGCGCCGTTCCCCGAGCGCACGGCGGTGGTGTACACCCTGTGGCACGGCCAGATGCTGCCATTGCTGTGGTCGCATCACGTGCGGACCGGCGTTCTGGTCAGCGAGCACAAGGACGGGGAGATCATCACGTGGGTGCTCGAGCGGTTCGGCATGTTCGGGGTGCGCGGGTCGACATCGCGTGGCGGTACACGGGCGCTGCTGGAGGCTGTTCAGGTGGTGCGCGGAGGGACCGACATGGCGTTCACTCCGGATGGGCCGCGCGGCCCGCGTCACAGTTTCGCACCCGGTGCGCTGATCCTTGCCCATCGCGCGGAGGTGCCCATCATCACGATCACCGGGCACGTGGACAGAACGTGGCGGCTGCGAAGCTGGGACGGATTCGAGCTTCCCAAGCCCTTTGCGCGCATCACGGTGCTGTACGGTCCGCCGCGGCGCGTCGACGACGGTGACGTCCGGACGGCGGCCGCGCGAACGACGGAATTCGCCGCGCACATGCAGGCTGATATGGCGAGGGCGGCAGCCCTGGCGGGCAGCGCGAATGGGCGCACTGGCGAGGGACCATGAGCATCAGTGGCCAGCTGCGACACGCCGCGGACGGGATGTCGGACTGGGTGTGGTACGGCGCTGATGCCGGCGCCGCTACCCTTCGGATGGCGCTCGCGCCGCTCGCTGGTGCCTTCGGGGCCGTGGTCGCGCGCCGGAACGGTCGCTACGACCTCGCCACCGCGCGGGGGATGCTCGCTTCGGTCGCGGTGCCGGCCATGTCGATCGGCAACCTCACCGTGGGTGGTACCGGCAAGACGCCCGTGGCGTCGTGGTTTGCGTCGCGGCTTCGTTCCCGTGGTGCGACGCCGGCGCTTGTGCTCCGGGGCTACGGGGACGACGAATGGCGGGTGCATGCCATGCTGACCCCTGAAATCGCGGTCATTCGGAACCCCGACCGGGTCGCGGGGCTCGGGGAGGCGAGGGCGCGCGGTGCCGACTGCGCCGTCCTGGACGACGGGTTCCAGCATCGGCGGGCTCGCCGCGTGTCGGATGTGGTGCTGGTGGGCGCTGATCGCTTCGACCCCTCGGTACGCCTGCTGCCGGCCGGGCCGTATCGTGAGCCGCTGGCGTCGTTGCGGCGGGCGACGGCTGTGCTCGTGACGGCGAAGGCCGTGAGCGGCGGACAGGTCGAGCGGACGGTAGCCGCCGTGCGAACGGCCGCGCCCGATGTGCCGATCGCGGTGGCCCGGCTCGTGCCCGATACCGTCCACGCCGTCGGGGGAGCGGAAGCGGTCTCGGCGACCACGTGGCTGACTGGTCGCGCCGTGGTGCTGGCCTCGGCCATCGCCGACCCCACGGCGTTTGCTTCGCAGGTCGTGTCAGGCGGGGCCCGCGTCGTCCGGCACTTCCGCTTTCCCGATCACCACGCGTTTTCCGCCCGGGATGCGGAGGCGCTGGTGCAGGCCGGTCGGGCAACGGGCGGGGTCGTGTGTACCCTCAAGGACGCCGTAAAGCTGGGCCCCCTCTGGCCTCGCGTGGGGCCTCCGCTTTGGTATGTTTCGCAGACGGTCGTGGTCGATCGAGGCGCCGAGGTCCTGGAGCGGGAGTGTGACCGGGTTCTGGCGGCGCGCATGACCGCGGCCCCGACTGCCGGCTGAGCCGGCTCCCACCTTTCCCTCCCATGGCCATCGACCTCCTCCGCCTGCCGACGGACAGCATCGTCCGTCCGGACAAGGATCGGTTTCTGAACGAAGAGAACCCTTTCGAAGCGATGATGTCGCGCTTCGACCGGGCCGCCGAGTTGCTGGACCTCGAGCCCGGCATCTACAAGATCCTCCGTAACCCTGAGAAGCAGCTGACGGTCTCCGTCCCGGTGCAGATGGACAACGGGGATGTGGAGGTCTTCACCGGGCACCGCGTCCTCTACAACACCTCGCGCGGTCCGGCCAAGGGTGGCATTCGCTTCGACAAGAACGTCACCCTCGAAGAGGTCAAGGCGCTGGCGGCCTGGATGACTTGGAAGTGTGCCGTCGTGAACTTGCCATTCGGCGGCGCGAAGGGTGGGGTCGTGTGCGATCCCCTGAGCATGAGCGTCGGCGAACTCGAGCGCGTCACCAGGCGCTACACCAAGGGGATCATCTCGCTGCTCGGGCCGGATACCGACGTGCCCGCCCCCGATGTGAACACCAACGAGCGGGTCATGGCGTGGGTCATGGACACCTACTCCATGCATGTGGGGCGCACGGAGAACGCCGTCGTCACGGGGAAGCCCGTGGAGATGGGCGGCTCACTGGGTCGTAAGGAAGCCACAGGGCGTGGATGCATGCTGGTGACACGGGAGGCTCTCGCGCACCTGAACATGTCGATGAAGGGCGCCACCGTGGCGGTGCAGGGCTTCGGCAACGTCGGGTCGATTGCGGCCCGCCTGATGGCCCGTGAGGGGTGCAAGGTCGTAGCCATCAGCGACCGGTTCGGCGCCTTCCACAACGCCGCCGGCCTCGATGTCGAGGCTGCAATCGCCCACGTCCAGCAGCATCGCTCGCTCGAAGGGTTCACCGGCGGCGACGCGATCGATCCGGACGAGATGCTCACGCTCGCAGTCGACGTGCTGGTGCCGGCCGCGCTGGAAAACGTGATCACCACCAAGAATGCCCCGAAGATCCGGGCCAAGGTGATCTGCGAGGGGGCCAACGGACCGACTACGGCGGCCGCCGACCCGATTCTCGATGAGAAGGGGGTCTTCGTCATTCCCGACATCCTCGCCAATGCGGGCGGCGTGACGGTCTCCTACTTCGAGTGGGTCCAGGACCGCATGGGCTACTTCTGGTCGGAAGACGACGTCAACGAGCGCCTTGGCGGCATCATGATGCGCAGCTTCCAGGACGTGCTGCAGCTTTCGAGGCAGCACCGCGTGAACATGCGGACGGCGGCCTACATGCTGTCGATCAGCCGGGTGGCGACGGTCCATCGGTTGCGCGGCATCTACGCGTGATCGGCGGTCGCTGTCCTGCGCTCGGCTGACAGGGCTTGGCGTGCGTGTGGCTCTGGTGGTCATCGGCCGGCCCCGTCATGCGGGGCTGGCCGAGGCGATTCGGGACTACGAGACGCGGGCGGCGCGGTATTGGCCGCTTGAGGTCTTCGAGGTGAAGGAAGAGTCCGGACGTGGGCTCCCCGCGGACCTCGTGCGGGAGCGGGAAGGGGAGCGCCTGCTCGAGCGTGTGGCGGCCGATGCCCAGCTCGTCCTCTGCGATCCGGGGGGCACCGTCATGGAGTCCACCCAGTTCGCCGCGTGGCTGCAGGAGCAGCGAGACCGGGCGCGCCCCGTGACGTTCATGATCGGCGGGGCGCATGGCTTGGGCGCGGTGGTCCGGCCACGGGCCGAGCGTCGCCTCTCACTGGCGCCGTGGACGCTGCCGCACGAGCTTGCACGACTGGTGCTGGCCGAGCAGCTCTATCGGGCCGGGACCATCGTGCGCGGGGAACCGTACCACAAGTGACGACGAGCGAGTACGTGTGAACGACCTGGAAGACCGGACGGAACGAGAGAGCGGGCTGCAGCTGCGCACGGTGCCACTGGGGGGCAGCGATCTGTCGCGTGCGGTTCAGGACGGCACGGTCGGGGCCGCGTGGTATGCCCCCCGGCCCTCGACCCCAGGCGCATGGCGCACCCACGCCCACACGGTCCGCCGCGCGTTTGCCGCCCGCGACTGGCTTTCGCCCGTGGCCCCGGCGTTGGCAGCCACTGGGGTGGCCGCCGAGCGCCTGGCGCGCGCCGCCGCCTCTGGCGTGCTCGTGACCACGGGCCAGCAGCCGGGCCTGTTCGGTGGGCCCACGTACACGTGGAGCAAGGCCATGAGTGCGCTGGCGTTCGCCGATGTCCTCGAGCGCGAAACAGGCGTGCCGGTTGCCCCGGTGTTCTGGGCGGCAAGCGACGATGCCGACTGGATGGAGGCGGCTGTCACTCACGTGGCCAGCGCACGCGGACTGCAGACCATTGCGCTTCCCGGTCCGGCCACGGAGGGTGTGGCGATGGCGGAGGTGCCGCTGGGCGATTTGCGCGACGCGCGAGCACAGCTGGGCGCGGCCTGCGGCTCCTCCGCGCACGCGGACCTGCTCGCCGTCGTCGATGCCGCATACGTCCCGCACGCGACGATTGGCGCCGCCTACGTCCAGTTGCTGCGCGCCCTGCTCGAGCCGCTTGGCATCGCGGTGCTCGATGCCGCGCATCCCGCGCTGCGGGCGGCGGCTGACCCGCTGCTTCGTGAAGCCCTGCGGCATGCCGCCGCCATCCGTGATGCACTGCGGGCCCGTGCTGTCGAGATCGAGGGCGCCGGACATGCGCCACAAGTCGAGGCCGTCGACGAGCTCTCGCTGGTATTCCGTACGCAGCTGGCGAGCCGGGCAGGCGACGTGGCGCGGGTCCGCGAGCGGGTGCCCGTTGCCGACGCGGCGACCGTGGCGCGTGAAGCCGATGCCGGGTCGCTTGGTGCGAACGTGCTGCTGCGGCCCGTGCTGGAGCGGGCGCTGCTGCCCACGGTATGTTACCTGGCCGGCCCCGGTGAGCTGGCGTACTTCGCCCAAGTGCAGCCGGTAGCCACAGCACTCGGGGCCGCGGTTCCCGTGGTCGCTCCGCGCTGGGCGTGTGAGCTGGTCGAGGCCCATGAGCGCGTGCGCCAGGCGCGGCTCGGCCTCGACGATGCGGACCTGCACGATCCGCATGCCGCGGAGCAGCGCGTGGCCCGCCGTCGCCTCGACGACAACATGGGGGACGTGCTCGAGCGGCTCCGTGTCACACTCGACGCTCAGGTGCGGGCGCTGCGTGAGGTCCTCGGCGGCGACGGGGCTCCGGTGGCCGACGACGTGGTGAATGGACTGGCGCGAGACTTGGGCCATCGACTGGACCGGTTCGAGCGACGGGTGCTCGCGGGAGTGAAGCGCCGTGAGCTGGACGCGATGCGCGACGTGGCAGCGGTGCGTGCCGCGATTCGCCCCAAGGGGCAGTCGCCGGAACGCGTCCTGAACCTGGTGCCATTCCTCGTGCGGTACGGCCCTGAGGTGCTCGTACGCATGCGGGACGAGGCCATGCGCCACGCACAGCAGCTGGTGACGGGAAACGCGACCGCCCCATGAGCGACGGGGGAGGGGGGCGCTCCGCGTTCGTCGTGGGCGCGGGCATCCTCATCAGTCGCGTCATCGGGCTGCTGCGCAACACGGCGTTCGCGTACTATTTCGGCGCCGGGGCCGCCTCGGACGCCTACAACGCCGCCTTCAAGATTCCGAACGCGGTGCGCAATCTGCTTGGCGAAGGCACGTTGTCGGCCGCGTTCGTCCCCGTGTACAGCCGACTGTTGGGCCGCGGTGACGAACGCGCCGCGCGCACGCTGGCAAATGCCGTGCTTGGTCTGCTGCTGGCGGGCGTGTCCCTGCTGACGCTTGCCGGGATTGCGGCCGCGCCGGCGCTGACGGCGGTACTCACTCCGGGGTTCGATGCCGGCACTCAGGCGCTGACCACACGCCTGACGCGTGTCCTCTTCCCGATGACCGGCATCATGGTCCTGAGCGGCTGGTGTCTCGGGATCCAGAATTCCCACCGGCGCTTTTTCTGGTCGTACGCCAGCGCCGCCCTTTGGTCGCTGGCCCAGATCGTCCTGCTCCTCGTTTGGGGGCCACGCGCCGACAGCGCGACCACGCTCGCCCTGTGGCTCGCCTGGGCCACCCTGGTCGGAGCGGTGTTGCAGGTCGCCGCGCAGGTACCGGAGGTGCTGCGGCTTGTGGGCTCCCTGCGGCCCACGTTCGACCGCGCGGCCGAGGGCGTGATGCCGACGCTGCGCAATGTCGTGCCCGTGGTGACAGCGCTCGGCGTGGTGCAGATCTCGTCGTTCGTGGACCTCCAGATTGCGTCGTTTCTCGCCGCCGGGGCCACGACGAACATCACCTACGCGAACACACTGGCGCTCTTGCCGGTGTCGCTGTTCGGCGTGTCGGTGGCAGCGGCGTCCCTCCCCGAGTTCTCGCGCGATTCAGGTTCGCTCGCGCTCGATACGCTGCGTGAGCGGCTGCGGGTGGGATGGCAGCGCATCCTGTTCTATATCGTACCGAGTGCGTTCGTGTTCGGGTTTCTCGGCGACTACTGCGTGGGCCTGCTGTATCGGGCCGGTCGGTTTGGCGCCGCCGAGGAACGCGTGGTGTATGCGGTCCTGGCAGCGTACGCGGTAGGCCTGGTGAGCTTCGGCTCGGTCAAGCTGCTTGGCTCCGCTTACTATGCGCTGCAGGATTACCGCACACCGCTCCGGGCGTCGATCATGAGCATTGTGGTGTCGGCGGTGGCGGCCGTGTCGATTGCCGTACCGCTGCGCGCGTCCCCGTACGCGACGGCAGGCATTGCGCTGGCGTCATCCCTCGGGTCCTACGTGAACCTTGCATGGCTCACCCGGGGCCTGCGGCAGCGCCTCGGCGCACTCTACACGCCTGCGATGTGGGTGGGGACCCGTCGCATCGTCGTGTCGGCCATGGTCGCCACGCTCGCGGGGCTGGGCGTACGCCTGTTGCATCAGGCGGTGTATCCGGCGTTGCATCCACGCCTTGCCGGAGTGCCGGCGCTGGCGGTGTTTGCCGGCGTGTACCTCGGCACCGCGTGGATGCTCGGATCGCACGAAGCCGCCCGGTGGCTGCGGCGGTCGCCCCGAGTGCCGAGGGAATCGACCAATGGATGATCGTGCGCGGATCACGGACCAGGCCATGGAGTCGTTGCCGATTCCTGACGACGACTGGACACGCGCGGCACTGACGCGCGGCATGCCGGTGGCGGTTGCCCAGAAGCTGCCGCACCTGCCCGAGTCACCCGGCGTGTACCTGTGGAAAGACGCCGAGGGGACGGTACTGTACGTGGGCAAGGCCAAGAAGCTGCGGGCTCGCGTCCGCAGTTACTGGGCGCAGGATCATCTCACGAGCCCCAAGACGCGCGGCCTGCTCCGCAAGGTGCGGGATCTCGACACGATCGTCGTGCCCAGCGAAGCCCACGCGCTGATCCTCGAAGCGACGCTGATCAAGGAGAACCGCCCACGGTTCAACATTGCCTTGCGGGACGACAAGTCGTATCCGTACATCAAGGTCACGGTGCAGGAGCCGTTTCCTCGCGTAATGGTCACGCGACGGCTGGCGGACGACGGCGCCCGTTACTTCGGTCCCTACACGGATGTGGGGGCCATGCGCCGCGCGCTCACTGTCGTCAAGCGCATCTTCACGGTACGGTCGTGCCACTACGCGTTGCCGAAGGAAGCACCCGAACGCCCCTGTCTCGACTACTTCATCAAGCGCTGCAAGGCGCCGTGCGTGGGCCAGCAGGACGCGGCCGACTACCGCACCATGATCGACGAGGTGGTCTGGTTCCTCGAGGGGCGCACCAGTGACGTGATGCGTCACGTGCGTGAGCGCATGCTCGAGGCGTCGGCTCGCTTGGACTTCGAGCGGGCCGGCGAACTGCGCGATGCGCTGCGGCACCTCGAGAAGATGGAGGAGCCGACGGTCGTGCTGGAGGTGGAGGGCGGTGACCGTGACGTCGTGGGCTATGCGCGCGATGGTGAGGATGCCTGCGTGGTCGTGCTGCGCATTCGCGGCGGGAAACTGCTGGCGCGTGATCACCGGCTGTTGGAGCATGCGGAAGGCGAAGATGACGGCACGGTGCTCGGCGCCAGTCTCGCCCAATGGTACCGCACGGTCGAGGCCCGCGCCGCCGACCTGCTCGTGCCGTTCGACTTCGAGGATCGGGAGATGCTCGAGGCCTCACTCGAGGGGACACACGTGCGTGTGCCGCAGCGCGGACCACGCCGTGCGCTCGTCGAGCTCGCCGACAAGAATGCCCGGCATCTGCTCGAGGAGTTCAAGCTGGCCGCTTTGGAGGCGGACGAGCGGGCGGCCGACCCCGTCTACGAGTTGCAGCGCGAGCTGGGGTTGCCGCGGCTGCCACGGTCCCTCGTGTGCTTCGATATCTCGCACGCCCAAGGCACCGACGTGGTGGCGAGTGCGGTGTGGTTCGAGAACGCCCGCCCCAGGCGGGCCGAGTACCGCAAGTTCAAAATCCAGCTGTTTGAGGGGAACGACGATTTCAAGTCGATGCACGAGGTGGTGACCCGCTACTTCCGCCGCCGTCTCGACGAAGATCGGCCGCTTCCCGACCTGGCGGTCATCGATGGCGGCAAGGGCCAGTTGGGCGCTGCGCGGGCTGCGCTCGAGAGTCTGGGGGTGACCCAGGTCGGCCTCATCAGTCTCGCCAAGAAGGATGAGGAGATCTTCGTGCCAGGTCGCAGTGAGTCCGTGCGACTGCCGCGCCGATCGCCAGCGCTGCGCATGCTGCAGCAGGCCCGCGACGAGGCGCATCGGTTCGCGGTGACCTTCCAGCGTCAGAAGCGTGCCGCGCGTACCATTACCTCGGAATTGTTGAAGATTCCCGGTGTGGGGCCCGCGAAGCGGCGCGCACTGCTGCACGTATTCGGCAGCGTCCAGGGTGTGAGGGACGCCACGCTTGAACAGGTTGCGGCGGTCCCGGGCTTCGGCCTTGCGTCGGCGCGAAAACTGCACGAGGCGCTCGGCGTGCCATTGTCCCCGACCACGCCGATCGCGACGCCCGAGTCCGACACGCCGACGGATGCCCCCGCGGCGCCCACGTCCCCCCTGCCACCGGTCGAATGAGTCCCACGTCCTGGTTGCTCCACTGTTCCGCCTGTGACACGCCCGCCGCACTGGTGCGCGCCTCGCTCTGTACGGCCTGCGGGCAACCCCTGTTCGCCCGCTATGCCCCCGTGGCACGCGCGACAGCGCTGCCCGTGCGCTGGGACATGTGGCGATACGCGCCCTTCCTGCCCCTCCTCGACGGCGAGGCGCCGGTCACGCTCGGCGAGGGACTCACGCCCCTGATCGAGTCGCCGGTCCTCGCCACGGCCGTGGGCGTCCGCCGGCTCTGGATCAAGGATGAAGCGCAGAATCCGACGGCGTCGTTCAAGGCGCGCGGCATGAGCGCGGCCGTTACCCGGGCCAAGGCCCAGGGTGTGCCGGGGCTCGTGGTGCCGACAGCGGGCAACGCAGGAGCGGCGTTGGCCGCCTACGGCGCGGCGGCTGAGCTGCCGGTGCGCGTGTATGCGCCGCGCACCACGCCACGCCCCATCCTCGACACGATCGAGGCCATGGGCGCCGACCTCATCCGCATCGAGGGGCATATCGGGGACGCGGGCAAGCTGGCGCTGGCGCACGCCGCCGAGACTGGCTTCTTCGCCATCTCCACCCTCCGCGAGCCGTACCGCGTGGAGGGGATGAAGACGATGGGCTACGAGATGGTCGAGCAGCTTGGCTGGCGTGTGCCTGATGTGCTCGTCTACCCCACCGGCGGCGGGGAAGGGACCATCGGCATCTGGAAGGCCCTGCAGGAAATGGCCGCCGGGGGCTGGATTTCTTCCGATCGTGTGCAGCCGCAGTACGTGGTCGCGCAGGCGGCAGGGTGCGCCCCGATCGCTCGCGCGTTCGCGGCTGGGGCGGAGCGGGCCGAACCGTGGCTCGATCCGGTCACCTACGCGAGCGGGCTGCGGGTGCCCTCGCCGCTCGGGGATCGCCTGCTGCTCAAGGTGCTGCGCGAGACGAACGGCGTGGCGGGCACGGCTTCCGAGGCGGCCATCCGTGACTGGACGTTTCGCCTTGCCACGGCCACCGGCATCGACGCGGCTCCCGAAGGCGGTTGCGCCCTGTCGGTCCTTCGCGATGCCGTGGTCGAAGGCCGAGTCGCGACCACGGCCGAGGTGGTGGTGTACAACACGGGGAGCGGCGCGTCATACCGCGCCTGAGCGCTATATTCGAGCGGCAGTTTACTTCGACGATACCGAGAGGATGAGATGAAGGCATTCACGTGGGCGCGCGCCGGCGCGTTGGCAACCCTGCTGGGAGGGGACGCCTCGTCGCTCGCGGCTCAGGGGGCCTGCGAGATCAACGATCGCAGCCCGTTCCAGTTGGCGAGCGCCAAGCAGTACGTCTCCATGGCGGCGAATTCCCGCAAGGATGACGAAATCCCCCGGCATCTCGCCAACTCCATCCGGGTGCTCACCGAGAGCCCGGAGAAGATCAAGAACGAGGCGGGCCGCCAGTACCTGCTGCTGCGCACGTATCGACAGTACCTCGAGCGGAACGAAGGCACCTACGTGATGAACCGCGGCACCATGGGGTTCACCACAAACAAGGAGGGGAGCCACAACCTGCTGTTGGCCGTCGACTCGGCGGCCAGCGCGGTCGAGACGCTGATGCCGGAGTGCAAGGCGACCGTGCGTCCGTTCCGCCAGCGTTTTTTCGGGGACATCCTGAACAAGGCCATCGAGGCCATGAACGCCGACAAGGACGATTCGGCGTCGTACTACGCGAACATGTCGCTCCTCGTGGCCGGCGCCGATCCGCGTCCATGGAACCTGCTCTCATCGGTATACCAGAAGCAGAACAAGATGGACAGCGCGATGATGGCCATGGAGAAGGTCATCACTTTGTCCGGCAGCGACACCCTGTACGCACGGGTGAAGCAGCAAAGCCGCTACAACCTCGCCGTCATCAACCTGCAGCGCGCCGAGGCCGCGTCCGGGGCGGAGAAGGAAACGGAGATCACCAAGGCTCGTGGCCTCCTCGAGGCCTACCTCAAGGACACCCCGGGTGACGCGAACGCCTCCCAGGCGCTCGGCCGGGCGCTCCGCCTGTCCGGTGACACCACGGCCGTGGCCAACATGTTCGCGGACATGGTGAAGGCGCCGGAGACGTTCACGGCCGACCAGCTGTTCGAGGCCGGGTCGAACGCCGCCGCCGGCGGCCGGTCGGGGGATGCCCTTGCCCTGTTCGAGGCGGGCTTCAAGAAGAACCCGAACCACCGGTTCGCGCTCTACAACTACGCGACGACCCTGTTCGACCTGAAGGACGCCACGCGGATGGGGCCAGCCGTGCAGGCGCTCATGGCGGTCGACCCGAATTTCGAGCGTGGCTGGCGCCTCGTGGCTGGCTATTGGCAGCTCAAGGCTCGCGGGGAAACCGATGCCGCGAAGAAGCGAACGTATAACGACTCGACCCTGTTCTATCTCGAGAAGCAGTCCAAGACCAATCCCAAGATCGACGTCACGTTGGCGGCCAGGTCGGGCACCAGCTATCAGGTGCAGGGCTCGGTGGTGAATGACGGCCAGGCGGCTGGCTCATGGACCATGAAGCTTGAACTGCTCGATGAGACCGGCGCTGTGGTCGCGAGCAAGGACGTGGCAATCGGCCCGGTGGAGCCCGGCTCCGGCACGACCTTCTCGGTGAAGATCGAGGCGCCCAAGGCCGTGGCCTTCCGCTACGCGCCGATCAAGTAGAGGGCGTAGGTAGCGAACAACGGCGTTTGCGATCGCCGAAGTCCATGTTATTGATTGACTTCGGGCGCCGAAGTTCGTACGTTGTCTCAGGTGGGCGACAGCGCAACGGCTGTCGCCTGCGTGGATCCCGGGGGAGAGCCGCGAGGCTCGGTCCCCCGTTTTCGTCTGAGGTCATGGTTCGCGTCACGCGTGTGGAGCCGGGGAGCATCGCCGACGAACTCGGTATCCTGCCCGGCACCGAGCTACTCGCCGTCAACGAACGGCCGTTGGAGGACTTCCTCGACTGGGAGTTTCTGACGGCCGAGGACGCGTTCGTGGTGTCGGCGCGCCTGCCGGACGGCACGGCGGTGGAGTTCGACATCGAACGCGTCGATGCCGAGCCCATGGGCGTCGAGCTTGCGCCGCCGACTGTGCGACGGTGCGCCAATCGCTGCGAGTTCTGCTTCATCGAGGGGCTGCCCAAGGGGCTGCGCAAGGGCCTCTACATCCGCGACGACGACTATCGCCTGTCGTTCGCCTACGGCAACTTCGCCACGCTGTCGAACGTGAAGGAACGTGATATCGCTCGGATGCTCGAGTACCGGTTGTCGCCGCTCTACGTGTCGGTGCACGCCACCCCGTGGGAAGCCCGCAAGGTGCTGCTGAACAATCCCCGGGTGCCCAACATCATCGAGCAGCTCACGCGGCTCGCCGAGGGCGGCATTCAGTTCCATTGCCAGATGGTGATCGTGCCTGGCCTCAACGATGGGGACGTGCTCGAGCAGTCGCTCACCGACCTCTGGGACCTCGGCGACGCTGTCCTGTCGGTGGCCCTGGTGCCGGTGGGGGTGACCCAGTTCTCGCATTTGTACACCGGCAAGCCCATGGATGCCGCCAACGCGGGCGCCCTGCTGAACGTGGTGCACCAGTGGGAGGCGAGGGCGATCGACGAGCGCGACGACCGCTGGGTGTTCGGCTCTGATGAGCTATATCTGCTGGCTGGGCAGGAGCTCCCCGATGTGGAGCACTACGGCGAGTTCTCGCAGATCGAGAACGGTGTCGGCGCCGTCACCGCGCTGCGCGCGCGGGTACGTGACGGCCTTGCCCAGCTGCCGCGCCTCGACGGCCGGCGCATCGGTGTGGTGACCGGCACCTCGATGGCGCCGCTCATGCCGGACCTGCTCGGTCAGTTGCGGGCGGCCACCGGCGCGGAGTTCGTGCTTCTTCCCACCGAGAATTCCCTGTTCGGTCCGACCACGACCACGGCTGGCCTGCTGGTCGGTGCCGACATCCGCCGGGCGCTGGCCGATCGCCACGATCTCGATCTGGCGCTCATCCCGGCCGAGTGCATCAACGACGACGGACTCTTCCTCGACGAAGAGTCCTTCGTTTCGGTTCGGGAATCCCTGCCGATGCCCGTCTATCCATCGTACGACTTCATCGATGCGCTCGTCCCCGAAGGGGATGCGGCGGTTCGATCCGCCGCCTGACCGAGCCCATGAGCCTTCCTGTCGTCGCCCTTGTCGGACGCCCCAATGTGGGCAAGTCGCATCTGTTCAACCGTGTGATTGGTGAAGCCACCGCCATCGTCAGTGAAGAGGCGGGGACAACGCGGGACCGGCACTTCGGCGAGGCCGAGTGGGCTGGGCACCGCTTCTGGCTGGTGGACACGGGGGGCCTGGTGGAAGACTCCGACCTGCCCATGGACGCGGCGATCCGCCGGCAGGTCATGCAGGCCATCGACGAAGCCGACCTGCTGCTGTTTGTGGCCGACGCCAAGGTCGGCGTGCACCCCAGCGATGCACGCATCGTGGACCTGTTGCGCAATGCCGGGAAACCATGGCTCATGGTGGCCAACAAGGTCGACAACCCGGACAGTACCGACTTTTACGAGTTCTACCGGCTGGGCGTGACGGACGTCTATCCGGTGTCCGCCTCCAACGGCAAAGGCTCGGGCGACCTGCTCGACGCGGTGGTGGCAGCCATTCCAGAGGTCGAAGCGGAGGAATCGCCGGCCGTTCGCATTGCCGTCATTGGGCGCCCGAATGTGGGCAAGTCGAGCTTCGTGAACCGGCTTCTCGGTGAGGACCGGCTGGTGGTGAACGACGAGTCCGGCACGACGCGCGATGCCATCGATGCCCCGATGCGGTACCACGATCAGGACCTCGTCTTCGTGGATACGGCCGGCCTGCGGCGGCAGTCCAGGATCGACGATGGCATCGAGTTCTATTCGGCGCTGCGTACCCGACGCGCCATCGATTCCGCCGATGTATGCATTCTGGTCATCGATGCCACCGAGGGGCTGCAGAACCAGGACCTGAAGATCGCCACCATGGCGTGGGACGCCGGTCGCGGCCTCATTCTGGTGATCAACAAGTGGGACCTCTACGAGGACAAGACCGACAAGAGTTCGGCGAGGTTCAGGAAGGACGCGATCGAGAAGGCTCCGTACCTCGAGTACGTGCCCTTCCTGTTCACCTCGGCGCTCACGGGGCAGCGGGTCACCAAGGTGCTCGACCTCGTCCTGTCGGTGCAGGAGCAACGCGAACGTCGCATCTCCACGTCGCAGGTGAATGATGCGCTGGAGGAGATTGTCGGCCGACTCCAGCCGCCGCAGGCCGCCGGCCGGGAAGTGAAGCTCAATTACGCGACGCAGGTTGAGGTGGAGCCGCCAACCTTCGCCTTCTTCGGCAACCATCCCGAACTGATTCCCGAGCACTACATCCGCTTTGTGCACAATCAGCTACGTGACAAATTCGGGTTCCAGGGCTCGCCGGTTCGCGTGATCATGCGGAGCAAGCGCGAGTCGTGAGCCGGGCGCTGCTGCTGCTCAGTGCCGTGATGCTGGCCTACCTCGCGGGGTCCTTCCCCACCGCGTATCTCGTGGGCCGGGCAAACGGCATCGATCTGCGCACGGTGGGCTCCGGCAACCTCGGCGCCACCAATGTCCAGCGCACCCTCGGTTGGTCGTGGGGGCTGCTGGTCTACCTGGTGGATTTCCTGAAGGGCTTCGTTCCCACCTTCTTCCTCCCGGCGCTGGTGACGGTGGAGCGCGGCTGGCCCTGGGGGGTGGCGATGGGGGTGGCGGCCATCGCCGGGCATGTGAAGCCCGTGTTTCTGATGGGGAAGGGGGGCGGCAAGGGAGTGGCGACGGCCAGCGGGGTTTTTCTCGCGCTCGCCGTGTGGCCGACGGTCGCCGCGATCGGCGCGTTTCTGGTGGTGGTGGTGGCCACGCGGTTCGTTTCGCTGGGGTCGATGGTGGCCGCGGTCGTCCTGGCCGCGGTGCTGCTGGTGCAGGAGGGCGCGTTCACCCCACTGGCGTGGGTGGGGTGTGCAATCGCGATGTTTGTGATCTGGGCGCACCGTGAGAACGTCAGACGACTCCGTCGAGGCGAAGAACGTCCCATCGGCGGACGCCAGGTAACCGGAGAGGCCGCGCCATGACCGCATTGGACGACGACGCATCGGTGTCCCTTCGCTGTGCGGTGATCGGCGGTGGCGCGTGGGGCACCGCAATCGCCGACCGACTGTCGCGAAATGGCCACGCGGTTACCCTGTGGGCGCGCGAATCGGACGTGGTGGAGGCCGTGAACACGCGACACGAGAATCCGCGCTTCCTGGCGGGTATCCCGTTGTCAGACCGCCTCGTGGCGACGGCCAACATGGAGGCGGCGCTCCGCGGCGCTGGCCTCGTGGTGTACGCGGCGCCGTCGCATGTATTGCGCCCGGTGGTGGCCACCGGGGCGGCGGCGGTTCCTCCTGGTGCGGTCCTGAGCGTCGCCACCAAGGGCATCGAGCGCGAGACGCTCGCCCTCATGACGGACGTCGTGGAACAGGAGGCGCCGCACTACCCGGTGGTGGCGGTGAGCGGCCCGAGCTTCGCCGCCGAAGTGGCGACGGGGCAGCCCACGGCCGTCGTGGCCGCCTGTGCGTCGCGCGAGGCGGCGATGCTGGTGCAGAGTGCGATGAGCGCCCCGGCCTTCCGGGTGTACACCAGCGACGATGTGGTGGGTGTGGAACTTGGCGGAGCGTTGAAAAACGTGATGGCCGTGGCGACGGGCATCCTCGACGGCCTGGGACTGGGCTTCAACCCTCGGGCAGCCCTGATGACCCGAGGCTTGGCCGAGATGACGAGGTTGGGGGTTGCGCTCGGCGCGAAGCCCGAGACCTTTGCCGGGCTCGCAGGTCTCGGAGACCTCGTGTTGACGTGTACGGGCGCGCTCTCTCGGAACCGGGCGGTCGGCGTGGCCATCGGCCATGGGCAGACGCTCGAGGCGGCACTCGCTGGCAAGGACAGCGTGGCCGAGGGTATCCTGAACACGCAATCCGCAAAGGCGCTTGCGGACAAGGTTGGGGTGGAAATGCCCATCGTCGACGCGATGTATCGCATTCTGTTTTCCGGCTGGGCCCCGAGAGACGCCGTGGCGGAACTCATGGCGCGCGAACTGCGCCCGGAGCGCGACTGATCGTGGCTGCCTCGCGCGGAGAGCCGATTCAGGAGTTCTACTCCATCGGCGAGGTGTGCAGCCTCACCGAGCTCAAGCCGCATGTCCTCCGCTACTGGGAAAGTCAGTTCAAGCTGCTCAATCCGGCGAAGAATCGGAGCGGCAATCGGGTGTACTCGCGACGCGAGGTGGAACTCATCCTCCTGGTGAAGCATCTGTTGTATACCGAGAAGTACACCATCGACGGCGCCCGGCAGAAGCTGGATGAACATCGGAAAGGCGGAACCGTTCGTCCGGCGGCGCGTGCCGCCCTCGAGGTACAGGCGATCGAACGCCTCGAACGTGAGCTGGCGGAACTCCATGCTCTCCTTGAAGATAGCTCGCTGCCTTCACGCTGATTCCCATACTCCCTCGCATGCGCATCCTCCTCAGTAACGACGACGGTATTCTCGCCAAGGGCCTTGGCATTCTCGAACAGGCCTGTGAACCGCTCGGCGATCTGTACGTCGTGGCTCCCGACCGGGAGCAGAGTGCGACCAGCCATTCGCTGACGCTCCACCACCCGTTGCGTCCGGTGCGGCTGGGGGAGCGGCGGTGGCAGGTGGATGGCACCCCGACCGACTGCGTCATGCTCGCTTGTGAGGCGCTGCTCGACGCGCGGCCGGATTTCGTGATCAGCGGGATCAATCACGGTCCGAACATGGGCGAGGACGTGCTGTACAGCGGGACCGTGGCGGCGGCGATGGAAGGGCTGGCCCTCGGCATTCCAGCCATTGCCGTGTCGTTTGCGGGAAGCGTTCTCCGGGCCGACGCAATTCTCGACACGCAGGTCGGCCAGATCCGCGCCTTGTTGCACCACCTCATGTCGTTGCCCGAGTTCCCGCCGCACACGCTGTTGAACGTGAACCTTCCGGCCATCCCGGGCGAGGAAATTCAGGGGACCAGGCTTACCCGCCTCGGACGGCGCGTGTTCAGCGACTCCATTACCAGGATGAAGGACCCCTGGGGGCGCGAGATCTTGTGGATCGGCGGGGGGACAGTCGAGTGGAGTGGCGCCGACGATTCGGACTTCCGCTCGGTGCAGGATGGCTTCATTTCCGTGACCCCGCTGCATCTCGACCTCACGCACCGTGATGTGCTCAACGCGGCGACGGACTGGTGGCAGGCCCCATAGAACCGGAGTACCGCGGCGCCCGCCGGCGCCTGGTGGAGACGCTGCAGGACAAGGGGATCAAGGATCTCGGTGTCCTACGTGCGATCGACATGGTCCCGCGTCACCTGTTCGTTCCCGCGACGGTGCGGCATCGGGCCTACGAGGACTCGGCGTTGCCAATCGGCAGCGGCCAGACCATTTCGCAGCCGTACGTGCATGCGAGGGCGATCGAGCAGCTCATGCTGACGGGCAAGGAGAAAGTGCTCGAAATCGGGACTGGGTCGGGGTACCAGACCGCCCTGCTGTCCCAGCTGGCGGCGCAGGTGTTCTCGGTGGAGCGCTATCGTGAGCTCCTCGACAAGGCACGCCCGATCCTCCAGCAGGCCGATGTACGCAACGTGTCGCTGTCTCTCGGCGACGGTACACTCGGGTGGCGCGAGTACGCGCCATATGATGCGATCATTGTCAGCGCCGGGGCGCCGCACGTACCGCCGGCTCTCGAGGATCAGCTTGCTGAAGGGGGGCGGCTGTTGATCCCGATCGGGGACAAGGACGAACAAATGCTTGCGGTTTTCCACAAGCGCGGGGGGCGATTGGAGCGACGTGACATTACCGCTGTCCGATTCGTCCCGTTGATAGGGGCGGGAGGCTGGCCGGGGTAACTCGGCGGGCCGCCGGATTGATGCCCCGGTCGGTCGACCTTCACCCTCGCTGCCTCCGGTGTGCGTCTCCCTTCGGAGGCAGCGATCCCCGCATCACGGTCCGCACGCCCCATGTTCGCTCCCGCCGTCATTGCACCATACATCCCGCCGGGCTCCAAGGCCGCGTGCGTGCCGATGCCGCCGTACGCTGCGCCGGGCAGGACCGTCGGGTTGCTCCGTGGGCCGGTAGCGGTGGGGGACGCGGTTGGCCCATTTGTCCCGGCACCATGGCGAACGCAAGTGCTGCGCTCCGCCGAGGTGGCCGCGCGCGTGGCCGCTGATGCGCCTTCTTCGCCGGCCGTTTCGCTGCCACTGATCGCGGGGCCGGGAGACCTTGCTGGTCCTGCTTGGGCGGCAGACGCTGCGTCCTCGGCGGCAACATTGCCGTGGATCGACGCCTTCCTGCGGTCGACGCCGCCCACTCCGACGCAGGCGGTGGTGGCCGTGCGGGAGGCTGAGGCGGTCCCTCCCCAGGCAGGCGGGGCGGGGCACCGGACGCCCCCCGCGGCGCCCCCGGTCGAAGAAGCTCGAGACACCGTAGGGATTGCCTCGGTGGCAGCAGCCGGCGAAGAGGCCGCCGCCGATGCGCCCTCATTCGAGCGCGCGGAGTATGGTGCACCCCTTGATGTCGCGTACCTGTCGAGAGAGGAAGGGCCCGTTGAGCCGTTCGCTGCAACGGCAGCGGCCGCTGCCCAGGGGCCTCTCGAAACCGGGTACGCTGACCCAACGGCCACTGCTCCGGCGGAGAGCGCTGCGGACGGGCCGGATGTTGCGATGCTCGCGTCGACGGTGGCCGAGTCGACGGTGGCCGAGTCGGCGGAGGCCGTCGAGGTGGAGACGGGCGCTGAACTTTGGCCGCTCGACGACGCCGCGGCAGCCTTCCAGGACCTGTCTGCTCGCCTCGGGATGGCCACGGCCGACGATCGCCATGAGGCCCTGTCCGCGCCCGCCGCGCCGCCGTTGGCGCCCGCCGCTTACGCGCCTTGGCAGGACGATGACTTCGTGGACGTCATGCCGATGCCGACAGGGCACGGGCTTGGTCAAGCCCCTCTGACATCTTGGGGGGCGGCTGCGCCAATGGAGGGCGCGACGAAGACCGCAGCTGTCTTCACCTCGCCCGGCGCATGCGAAACGTGTGCAGATGAAGCGCGCACGGAGGATGCCGCGTTGGCCCTCGAGCAGGTCGCCCGACGGATGCGCGCCGGTGAACTGGCCATGGTCAGCTACGATCCGCGGCTTGGTGAGCAGGCGGCGCTGGTGGCTGCTCTGGCCGCGGTGCTGGGTGTCCGAGCCCGCTGAGAGCGGCGCCGCTCCCGCCTGACGGCTAAGTTGCCGTCATGACCGCCTCGCTCTCCGACCGTCTGGCCACGACCATACGCACCGTCGCGGACTTCCCGCAGCCGGGAATCCTCTTCAAAGACATCACGCCGGTGCTGGCCGATCCCGTGCTCATGCGGGACGTGATCGCCGAGATGAGCGCGCCGTTCGCGGGGCAGGGGATTACCCACGTCGTGGGCGTCGAGAGTCGAGGCTTCCTCTTCGGCATGCCGATCGCCCTGTCGCTGGAGGTGCCATTCTCGCCAGCCCGGAAGCCCGGCAAGCTGCCATGGATGACTGCCCGTGAGGCCTACGATCTGGAGTACGGGAGCGGCGTCCTGGAGATGCACGCCGATGCGCTGTCGGCGGGGGCTGGCCGCGACTCCGAGTTTTCGCGTCGAGCGCGCGTCCTCGTGGTCGACGATGTCCTGGCGACTGGCGGCACGGCTACGGCGACATGCCGACTCATCGAGCAACTTGGCGCCACGGTGATCGGGGTGTCCGTGCTGATTGAACTTACCGCCCTGCAGGGACGCCAGCGCCTACCGGAGCGCAACGTGGCGGCTGTGCTGAGGGTGTAGCATTCAGGCTGTTCCGGGTTCGGCGTGGGTTGGTCTGGCCACATCGCGGTCCCCTGGATATCTGGCAAGGCGGGCGCGGTGATGTGGGCGCGGTGATGTGGGCGCGGTGATGTGGGCGCGGTGATGTGGGCGCCGCCTTCGGCGTCGCGATCAAGAACGGGTGAACGGCAGGATCGACCTGCTCGTCAGGCCACCCGCGCGCGCTCCTCGGATGGAGCACCCGGGGTGATCCGGAGGTTGTAGATCGCCCCCCGCGGGGGGCCAGGACGCCATAGCGCCGGGCCCGCGCGACCAGGCGCGCTTCGCACGGCGCGTGATGCCGGGGTGGCGCCTGACGCCCCCGACCGCCGGCGGGCGCTCGAGTCTGGTCTCCGCCCAGCCGAACGCCACCCCACGCGAAACCCCGAAGAACGCGCATTCGTCTCTTGGCCGCTGGCTAGCCCGCGTCGGCCCGGGGTTGCCGGCACAAGGCGCCCCGGTCAGTTTGCAGCAGGCCGGAGCGACCCGGCGCGGCTTGCCTGCGGTGGCAGACGGGGGTCGCCTTGCCTGGCTGAGGTTTGCCCCCGTAGCTCAGTTGGATAGAGCAGCAGTTTCCTAAACTGTTGGTCGGAGGTTCGAATCCTCTCGGGGGCACTGTACGATCGCCGCCGTTGCTCGGACGGGTGCCGAGTGGCGGCCGCGGTGGCTATGTTTCCGGACTTCCCGCGAAGGGCTCCGTGTGAGCCGCCTCCTTTCAACCGCTGGCACACGTATGGCGCAGGCTACCCGTCCCGCAGGCTCCTCGGCTGCTCTGAGCGATGATCCGCTCGAGTCGGTCACGAATTGGCTTCAGCTGAACAGCAAGCCGATCCTCCTCGCCGTTGGGGGCGCGGCGGTGGTTGCGGCCTCGGTGCTCATCTATCGGAGCACGACCGCCTCGACGCGTGAAAAGGCGTCGGCCGCGCTGTCGCAGGCGCAGGGTCCGTTCACGGAAGGGAAATTCGACGAGGCGCGGTCGGCTCTGGAGAAGGTGGCCACGCGCTACGCCGCGACCGCGTCCGGACAGCAGGCCTCGCTGATGCTGGCCCAGGTGCTTTTCGAGCAGAAGAAATACGACGAAGGGATCAAGTCGCTCGAGTCGGCCCTTGGCAGCGCTTCGGGCGACTTCAAGGCGAGCATGTTGGCGATGATTGCGGCCGGCTACGAGTTCAAGGGCGACATGGGCAAGGCGGCCGAGCAGTACGCGAAGGCGGCGGCGGCCAGCGCCTTCGCGGCTGACAAGCAGGGGTACGAAGCCTCGCAGGCGCGGAGTCTTATGGCCGCCGGGAAATCGGCCGACGCCCGGAAGATCTGGGAGCGGCTGGCGCAGTTGGACGGCGCTCTGGTGCAACAGGAAGCCAACGTTCGGCTCGGTGAACTGCTCGCCAAGCCGTGAGGCCTGCGCGTTGAGCGGATGCTTGGTGTACGCGGCCCGACTTGGCAGTCGGGCCGTTTCGTTGGTGGGTGGGGCGACCCGACATCAATGGAGCAGTAATCGGTCAAAGATCGGGCAGTGACGAGTGTGGAGCGGATGGCTATTATGCGTATAATACATGTTATGTCAACGTTATGTGGTGGATAAGTGTGGGAAAAATCGTAGGGAAAATCCATCTCGATATCCTGGTTGAGTCGTAACGCGTTTCTAGCAAACAGCTTATCGATGGTCTTGTGAGGTTTCGCTCCGGGGAGACCTCACGAACTCGGTAGACTGTCCACCTGTCCACAATTTCCTGGAATGAAAAAGGCGGTCCGCAAGGCAGACCGCCAGATCGTCCGGCCGGATTGTCAGACGGCGCACAGTGGCCCGGTCACAGAGCCTCGATTCTGCCTCGAAAGACCACACGACCTTCTCCCCGCAGTGTCGGCCGGTAGCCGACCGGCTCGGCATGGTCGAGCGGCTCCAGGCCAACCTCGAGGTCCCGGCCCGAACTCGTACGCAAGAGCACCCTCGGGGTGCTC
Organism: Gemmatimonadota bacterium; assembly: GCA_021299375.1. Classification (GTDB taxonomy): domain Bacteria; phylum Gemmatimonadota; class Gemmatimonadetes; order Gemmatimonadales; family Gemmatimonadaceae; genus Gemmatimonas. The sequence continues at coordinate 42,171 of JAJTGR010000068.1, forward strand.
ACGAATCCCCACCGCAGCAACAAGGCCGCGGTCGCCACTGCCCCAGTGCCGCATGCCAGCGTCTCGCCTTCGACGCCGCGCTCGAAGGTCCGGTAGCGCCAGCGACCCTCGGACATGGGGGAGACCCAATTCACATTCGCTCCCGAGGGGCCGGCCGCCCCATGCCAGCGCAGGCTGGGCCCCCGCGCGGCAATCTCCACCGCCTCCGCATCGCCGCACAGCACCACGAGATGCGGAACGCCCGCCCTCACAAAGCCGATCCGTCGTTCGCCAGCGACGAGGTCGATCGGCATGCCGAGACGCATATCCGTGACTGGCGGCAGCTCGATCGACGGCAGCCCGTCCACGCGACTTCGGATCAGTCCGGATCCAGTCGAAAGTCGCATGGCATCGGCTTGGGCCAGCCCCAGCGTCGCCGCGAGTGTCGTTGAACACAGTGTCGCGTTCCCGCACAGGTCCGCTGGGGTCCCATCGGCGTTGAAAAAGTGGATCCGCACGTCGGCTTCCCCGGCCAGAGGCTCGAGAACCACCAGCCCGTCGGCGCCTATCCCGTTGTGGCGATGGCATATAGCGCGCACCACCTCAGGTTGGGTCACGGCTTCGATCGAAACGTCGCGCCCATCGAAGAAGACAAAGTCGTTCCCGGACCCGGTCATCTTGGCGAAGGGCAATCCGTGCAGCGCGGCCAGCGAGGGGGCGGCCTTCAGGCGGTCCTCCAGGGGCCCCTGCACCCTCAAACCTTACCGCTCAGCGCCCACCAGCGCAGGCGCCAAACCATCCAGATCGCTTCCCGTACGATGCGCTTCGACATCTTGGACTCCCCTTCCGTGCGGTCGTGGAAGACGATCGGGATCTCGGCGAACCGGAATCCACGTTTCCACGCCCGGAAGCTCATTTCGATCTGAAACGCATAGCCGTTGGAGCGTACCTCATCGAGCGGGATCGACTCCAGGACGGCTCGACGGAAGCACTTGAATCCGCCGGTGGCATCGCCAAGCTGAAGGCCGGTGACCGCGCGGGCGTAGATGTTCGCCCCGTACGACAGCATCAGTCGCGTCATTGGCCAGTTCACGACCGTGACCTTTCCTTCACGATAGCGCGAACCGAGTACGACATCGGCCTCGCGGATGGCGGCGAGGAACTCCGGAAGATGCGATGGATTGTGGGAGAAGTCGGCATCCATCTCGAACACAAACGCGTAGTCCCGCTCCAGCGCCCAGCGGAATCCCGCCAAGTAGGCGCGGCCCAATCCTTCCTTCCCGGCTCGATGCAGGACGTGCACACGCTGATCCGCTGCTGCGAGTTGGTCAGCAAGGCGTCCGGTGCCATCGGGCGAGTTGTCGTCGACGACCAGCACGTCCAGCCGCGGGTCCTGCTCGAGGATCAACGGGACGATGCGGGTGACGTTTTCACTCTCATTATACGTCGGAACGATGACGACCCCGCGCTCCCCGATCGCCAGCGATCCACGGGGCGGCGTCCTGGTGCGCGTCACGCGGCACTCCCGGCCGTGCCGGCCGCAACGCGCGGGCGCCGCCGATCAAGGATGCTTCCCACGACCAACCAGAAAAGGGCGATGCCCAGCGCGAGAAGCGTGAGCAGCTTGCCCGTGTGGTATGGTACGCTGTCGAACCGGAGTTGGACCGACTTGGCTCCACTCGGCAACTCCACGCCGATCAGGGTGAAGTCCGCGCGGGAAACCGTCGCCGGCTTGCCATCGACGGTGGCCTGCCAGCCCGGATAGTAGTTCTCGGAGACCAAAAGAGCGCTGCCGGCAGGAGCCGGTCCCTGGAGTGTGAGGTCAATGGCGCCAGCCTCGTACCGATCTACCTGTACTCCGAACGGAATGGGTTCGGGGAGTGGGGAGTTCACTGGCTGCGCGTCGACATTGGCCGACGTGTCGAAAATGGCGACCCGCTTCACATCGAAGAGCGGATTGAGAATCGTCGCCTTGGCCGTGGCGTCATCCAGTTTCACCCGCATCGGGGCGACCCACGCGGTGGGGTGATCGCCGGGCAGCTCGTACAGGTAGGTCATGGTACCTGCGGCGTTGCGCACCGGGCCGGCGACCAGCTTGGCGCCCTGAAATGGGAGGCCGGGCGTATTCGTGTAGAAGTACCGAGCGTTCGTGAGCGACCAGAAATTCGGGTTGGCGAGCGACTGATAGCCCTCGTTCTTCCCGTACAGCTCCTGGAAACGGCCGAGTTCGTTACCGTGGTAGCCGAGGACACCGCGAATGCCATGGGCCATCAGGGCGTCACCCAGCACAAACGGGTCGTGGGACGCCATGTTCTCGCCAAGGGGCAAGGCGATCACGCGCCCCGGCTCCGGCTGCTTCTTGAGGTACCGGATGATGTCATCGTCGGCATAGAGCTCGGCTGCGGGGGCCGAAAACGACCAGTAGTGCCGTTCGATGCTCCAAAGGTCCAGCGCCACCACGCCGGCCAGCACCCACCCGGCGACCGGCGTGGCCAGCTTGCCTCGCGCGATGGCAAGACCCAGCGCCACGGTCACCAGCACGACGGCGGCCGACCTCCAGGCCCCAACGACCACGTTTGAGGCATTGGCTTCGATGGCGTCGCCCCGGGCGTCACCAAGGATTGAGAGCGCGAGGTTGTGAAAGGCGCCGGCCGATGCCAGCGCCGCGACCAGCAGGGCGAACGCTGCCCACCCGAGCGCGTACTTCGCGGAGGCCTTGCCAGCCAGGACACGCTCGGCGCCGAACGCCGCGAGGACCGCGAGGCTGAAGGCCGAGACGTACAGGATGGTGCTGGGGGCCCGGAAGAACTTGGAGCCCGGCACGATGGCATACACGAGCTGGTAGAACGGCGTGTTGCCGCCCCATGCCCAGAACAGGGAGACAATGAGTGTGCCCAGCCAGAACCAGGAATGGCTACGGTGACGGTTCAGCAGGCCACCACCAAAGGCAAGGAGGGCCAGCACCAGCACGCTGGCGCCCACGTATTCGCTGTGGAAGTGAATGCCATTGCGTCCCCAGTAGCTGTCGAGGATGCCGGAGAACTGCGGCAGGTACATGTTGATCGTTTCCTCGAGGGGAAACGAGAAGCTCGTGGCATAGTCGTAGCCTTTGCCGCCTGCGCGCGGGGACCACGGCACGTACTCACGGACCGGCAGGTACTGCACGGCGCCTATCAGGCCGCCCAGAAGCACCGCTGCGAAGGCGAACCCGAGGCGCGGGAACGGGGAGGGAGCGCCGGCTGCCGATCCGGCGTCGGTCGGGACGTTCCCCGGACGCAGTGCGAGCCACAGAGCGAAGCAGCCACTGCAAAGCAACATGTACTGCAACAGCTGCGGGTGTGGAGAGAGCACGGCGAGCCCGACGATCAGCGCCAGAGCGCCCCATGCCCCGTGACGTCCATCGCGGACTCCACGCACGAGTGCCCACAGTGCGGCCGGGAGCAGCGTGCTCACGAACAGCTTGCCGTCGTGTCCCGGCGAGGGGTAGGACGCCACGGCGCCACTCAACAGATAGGCCACGGCGCCGATGATCGACGCCTGAAAGCGAACGCCGGCTGCCCGCAGGAATCCGAATGTGCAGATCCCGGCCAAGATCATGTGGAGCACGAAGCCCCAGGTCATGGCGACGTCGGTCGGGAGGATGAGCCGCAACAGGAACGTCGGGTAAAAGATGTCGCCGTGCATGGCCGCGACGTACGGCATGCCGCCGAACTGGAACGGATTCCAGAGCGGGAACCCATGGCCGTTTCGCAACGACTGGGCGGCGAAATCGCGGAACGAGTAGCCGGCGATGTATTGGTCGGAATTGGGGTTGACCAGGAAGGCGCCCCCAAGGGCGGGCCACGCCAGCAGCATCGTCGCGAGCACGCAGACGGCGGCCGCCCAGACGAACTGCAAGCGGGGAGTCACCGCCGTCGGATTCGTCGCGTCGGATCGGACCATGAACAAGAAGGATTCGGGTGGCGAAATGGGCGCCGTGCAGGGTGCATCGGTCGGCGCGGCACGACGTCAGGGTGAGCCGGACCGTCGGAGTGCCGCGCGTTGGGCGGGGGGGAGCCAAAGCAGACCGACTACCCCCGGGAGGACTTCGAGCATTGTAAGCCATACCCGCGAGGCAGCGCCAAGGATCGCGGCGTCGCCCTGCCCTGCGGCGCCCATGCCGACGAGCAGGCCGCTCAACGCCACTTCGCGGAATCCCAGTCCCCCCGGAGCGAACAACACGAGGTACCCGATGAGGTAGGAAGCCGAGAAAACTGCGATGAACGTCGTCGGATTGCCACTGACCTGCGGTGTGACACCACGCGCAAAGAGCGCGAAAGCCACACCATACCCGATCCACGCGATGGCGTTGAATGCGGTGGTCGCCCATATGGTGTGGGCGGCCAACTGCTGGCGAGCGAGCGGAAGGCCGCGCCCGCGGGAGAAGCGGTCGAGGAGTCGCGGCAGCAGCGCGGGAAGGATGGCGACCCCCACAACGAACGCGAGGGAGGCACCCAGCGCCATGACCCGTAATCCCGGGTACAGCCGGTCGAGCGCGTCGGCACCGGTCACGACCGCGATGGCAATTCCGGCGCCCAGGTTGAGCACGGTGCCAAGGACGGCGGCACCGGCGGCTGCCAAGCCGGAGACGCCTTCACGGGTAGCCAGCACGCCAAGGGCACCGATCGACCAGACCTTGCCGGGGAGGTATCGTCCGAGGTTGGCGATGGTCCAGATGCGCACGGCGACCGGGTACGCGAGCTCCCCACCCCATCCGCGAAGCAGCAAGCGCCAGCTCTGAATGAGCATGGCGTAGGTGGCGAGTACCACGCCGCTGGCGGCGGCGACCCAGGGCCACGCGATGGTGACTGAGGCCGCCGCCTGCCGCACGTCGGCCCACTGCCGAGCGAGCGCCCAGGCGATGAAGCCGAAGGTCAAGGCCAGCAGGCCGCCCCGTACGACCGGATGGCGGAGCATCGACAGTGCACTCACTCTGCGACTCCAGCCAACGCCGCGTCGCGGTAGTGCGCCAGATAGCGCTCGGCGACAGCCGCGGGCGAGAAGCGTTCGCTCATGCCCTGGCGCGCCGCCTCGCCCAGCCGCTCCACGGTGGCGATGTCGTGCACGACCCGCCCGATCGCGCCGGCCAGCTCCGCAATGTCTCCTGGCGGCACCAATGTGCCGCCCGAGTCCGGACGCACGACATCGAGCAGGCCGGCGTCGGCATAGGCGATAACTGGTGTCCCGCACAGTTGCGCTTCGACGGCGACCAACCCCAGTCCTTCCCCGCGCGACGGGACGACGGTGGCCCGCGCCTGCCGATAGAACGGGACCAGAGCCGGCTGCGGCAGTGCGCCGTGCCAGCGGACGCGGGAGGCAAGCCCTCGCGCCGTGGCGAGTGATTCAAGTGCGTCACGACGCGGACCGTCGCCGATCACGTCGAGCGAGAGACCGGCACACGACGGCATCGCCAGCGCCTCGAGCAGGTCAGCCAGCCCCTTCTGCTCGTTCAGGCGGCCGACGAAGAGCACACCGTGGCGGGTGGCCATCGCGGCCCCGCTCGTCGCAGGGAACGGCTCGTCGAACATGCGAATGTCCACGGGCATCGGCGACACGGCGATGGGTCCATCCGGGGCGATGCGCCGGGCGATGTCGGCAAGCCAGGTGGAGACCGCCGTCCGTACAGTCGCCTGTCGGAGCACCCGGCGCATGATCGGGTGAGCCGCCCGGGTCCTTTCCGCCAGCCGCACGTCGGAGCCGTGCATGGTGATGACGAGGGGCGGGTCGCCCGACCGTTGTGCTCCCCAGAGCGCGAGGGCCGCCGGAAACCACCAGTGGGCATGCACGATCTCGTACGGGCGGCCGTCGCGACGTGCCTGGTCGATTGCGGTGCGGACGGCTCGCCGCATGGCCATGAGCAGCTGAACGAGCGCCAGGCGACCACTCCACGATCCACGGACCGTTTCGGCCATGCTGCCGGTGTATGCCAGCGTCATGCGGGCCTCGCTCGCATAGCGTATGCGGCGGACCTGTACCCCCTCGATCAATGCCTGCGCGGTCAAACCGGGCGCACCTGGCGCCAGGATGTCGACCTCGGCGCCCGCGTGCTGCAGCGCCACGGCGAGACGCAAGACGAACGAACCGGCCGCATCCCCCGGATACCGCGGCACGTTGTGGGTGACGAAGAGGACGCGGGGCGCGCGCGTCACCGCAGCCCGTGGGCTCAGGCGTCGTCGCGCACGACGCCGTGCGCTGGTTCGCCACGCTCGTCGCGGTCCATCTGGTTCGCCGCGAGTTCGTCGAGTTCACGGCGCATCTCGCGAACCTCCGCGCGCTGCTGCGCAATCTGCTCACCGAGCAGGCCGGTGGCGAAGAAGATCGACCCGAGCATGAGGCTCGTCTGGATTACCGTCCACACCCACCGCTGTCCCTGCCCAGTCACGGCTAGCCACGAGAGGGCGCCTAGTCCGGACAGTACCCCAATCGCGAAGAGGGCCACGCCAAGCATCCCGAACGCCAACAGCGGCTTCTGGCCGAAGCGCAACTCGAACCATACGGCGAGCATGTCGAGCACGCCCACCGGAATACGGGAGAGGCCGAACTTGGACCGCCCGGCGTGGCGCGGATAGAGCGGAATGGGTACTTCGGTCACGGTGAAGCCCTGCGCAGCCGCCATCACGATCATGTAGCGGTGGAAGTCCGGGCGCATTGGCAGCGCGGCCATGATTTCACGGCGGTAGGCCTTCACGTTGTTGAGGTCGCGGACAGGCACATGAAAGAGCGTCCGGCTGAGGCCATTGTAGATCTTCGACACGAAGGCCTTCTCGTACTTGCCCTGCTTGAAGCCCGTGACCATGTCGGAGTCGCCGGCCAGAATCGGTCCGACGAGGCTCGGGATGTCTTCCGGCTTGAACTGCAGGTCGGCCGGAAAAAACACGAGCACGTCACCACGCGCATGAAGGTAACCGGTGCGCAGCGCCTCGGCGATGCCGCGCTGGGCGCGGTGCCGCACCGGGTGAAGGAACGGATACTGCGGCCGCAACTGCTGCAGGAGCGCCCAGCTCTCATCGGTCGACCCATCGTCGACGACTACCACCTCATAGCTCGCCTGTTGCGCGTGGATCATCGCGGCGCACAATTCGAGAAAGAGCGGGAGGTTTCCCGCTTCATCTTTGGCGGGGACGAGGACGCTGACGTCCACGGGTGTCCGCAGTGCCATGCGAGGTGTCGTGCGACGGGGGCGAGAGCTCACAGCCATCCGGAATCGAAGTGGCGACGGGCGACGGGGTCAGACGCGCTTGCGCATGCGTGCGGGGAGCACGCCGAGCTGATCGCGATACTTGGCAACGGTGCGACGAGCGATCTGGACGCCCGTCTGCTGCAGGATCTCCACGATCGCCTGATCGGTGAGCGGATTGCGCGGGTCCTCACCGCTCACCAGCTTCCCGATCTGGTCCTTGATGCCGCGCGCCGAGACGTCGTCGCCGTCGGAGGTGGAGAGCCCCGACGAGAAGAAGAACTTGAGCGGCAAGACGCCACGCGGCGTCTGCACGAACTTCTCGTTGGTCACACGGCTCACGGTGGACTCATGCATGCCGACCGCTTCGGCAACTTCGCGCAGCGTGAGGGGCCGCAGCCCCTGCACACCGCGTTCGAAGAAATCGCGCTGGCGGTCGACGATATAGTGCATGACCTTGAGCATGGTCTGTCGCCGTTGCTCGATGGCCTGAATCATCCAATTGGCCGAGTTGAGCTTGTTGGCGATGAAGTCCTTGCTTTCGGTGTCGAAGCGCTTCTTGTCGCGGGCAATCTCCTGATAGGCACGCGACAGCTTCAGGCGCGGCAGGTTGCCATCATTCAGGAAGATATGGTACTGCCCGTCGATCTTCTCGACCACGAGGTCGGGAATGATGTAGTTGTCGCTGCCGGCACTGAAGCGCAGCCCGGGCTTGGGATCGAGCTTGGCGATCTCGTCATGCGCGGCCTGCACGGCCTGGGCGCTGATGCCGAAGCGCTTGGAGAGCTCGCTCCAGCGGTGGGCGATCAACTCCTCGAAGGCCTCGTCGACGAGGCGCCAGGCCAGCGACCCCCCCTGTCCGGTTGCGCGCAGCTGCAGCAGCAGGCACTCTCGCAGGTCGCGAGCTCCGACGCCCGGCGGATCGAGATCCTGGATGACCTGCAGCATCGCGGCCATCTCAGGCTCGGTGAACGAAGGCACATCGGTGTCGACGTCGCGCTCCTCCGCCGCGCGCTGAAGCACGTCATTGACGCCCCGCTGGATCTCCTCCAGCGGACAGGCGAGATAGCCGTCATCGTTGATGTTGCCGACGAACTCCTCCGCGAGGAACATCTGGCGCGGCGACAGGTCGAGCAACGACAGCTGCTCGGTGAGGTGATCCGAGAGGTCCCGCGTATCGACGGTGACAGGCTCGAAGTATTCCCGCTGCTCCTGTTCCTCACGCTGCCCACCGGTCTCGAAACCGTCGAGGAGGACCGCCTCCCAGTCGACATCGTCGTCACCGGTCTTCTCGGGTTCCTGCTCGGCGGCGGCCTCCGGCTCGGTGAGATCCTGCGCCTCGCCGGTCTCGTCGGACTCCGACGCGTCGTCGTCTTCCTCCTCGGGTTCGACAAGCTCGAGGAACGGGTTGGTCAGCAGCTCCTGCTTGAGATGCTGCTGCAGGTCGAGCAGCGGCATGTACAGCAGATCCATCGCCTGATACAGGCGTGGATTGACCTTCAGTTCCTGCCGCAGGCCGGCATGCTGCTGGAGACCCGTCTTCATGCGGTCGGCACTCCGGCCTCGGCGTCGGCAAAGCGGGCGCGGAGGCGCGCGGTCAACGTCGGCCCGAGATAGATCTCGGCGACGGTTTCGTCGTAGACCAGCTCCTGCACCGTACCCGATACCTTCACGCGCCCATCGTACATGATGTACGCGCGGTCGACAATGTCGAGCGTCTGCTCGACATTGTGATCGCTGATGAGCACACCGATGCCGCGATGGCGCAGCCCGGCGACGATGGTCTGGATGTCGTGCACCGCGATCGGGTCCACACCCGCGAACGGCTCGTCGAGCATCATGAACTTCGGCTGCGTCACGAGTGCGCGGGTGATCTCGAGGCGCCGGCGTTCTCCGCCCGAGAGCTGGTACGCCCTGCTGTGGCGCAGGTGCGCGATACTGAGTTCGCCGAGCAGCTGCTCGAGACGCGCCCGGCGCTCATCCGCCGAGAGGGGAAGCGTCTCGAGGATGGCGAGGATGTTCTGCTCGACGGTGAGTTTGCGGAAGATGGACGGCTCCTGCGAGAGATAGCCGATGCCCTGACGCGCCCGTTGATACATGGGCATGTCGGTGATGTCCCGCGTGTCGAGGCGAATACGCCCCTGCTGTGGGGCAATGAGGCCCACGAGCATGTAGAACGTGGTGGTCTTGCCGGCACCATTCGGCCCCAGCAGCCCGACGATTTCCCCCTGCTGTACGCGGAGCGCCACGTCATTCACGACGCGACGCCCCCGGTAGATCTTTGTCAGCCCGTCGGCACTGAGCACCGATTCGGCACCGTCGGCGGGCATCGCCATCGGCGCCGCCGTCGCCCCCGGCCCGCGCTGCTCCCCGGTCTGGCGGAGCTGCCGAGCCAGTTCAGCCCGATGATCGACCAGCGCCTCCCAGATGGCTGGCGTCACCAGCACGATACTCTCGGGGGCCATGGCGCCACTCGGCGGCAGTTCGACCACGCCCGCCGCCGCCAGGCGTGGCAGGAGCGCGGTGGCCAGATGCGCGCGCACGTCGCCGGGGGCCCGGTGACGGCCGTCGCTGGATCGCTCGATGAACCGCGTGGCCAGCACGTGCAGCGGCACCGTACCCGCGGCGTCGGCATCCTCCAGCAGGGCTCCAAACGCGATCGCCAGTGATCGATCCCCATGCACCGCCCGTTCCAACACCGCGTCCACGGTGGTGGCTGACTTGGCAAGCGAGGCGTCGAACGAATCGGTCATGGACGGCGACGATATGCGGAAAGGGTCGACACGGTGCCTGCTCCGACGGGTTCCCTCGCGGGACGCTCGAACGGGGGCGGGACGGAAGGTGGACGGCGGGCGGGAGCCCCACCGGTCGACGGTGGCGGCGGCGAGCCTGACCTGGGCCGGCTCCTCGCAGCGCCGTCCCGACGGGCGGTGGTGTCGGACAGACTGTCGAGGACGGGTTCGAGATACACCCCCGACGCGGCGGAATCTACTCGAACGTCGCGCACGGCACCCGTGTCGAAGTTCACGAAGATCCGAACACCGCGGACGTAGTTGATACCCGGCGGCGACGCTCGCCCACGGCTGTTCGCAATATGGAAAAGTGAACTGGCGTTGCCGAGCGCCCGGATCTCACGGATGCGGGGGCCTTTGGCGGTATCGGCCGTCGCCGTGCTATCGAAGAACGCGAACACGCTGTCGCCACTCAGGACATCCTTGTCCGGGGTGCGGATCTTGGTGGTGTCCGGGGTTCCGACGGCCCGGGCATCACCGACGGCGCGCACTTCGCGGACGCGACGCGCCGCGAGCCGGATGCGGAGGGAATCGGCGTCCACATCCTGTTGCGGCGTGGTGGCCCTGGAGCGGCCCGGACCGAAGGCGAAGGCTTCGTCGAGTTGCTGCTCCTTGAGGCGCAGGTCGATCCACTCCGAGGTCAGCACAAGCTGATCGTTGGTCGCGGTCGCCTTGTGACTCGCGAACACGCGATCGAGCTTGCGCTCGGTGCTGAACAGGTCGATGGTGTCCGCATTGAGCACGAACCGCTGGGCCGAGTCGGTGTTCGTGATGCGCGCGCCCCGTACGAGCCGCGCGCGCTGCGTGATCTTGTCGAAGGCCGACGAGTCGCTGCGGCCGTTGATCTGCTGGCGTTCGATGACGACGTCGCCCCACGCCATCAGCAGCGAGTCACCGGTATCTTCGAAGCGGTTGGCAATGACCGTCACTGGCGGGCCCGGGCGGCCGAGGCTGTCCTTCTCGATCAGCCGAGCCGTGGAGCGGGAGGGGGCCACCATGCGGGCAATCGGGCGCTCCGGCGTCGAGCGGTAGTACTCGATGCTCGGCCCCATGAACGTGCTGCCGGTGCTCAACTGCGTCGCCACAACGTTCCCGTCGGCATAAAGGCGACCTTCTCGCGTGAAGTACGTGGCGTGCGCGGCCGCGACCTGCATCTTGCCTGGCTCTTCGTACGTCACGTTGCCGTACAAATTGACGATTCCCGCCTGCTGAAACTGCTCGGCGCTGTCAGCGCGCAGCCGGTTGTTCTCGCCCTGGCAGCGTCCGACGAAGCCGCCGCCGATGAACGTATTCGAAATCGAGTCATTCATGCGGCTGTACAGCAGCCGCGTCTCGGGGGGGGAATCGGCGAAGTCCAACACGCAGTCGCGGGTCGCGGGCTTGGGCTTGCGGGCCGGCTTGGCCTTTGCCTTGGCGACCGAGTCCTTGACCAGTGAGTCTCTGGTGATGGAGTCCTTGCGCGCTGCAGCGCGCAGCGCCACGGAGTCCCTGGCAGCGGCAGCCGCCAGAGAGTCCGCGCGCAGCGAGTCCGCCCTGAGGGCTGCGTCACGCCCGGTGGGCAGGACGGCGGGTGGTCCGGCCGGCGCGGCGCCCGGTGGGGTGGCCGACGCACTCGGCGATGGCGCAGAGCGTGCGGCGCCACGGCAACTGGCGATGGCGGCGACTGCCGCCACCACCGCCAGGCGCCACCCAGCGCGGCGACGCGCTTTGTGGACCACCCGGGCGTCCATCAACGGGTGGGCACCGAGACGGGGGCCACGCCCTTGCAGGCCCGCAGGCACCGGAAATTATTCAGCCGCGGATCCGACTCGAAGCCTATTCCCGTCAGAGAGCGCTTCGGTTCGTTGAGAACGAAAGCGGAATCCGTGTAGAACTGGTTGCGGACCTGATCGAACACGAGCTGCGGCGTGGTGAGCCGCTTGCCGTCGTCGCGGATGACGACCACATCGCCGCGAGCCTCGATGCGAGACAGGCGCGAGTTGTAGCTCGCTGTCTTCGACGTCATGGTCCCGTCCTTCAGCCCCTGCGCCGTGTAGAAGGTCACATTCACCCGCTTCAGCTCGAGACGCGTGCCGTCGTCGTAGGTGAAGGTCGTGTCGGCGAGGAGTTCACCCTTGTTCACGCCCTTGTCGGTCAGAAACGTGCGCATCCCGAACAGCATCTGCTCGGCGGAATCGGGCAGCATCGACTTGGCCGCTCGCTGTGCGGCGGGCTTTCTCGAGGCCGGGCAGCCTGCGGCCGTGAGCAGCAGCGCGGCAAGCATGCTCGTGCCGGTGGTACGCAGCAGGCGCATGATCTAGACGGCCCCCGCACGCATGAGATCATGCAGGTGCACCACCCCGGCGAGCCGCGCGTCGCCATCGACTACCGGCATCGCCATGATGCCGAAGGTTTCCATGCGATGCACGACAGCACTGCCAAGCTCATGGACCTGGGCCACGCGGGGCGACGACGTCATCACGGAGGTAACGGGGATCGGGAGGATATCCTGCTGGCGCTGCAGCAACCGGGTGAGGTCGCCCGCGGTGACGACCCCGGATACGCGTTCCTGTTCCACAACCAGCGCAATACCACGATGCCCCGCCAGCAGGACCACGGCATCGCGCATGGTGGCGTTCAGGTCGAGAACCGGTAGCGGACTCGTGATCATGACATCGCGGACCCGCGTCAGGAGTCGTCGTCCGAGCGCGCCGCCCGGGTGGAGCCGCGCGAAGTCCTCGGCGCGAAACCCCTTCTCCTGCAGCAGCGCCACGGCGAGCGCATCGCCAAGAGCCAGAGTGACGGTGGTGCTGGTCGTGGGCGCCAGGTCATGTGGACAGGCCTCTTCGCGCCCCCCCAGTTGGAGCGTCACGTCGGCATGGCGACCCAGGCGGGATGCGGGCGCCGCCGTCATGGCGATGAGGCGCACCCCCATGCGGGCCAAGGCCTCGATGAGGCCCAGCAGTTCCTCACTTTCCCCACTCTTGGAGATGAGGATCGCGACGTCGTCGGGACCGACGATGCCGAGGTCACCGTGCAGCCCCTCGACCGGATGGAGAAACATCGCCGGTGTGCCGGTCGAGGTGAAGGTCGCGGCCATCTTGCGACCGACGAGTCCCGACTTCCCGACACCGGCGACGATGACCCGCCCGCGACAGGTGGCCAGCAGCTCGACAGCGGACACGAAGGCATCGCCCAGCGCCGCCGCCGAATCGGTCAAGGCCTCCGCTTCGAGGGTGAGGACGCGGCGCCCCCGCTCGATGATTGCCTCCGCACTCATGCGCTGGCCCCCGCGCGGGCCAGATCCCCATCGGCGTGGTCCACGCTGCGGCTTCGTACGTACCGCTCGACAGCGTCCATCCATTCGCCGCGGGCCTGCAGCAACGCTTCGGCGAACTCGCGCACCGCCCCGCGCCCCCCGCAGGCGGTGAGTTGCAGCGTTGCCAGCCGACGCACCTCCGGTACCGCGTTGCCGACGGCGACGGGCAAGCCGACCCCACGCATGACACCGAGATCCGGTAGGTCATCCCCCACGAACGCCACGTCGTCGAGCGGGCAGTCCAGGTCGGCGCACAACCGCCGCAGGGCCGGCAGCTTCCGCGCGTGGACGTCCTGGACCACGTGTTCGACCCGCAACTCCTTCGCCCGCATGGCGACCGCCTCCGACACGCGGCCGGTAATGATCGCGAGCGTCAGTCCACATTCGCGCAGCATGACGATGCCCAGGCCGTCCTGGATGTCGAAACGCTTGAACTCGAACGGCATGGCGCGATCGCCGTCCAGGGTGGCGCCGAGGTAGATGCCGCCGTCGGTAAGCACACCATCGACATCGAAACAGACGAGACGAATGCGGCGCGCCAGGGTCGGTTCGATGCGGGGATGCTGCAGGGGCATCGCCGGCAACACTGCGGTCTCCATGTCTGCGGGGACGCTCATCGCCGCGCCCGATCCCAGATGTCGACGGCACGCGCGACCAGGTCACCAAGGGCGCTGAGCGGCAACATGTTTGGGCCGTCGCTCGGCGCTGCGTCCGGCGTGGGATGGGTCTCGAGGAACAGCCCCTGTGCGCCGGCTGCCACGGCCGCGAGCGACAGGGGAGGAATGAATTCCCGAGCGCCGCCGCTGGCGCCGCCGGCTCCCTGCCCCGGCCGCTGCACGCTGTGCGTGCCATCGAAGATCACGGGAATGTCGCACGCCTCGCGCAGGCGGGCGAAGCTGCGCATGTCCACGACAAGATCGCCATAGCCGAAGAATGTGCCGCGCTCGGTGACCGCGAGCGCGCCAGCGGTGCGGCCAGCCTGCCGTGCACCGGCTTCGACTTTGCGCACCGCGCCCGCCATCCCCTCGGGGTGCATCCACTGTCCCTTCTTGACATTGACGGCCTTCCCCGTGGCGCCGGCGGCCAGCAGCAGATCCGTCTGTCGGCAGAGGAAGGCGGGAATCTGCAGCACGTCCACCACGTGCGCCGCGGTGGCGCACTGGTCGGCCTCGTGCACGTCGGTGAGGATGGGCAGACCGGTGGCCGTGCGCACCCGATCAAGCGCCGACAGCCCCGCCTCGAGGCCGGGGCCGCGCACGCCCTCCAGGTTGGAGCGGTTGGCCTTGTCGAAGCTCGCCTTGAAGATCACGCCGCCGGGCACGTGCTCGGCGAGACGCGCCAGCGCCTCGCCGACACGCAGGTTGAGGGTGTCGTCCTCGAGCTGGCAGGGCCCCGCGATCAGAAACAGGCGATCGTCGGGGAAAGGCGTCGGCGCGGTCACGGCCGCGCTCACTGGTTCACATGGGCGAGCGGGGCGGCGGTCGTGCCCGCCTCCTCGCGCCGGCGCCGCGCGGCCGCGGCCACGAATCCGGCGAACAGCGGATGCGGCCGCAGCGGGCGGGACTGCAGTTCCGGGTGGAACTGACAGCCCACGAACCAGGGATGCACCGGTAGCTCGATCATTTCGACGAGCGACTCATCGGGCGACAGGCCGCTGAGACGGAGGCCGTGCTCCGCGAAGCGCTCACGATAGCGGTTCGAGACTTCGTAGCGATGACGATGCCGTTCGCTGACCTCGGGCTGGCCGTAGATTTCCGCAGCCTTCGAGCCCCGCTGCAGGCGGCAGGGATACGCACCAAGGCGCATCGTCCCGCCCTTGTCGGTGACTTCCCGCTGGGAGTCCATCAGCGACACGACCGGGTTGCTGCACTCGGGGGCGAACTCGCTCGAGTGACTGTCGTCGAGCCCCAGCACGTGCCGCGAGAACTCGATGATCGCCACCTGCATGCCAAGGCAGATCCCGAAGAACGGCAGCGACAATTCACGCGCGGCGCGGATGGCTTCGACCATGCCTTCCACGCCACGCACACCGAAGCCGCCGGGTACGAGGAGGCCGTGGTGCTGCGACAGGATCTCCCGGGCGCGCTCCGGCGAGGTGAAATGATCGCTGGAGGTCCACGCGAGCTCCACGCCGACATCGTTGGCGATGCCGCCGTGAATCAGCGCCTCCTGCACGCTCTTGTAGCTGTCGACATAGTCGGTGTACTTGCCCACGACACAGATGCGCACCTTCTCGCGCGGATGGGTGATGCGCCGTACCATCGCCCGCCACGCCGTGAGGTCCGGCGTGGGCGCCGACAAACGGAGGCGCTCCATCACCCGTTCGGCGAAGCCCTGCTGTTCGAAGGTGAGGGGAATCTCGTAGATCGTGGGCACGTCGGGGCTCTCGATCACCGCCCCGAAATCGACGTTGCAGAAGAGGGCAATCTTGCGCTTGACGTCGTCCTGCAGCGGTTTTTCGCTGCGACAGATGAGAAAATCCGGCTGGATGCCGATTTCCATGAGTTCGCGCACCGAGTGCTGGGTGGGTTTCGTCTTGACCTCACCCGCTGCCGCGATGTACGGCACCAGGGTCAGATGCACGAAGATCGCGTTCTCCTTGCCGACTTCGCGCCGGAACTGGCGAATGGCTTCGAGGAACGGGAGCGACTCGATGTCGCCGACGGTCCCCCCGATCTCGACGAGCACGACGTCATTGCCCGGCGCGATGCGCTTGACGGCGTTCTTGATTTCGTCGGTGATGTGGGGAATGACCTGGACCGTCGACCCGAGATACTCGCCGCGCCGCTCCTTGGTGATCACGTTCGAGTAGATGCGGCCCGTCGTGATGTTGTTGGCCTGCGACAAGGGCCGGTCGAGAAAGCGCTCGTAGTGCCCAAGATCGAGGTCCGTCTCGGCGCCGTCGTCGGTCACGAAGACCTCCCCATGCTGGAAGGGCGACATGGTTCCCGGATCGACGTTGAGGTACGGATCGAGCTTCATCATGGTCACGCGCAGCCCGCGTTCGACCAGCAGGCGACCGAGCGACGCCGCGGCAATGCCCTTGCCGAGCGACGAGACGACGCCGCCGGTGACGAAGATGTACTTCGGCGTGCTTGCCTGACCCGACGGATTGAGCATGGTGGACATCAGCGGAGTCTCACGGAAGATGCGGGAGAGAGGCGGCAAACGGATGGGTCGGTCATGGTCCCGCCGGGGACGTGCCCGACGCAGCAAGGGGGTGCAGGTTCAGCCAGTGCGCGTTGGCGCGCACCAGGTCGTCTTCCGTGTCGATACCGCCCGCGGCCGCGGGAACCACCGCGACGCCGATGGCGAGGCCGTGCGCCAGCGGTCGAAGCTGTTCGAGGCGTTCGACGAGTTCGAGCGGATGCGGGGCCCACGCCACCCACTGCCTGAGGGCCTCGCGCGTATACG
Organism: Gemmatimonadota bacterium; assembly: GCA_021299375.1. Lineage (GTDB taxonomy): Bacteria > Gemmatimonadota > Gemmatimonadetes > Gemmatimonadales > Gemmatimonadaceae > Gemmatimonas. The sequence continues at coordinate 58,870 of JAJTGR010000068.1, forward strand.
CGTACACGCCCACATGCTGGTGTACCAGTGGAGGCAGCAGCGGGGCGTCGGCACCGTCTCTGAGGAACGGAATGGGCGCCCGCGAAAAATAGAGGGCGCGGCCGGCATCGGTGCAGACAACCTTGACCACGTCGGGGCGCGCGAGACTGTCGACGCTGGCTGGCACGGCGGCCGTCCCGATCGGCGCGCGACCGTTCACGACGATGGCGATGGCCCCGGCGAGGGCGTCGCGTGACACGAAAGGCTCGTCGCCTTGTACATTCAGGAGGACATCCATGTCGGCGAACTCCGGACGGGCGGCAACTTCCGCCACCCGATCGGTGCCGCTGGGATGGTCAGGGCTGGTGAGGACGACCTCGAGGCCGCGGGCGCTGCACACGGCCGCGACGTCGGGGGCATCAGTCGCCACCACGCAGCGGTCGGCGACGCCGAGCGCCTGCACACGCTCCTGGACCCGGACCACGAGGGGTTCGCCTCCGAGGAGGCGAAGCGGTTTGCGGGGGAGCCGGGTGGCGCCGAGGCGCGCCGGAATCACCGCGAGGACGGGCATTGTCCAGTCGGTCGGTTCGTGGTTGCAGCAAGATTCACGCCAGCTAAGATACCCGGTTCGGCGCGCCAAGGCAAACACGCGCGTCCGTCCCGTTCTCACGCTCCTCGCACCCGAAGGCATGCCCACAACGACGTGGTGGATCGGTTTCAACTCGCTCGTACTCCTGTTGCTCGCCCTCGACCTGGGCGTGTTCAACCGGACAGCGCACACCGTCAGCGTCAAGGAGGCGCTCGGGTGGAGCCTGGTCTGGGTATCCCTTGCGATCGGCTTCGGGCTCTGGATCGGCAGCAGTATGGGCCGCCAGCCGATGTTGGAGTTCTACGCCGGCTATCTGGTCGAACAGGCCCTGTCCGTCGACAACCTGTTCGTCTTCATTCTCGTGTTCGGCTACTTCCGGATTCCGCCCGAGTTGCAGCACCGGGTGCTGTTCTGGGGCATCCTGGGCGCGCTCCTGATGCGCGGCGCGATGATCGGAGCCGGCGCCATACTCATTGCGAAGTTCCACGCGATCATCTACGTGTTCGGCGCGTTCCTTGTCTACACCGGATTCAAGATGGCCTTCGGTGGCGAAAACGAGGTCGAACCGGAATCGAATCCCGTGATTCGCCTCGTGCGACGATTCATCCCCATCACCACGCGCCTGCACGGGCAGGCCTTCTTCGTGCGTGAGTCGGTCACGCCCGGCGGCGCCATCAAGCTCGTGGCCACGCCACTTTTCGTGGTGCTGATGCTCGTCGAGACGACCGACGTCGTCTTCGCGCTCGATTCCATCCCGGCCATCTTCGGCGTGACGCGCGACCCCTTCCTCGTCTACACGTCGAACGTGTTCGCCATTCTCGGATTGCGCTCGATGTACTTCGTGCTGGCCAACGTGATCGGCAAGTTCCACCTGCTCAAGTACGGCTTGTCGATCGTGCTGTCCTTCGTGGGAGTCAAGATGCTCGTCTCCGAGCGCTGGCCGATCCCGATTGGCGTTTCGCTCGGGATCGTGGCCGGTGTGCTGGTGGCGAGCATCCTGCTGTCCCTGCTCATCCCGCCGAAGCCGAAGCCGGCGGTCGAACTGCCCGCGTCATGGCCAGAAAATTGACGAGCAACGTGCGCCCGTGCTCGGTGAGAATCGACTCCGGGTGGAATTGCACCCCCCACACGGGGTGCTCGCGGTGCCGCAACGCGTGAACCTCCTCGTGGTCGTCGACGGCAACCGCGGTGACGCAGAGCACCGCGGGGAGCGTAGCCCGTTCCACCACGAGCGAGTGGTAGCGCATCACCCCGAAGGGTGACGGGATACCGGCGAAGAGGCCCGTGCCGTCGTGCTCCACCCGGGACACCTTGCCATGCATGACACGGGACGCGCGCGTCACCACCCCGCCGTACGCCTCCCCAATGGCCTGGTGGCCGAGGCAGACCCCGAGCAACGGAATCGAAGCGCCGTATCGGCGGATCACCTCGACCGAGATCCCTGCCTCACGTGGGGAGCAGGGCCCCGGGGAGATCACGATCGCGTCCGGTGCCATGGCCCCGACCTGTTCGACGCTCAGGGCATCGTTGCGGTGCACTTCGAGGGTTTCACCCAACTCGCCGAAGTACTGGACGAGGTTGTAGGTGAACGAGTCATAGTTGTCGATGACGAGCAGCATGGGGAGACCTGGTCATTCACGCGCGCGGGTGGAACTGGCGGTGTACGCTCCGAAGATACTCGCGGTCGACGTGGGTGTAGATGTGGGTGGTGGCGATGTCGGCATGGCCAAGCATCTCCTGCACCGCGCGCAGGTCGGCTCCGCCCTGCAAGAGGTGCGTGGCGAAGGAGTGCCGCAACGTGTGCGGGGACACGGCTTTCTCGATTCCGGCCAGCTGGACGTACTTGCGAAGGATGGTCCACGCGCCCATGCGTGTCAGCGGTCGCCCCTGTCCATTGAGGAACAGCAGGCCCCTGCCCTCGCCGCGCTCCAGCACCGGCCGCAGTTCGCGCAGATACACGGCCACCGCACCGATGGCCGAGCGCCCGATGGGCACGAGGCGTTCCTTGTTCCCCTTGCCGAGCACGCGCACGAGGGCGTCCTCGAGCAACACATCCTTCATCGCAAGTCCTATCCATTCGGACACGCGCAACCCCGCCCCGTACGCCAGTTCGAGCATAGCGCGATCGCGGAACGCCAACCGTTCATCCAGCGCGGGCGCCGCCAGCAAGCGCGTGACTTCGTCCACACTGAGCACATCCGGGAGCGTCCGGCCGCGCTGCGGCGCATCGAGCCGCTCCGTCGGGTCGATCGACACGAGTCCCTCAGCGTTGAGCACGCGGAACCAGGTGCGCAGCGCCGAGATGTTGCGGCGGATGGAACTGCTCTTTCTCGGGGGCACGGTATCGCGCAGCGAGTAGACGAACTCACGCAGGGCCGCCGCCGTGATGTCGGACGCGCGATGGACGCCGTGCGTACGCAGGAACTGCACGCAGCGCACGACGTCACGACGGTACGCCTCGACCGTTCGCGGCGAGGCACCGTGCTCGAGGACCAGCGCGTCGACGAACGCCTGAACGTGAAACCCTGCCATGGCCGCTCCCTCGTCCTGGCCTGCCGTGTCAGCTGACTTCGAATGGCGGGCCATTACCGCTTGCTCGCCGCCAGGCGGCGTGACACCAGCACGCCGAGCGCCACCACGGCGACCACGGCGGCGACCAGGCCTGCCGTCCGCTGCTGCGCGGCGATTCGAGACAGCAGTGCCTCGGCGTTGCTGCCGGCCCGGAATGCCAGCACACACACCAGACCGTACCACACCCCCGAAGCCAGCGACATGGCCAGCAACGACCGACCGGCGCCAATCCGGAGCGCGCCGGCCACGGGCGGTACCACGGCTCGCACGCCGGGAAGGAACCGGCTGATGATCACGGCCACCACGCCCTGGGCAGCAAAGCGCGCGGAGAAGCGGGCCGCGGCGCCCGCGGGGAACACCGAGGGGAAGCGCTGCTCGAGCCACGGCAAGCCGAATCGCTGGCCGAATCCGTACATGAGCATGGCCCCTCCGATATTGCCGATCATCGTGGCACTCCAGACGCCCACTTCCGTTCCCGAGCCACGGGCCGCCACGAAGGCTCCCAGCGCGATGACGGTGTCGGCCGGCAGAGGGGGAAAGACGTTTTCGGCGAAGGCCGCAACGAGAATCGCGGCATAGAGCAGCGGGGCCGGAAGGGACGCGAGCCAGGGAAGGAGGTCGGACATTGTCGTGAACGGGTCGGACGTTTCCCGTTCTGGGCGCTCAGACGGCGCGAGACACCGTGGCCACGGCAATCACGGCCAGGCCCTCGCCCTTGCCAATCCAACCCATGCCCTCGTTCGTCTTCCCCTTCACGAACACCTGGTCGATGTCGACAGCCAGCGTGTCGGCAAGCCGCTGCCGGATCGCCTGACGATACGGCCCGATCTTCGGCTGCTGGGTCACCACGGTCACATCGACGTTGGTGACGGCATATCCCGCTGCGACGAGCCGCGTGTGGGCCGCCTGCAGCATGACGACCGAATCCTTGCCGCGATTGGCGACGTCGGTATCCGGGAACATCTCGCCGATGTCACCAAGGGCGGCGGCCCCGAGGATGGCATCGGTCACCGCGTGACAGATAGCGTCGCCATCGGAGTGCCCTGCGCAGTGCACCTCCGAAGGGAGGTCGATGCCGCCCAAGCGCATTGGGCCGCCCGCTGCGAAGCGGTGCGAGTCGTACCCGACCCCGACGCGAGGCAGCGTCATGCAGCCACCGTCGCCGGCTCGGCCTCGGCCGCGATGAGGGAATAGTCCTGACGCCGGCGCGCCGGCGAAAATCCAGCATCGCTGATGAGCCGGTCGAGTTCCTGCACCGTCGTGCGGTGCGTCGTGTTGGCCGCCGACACCACGTTCTCCTCGATCATGAGCGAGCCGAAGTCGTTGCAGCCATACCGCAGAGCCAACTGGCCGACCTTCATGCCCATGGTCACCCAACTCGACTGGAGGTTGGGGACGTTGTCGAGCACGATGCGCGAGATGGCGACGGTGCGCAGGTAGGTCACGGCGTCCGTCTTGGGCATGTGCGACAGCGTCGGCGTGTTCTCGGGCTGCAACGGCCAGGTGATAAAGGCCGTGAAGCCATTGGTCCGCGCCTGCAGGTCGCGCACCCGCTGCAAGTGCTCGATCCGCTCAGCCAGCGTTTCGCCGATGCCGTACATCATCGTCACGGAGGTCTTCATGCCCTCGTTGTGTGCAAGCTCCATGATCTCGAGCCAGCGGTCGGCGCCCGCCTTCTTGGGCGCGACGAGATCCCGCACGCGTTGTACGAGGATCTCCCCGCCGCCGCCCGGGATCGAGTCGAGTCCCGCCGCCCGCAGTTCCCGGATCACGTCGCGTGCGTCCATGCGGAACCGGGTGGCGAAGAAGTCCACCTCACTCGGCGAGAAGCCGTGGATGTGGATGGGATGGTTTCGCTTGATGTAGCGCAGCAGGTCGAGGTACCACTCGAACGGGATGTACGGATTGTGCCCACCCTGGATGAGGATCTGGACACCACCGAGCGCCTTGGTCTCCTCGATCTTCTCGCCGATCTGCTCGAACGACAGCGTGTAGCCCTCCCCGTGTTTGGGACGCCGGTAGAAGGCGCAGAAGCCACAGTCCGCCACGCAGACGTTCGTGTAGTTGATGTTACGGTCGATGATGTACGTCACGATCCCGTGCGGGTGTCTTGCCTCGCGGAGGCGATCGGCCTCGAGGCCGAGTTCCAGCAGGGGGGCGTTGGTGTAGAAGTCGAGGAGATCACGCATGGATGCGACCTGGTGCGGACGGGAGATCGGTCAGGCGGCGGGCAGGAAGGCCAGCGTGCCGTCCGGCACACGACCCGCCAGCACCAGCCGCCGAAAAAACTCGGTAAGCCCTGCGAGGTGCGGGTACGACAAGCGGTAGTCGAGCCCCGCAAAGTAGGTGCGGCAGGTGTCCAGCGGCACGCCACTCGCGTGAGCCGCCTGGACCGACAGCTCGTCGAGGTGCTGCAGTCCCCAGTCGCGCGACGCGATGAGCGACGCATGGGCAGCGAGCGCTGCGTGCACCGGCGTCCGACGCTGGGCGACCCACACCGCGAAGACGAAGGGGAGCCCCGTCCACTGCTTCCAGGCCGTCCCGAGATCCTCGCGGTACGGGTAGCGGTTGGCCCACGCACCGCCGCGGTTCGCGGCGTCGAACAGCTTGAGCGCGGCGTCACCGATCACGAGGCGGGCGTCGTGCGGGTCATCATCGAATCGGGCGATGTCGGCCACTTCGGCATCACCGGGTACGAATTCGGGCCGGCAGCGCCACACGTGCTCGAACAACAGCTCCAGCAGCGCTACCGACGTCATGCTGCTCTTGCTGACCACCACCCGACGCCCGCCGAGATCACGGGGCGCCCGCTTGCTGAAGAGCATGACGCTGCGCACCGGTCCGTCACTGGTGATGCCAAGCTCCGGCAGCAGCAGGAATTGGTGCGAGTCACGGGCGTACTCCACGGCCGACACGACGCTGACGTCGATCGCGCCGGAGGCCATGAGGTGGTTGAGGTGCGTCGGTACGCCATCGACGAGTTGGCCGTCGAGGGGGACGATGCCTCGGTCGATGGCCCCGTAGACCGGATAGCAGTTGATGTACCGGATGCGGCCGACGCGCAGCATGGTCAGGATGCCGCCTCGGCCAGCACGCCCGTGGCCACCGCCGCCGGCTCGCCCGTATCACCGTCGGCGAACTCCCGGATGACGTTGTAGAACGAGTCACGCTCGGCGGGCTGCTTCCCTGCCCCGCGAATGAGCCGCAGCAACTGGGGCAAGGTCATGCCTTGTGGCGTGTGGGCACCCACAGCGTGGTAGATCTTCTCGCGCACCACCGTCCCCTCGATGTCATTGACGCCGAAATGGAGCGCGACCTGCGACATGGCCTGCGTGACCATGATCCAGTGCGACTTGATGTGCGCGAAGTTGTCGAGGAACAGACGCCCAACCGCCAGGTTGCGCAGGTCGTCAAACCCTGTCGTGGACGTACCCTGCCGGTTCAGCGTCTTCCCAAGCGCGTTGTCATCCGGGTGATAGGCCAGCGGGATGAACGCGAGGAACCCCCCGGTTTCGTCCTGCAGGTCGCGCAGCATGGCGAGGTGCTGCATCCGGTCGTCGATGGTCTCCACGTGGCCGTAGAGCATCGTGCAGTTGGAGCGGATGCCGAGCCGGTGTGCCGTGCGGTGCACGTCGATGTAGTCGGCCCCCCCGAGCTTCTTGTCGGCGATCACGTCGCGCACGGCGGCGCTGAACGTCTCGGCGCCGCCACCGGGCAGCGTGTCCAGCCCCGCCTCACGCAGCGCGATGAGCACGTCTTCGCGGCTCATCTTCTCGATGCGCGCAATGTGCGCGATCTCGACCGCCGTGAGCGCCTTGATGTGCACCTGCGGGTGGCGCTCCTTGAGCGCCCGGAACATGCTCTGGTAGTAGGCCAGTCCCGCCTGCATGTCGAGGCCACCAACGATGTGGAACTCGCGGGTGATGGTGCCGTCGGCGCGGTCGGATTCGGCGAGGACCTGGTCGAGCGTGTAGCGGTAGGCGCCGTCCTCCTTGGGAAGGCGCGCATAGCCGCAAAACGCGCACGTCGTGCGCAGGATGCAGATGTTGGTCGGGTTGATGTGCTGGTTGGCGGCGAACGTCACGCGATCGCCGTGGCGAGCGCGATTGGCGGCGTCGGCCAACGCCCCGACGCCAAGCAGGTCGGGCGAGGCATACAGGGTGACGCCATCGGCGAGTGTCAGCCGCTCGCCGGCCACCAGCTTCTCGCCGATGGGGCGCAGCGCGGGATCACGAAGGCGGTCAAGGTCGAACGCAACGGCAAGCGGCATCAGGTCGTACTCTGGCTCCGGCGCGGCCTCACGCCGCGCATCACCGAACTATACGCCCCGACCGGTCTACTCGTGCCAGCGTCGGAGCGCGATGGAAACGTTGTGCCCGCCGAACCCGGAGCTGTTGGAGACCGTGATGCTGACCGGACGCGCCTTGGGGGCGTTCGGGGTGACATCAAGGTCACACTCGGGGTCGGGTGTGCTGTAATTGATGGTGGGCGGAATGATGCCATCGCGCATGGCCAGCGCGCAGGCAATGAACTCCACGCCGCCAGCCGCTCCGAGCATGTGCCCGGTGGCGGACTTTGTCGAACTGACGGACAGGGCGTAGGCATGCTCGCCGAACACCGCCTTGATCGCCTTGATCTCATTCGGATCGTTGAGCGGCGTCGACGTCCCGTGCGCGTTGATGTAATCCACGTCGGTCGGTTGCAGACCGGCGTCCTTCAGCGCCTTGCGCATGGAGCGCTGCAGCCCTTCGTGCGCTTCCGGCTGACCCGTCAGATGGTAGGCGTCGCCGGTCGAGCCATAGCCAGCCACCTCGCCATAGATGCGTACACCGCGACGCCGCGCGTGCTCGAGTTCCTCGAGCACCACGATACCTGCGCCCTCGCCGAGCACGAATCCGTCGCGGGTCGCGTCGAAGGGACGGGAGGCGGTGGCCGGGGACTCGTTGCGCTCGGAGAGCGCCGTCATGTTGCCAAAGCCACCGATGGCCATGGGGAGCACAGCGGCTTCGGAGCCACCGGCGATCATGATGTCCGCATCGCCATACTGAATGGTCCGAAACGCTTCGCCAATGGCATGCGCGCTGGTGGCGCACGCGGACATCGTCGCGAAGTTCGGCCCCTTCGCACCGAAGCGCATGGAGACGATCCCCGCCGCGATGTCGGCGATGAACATCGGCACGAAGAACGGCGAAATGCGGCGATTGCCCGACGTCATGAGGACCGAGTGCTGCTCCTCCATCGTGGCCAGCCCGCCGATGCCACTCCCGACGATGACGCCGCAGTCTTCGGCCACGAACCCGCCCTGCGCGAGGCCGGCGTCCTCCATGGCCTGTACGGACGCCGCCAGCGCATACTGGGTGAACAGGTCGGCGCGCTTCGCCTCCTTGCGCTCCATGTACGCGAGCGGATCGAACCCCTTCACCTCACACGCGAAGCGCACCTTGAACTCGCTGGCGTCGAACTTGGTGATCAGCCCACCACCCGAGACGCCCCCCAGCAAGCCCTGCCAGGTCGTCGCCACGTCGTTGCCGACCGGCGTGATCGCCCCGAGACCCGTGACGACGACCCGCCGTCGCATCAGCCCGAGACCTTCGCCTCGAGGTAGGCGATGGCGTCACCCACGGTGCGCAGCTTCTCGGCATCCTCGTCCGGGATATCGATGTTGAACTCCTTCTCGAATTCCATCACCAGTTCGACGATATCGAGCGAGTCGGCGCCGAGGTCCTCGATGAAGCTCGCCTCGGGGGTGAGCTTCTCGCGCTCGACGCCAAGTTCCTTCTCGATGATGTCCTTGATCTTCGACGCGTTATCCGACATGGGAACCGTTCCTCTGGAGTTGTAGGAGATGAGATGGGAGAAACTAGCCGCTCCGCGGCGCCACAGGGAGGGTCCGGGGTGGGAAATTCCCCGGCGCCGCTTGACCGGCGGTCGCTACATGACCAGACCGCCGTCCACCACGAATACCTGACCGGTCACATAGCGGGACAGGTCCGATGCGAGCACCAGCACCATGCCCGCAATGTCCTCGGGCGTACCGAGACGCTCGAGGGGAATCCCCGCACTGAGCGTACTGCGCGCCTCAGGGGTCATGGCCGCCGTCATGTCGGTCTCGATGAAACCGGGCGCCACCACGTTGGCCAGAATGTTCCGCGACGCGAGCTCCTTGGCGATCGACTTGGTCATGCCGATCAACCCGGCTTTGCTCGCCGCGTAATTCACCTGCCCCTTGTTCCCCGTCAGTCCGACCACGCTGGCGACGTTGATGATGCGGCCCCACCGGCGCTTCATCATCCCGCGCGTCGCGGCGCGACAGGTGGCAAAGGCGCCCCGCAGGTTGGCATCGATGACGGCATCCCAGTCGTCGTCCTTCAGGCGCATCAGCAGGTTGTCGCGCGTGAGCCCGGCGTTGTTGACCAACACGTCCAGCTGGCCGAACGCGCGCTCCACCTCTTCGACCAGCGCGGCGGCCTGCGCCACGTCGGCCACGTCGGCGGCAAAGCCCCGCACCTCGGCGCCGGTCGCGGCGGCGATCTCCTGGGCGGCCGCAGCGGCCTTGTCGAGGTCACGGCCCGTGACGGCCACTCGAGCGCCGGCCTGCGCCAACGCGGTGGCAATGGCCCGGCCGATGCCGCGTGTGGATCCGGTCACGAGGGCCACCCGGCCCGTCAAGTCGATCCGCACGCCGGCGGTCCCCTGTTCGCTCATGGTCGGATCCGGAGTCAGGCGTTGTGGGGGAGGCTCGCAACGAGCTTCTCGATCTCGGCGACCGTGCCGCAGGCGACCGCTTTGACCGACGGGGCGATCCGGCGCGCGAGCCCGGAGAGGACCGCACCGGTCCCGATTTCCACAAAGGTGGCTTCCGGGTACTGCTCGGCCAGGCTCCGCATCACCCGCGTCCACTGCACGGGCGCCGTGAGCTGCTGCACGAGCAGGTCGCGCGCCACCGACGCCGTGGTGACCGGCGCCGCGTTCACGTCCGCAAAGACCGGCCCAATGGGATCGTTCCACGTTTCGGCATCGAGGGCGGCCCTCAGCCCGTCAACGGCGGGGGCCATCAGCGGCGAGTGGAAGGCACCGCTGACCGGCAACGGCAGACACCGCTTGGCGCCCGCCTCTTTCGCGAGCGCCATGACGCGCTCCACGGACGCCACCTCACCGGAGATCACGACTTGCTCGTCGCTGTTGTAGTTGGCCGGGACCACCAGGCCCTGCTCCGCGGTCGCCTGAGCACAGAGGTCGTCGATGGGCGTGGTCAGGACGCCCAGGATCGCCGCCATCGCGCCGGGGCGCACGACGCCCTGCTCGTACATGAGCGTCCCGCGGCGGCGCACGATGCGGGCAGCGGCGCCGAGTTCGAGCGCCCCCATCGCATGGTAGGCGGAGAATTCGCCGAGCGAGTGGCCTGCGGCCGCGCGTACTCGGTGGCCGATTACGTCACGTACGACGGCCCACACGGCCGCGCTGTGCGCGAGGAGCGCCGGCTGGGCATTGTGGGTGCGGGTCAGGTCGTCGGCCGGACCCTCGAAGGCCAGAGTCGACAGGGCCATGCCGACCGCATCATCGACGGTGTGAAATGCCTCGCGGGCCGCAGGAAACGCCTCGTACAGGTCCTTGCCCATGCCCACCTTCTGGGACCCCTGACCGGGCAATAGCAGCACAACGTCCATGGTTATCGCAAAGGGGATTCGGGAAGGAACGAGGCCAGCGTCTGTTCAGAAGCGCACAACGAGCGAGCCCCACGTAAAGCCGGCACCGAACGCCGCAAAGAGTACCGTGCTGCCTTCCTTGACGCGCCCCTGCTCCATCGCATCGTTGAGCGCGATCGGAATGGATGCCGCCGAGGTGTTGCCGAAGCGATCGACGTTGACGAACACCTTCTCCATCGAAATGCCGGCGTGCTTTGCCGTGGCCTCGATGATGCGGATGTTCGCCTGATGCGGGATCAGCAGATCCACGTCGGCGGCCGTGATGCGCGCCGTATCGAGGGCGCGGTCGGTGGCCTCGGCCATGGAGCGCACGGCGTGCTTGAACACTTCCCGGCCGGCCATGTGAATGAAATGGCGCTTGCCCGTCGCCGCGTCGGCGGAATACGGCTCGGCCCCACCACCGGCAGGCCGCCAGAGCAGTTCGGCCAGGGCGCCATCGGAGCGCATGAAGGTCGAGAGAATGCCCCGGTCCTTCTTCTCGCCCTTGGCGCGGCGCAGCACCGTCGCCCCGGCGCCGTCGGCGAAGAGAATGCACGTGTTGCGATCGGTCCAGTCGACGATGGCGCTCAGCTTCTCGGCCCCGATGACCAGCACCGTGTCGGCCGCGCCGCTGGCGATCATGGAATCGCCGACGATGGCTCCGTATAGCCAGCCCGAGCAGGCCGAGGCCACGTCGAATGCCGCGGCCCGCGAGCAGCCAAGCGCCGTCTGCACCTCGACGGCCTGCGACGGAAGCAGGTGGTCGGGAGAGGCCGTGCCGCAGATGATGGTGTCGATCTCGCCTGGCTGCACCCCGGCCTTGGCCATGGCCTGCCGGGACGCTTCCGCGCACAGCGACGTGAGCGACTCGCCGGGAGCGGCGATGTGGCGCTGCCGAATGCCGGTGCGCTCGATGATCCACGCATCGTTGGTCTCGAGCCCCATGGCAGCGATGTCGTCGTTGGTAACGACGCGCGCGGGGACGGCGTGACCGGTGCCGGCGATGTAGGAGTAGGGTCGCTTCATGAGGCGGTTCCGTTGGCGGAGGGCGACGGCACCGACTCGGCCAGGCGTCGGCCGATTTCGTCGGTCATGCCGGTCTCCCAGGCCCGCAGGGCGACGCCGATGGCGTTCTTGATGGCCTTCGGCGAGCTCTTGCCGTGGGAAATGATGGACACGCCACGCACGCCCAACAACGGTGCTCCACCATACTCGTCGACGTCGAGTTCCTTGAGCGAGCCGGCCACCTGGCGCGGGTCGAGACCGGCGACGGTCGATACCTTGCCGATCAACATCGGTCCGATGCTTTCGTAGAACTTGAGGAGGACGTTGCCGGTGAAGCCGTCACAGACGACGACGTCGATGGGTCCACGGTCGCAGGAGCCGCGCGGCAGGTCGCGCCCTTCGACGTTGCCGATGAAGTTGAGGCCAGCACTCCGCAGCCGCTGGTGCGCGTCCTTCACCGCGAGATTTCCTTTTTCCGGTTCTTCACCGATGGACAACAAGCCGACAGCCGGGTTCTCCCGCTCCAGCAAAGTGCGGGCGTACACGGTGCCGATGCGGGCGAACTGGACGAGCTCTTCGGCGGAGCAGTCGACATTGGCACCGACGTCGAGGACGAGGAGCGGCTGCTGGGCCGTGGGAAAGATCGTGCCGATGGCCGGGCGGGTGAGCCCCGGGTGGAGCCGGAGCAACACGAGTGACGCGGCCATCTGCGCGCCGGTGTTGCCGGCCGAGACGAACGCGTGCGCCGCCCCCTCGGCCACGAGCTTGAGGCCGACCACCATGGAACTGTTGGTCTTGCCGCGGAGCGCGACCGAAGGCTTGTCGGTCATCGCGATGACCTCGGGTGCCTCCACGACCGAAATGCGCGGCCGCACCGCAGCGAGGGCCGACAGCTCCCCCGTGAGGAGGGACGCGAGTTCGGCCTCGACCACGGCCGTCTGGCCGACCAACGCGATGTGGTGATCCGGGGGGAGCGCTCCGAGCGCCTGCACGGCGCCCGCGATGGGGGCCCTGGGGGCGAAGTCTCCCCCCATGGCATCCACGGCGATGCGCGCCAAGCTTACGCTTCCTGCGCCGCTACCCGCTGCTCACCCGCGTAGTAGCCGCACTCGGCGCACACGCGGTGCGGACGCTTGGCAGAACCACACTGCGGGCACGACTGGATCACGATGGCGGGCGCGGTCTTGTGGGTATTGCGGGCGCGCTTCCGCCGCTTGGAGGTGCGGCGCTTCGGTACGGCCATGGGATGCTGACCTGAACGTTCGAGACGAGAAGTACCGTCAGTCGGAGGTGCGCACGTCGCGCAGCCCGTCCCAACGGGGATCAGTGGAAGGAGGACACGTGCAGTCCCCTGTGTTGCGATCGGCGCCGCAGGACGGACAGAGTCCCCGGCAATCCTCCCGGCAGAGCGCAAAGGCCGGAATGGCCAGCAACCATTCCTCGCGCAACGCCGGCCGGAGGTCGAGTTCCCGTTCGCCGGGCGCGATCGGAATGACATCGTCCTCCTCTGCCTCGTCGAGACCCGACTCGGCAAACAGCAACTGCACCTCGTCCGACACCGGTACCGTGACGGCTACCAAGCACCGCCGGCATTCGGTCACCGCGGCCCCATCGAACCGGCCGCTGAAGTAGTACCGACCGTGCCCCGCACTCGAGAGTCGACCGACCACGTGGATCCCGGCACCGGCCGGACGGGAATCGCCCTCCTCCCACACCGGATCCTCGCCAGCGAGCCACCCATCCACGCTCTCGGCACGAGCTTCCAGACTGCGGAGGTCAAAGTACAGCATAGCCGTGAAACGTAGAGCGGCAGCCCGTGCGACACAAGGGCTGCCGGCTCATTGTCTGCCTCGGCACGGGTCGTCCAAGTGCCGCCGGGGCGCAGAGTTAGCCCGGTGGCTGGCGTCGCCCGTCACCCCTCAGGCGATGACGTCGGCCTCGGCGAAGAAGAAGCGAGCCTCGCGCGCCGCGTTCTCGTCGGAGTCGGAGGCGTGAATCGCGTTCTTGCCCTTTGACTCGGCGTACAGCTTGCGCACGGTGCCCTCGGCCGCCTCGGCCGGGTCGGTCGCGCCGATCGCCGTCCGGAGCGCCGCCACGGCGTCATCCTTCTCGAGGATCATCGGCATGCACGGGCCGCTGGTCATGAACTCCACCAGCTCGCCGAAGAACGGGCGGGCGGCGTGGACCTCGTAGAATGCGCCCGCCTGGGCGGTGGTCAGGTGCATGACGCGCGCGGCCTTCACCGCGAAGCCTTGGCGTTCGAGCAGCGCAATGATGTTGCCCGCGTTGCCGGCGCCAAAGGCGTCGGGCTTGACGATCGTAAGGGTGCGGCGACCGGCCATGGTCTGGATTCGGCAAAGGGTGGATCGATGAGAAACGCCGGAACACAGGCGCGGCGGAAGCCAAGGGCCCCCGCCGCGCGCAAGATAACGAGGCCGGACCCGTTCGGGAGTCTCGGCCCGTCGCCAGCCCCGAGTTCTAGGCCAGACGAGCCGAGATGAGCTCCACGAAGTCCACCGGACGCTGGGCGACCCCCATGCCCGCGGCCTTGAAGGCCTCGATCTTCTCGGCGGCCGTCCCGGCCGAGCCCGAGATGATGGCCCCGGCGTGACCCATGCGGCGGCCCGGCGGCGCCGTCTGGCCGGCAATGAAGCCCACCACCGGCTTGGTCATGTGGTGCTTCACGAAGTCGGCGGCTTCCTGTTCGTCGGTCCCACCGATTTCACCCATCATCGCCACCGCCTTCGTGTTCGGATCCTTCTCGAACGCCGCAAGGCAGTCGATGAAGTTGGTGCCGTTGATCGGGTCACCACCAATGCCCACGCACGTGCTCTGACCGATGCCGGCCTTGGTGAGCGCGTTCACCACTTCGTAGGTGAGCGTACCCGAGCGGCTCACCACACCCACCGGGCCCGGCGCACAGATGCGACCGGGAATGATACCCACCTTGCTCTCGCCCGGCGTGATGAGCCCGGGACAGTTGGGGCCGAGGAGGCGCGCACCATGTTCCTTCACGAACGGATACACGCGCGTCATGTCGAGCACCGGCACACCTTCGGTGATGCAGACGATGAACTGCACGCCTGCCGCCGCCGCTTCCATGATCGCATCGGCCGCATACATGGGCGGCACGTAGATCACCGACGTGTTGGCGCCGGTGGCCTGCACCGCGTCGTGCACGGTGTCGAAGATGGGCGCCGTGCCTTCGAACGTCTGGCCCCCCTTGCCCGGCGTCACGCCGGCCACCACCTGGGTGCCGTACTCGATCATCTGTTTGGCATGGAACGAGCCGTCGCGGCCCGTGATGCCCTGCACCACCAGCTTGGTGCTCTTGTCGATGAAGATGCTCA
>JAJTGR010000090.1 GCA_021299375.1 Gemmatimonadota bacterium
CGAGCCCGGTGATGGGCTGGTTGCGGCGGTCGCCGGGACACTTGTCGCAGAGGCCCTCGGGCTCGCCCGGCACGAGGGTGCCGCGGATGATGCCGGTGAGGACGCCGTTGCGCTCGACGATCTCGACGATGCCGCGTGGCTGGCCGGTCTTGTCGTCGACGGTGTGCCACGTCCCCACGGGGGTGGGGGGCGTTTGCGCGGAGAGCGGGGCGGCCAGCGCCGTGGGAACGGCGGCGGGGGCGGTGGCGAGCAGCAGTGGGAGCAGGCGCGGGAGCAGGCGCGGGAGCAGGCGCGGAACGGTGCGGCGCATGGTGAGAGCCTCGCGGTGGAAGAAGGGAATCAGGGCTAGACAACGTCACCTGACAATGTCATGTAGACAATGTCTACTGTCCGGGGTTGACAGTGTCAAGCCCCACGGCGATCGTTCGTCATGACGGCCGACCTCAAGCAGCGCGTGCTGGATGCCAGTGTGCAGTTGATCCACGACGTCGGGTTGGCCGGCCTATCCATGCGCGAGGTCGCGCGGCGCGCCGGCGTGAGCCACCAGGCGCCCTACCACCACTTCGCGGACAAGGCGGCGATTGTCGCGGCGCTGGTCGAGCGCGGCTTCACCATGCTGGCCGATCGGATGGAGGCGGCCGAGCGCACGGGGCCAGCCGCGCAGCGGCTGCGGCGGGTGGGGCGCGCCTACGTGGACTTTGCGCTCGAGCAGCCGGTGTACTTTCGGCTCATGTTCCGGCCCGAGCTCTCGGATCCCGCGCGGTTTCCGGCGGCCGACGCCGCGGGGGGGCGGGCCTTCGCCGTCCTCGAGCGCCTGGTGGCCGAGAGCGCCGGCCGCCGTGCCAGCCAGTCGCGGAAGGACGCGCTGCTGTCCATGCACTGGTCGCTCGTCCATGGGTTGGCCACTCTGTTGCTCGATGGGCCGCTGGCGTCGGAACTCGGGGCGGGCGTTGCCCGGGGGCGCCACGTGGACGACGTGCTCACCCTCTTCCTCGAACGGTGAGCCGGCCGCTGCTGTCGACGCGGCGGCCACCGCCATCGCCAGTCCGGCCCGGATGCCGCCTCTCCGGTCGGCCCACCGCCTTCGACCGCCGGACCAGCCATGCGCCCTGACACCCCACCCGCCACGTCCCATGCGCTCGTGATGCTGGCGGTGGTAACGGTGGCGGCCCTGCTCATCCTCGGCCCCCCCATGGCCGTGTGGCGCGCCCGCATCCGACCGGGGGCCGGCTGGCGCGGCTGGTCCGGCCCGCTCGTCGCGCTGGTCGCGCCCGCTGTGCTGGCCTACCTGCTGGTGGTGTCCGCGTGGCTCTTCATGTACGAAGGACAGTGCGGCGGCTGGCTTGGCGAGACCGCGCCGTGCCGGGGCTTCGGGCAGTACGCGCGGGAAGCGATGTACTGGGCGGCCATGAGCATGGGGCTGCCGACCGTGCTCGGCCTGTTCCTCGGGGGCGCCGTTCTGTCGCTGCGCGCCATCCGGCGCCGCCGCTCCGGTCCGGCTTCCCGGTAGCGCAGGCGGCGCCACGGTCGCACACGCCACCATCGCCGCCGCCACATTGCGCCTACGGGCGTCCGGCGCGAGGATGATGGGCGCGCACCACCCGGTGGTCGCCCACTCCCTCCCACCCAGTGTCCGAGGCCGCTCCCGTCCAATGCCCCGTGCCCGCTCCCAGCGCGTCGCCTCCCCCGCGGCCACCATGTTCGCCACCCTCGCGCTCCTCGCCGCGGGCTGCTCGAGCGACCCCGCAGCGCCGCCCCCGGTTCTCACCGTCGTGGCGGCGCCGGCCACACTCGCCGTGCTGCCCGGCGGAACCGGACAGGCGACGGTCACGGTGACCAGCAGTGCCCCCACCGCGGGTACGGTCAACCTCGAGGCGGCCGCGCTCCCGGCGGGCGTCACCGCGGCCTTCGCTCCGGCGGTGCTTGCCGCAAACCAGACCACCAGTACGCTCACCTTCGCGGTGGCGCCCGGTGCCGCAGCCGGCCAGTTCCCCGTCACCATTCGGGCCGCGAGCGCCTCAGCCACCGCCGGGAGTGTCACCATTCCGCTGACTGTCCTGCCACCGGCGACGGTCGGGCTCTCGGCGACGGTGCCGACCACGGCGATCGCGGGCTTGGCCACCGCCGCCGGCACGTCGAGCGTCGTCACGCTCACGCGCAGCACGGGATTCACGGCGCCCCTGGAACTCACGGTCCAAAACGTGCCGGCCGGCTGGACCATTACGGTGGCCCCCACGACCGTCCCAACCGGCACAACCTCGGCCTCGGTGTCGATCAGCATCCCCGCCCGCACGGCGGCCGGGAGCTACACCTTCACCGTGCGCGGACGGGCGGCCGGTGCACCGGACGCCAGCGTGGTCATCACTCAGGCGGTCAACTGACACCGCCGCGGGGCGCCAAGCCAGGCGCCCCTGCCAGCAAGCCCCCCGCGTACCCGTTCCCATTCCCCTGCCTGAGGTGGTGCATGTGGTACCGAATGCGTGCCGTGGCCTGCTGCGCCGTCGTCGCCGTGGGGGTGCCTGGCGCTGAGTCGCTCGGCGCCCAGCGGCGTCCCAACACGAACGGCAACGACGTGGCCCGGACCCGTGCGACGGTCGAGCCGGACTGCGCCCCGTGGGACGGCGCCGCCCTGGCCTTCTGGATTCCGACGGAGCGCCTCGGCGGTCCGCGAAATGGCTGGCTCTCCCTCCGGCTCTGGCTCCCGCCGACCCGCGCCGCCGGTCGGTACGATTTCCCCGACACCACGGACCGGATCGGTCGCGTGGTCCATTTCGTCGGCCTCACGTCGCCGAAGGCGATCGACTGGGCGACGCAGCCGCACGAGGAGCTCCGTGGCGTCGTGCAGGTGGATCGCGTGGACACGAACCACCCCGTGCGCCTCGACCTCGACTTCACCGCCGTGACCGGCACCCGACTCACCGGACGGATCGAGGCGCAGTGGATCGGCGCGGGGGGCGTCTGCCTCTGACGGCACCCCCATGCGGCCGCGGCCCTTCACCGGCTGCCTCAACCGATCCGTCTTCCCGCGAGGGCGGCAGATCGTGAGCGCGAACGACCGCACCGGCCTTCGGCAACTCGGTACCGGATTCCTTGTCGGGCTCGGTCTCGTCGATGGGATCCTCGGGGCGACGATCGCTTACGGCACCTTCGAGGCGCAACAGGCCGGGCCGCTTCGCGACGGGATCGCCCGCACCGGGGCGTCGATCCTCGGGGGCGTGGGGCCATCGATCACGCACCTGTGGGCGCTCATCTGGCTGCCGGCCTTCTGCGGGACCCTCGCGCTGCTCCCCATCCTGCTGGCCTATCTGGTCCGCCAACAGGCCGCGCCGCCCGTGCGGTACTGGGGGCGTGCGAGCGCGGCGGGTGTCGGGTTCGGGCTTGCGGCGTGTGCGGCCACGGGATTCTTCACGCCCATCTTCCTCGCCATTTCGGCCTTGCCGTGGCAGGACGTCCAGGGGCTGCGCTGGCTGGTCGTGCTGCTGGTGGGGCCCGCCCTGTTCGCGGTCACCTCCGCCATCGTGCTCCCGCGGCTGTACTTCGTGACCATTATTGCCACCGGCATCACGTTCGGCCTGATGAACGCCATGATCGTCCGGTGGCGGCTGGCGACGCCGCAGCAACTGCACCGCCCCTGACGCCGCGCGTCGACCAGCCACGGCCTCTGCGATTCCGCGCCAAGGACGAGCGCACCGAGACGTCGACGATACCAGAGGCCATGCGTCCCCCGGTGAGCAGGCCATGGGCGCCTTCCCCCTTGGCCCTGCGCCCGTGCGCCAGGCTGGGCGACTGGGCGCAGGCACCACTTCCGCCGGCGCTCAGCGTCGGCGGAAGGGATCGGCGAAGCGCGGATCGGTGGTGACGCTGAGATCCGTCAGGGTGCGCAGGAACGCCACCAGGGCGGCACGGTCGTCGGCCGAGAGGTTCAGCCGCCGCGGCTGCCCGTCGGGCTGCCGGAGGCGCGTGTCGAGGCTCGGGCCAGACTGCACCCCCTGGTCGTAGAACGCCACGACCTCCTCGAGCGAGCTGAAGCGCCCATCGTGCATGAAGCGCCGCCCGAGCGCGACATTCTTGAGGGAGGGTGAGCGAAAGACCTGCTGCTGCCCCGCGTCGAGGCCGTTGCTGTTCGAGCCTCCGGACAGCGAGAAGCTCGGGGCCACGTGGCAGGTCTGGCAGCCTGCGCCGCCCTGCGGAACTGACCGGAAGTAGAGTTCCTGGCCGCGCCGCTCCTGTGCGGTGAAGCCGGGCAGCGGATCGAGGAACGAGGGCGGCGAGTTCGGCGCCCCAGTCGGCAGCTGCGCCACGGCGCGGTCCCACCGACTGTCGACGGCCAGAATACTGCGCACGTACTGCGCGAGCGCCCGTTGCACCCGATCCTCGGTGATCGTGGCATCGCCGAAGGCGAGGGTGAACAGCGGCGGGTAGTACGGGAGCGCCCCGAGCCGGGTGATCACGGCGGCGAATCCGCCGTGGGCGTCATCGAACCCCATCTCCACCGCATCGCGCACCGGCTGGGTGGTCTGGGCCTCCAGCGACAGCGCCCGACGATCCCAGAAGTAGCGCCCGTTCTCGTTGAATCGCGCGTTCCCCAGCCGCATCGAGTGCACGGTCGTGCGGCCGGTGCCATCGAACCCCACGCTGAATCGCGCGGTGTCGCCGAACCCCAGCTGCTGCTGGTGACACGATGCACAGCTGATCGTGTTGGCGCGGCTGAGCTGCCGGTCGAAGAACAGGACCCGACCGAGCGTCGCGCCGGCGTCGGTGATCTCGTTCCCGAGCGGGTTCCGCGCCTCCCGCTGGAGGGTCTGGGGAACGAAATGGCCCGGCACCGCCTGCGCGGCGTAGCTCGGGAGGGCCCCGGGGTCGATCGTCAACGACGCGGTCACCGGGGCGAAGGCGTCCGCCGGCGTGACGACGCCCTGGTCTGCACAGGCGAGGCTTCCGCAGGCGGCGGCCATGGCAGCGGCGACGCCGAGCGCGCGAACGGGACGTGCACGAAGGGACGGGCGCATGTAGGAAAGGTCTCGCCGCCGGGCGAGTGGCGCAAGAGGGAGCCGAGGCCCGGCACGCGCATGGGGCGCGGTGCGCGTCGGTCATCTTGCCGACAGCCAGCCCGCGAGGCCCGGCACGCGCATGGGGCGCGGCCCGTCGGGCGGCGCACGCGCGAGCCGCGGTGGCTTGCGCCGGCTTGCATATACTTCAATGGCATACCATTCTTGTTGAGCGTTGAACGATATGACCCTCACTCTGCTGCCCCGAGGAGCGTTCCGATGATCCCGCTTATCAACCGAGTGCGCCGCCTCGCCGAGGGGACCCGGTGGGGGGGGCTCGCCCTCGCGCTCGCCGTGAGTGTGTGCACCCTCGTTGGCGGACTGGCCTGGGCCAACGCCCTCTATGCCAGGTCGGGCTTCCCGCCGCGCCTGATCGAGGGGCAGCTGGCCTTCGACGCGGCACGAACCAAGGGCTGGTACGGCGCGCTGATCGCGCGGGGGACCCTGGACGTCTACCAGCGCACGCAATGGGTGGACTTTCTCTTCATCGCCGGCCTGTTGGCCACGCTGTTCGTGCTGCATGTCATGTTCGCCAAGGCGCGTCACGACGCGCCGGGGTGGCAGCGGCTGGCGCTGTGGCTCGCCGTGCTTGGCCCGGCGATCGCCAGCGCCGACCTCTGGGAGAATACGGTCACCCTGACCATGCTGCGCGCGCCGCTGACGTTCCCGGCGTGGCTCGCCTCGCTTGCCTCGACGCTCTCGGCCATCAAGTGGGGGTGGTCGGTGATCGGCACCTCACTGGTGCTGGTGCAACTGGTGGCGCTGGTCTGGCACCGCCTCACTCGTGGTCGGGGTATGCGCCCGGCCATACGTCCGGATGCCTGACGACCCCGACTCGGATCAGACCTAAGGAACGGAGAGCCTTCATTCGCGTGGTGGGCGGTGGCGTCGTGCTGGCCGCCGGCGCGAGCGCCTTCACCGGCTGCGTCTCGGTGCGTGTGCCGCGCCCCGCGGTCGCCGCGTGGGCCGGGCCGACGCCGGACGACGACGTGCGGCGCTGGGCGTTGTCGTTTGCGATCCTCGCCCCCAATCCACACAACCTGCAGCCGTGGCTCGCCGACCTGCGGGTTCCCGGCGAGATCACGCTCCGGCTGGATGTGCAGCGGCTGTTGCCGGCGACCGACCCCAACGGACGACAGATCCTGATGGGTGCGGGGGCGTTTCTCGAGCTGCTCGCGATGGCGGCGGCGGAGCGCGGCCATCGCGCCGACATCACCCTGTTCCCCGAGGGCGAACCGGGGGCCACCCTCGACGCGCGGCCGCTCGCACGGGTTCGCCTGGTGGCCGATGCCGACGTGCCGCGCGACCCGCTGTTCGCGCAAGCGTTGCGGCGCCGGACCGACCGCCGGGCGTACGATGTCGCGCGCCCTATCGCGCCCGCAGACGTCGCGTCGCTGCGCGCCTCGGTTGCCGGCCTGCCACTCGCGTTCGATCTCGCCGGCCGCGCCGACGCGCTGTCCGCCGACCAGACCCGGGTGGAGGAGATCCGCACGATCGTCAAGGACGCGTGGCGCGTGGAAATGACCACCGAGGCACCCATGATGGAGTCCATGCGGCTGCTTCGCTTCGGCAGCGCCGAGATCGATCGGCACCGCGACGGGATCATCATCACCAGGCGGCTGCTGGTGACACTGGCCAAGCTCGGGTTCGTCGACCGCCGGAAATTCCCGGCCCCCAACTCCCGGAGCACCGTTGCCCAGCTCAAGGAGTTCAACGCCATCACCGATGCCACGCCCGCGTACCTGTGGCTCGTGACGGAGGGCAATGCGCGCGCGCAGCAGATCCTCGCCGGCCGCGCGTACGTGCGCGTCAACCTCGCCGGCGCGGCCCGCGGGCTGGGGATGCATCCGAACGAACAGGCGCTGCAGGAGTACCCCGAGGCGGCCCGCCCGTACGAGGCCATCCACCGCCTGCTCGGCACGCCTGCCCCACGGCATACGGTCCAGATGCTGGCTCGCGTCGGCTATCTCCCCGCGGGAGCGGTGTGGGCGCCGCCAGCGCCCCGGCGGGGGCTGGACGCCCTATGGAGCACATGATGGTGACGGGGTGAGAGCGGCCCACCCGTGCGGGGCCGGTGCCCTCGTGTGGGCGCAGAAACGCGGTGCAGAGCCGTGCCCGACGGGCGACCTGCCGCAGTGGGCAACGACGAGGTTATCATGCAGGCATCCGCCCCGTCCGTTCCACGCCCAAGGTCCGATGCCTGCTGCTCGCAAGAACGACCATGTCGTCGAGCAGGACCCGCTGCTGTTTCAGCTGATGACCGAGGTGGGCATGGTGGCGCAGCTGTCGCAGAACCGCGCCGCCTCGCTGCTGGCACCAGATCTGAACATGTCCCAGTTCATCGTCCTGAACCACTTCGTTCGGGTCGGTGGCGAGTCGTCGCTCAGCCAGCTGGCCCGTGCGATGGAGGTCACGAAGGGCGCGATGACCAACACCGTGTCCCGACTGGAGCACAAGGGCTACGTGGCGATCCGGCCCGATCCGCAGGACGGACGCAGCAAGCTCGCCAGACTCACCGCGGCCGGCCGCGCGGCGCGGCGTCGCGCCGTGATGCGCCTGGGCGAGGCGCTGGCCCCGCTGGCGGCCGCGCTGTCCGACCAGGAGCTGACGGCCACCCTGCGCGCACTGCGCACAGCGCGGACCTGGTTCGACCAGAGCCGCTGACGCCCGGCGCGCGACACACATGTGTCGCAGCGGGCGCACCCACGCGATGAGAGGGGCGTGGTCGTGGAGATGCGCGGAGTGCCGGCGCCCTCGCGGCACGCGCCCAAGGCACCAGCCGCCGCATCGCGAGGGTGAGGTGCCGAGTGCGGCGTGCATGATGCGCGCCACGCCGGCGTAGTTCCTGCGTTCACGCGCCGGCTCGCACGCACGAGACATCGCCCGCGCGCACCGTTGCCCAGCATGCGGCGCACGCGGCCCACACCCTGCTGATGCGGTACCGCCCTCGCCCCACGGTTCCACCCACGCCCTCCCCTATCACGTGCTGACACGGAGTGTTGCCACCGTGACGGAAATGTGACGTCTCGGGCGCGGCGGCGTCGACGTCGTGAATCTTTGGTGGAGAGTGGTCCAGTGCGTCGAAGACAAGCACGACGTCGTGCGTTCAGCCTGATCGAGGTGATGCTGGTCATGGCCATGATCGGCATTCTTGCGGCCATCACGGTCCCCAAGCTGCGGTTCGACAACGCGCGGGTGGAGACGGCGGCGCGCGCGATCGATCTGGCCATCATGGCCGCCCAGCGCGACGCGGTGAGCCGGCAGCACAACGTGCTGGTGGTGTTCGATACGGCCGCCCGGGCCCTGCGCACCGTGTGGGACGTGAACAAC
>JAJTGR010000103.1 GCA_021299375.1 Gemmatimonadota bacterium
ACATACGGCATCACGTAGAAGAGCAGCCCATCGGCCGCGCCGGAATCCAACAGCGGCAGGATGTGCGGATGCTGCAACCGCGCCGTGGTGCGGATTTCACTCAGGAACCGCTCGGCGCCCAAGGCCGCGCCGAGATCGGGGTGCAGCACCTTGATGGCGACGTCGCGCTCGTGCTTGAGATCGTGCGCGAGGTACACGGTGGCCATACCGCCGGCGCCGAGCTCGCGCTCGACGCGGTAATGGGTGGCCAGCGCGGTGGCAAGACGAGCGACGAACTGATTCACGGGCACACCGAGGCAGAGGCGGGCACAATCATGGCGGACCGACGCGCTGCCAACGCGGCCGCGCCGCGATCACGGCGCGGTATCACGGCTCGGACGTCAACGGATCGACGACTTCGATGAACGGGAAGCGGGAAAACCCGGTATCGCGCGTACAGATGCGGCGGATGCCGTGTTCGCGCATGAGCACCGCCGTCTCGGCGTCATGCCACAAGTTGCCGGTGATCAGAGGTACCGCCGACATGACCTCCGCGAGCACGGCAGCATGGCGATCCGTCGGGGAGAGCATGGAGAGTCCCGGTGACTGTTGCACAGCCGTGAGAAACTCGCCAGCGGCAGGAGCGCTCCAGGGTTTGCGCAGTACGCGGGGATGCGTGACGACCCTGAGGAACTCGTAGCAGTTGCCCCAGGTCAGATACCACGCGCCGTGCTGCACGCGCCAGCGGTCGAGGAGGGCGCGGCACCGCGGGTGTTCCGGTGCGCTGACGTCGGCCGCGTAGACCAACACGTTGGTGTCCACCACGAACACCTATTGCTCCTCCATGACGCGATACAGGGCGTCACGATCGGCCACGTCCACCAGCGCGCCACCCGAATCGAACGAAGGCAACGGGGACAGCTCCGACACCGGTGACCGACGCTGCAGGAGATGCCGTAGCGCGGTCTCGACAAGCTCCGACATGGTCCGGCCGGTCCGCGCCGACTCGCGCCGAAGACGGTCCATCACGGTATCGTCAATGTTCAGCGTCGTCTTCATATGGTTAACCATATGCCAGTCACGGTTGTATGTCAAACCGCAGCGAGACGGGAAAGGGCGGCGATCATGCCAGCGGGCAGCCGGTGCGGGGGAACTCGGCGCCCATGGTTGCGCGCAGCCGCTCACGCCGCTCCTCCAGCGCGCAGCCCCTGCCTTCGTCTTGCGCTCACCGGTGAGGTCCGCCACCTCGTCGAGCACGGCCTCGACGCGCGGGTTCCTCATGTTCACGGCCCTGGTGGAGTTGGGGCGAAGGCAGGTCGAGGGAACGTGCACCATGCGTTGCCACGCCACACGTTCCGGTTGCCCAACCTCGTGCGGCCCACCGCCCCGCTCATCGCGTCACGCCGTTCATGCGCCACAGGTACACATCGCCGCGGTAGTCCTCCACCAGGCAGGTTCCCACGGGGGCCCGCGTGGCCACGACGGCCGACGGGACCTTGCACCGCTCGGGCAGCGCCATGGCCACCGGGGCACGCCCGCTTACCGGTGCGCGCGGATCGAGGCGGCGCAGCACCGGCTGGCGCCGGGCGGCGTCGAAGTCGCCGTAATACACGAAGCCGTCGTCGCGCCAAGAGAGCGCCGTGCCGATGGCCGGCCCCGGCACGCGCTCCAGCACGGTGGGTGCCCAGCGGTCGAGGGGGGTGGTGGCGAAGGCCGTTTCGCGGGGGCCATGCACTTCGACGGCCAGCCGCGTCTCGTCCGGGCTCAGCGTTGCCGCCATGACCAGCAACGAATCGGGCACAGGGAGTCGACGCGGCACCCGGTCGCGGGTGTCGGCCACCAGGAGGGCCCGCAGGTTGGCGGCAACGCCGGCGAAGCCGTCGGCGCCGAGCGGCAGGATGCCCGGACGCCAACTCCCGTCGGCCGCGACCGACAGCGCGGTCACGGTGGGCTGCGCCTCGACGTTCACTTCGAACGTGCGGAGACTGTCACCGACATAGCGTTGGAAGACCACGCGGCGCCCGTCGGGGGAGACCAGCGAGTAGATGGACACCCCGGCGCCGTTCCCCGTGGTGAGCGCCTCCTCCACCGGCTCGGCGGCCCCGAGCTTGACCCGGAACAAGTTGTCGCCATTGCCGTTGCCGCTGAGGTAGTAGATCGCGCTGCCGTCGGGCGCGATGGACGGGTAGCTGTACCATGACGTGCCGCTGGTCACCTGCCGCGACTCCGCCCGCATCGTGACCGGCTCACCGAAACGCAGCGGGAAGGTGTGCAGGTCGCCAGTGGCGTTGCCGGTGACGATGGCCACCAACCCGCTCTGCCGGGCCACGTCGAAGCTGCCGCGGAACACCATCTGCGCGCGGGCGGCAATGGGCACGGGCTGACCGCCGAAGTGTCCCTTGGCGTCGACGGCCACGCGCAGGAAATCGTCGTCGCGCCCGGCGGCGGGCTGGAAGAACAGCAGGGCCTCACCGTCCGGCGTCCATCGCAGGTGCTGGCGCGATACGGCAGCCAGCGAGTCCGCCGTGCCCGAGGCGCGGTCGACGAGGTACACCCGCCCGCGCGAATCGGACGTGGCGATGCGCCGTCCGTCGGGCGACCACGCCACGGCCGTGAGCACCGGTGACGGCATGCGCACGCTGTCGGTGACCTGGCCGGTGGCCAGAGGCACGACGTACGCGTACGCGGCGCTGCTGAACTCGGGGGTGCCGGGCAGGATGAGGACCGTGTCGCCGCGGGCATGCACGTCGATGAAGCCCATGCCCCCCACGCGGCGTGGCGTGCCGCCGAGACGCGGCAGCACGTAGGTGCCCTGCGACACCGAGTCGAGCGCCGCGGACAACACGAGCGCGGTGCCGGCGGGGGCCCAGCGCACGTCCCGCACCTCCTCTACCCCCCGCAGCACCTCGGCGGGCGAGGTGCTGCCGGTATCCTGCACCAGCAGGCGGTCCACGCAGGGCACCGCATCCACGCCGAACGCGAACTCGCTCTGGTGGCCGTCGTGACTGGGCTGGGCACAGCGCCGCTCCACGTAGGCGAGGACCTGACCATCGGCCGACAGCGCGGGAAGCCCGGCGGCGCCGGTGAAGGTGACCTGCACCCGGGTGAGCGACGTGACGTCGGCCTGCGCCGCCGGTTGGTGGCCCGTGCCCCACACCACCCAGCCGGTGGCCACGCCGAGCAGTGCCGCTATACTCCAGCCGGCAACAAGGCCGGCGCGCGACCGGCGCGCTGCCGGGGCCGCAGCCACACCCACTGGCACAGCGGTAGCCGCCGTGTCGGCCGATTCGAGGGCCGCCCGGAAGGCGGCCACCGACGCGAACCGGTCGGCGGGCAGCTTGGCGAGGGCGCGCCGGATGGCCGCATCGACGGCGGGAGGCACGGTTTTCCGCACGAGCGCCAGCGGCTCGGGGTCGGCGCTGATCACCTTGGCGATGACGGCCTGCACCGTGGCCCCGGTGAACGGCGGCTCACCGGCCAGCATTTCGTACAGCACGGCGGCGAGCGCGTACTGGTCGCTGCGGGCGTCGATCGCCCGCTCGCCCATGGCCTGCTCGGGGCTCATGTACTGCGGCGTGCCGAGTGACAGTCCCGTCTGCGTCATGCGCTGCCCGCCGGCGGTCTGCACGGCCAGGGCAATGCCGAAGTCGGCCACCAGCGCGTGCCCATCCTGCAGCAGGATGTTCTCGGGCTTGATGTCGCGGTGGATGACCCCCTGCGCATGGGCGTACTGGAGCGCGTCGCCCACGGCACCGGCAATCCGCCGCGCGTCGTCGAGCGGCAGCTGCCGCTCGCGCGTGAGCCGGTCCCGCAGCGTCTCGCCGCGCACGTAGGGCATGACGTAGAACAGCAGCCCATCGGCCGCGCCCGAGTCCAGCAGCGGCAGGATGTGCGGATGCTGCAGCTTGGCCGTCGTCTTGATCTCGCTCAGGAACCGCTCGGCGCCGAGCGCGGCGCCGAGGTCCGGATGCAGCACCTTGATGGCCACGTCGCGCTCGCGGCGCAGGTCGTGCGCGAGGAACACGGTGGCCATGCCGCCGGCGCCGAGCTCGCGTTCCACGCGGTAGCGATCGGCGAGCGACGAAGTGAGTCGCGCCAGCACAT